>NZ_JBWKPS010000001.1:0-21930 GCF_059418365.1 Acidovorax sp. GW821-FHT09A11
CGCTGGCCCCGCGCGGCGGCACGGCGGCGGCACGGGATGGCCATCGCAACGGCACGGCCCCTGCCGCCCACTTGCCAGCCCCCCGGCCCGCGGCCCCGCCCGCCCCCAAGCCCGCCGCCGCACAGGCGGGCAGCGATGACGATTGGGAAAGCTTTTGAGCGGGAGCCTGCGAAAAATGCAAGCCAAATAGGCTGCTAGCGATTGATACCCGAGCGCTGGCAGCTATCAAAAACAAAGCACGCGGGAGGAGGAGTCCTCGGGCGTGCTTTTTTTCTTGCGCGGGCGGCTCAGCGTTCCGGGTCGGGGTAGATCAGCTGAAGCCCCGGCAGGCCCGGCCGCTCGAAGGGCTGCCACATGGCGTCCGGCCCGTGGGGCTGTGCCAGCCGGTCGGCCACGGCCCACCAGGCGCTGGGGTTCAGGCCGATGCCGAAGTGGCTGGCGACCACCTCGATGTTCTCGGTGTGGGGGTTGTGCGCGGCTGGCGACTGGATGCTGCCGCGCCAGGCCACCACGCCGTCGGTGCGCGAGTAGATGCTGGTGGTGGGCACGGGCGGGGCCTCGGGCAGGTTGTAGCTCTCGGTTTCGCGCTCGATGCTGCGGCCGCTGGCGAACTGGTAGATGCGCCACGCGTTCGTGGAGGTGTGCGGGCCGGCGAAAGGCGTGCCCAGCGTCACCACGCAGCGCACCAGGCCGGGCATTTCCTTGGCCAGCTCTCGCGCATAGATGCCGCCCAGGCTCCAGCCCACCAGGCTCACCTTGCCGCCGCTGGCCTCGCTGGCCTCCTGCAGCTGGCGCTTGGCGGTTTCCAGCACGCCGTCCCTGGGGCCCAGGTTCAACCCCTGGCCCCAGCCCTGGGTTTCGTAGTTGCGCGACTCCAGGTAGCGGCGCAGCGGAACCGTGGTGGCATCCCCCGCCGTGAGGCCGGGGAACACGATCACCGTGTGGCCATCGCCCAGCGGGGCACGCTGCAGCACGGGCCAGGCGGGCAGCACCGCGCCAAACTCCCAAGGGGCCCGCAGTTCCAGGGCCAGCAGCGGCAGGCCTGGCGGCGGGATGTCGGCGGGATCGGTTTCTTTCTTGCTGAAGAAGGGCATCGGTTCATCATTTCAAACAAAGCGGGGCGCCATGTCGTGTGGCTTGCGGGTGTGCCGTGCAGGGCCTTCCAGGAAAAGAAGGGAAGGGCCGCACGGCGCACCGTGGGCGACGGTAGCATTTTTTCGCGGGCGGGCAGGGCGCCCGAATGGAGCTAGCTCTCCAATTCCAGGCCGCGAGGCCTGCGCTGGCGCCCCGGGGACGGCGGGCCCCGCGCCGCGAGGCAGGTCCTGGCCATCGCCGGCTGCTATGCTGCTGTGCCCGCGCCCGCACGCATCCGCGCGGCCCGCCCCGCCTGCGGGAGACCGTCCAGACGTTCCTCGGCCCCTCCATCCCTTGCTTTCCGAAAGCCCGCGCCATGATCGCAGCCCCTGCCTCCTCGTCCCGTCCCGCCGCAGCGGCCACCGCCGCCGCGCCTGCGGGCGAGTACCTGACCTTCCGGCTGGGGGCGGAGGAGTACGGCATCGACATCCTGCGGGTGCAGGAAATCCGCTCCTACGAGCAGCCGACGCGCCTGGCGCATTCCCCGGTTTTCATCAAGGGAGTGATCGACCTGCGCGGGCGCATCGTCCCCATCCTGGACCTGCGCCTGAAGCTGCAGTGCCCCGAGGCAAGCTACACCGAGTTCACGGTGGTCATCATCCTGGACATCGGCACGGCCGTGGTGGGCGTGGTCGTGGACGCCGTGGCCGACGTGGCCTCGCTGACCGCCGACCTCATCAAGCCCGCCCCCCAGTTCGAGCGCCAGGGCCATGTGGACCCGGCCTTCATCACCGGGATTGCCAGCCTGGGCGAGCGCACGCTGATCGTGATGGACATCGAGGCGCTGCTCAGCAGCGAGGAGACCGGGCTGATCGCCCAGGTCGCCAGGTAGGCCCGCAAGGCCTCCCGGCGGGGGCCTGTGGTTTATCGCCCTCACGGCGTTCGCAAACGTAACAGAACGCGCTATGCTGGGTGCCAGGGGCCCCGGCCCGGACCGTGCGCGTGCACCGGTTCCAGGGCGGCGGGCCCGCCCTTGGGACGTGTTGGTCTTCCGCCGGGAGTTCTCTCATGGTTCGCGGCTCCGACTCTGCTGATTCCCGCACTGCCCGCCCGTGGCGCGGTGCCTGCCTGCACGGGCCCCGCATCGCCCGCAATCCCGCTCTCCTTCGCCCGCGCGCGCCATGGCGTCATCGCCTCGGCGGGCGCCCCGGGCTGCCGTCCAGTTCCCGGTCCCCTTTCTCTTTCCCCACTTCAGGAGCGCTGCCATGAGCCAGTTCAAGATATCCACGCGCCTCGCCGGCTTGCTGGCGGCGCTGTGCCTGCTCGTTTTGCTGGTGGGCGCGGCGGGCCTGTTCGGCATGGGGCAGTCCAACGCGGGGCTCAAGTCGGTGTATGACGACCGGGTGGTGCCTCTCAAGCAGATCAAGGTGGTCGCGGACATGTATGCGGTCAACGTGGTCGATACCGCGCACAAGGTGCGCGACGGGGCCATGACGCCTGCCCAGGGCCAGCAGTCGGTGGCCGATGCGCGCAAGGCGATCGACACCAACTGGAAGGCCTACCTGGCCACGCACCTCGTGCCCGAGGAAGCCCAGCTGGTCGAGCGCTTCAAGCCCCTGCAGGCCAAGGCCGACGCGGCCGCCGACACGCTGACCGGCCATTTCCGCTCGGGCGACACGGCGGCGCTGACGGCGTTCGCCGCCAAGGAGATGTACCCCGCCATCGACCCGCTGCAGGATGTGCTGGGCCTGCTCATGCAGGTGCAGCTGGACCGGGCCAAGGCCGAGTACGACCGGGCCGAATCGAGCTTTCAGGCGATTCGCGCCGTCGCGCTCACGGCCGTCGTGCTGGGCATCGTGCTGGCGGTGCTGATGGGCGGCGCCATGATCCGGCAGATATCGCGCGCCCTGGGCAATGCGGTGCAGATCACCGATTCGGTGGCGCGGGGCGACCTGACGGTGCCGATCGATGCGCGGGGCAGGGACGAGATCTCCCTGCTGCTGGGCGGCCTGACCACCATGCGCGACAACCTGGCCCATGTGGTATCGGGGGTACGCGGGAATGCTCAGGGTGTGGCGTCTGCCAGTGCCGAGATTGCGTCGGGCAACAACGACCTGTCCAGCCGCACCGAACAGCAGGCCAGCGCGCTGCAGGAGACGGCGGCGTCGATGGAGGAGCTCAGCTCCACCGTCAAGCAGAACGCGGACAACGCGCGCCAGGCCAACCAGCTGGCGATGAGCGCATCCACCGTGGCGGGGCAGGGCGGCGATGTGGTGTCGGAGGTGGTCGAGACCATGAAGGGCATCAACGACAGCAGCAAGAAGATCGCCGACATCATCAGCGTGATCGACGGCATTGCCTTCCAGACCAACATCCTGGCGCTCAACGCGGCGGTGGAGGCGGCGCGCGCGGGTGAGCAGGGGCGTGGCTTCGCCGTGGTGGCGGGCGAGGTGCGCAGCCTGGCCGGGCGCAGCGCCGAGGCTGCCAAGGAGATCAAGGCCCTGATCACCGCCAGCGTGGAGCGCGTGGAGCAGGGCTCGGTGCTCGTGGACAAGGCCGGCGTCACCATGACCGAGGTGGTGTCCTCCATCCGCCGCGTGACGGACATCATGGGCGAGATCAGCGCGGCCAGCAGCGAGCAGAGCCAGGGCGTGTCGCAGGTGGGCGAGGCGATCACGCAGATGGACCAGGTGACGCAGCAGAACGCGGCCCTGGTGGAGGAAATGGCCGCGGCCGCCAGCAGCCTGAGCCAGCAGGCCCAGGCGCTGGTGGGCGCGGTGGCGGTGTTCAAGCTCTCGTCCGACCAGTCCCGGCCCGTGGCCGCCGCTGCTGCCGCCGCCGTCGCGGCGCCGCCCCGGCCCGCCCTGCGGGCGGCGGGTGCCGCGATGCGCCCCGCCGGCGGCAAGGCGGCCCCCGCCGCGCGGCCACCTTCCATCGCGGCGGCCAGGCCGAAGTCCCCTGCACCGCAGCCCGTGGCGGCGGGCGCGGAGGATGACTGGGAGAGCTTCTGACAGGCGCCCGGGCTGGAAGGGGCCGGAAGGAGACGGGGCTGGGGCTGCGGCCTCTCCCTCAGCCCGTGCCGGCGCCGTGCGGAGCCAAGGCGGCCCTGGCCTCTGCCCCCGGCGGCGCCTGCCTGAACGGGCTGCGCTCCTGCAGTTCGTCCAGGTAGTGCTGGACGCCTTCGCTTTCGCGCGCCAGGAACCGCTCCACCGCTTCGGCGAAGGCCGGGTGCGCCAGCCAGTGGGCACTGGTGGCCTGCACCGGCAGCAGCGCGCGGGCCATCTTGTGTTCACCCTGGGCACCGCCTTCAAAGCGCCGCGCGCCGTGTTCGATGCACCACTGCAGGGGCTGGTAGTAGCAGGCCTCGAAATGCAGGCAGTCCACGCGCTCCAGCGCCCCCCAGTAGCGGCCATACGCCACGGGTTCATGGGCGTTTGGGCCGCTGGCGCTTGATGAATCCGCGCCGACAGCTATCAGACTGCTGGCAATGGGCCGCCCGTTGCGTTCGGCGATGAAAAGCAGCCAGGCGCCGGGCAGCTGCGCGGCCATGCGCGCGAAGAAGTCGCGCGTGAGGTAGGGCGGGTTGCCGTGCTCGAGGTAGGTGCGCTCGTAGCAGCGGTAGAAGAAATCCCAGTCCGCCTGCGGGATGTCCGTGCCGCGCGCCCACCGGAACGTAACGCCCGCATCGGCCACGCGGCGGCGTTCCTGGCGGATCTTCTTGCGTTTTTCCTGGGACAGGCTGGCGAGGAATTCGTCGAAGCTGCGGTAGCCGTCCCCGCCGCCGGGCGCGGGAGCCTGGTTCTTCCAGTGGAATTGCACGGTGTGCCGCAGCATCAGGTCGCGCCCCGCGCAGGTCCGCGCGTCGTCGTCGCTGGCAAACAGCACATGCACGGAAGAGACGTTTTCCTCCCCGCACCACTGGCACACGGCCTGCACCAGCAGCGCGCGCGTGGCCTCGTCGCGCGCCATCAGGCGCGTACCGGGCACGGGCGTGAAAGGCACGGCCACGACGGCCTTGGGGTAGTACGGCACGCCGTGCTGCTCATACGCGCTGGCCCACGCCCAGTCGAACACATACTCTCCGTACGAATGGCTCTTGAGGTACAGGGGGCAGGCCGCGATCAGCGTGCCGTCCTCCCACAGGGTCATGAACCGGGGGGCCCAGCCGGTGCGTGGCGTGGCGCTGCCGCTTTCGTGCAGGGCGGCCAGGTATTCGTGCCGCATGAAGGGCGTGGGGTGGCTCTGCCGGGCGAGCAGGGCGTTCCAGGCGTCGGCCCCGACGTCGAGCGGGGATGCGAGTACGCGGGCGATAATGGCGGCTTCAGCCATGCGATCCCCCGCTCCACCCCCGGTGCCGCGGGTCCGCAGTGGCGGTATTCAACCTGGCCGCAGGGGCCGATTCCAGTTCCATGACGCTCTCCATTTGCACTGCGCAGCTCAACTTTGTCGTGGGCGACATGCCCCAGAACGCGCAGAAGATCATTGCCGCGGCCCGCGAAGCCCATGCCCGGGGTGCCCGGCTGCTGCTCACGCCCGAACTCGCCATCTGTGGCTATGCCGCCGAAGACCTGTTCCTGCGCCCCGCCTTCATCGCGGCCTGCGATGATGCCGTGAAAACCGTGGCCCGCGAGACGGCAGGGTTGAAAGGCCTGGCCATCGTGCTGGGCCATCCGCAGGCGGTGTCGCCCGATGCGCCTGCGTTCAGCGCCTGCCTCAATGCCGCCAGCGTGCTGCGCGAGGGCCGCATCGAGCAGACCTACGCCAAGCGCGAGCTGCCCAACTACCAGGTGTTCGACGAGCGCCGCTACTTCGTGGCTGGCAGCGCGCCCTGCGTGTTCGAGGTGGAGGGCGTGCGGGTGGGCCTGCTGGTCTGCGAGGACGCCTGGTTCGCCGCGCCGGCGCACGATGCGGCGGCCGCGGGCGCGCAGCTGCTGGCGGTCATCAATGCATCGCCCTTCCACCTGGGAAAGAGCGCCGAACGCGAGCAGACCATGCGCGAACGCGTGGCCGAGACCGGCCTGCCGCTGGTGTACGCCCACCTGGTGGGCGGGCAGGACGAGGTGGTGTTCGAGGGCCGATCTTTCGCGCTCAACGCCGACGGCTCTGTGGCTGGGCGTGGTCCTGGGTTTGAAGAAAAACTGGTCTTTGCGCAAGTCCAGCAAGCGCAGGAAGCTATCAAATTTGAAGCAGACATCGCGCCGGAGAAAAGCCTGGAGGCGGACCTGTGGGACGCCCTGGTGCTGGGGGTGCGGGACTATGTGGGCAAGAACGGATTTCCGGGCGCGCTGCTGGGGCTCTCGGGCGGCATCGACTCGGCCCTGGTGCTGGCCATTGCCGTGGACGCGCTGGGCGCCGACAAGGTGCGCACGGTGATGATGCCGTCGCCCTACACGGCCGACATCAGCTGGATCGATGCGCGCGACATGGCTGCCCGCCTGGGCGTGCGCTACGACGAGATCTCCATCAAGCCGCAGTTCGAGGCCTTCAAGGCCGCGCTGGCGAGCGACTTCGCGGGTCTGGCCGAGGACACCACCGAGGAAAATCTGCAGGCGCGCATCCGGGGCACGCTGCTCATGGCGCTGTCCAACAAGTTCGGCGCCATCGTGCTCACCACGGGCAACAAGAGCGAGATGTCCACGGGCTACTGCACGCTGTATGGCGACATGGCGGGTGGCTTCGCGGTGATCAAGGACGTGGCCAAGACACGGGTGTTCGACCTGGCGCGCTGGCGCAACGCCAACGATCCGTACGGCACGGGCGCCAGTCCCATTCCCGAGCGCATCATCACCCGCCCGCCCAGCGCCGAGCTACGCCCCGACCAGAAAGACCAGGACAGCCTGCCGCCCTACGAAGTGCTGGACGCCATCGTGGCGCGCTACATGGAGAACGATGAGCCCATCGAGTCCATCATCGCCAGCGGTTTTGCGCGCGCCGATGTGGAGCGTGTGACGCGCCTCATCAAGCTCAACGAGTACAAGCGCCGCCAGGCTCCCGTAGGGATTCGCGTCACGCGCCGTAGCTTCGGCAAGGACTGGCGTTACCCTATCACTAGCAAATTCAGGGCGTGACGCTTCGGCGCTGCGCTTTCAGCCCCCATTTTTTACATCCTCCAGGAGACCCGCCATGAAAATGATCACCGCCGTCATCAAGCCCTTCAAGCTCGAAGAAGTCCGCGAAGCCCTGGCTGAATGTGGCGTGACCGGCCTCACCGTGACCGAGGTGAAGGGCTTTGGCCGCCAGAAGGGCCACACCGAGCTGTACCGGGGCGCTGAATACGTGGTGGACTTCCTGCCCAAGGTGAAGGTCGAGGTCGTCGTGAAGAGCGAAGACGTGGACCGCTGCGTGGATGCCATCGTGAGCGTCGCGCGCACGGGCAAGATCGGCGACGGCAAGATCTTCGTCACCTCGGTGGAGCGCGTGGTGCGCATCCGCACCGGCGACCTGGACGACGCCGCGGTCTGAGGGGTCGCGCCCGCCTGGCCGGGGCCGCACGGGCTCCCGCAAGGAAAAGGCACGCAAGACACACACAAGGACAAGGCACAAAGCGAAAGGGGCGGAAAACCGCCCCTTTCGCTTTTGTTTTGTTGTGTGGGTGCCGGCAGCGCGATGCGGGGGTGACCCCGTATCCGCGCGGCCCGGCCGTCAGATCACGGCACGCAGCGGCACCGGCGCCTGACCGGGGCCGGCGGACTGCACCAGCGTGCGCAGCAGCGCATCGGCGTCGGCGGACGCATGCAGCAGTCCCATCTGCCATTCGCCCATGAAGCCGCTGGCCACGCTGTGGTCCAGGAAGCTCATCAGCGCGTCGTAGTAGCCCGCGACATTGAGCAGGCCCAGCGGCTTGTCGTGGTAGCCCAGCTGGCGCCAGGTCCACACCTCGAACAGCTCTTCGAAGGTGCCGATGCCGCCGGGCAGGGCCAGGAAGGCGTCGCTGCGCTCGGCCATCATCGCCTTGCGCTCGTGCATGGTCTGCACGATGTGAAGCTCGTCGCACAGGCGGTTGGCCAGCTCCTTGTCCACCAGCGCCTGCGGAATCACGCCCACCACGCGCCCGCCCGCCACGCGGGTGGCCTCGGCCACCGTGCCCATCAGCCCGCTGCGCCCACCGCCATACACCAGCTGCCCGCCACGTTGGCCGATCCACTGGCCCACGGCCTTGGCGGCCTGGGCGAAGGCCGGGTTCTCGCCAGGGCGCGAGCCGCAGTACACACACACTGAAAATGCCGGTTCAACCATGGAAGATCCTCTGAAAAACAGCCGCGCCCCAGATGCCCATGCACAGCAGCAGCGCCAGCAGCACGGCGGCGCTGCCCATGTCCTTGGCGCGTTTTGAAAGGTCGTGCCATTCGGGGCCGATGCGGTCGATGGCGGTCTCGATGCCGGTGTTGAGCAGCTCCACGATCATCACGATCACCACGGAGCCTGCCAGCAGCGCCACCTCCACCCAGCTGCGCCCCAGCCACAGCGACAGGGGCAGCAGCACCATGGCGGCAATGGCCTCCTGGCGGAACGCCTTTTCGTTCCAGCCCGCGCGCAGGCCCTCCAGCGAATAGCCGGCGGCGTGCCAGATGCGGTTCAGGCCCGAGCGGGCTTTCTGGGGGTTGGCGGGCGCGACGGGCTGCGGCGGAGATAGGGACATGGTCCGGGCATTGTCTCGCACCCGCGTGACAGCTGGCACGGCGAAGGGGTGGCGGGGGGCTACTTTTTTGGCAGCTCGAAGTGCACCAGGCGGGTGCCGGCCAGCGCGTCATGCCAGAACTGCCGTTGGGGATGAAACCGGCTCAGGATGGCCCAGATGGCGACCCAGCCGAACAGCAGCACCAGCACCTCGAGGGCGGGCACGCCGAACAGGTAGGCGGCCAGCGGCGGCAGGAACCAGACCCAGCTGAGCAGGTAGCGCAGCAGGGCGCGCGCCTGGGTGATGGGGCGCCCTGCGGTGTCCACCACGCGGATGAGCCAGGTCTTCTGGGCCAGGGTCTGGCCCTTGGCCCAGAACCAGGTGAAATAGATGCCAAACACCACGAACAGGAAGGCCTGCAGGGCATGCCGGTTGTCCAGCGCGTGGCGGGTCTGGCTCAGGGTGCCGAACAGGTAGCCTGCGATGAAGACCACCCCGAACATCAGCATGCCCTCGTACAGCCAGCACGCCATGCGGCGCCACAGGTTGGGCGTCGTCGCGCCGATGCCGGCGGCTGAAGGCGCAGGGGAGGAGGGGGCGGCCGGCGGCGTGCGGGCGGGAGGGGAGGCGGTCATTCCAGGGGGCGAAAGCGAGGCAGGAGCAAGGCGGGAAAGGCCGGCCGGCGGTCTACTGAGGATACAGGCCTGAATTGTCGGGTGTGACGATGGGAGCCGGGGCGGCGGGCGCTTCCGCGGAGCCTGCGCCCAGCGGTGCCAGCGCCGCCGGAACCGCCACGGGCACCGAGATGGGCGCGGTCTCCACCACCGTGGAGGCCGGATTCTGCGTGGGCACGCCCGATGCGGGTGGCGCCGCGGGCGTCACCGGCGCTGCCACGCGCGGGAGGCTGTGGTCCAGCACGGGGGGAATCTTGGGCGCATTCGGACGGCTGGGGTTGGCCTGCGTGGCCGCTGGCACCTGGGCCAGTTTCTTGGGCGACACGGGCCGCAGCGCCGTGGCGGCGCCCTTGGGCTTGGGCGCCGCACGGGCCGCCAGGGCGCGTTTTTCTTCCTCGGACAGGGCCAGGTAGGCCTCCCACTGGGCGCGCTTGTCATCGGGGGCGAGGCGATTGGTGACCGCGTAGTTCAGCCGGGCCTGGTTGCGCTGCTGGGCACTCAGGCTGGCCCAGTCCGCCATGCGGTCGTGGAACTTGGCCTGTTCTTCCTCGGGGAGCGCGGAGAAATTGGCCGCCAGCGCGAGCCAGCGGCGTTTTTGCGCCTCGCTGATCAGCGCCCAACGCTCCGCGAGCGGGTACAGCGCCAGCTTCTGGGGCGTGGTCAAGGTCTCCCAGCCCGGACCGGTCTCGACCTGCGGCACCATCGAGGTGCCATGGCGCGTGGGCGAGCGCGCGTTGTTGGGGCTGGCCACGGCTGCTTCCGCGCCGGCGGGCAGCAGGGTGCCGGGTGCCATGCGCATCTGCACCAGCACCTGGCCACCCACCGCCGCGAGCACGCCCAAGAGCGCCAAAGCCAGCACGAAGGCTGGCAGGGCGGGGGAAGCGTCAGAAGGGCTTGGGTGCATGCAGTACGGTGTCGGGCAGCTCAGTTCGGCTGCGCGGAGGTCTTGAGAAATTGTACGAAGCCCGGGTCTGCGTAGGCTGCGGGTGGCAGATCATCGGTCAGCAGCGCGGCATCCACCTCGGCCACGTCATTGGCACTGCTTTCGTCCTGGGCAATGTTGATCACGACCAGGCCCACCACCAGGGCCATCAGGGGAACGGCGGAAACCAGCGCACTCCACCAGCCACCACCTTCACTGCCGCCGCGGCCCAGCGTGGCGCTGCCGCCCGCGCCGCGGATGACGGCCGCAGGGGCTGCCAGGCGCACCGGCACGATGTCTTTCTTGCGCTTGGCCAGCGCCTGCACGCGCGAGGCGCGCAGCCGCTCGGAAATGTCATAAGGCAATTCGGCGGTGCCGCTGGACAACCGCGACGCGACGCGCAGCGCAAAGCGCTCTGCCGCAGCTTCTGCCTGTGTCGATGGGGTCTGTACAGTGTTCATGGCTCGATTCCTTTGGCCTTCAGTGCCTTGCTGAGGGTTTGTATGGCACGAAAACAGTGCGTCTTGACACTGCCTTCGGAGCAGCCCATGGCGGCCGCCGTTTCTGCAACATCCATTTCTTCCCAGTAACGCATGAGGAACGCTTCCCGTTGACGTGGCGGAAGCTCGGCGATTTCAGCCTCGATACCGTGGAAGATCTGCGCCCGGCGGGTCAGATCCTCGGCGCTCTCCGCCCGTTCTCCACCATCCGGTCCTGAATACGCCTCCAGCAGATCAAAATCCATGCCATCTTCGCCGGGGCCCTCGAAGTCGCTCATGCTCGAAAACAGTGCATTGCGGGTCTTCTGGCGCCGGAACCAGTCCAGGGTGCAGTTGGACAGGATCCGCTGGTACAGCATGGGCAGCTCCGCCGCCGGCTTGTCGCCGTAGTGCTCCGCCAGCTTGAGCATGCTGTCCTGCACGATGTCGAGCGCCGCTTCCTCATTGCGAACGTGGTAGACCGAACGCTTGAAAGCGCGCTTTTCTACACTTTTGAGGAAGTCGGAGAGTTCTTGTTCGGTTGCCAAGACGGGTCAGCCCGGGAGGGGATCGGTGCCGGTGAGAGCGCAAAAATGTGGCTATCCGGCACGTGGAGCCTTTGATTATCGCATCCGCCGGGGTTTTTTTAGGCTGCCTGCGGTTTTACATGTGTTGCAGTGCGATAATCGCTGCTGCAATTCAAAAGGCAAACGGGTCACGGTCCGGCGCGGCAATCATCCCGCCCATGTCCTTGGCCTCAAGTTCCAAGCTGGCTTCACAAGAGCGCGTGCGAGGGGCACCCAAGGTTTTTCGTCAGAGAAATTCACAAAGGTTGATCGATCATGGAAATCTCCAAGGCTGAACTCACTTCAGCTGCCGCTGCCACGCAGGGCAATGCTTCTCCCGCTTCCGGCTCGCAGGACCTCATGGGTTCCGAGATCCTCATCAAGTCGCTCCAGGCCGAGAACGTCCAGTACATCTGGGGCTATCCCGGCGGCGCCGTCCTCTACATCTACGACGCGCTCTACAAGCAAGACACCATCCAGCACGTGCTGGTGCGCCACGAACAGGCCGCCGTGCACGCCGCCGACGGCTATGCGCGCGCCACCGGCGAAGTCGGCGTGGCCCTGGTCACTTCGGGCCCCGGCCTGACCAATGCGGTCACCGGCATCGCCACCGCGTACATGGATTCGATCCCCATGGTGATCATCTCTGGCCAGGTGCCCACGCCCGCCATCGGGCTGGACGCCTTCCAGGAGTGCGACACGGTCGGTATCACCCGCCCCATCGTCAAGCACAACTTCCTCGTCAAGGACCCGCGCGATCTGGCCATGACGATGAAGAAGGCCTTCCACATCGCCCGCACCGGCCGCCCCGGCCCCGTGGTGGTGGACGTGCCCAAGGACGTTTCGTTCAAGAAGGTGCCCTACAGCGGCTACCCGCAGTCGGTGGAAATGCGCTCGTACAACCCCGTGCGCAAGGGCCACGGCGGCCAGATCCGCAAGGCGCTGCAGTTGCTGCTGGCTGCCAAGCGCCCCTACATCTACACCGGCGGCGGCGTGCTGCTGGGCAATGCCACCAATGAGCTGCGCACGCTGGTGGACATGCTGGGCTATCCGGTCACCAACACGCTGATGGGCCTGGGCGCCTATCCCGCGTCGGACCGCAAGTTCCTGGGCATGCTGGGCATGCACGGCACCATCGAGGCCAACAACGCGATGCAGAACTGCGACGTGCTGCTGGCCGTGGGCGCGCGCTTCGACGACCGCGTGATCGGCAACCCCAAGCATTTCGCGCAGAACGACCGCAAGATCATCCATGTGGACATCGACCCGTCGAGCATCTCCAAGCGCGTGAAGGTGGACATCCCGATCGTCGGCGACGTGAAGGACGTGCTCACCGAGCTGATCTCCATGATCCGCGAGAGCAGCACGCGCCCTGACGCAGGTGCTCTGGCCGCCTGGTGGGACACCATCGAAGGCTGGCGCAAGCGCGATTGCCTCAAGTACAGCATGGGCAGCAGCGACGTCATCAAGCCACAGTATGTGGTCGAGACGCTGTGGAACATGACCAAGGATGCGGACACCTACATCACGTCCGACGTGGGCCAGCACCAGATGTGGGCCGCGCAGTACTACCGTTTCGACGAGCCGCGCCGCTGGATCAATTCGGGCGGCCTGGGCACCATGGGCGTGGGCATTCCCTACGCCATGGGCATCAAGCTGGCCAAGCCGGACTCCGAGGTCTTCTGCATCACGGGCGAAGGCTCGGTGCAGATGAACATCCAGGAGCTGTCCACCTGCCTGCAGTACAACACGCCGATCAAGATCTGCTCGCTGAACAACCGCTACCTGGGCATGGTGCGCCAGTGGCAGGAGATCGAATATTCCGGCCGCTACAGCCACAGCTACATGGACGCGCTGCCCAACTTCGTGAAGCTGGCCGAGGCCTACGGCCATGTGGGCATGCTCATCGAGCATCCCAAGGACGTGGAGCCCGCGCTGCGCGAAGCCCGCAAGCTCAAGGACCGCACGGTGTTCATGGACTTCCGCACCGACCCCACCGAGAACGTGTTCCCGATGGTGCAGGCCGGCAAGGGCATCACCGAAATGCTGCTGGGGTCGGAAGACCTTTAAGCAAAATCGGGCTCCAGCGCTTGATTGGCAAGCGCAAGCAGCTATCAATTTGATAGCTATCACTTTTTGACGAATCTATTGCCTGCCAAGCCCGTGCATTACCGTGCACGGGGGAGGGCAGCGAAAAGAGGAATCTCTTCATCATGAAACACATCATTGCCGTTCTGCTGGAAAACGAACCCGGCGCGCTCTCGCGCGTGGTGGGCCTGTTCTCCGCCCGTGGCTACAACATCGAATCGCTCACCGTGGCGCCCACCGAGGATCCATCGCTCTCGCGCATGACGATCCAGACCACGGGCTCCGACGACGTGATCGAGCAGATCACCAAGCACCTGAACCGCCTCATCGAGGTGGTCAAGGTGGTCGACCTCACCGAAGGCGCCTACACCGAGCGCGAGCTCATGATGGTGAAGGTGCGCGCCGTGGGCAAGGAGCGCGAGGAGATGAAGCGCATGGCCGACATCTTCCGTGGCCGCATCATCGACGTGACCGAGAAGAGCTACACCATCGAGCTCACCGGCGACCAGGGAAAGAACGATGCCTTCCTGCAGGCCATCGACCGCACGGCCATCCTGGAAACCGTGCGCACCGGTGCCAGCGGCATCGGCCGAGGCGAACGCATCCTGCGTGTCTGAAAAGGCGCCTGAGCGCTTTCCAGGACAATACCCCGTTTTATTTTTCAACCCGAACAACGCATTTCAACCGGAGCAACCCATGAAAGTTTTCTACGACAAAGACTGTGACCTGAGCCTGATCAAGGGCAAGACCGTTGCCATCATCGGCTACGGCTCGCAGGGCCACGCCCATGCACAGAACCTGAACGACAGCGGCGTGAAGGTCGTGGTCGGCCTGCGCAAGGGCGGTGCCTCGTGGGACAAGGTTGGCAAGGCCGGCCTGAACGTGATGGAAGTGAACGACGCCGTCAAGGCCGCCGACGTGGTCATGATCCTGCTGCCCGACGAGCAGATCGCCGAGGTCTACACCAACAACGTGGCCCCGAACATCAAGCAGGGCGCCTCGCTGGCCTTTGCCCACGGCTTCAACGTGCACTACAACCAGGTCGTGCCCCGTGCCGACCTGGACGTGTGGATGGTCGCTCCCAAGGCCCCTGGCCACACCGTGCGCAACACCTACACCCAGGGCGGCGGCGTGCCCCACCTGGTGGCCGTGCACCAGGACAAGTCCGGCAAGGCCCGCGACCTGGCCCTGTCGTACGCCATGGCCAATGGTGGCGGCAAGGCCGGCATCATCGAGACCAACTTCAAGGAAGAAACCGAGACCGACCTGTTCGGCGAGCAGGCCGTGCTGTGCGGCGGCGCCGTCGAGCTGATCAAGATGGGCTATGAAACCCTGGTCGAAGCCGGCTATGCCCCCGAGATGGCCTACTTCGAATGCCTGCACGAGCTCAAGCTCATCGTGGACCTGATCTACGAAGGCGGGATCGCCAACATGAACTACTCGATCTCGAACAACGCCGAGTACGGCGAGTACGTGACCGGCCCCGAAGTGATCAACGAGCAGTCGCGCGCCGCCATGCGCAATGCCTTGAAGCGCATCCAGAACGGCGACTACGCCAAGATGTTCATCCAGGAAGGCCGCCTGAACTACCCGAGCATGACGGCCCGCCGCCGCAACACCGCCGACCACAGCATCGAAGTGGTGGGCGGCAAGCTGCGCGCCATGATGCCCTGGATCGCCAAGAACAAGCTGGTCGACCAGACCCGCAACTGATCTCCTGTGCGAAGCACGAAAAGGCCACTTCACAGTGGCCTTTTTTGTTGCCGGGCCAACCCCTGGCGCAAAGCCCGCCCGCTACGTGGGCGCGCGCTCACCTGTGCCGGGGGCTGGGGCGCTTCCTTTGGCGGGACGCCTGTTGGCAGGCGCTACACTGCGGCCTTCGCCTTTTGCGCGTGCGGCGCGCCGCCTGTTCCGTGGGTCAGGGTTGAAAACTATAAATTTAATAGCAGCTTGCGCAATATAGGCAAGCGCTGGAGGTCTATTTGATGCATGACGGCAATGAATCCACCGACAACCCCGGTGTGATGGTGCGCAAGCGGCGCAAAGGCATCTACATCCTGCCCAACCTGTTCACGCTGGCGGCCCTGTTCGGTGGTTTCTATTCGATCGTGATGGCCATGAACGGCCGGTTCGACATGGCGGCGGTGGGCGTCTTCTGCGCCATGGTGCTGGACAGCCTGGACGGGCGCGTGGCGCGCATGACCAATACGCAGAGCGCGTTTGGCGAGCAGATGGATTCGCTGTCCGACATGGTCTCGTTTGGAGCGGCGCCCGCGCTGATCGCCTATGAGTGGTCGCTCCAGGGCCTGGGCCGCTGGGGCTGGATCGCCGCGTTCGTGTACTGCGCCTGCGCGGCCTTGCGCCTTGCGCGCTTCAATGTGAATACCAGCGTGGTGGACAAGCGCTACTTCCAGGGACTGCCTTCGCCAGCCGCCGCCGCCCTGGTGGCCGGCTTCATCTGGCTCATGACGGAGCTGGGGGTGCATCCGGGAGAAGACCTGTGGCTGACCTGGACGCAGACCACCTGGGTCATGTTCGCCTTCACGCTGTATGCGGGACTCACCATGGTGACCAACGTGCCGTTCTACAGCTTCAAGGACGTGCAGATGAAGAAGAGCGTGCCCTTTGCCGCCATCGTGCTGATAGCGCTGGGCATCGCGGTCATCAACATCCATCCCCCCATCGTGCTTTTCGGCGTGTTCGTCTGCTATGGGCTGAGCGGCTACGGCGTCTATGCCTGGCGCAAGGCCAAGGGCCAGCACAGCAGCGTGATCAGCACGTCGACCGATGAACCCGATGAGCGCGGACTCCACAAGTGACCACGGCGGCGGGTCGTGACTTGTGCTACATTGCATCGCATGAACACGTTTGCACTGGCCCTACTGCTACCTCCCCACGGGCGGAGACAGTAAGCGCACGCGCACACTTTTTCCACACAGGCCCGTATGCACCCGCAGCGGGCCTTTTGTTTTGGGCGCCAGATTTTTGACGTTGCGGGAACCCCACCCACCGATACCAGGAGAACAACATGGCTGACAAACTGATCATTTTCGACACCACCTTGCGCGATGGCGAGCAATCCCCCGGCGCCTCGATGACCAAGGACGAGAAGCTGCGCATCGCGCGCCAGCTCGAGCGCCTGAAGGTGGACGTGATCGAAGCCGGTTTCGCGGCCAGCTCCAACGGCGACTTCGAAGCCGTGCAGGCCATCGCCAATGCGATCAGGGAATCGACCATCTGCTCGCTGTCGCGCGCCAACGACCGCGACATCGCGCGCGCGGCGGAGGCCCTGGCGGGCGCCAACAGCGCGCGCATCCATACCTTCATCGCCACGAGCCCGCTGCACATGGAGAAGAAGCTGCGCATGACGCCCGAGCAGGTGCTGGAGCAGGCCAAGCAGTCGGTGCGTTTCGCCCGCAACCTGGTGGCCGACATCGAGTTCAGCCCCGAGGATGGCTACCGCAGCGATCCCGATTTCCTGTGCCGCGTGCTGGAGGCCGTGATCGCGGAGGGCGCCACCACCATCAACGTGCCCGACACCGTGGGCTACGCCATCCCCGAGCTCTATGGCAACTTCATCAAGACGCTGCGCGAGCGCATCCCCAACAGCGACAAGGCCGTCTGGTCCGTGCACTGCCACAACGACCTGGGCATGGCGGTGGCCAACTCGCTCGCTGGCGTGAAGATCGGCGGTGCGCGCCAGGTGGAGTGCACGATCAACGGCCTGGGCGAGCGCGCGGGCAACTGCTCGCTCGAAGAGGTGGTGATGGCGGTCAAGACCCGCCGGGACTATTTCAACCTCGACCTCAACATCGACACGCAGCACATCGTGGCCGCCAGCCGCATGGTCAGCCAGACCACCGGTTTCGTGGTGCAGCCCAACAAGGCCGTGGTGGGCGCCAACGCGTTCGCACATGCCTCGGGCATCCACCAGGATGGCGTGCTCAAGGCGCGCGACACCTACGAGATCATGCGCGCCGAGGACGTGGGCTGGAGCGCCAACAAGATCGTGCTGGGCAAGCTGAGCGGCCGCAATGCCTTCAAGCAGCGCCTGCAGGAACTGGGCGTGAGCCTGGAGAGCGAAACCGAGGTCAATACGGCGTTCACCCGCTTCAAGGAGTTGGCGGACCGCAAGAGCGAAATCTTCGATGAGGACATCCTGGCGCTGGTCAGCGACGAGAGCGTGACCAGCGAGAAGGAGCAGTACGGCTTTGTCTCCCTTTTTCAGCAGAGCGAAACGGGTGAGCACCCCCGCGCGCGCATCGTCTTCACGGTCGACGGCCATGAGGTGCGCGGCGAATCCGAAGGCAACGGCCCCGTGGACGCCTCGCTCAAGGCCATTGAATCGCACGTCAAGAGCGGGGCGGAGATGGTGCTGTACTCGGTCAATGCCATCAGCGGCTCGACCGAGAGCCAGGGCGAGGTCACGGTGCGCCTGCAAAACAGCGGCCGCGTGGTCAATGGCGTGGGCGCGGATCCGGACATCGTGGTGGCTTCGGCCAAGGCATACCTCAGCGCGCTGAACAAGTTACAAAGTAAAGCTGACCGGGTGGCTGCACAAGGTTGAATGAACAATTTATAATTTCATTCACTTTCTCGGAAAGTCGCGCAAGGCATTGATCTTGCGCGACTTTTTTTGATTCTGTACACTGCTCAACACCTATTACCGTTTGGAGCACTTTGATGCACCATCGCCACCGCGCCGCAGTGAGCCGTTTCTTTCAAATTTTGAGCGTTGTCGCCGTGAGCGCCGTCCTGGCTGCCCCGGCCGCGCACGCAGGCGAGCGCAAGAAAGCCTCGGACAAAAAACAGCAGATCAGCACGGCCACTGCCAAACGGGGCGTTGCGCCCCGCAAGGTGGCTGCTGCCTCCACCAGGGCCGTGCGCGTGACGGCCAAGACCTCCAAGGCCGCCACCCGCGTGGCGTTCGTGCCGGCCAAGCAGTCCTTCGGGCAGATGGCGGGCCTGCACGAGGTCAACGATCCATTGGATCTGAAGTCGAGTGTGGCCCTGGTCATCGACCAGGACACGCATGAGGTCCTGCTGAGCAAGAATGACCATGCGGTGCTGCCCATCGCGTCCCTGACCAAGCTCATGACCGGGATGCTCATTTCCCAGGCCAAGCTGCCGATGGATGAACCGATCACCATCACGCAGGACGACGTCGATACGGAAAAGGGCAGCCGCTCGCGCCTGACGGTGGGTTCCACGCTGACCCGGGGCGAGATGCTGCATCTGGCCCTCATGTCCAGCGAGAACCGGGCTGCGCATGCGCTGGGCCGTACCTACCCTGGTGGCCTGGAGGCTTTCGTGGCGCAGATGAACGCCAAGGCCCGTTTGCTGGGCATGACCGACACCCGCTATGTGGAGCCCACGGGGCTGTCCAGCCGCAACCAATCCAGCGCCCGGGACCTGGCCACCTTGGTGAATGTGGCGCACAGCGATCCCTTGCTGCGCGAGCTGTCCACGTCTCCGGGCTATGAGGTGGCCGTGGGCCCGAGAACGCTGCAGTACAACAATACCAACGGGCTGGTAAAGAACCCCACCTGGGATATCGGACTGCAAAAGACGGGCTATATCTCCGAGGCGGGCCGCTGCCTTGTGATGCAGACGCAGATCGCCGGGCGCAAGCTCATCATGGTGTTTCTGGATTCCGCGGGCAAGTTCAGCCGGCTGGGGGATGCGGAGCGCGTGCGCCACTGGGTGGAGTCGATGCCATCCCTGGCGACCCCGTTGCAGGCCCGGGCCGGAAGCAATGGCTAGCCGATAGCGGCAGCTAGCTTCCCGCGCCAGCGGCCCCGCCGGGGCCGTGGTGCCATCGAAGCGCATTGATCATCCATGGGCCGACCAGGCATTGCCCGCCTGTGTCGGCTTTTTCATTTCATGCGTGGTGGCTTCTGGGGTCGTGGTGCGCCGCTCAGCGAAGGCCTGCACGCAAGCCGGCTTCGCTGGATGCCGATGCCTCGGTGCTGGTGGGTACGTGGCCCAGCGCGAGCGAGATCTCGTTGGCCGTGGCTTGCAATTTGGGCAGCCACCCTTCGTCCAGCCGGTCCGCCGGGGCCGATATCGACAGACCCGCCACCAGCTTGCCCTGGTCGTCATAGACGCCGGCGGCCATGCAGCGCACGCCCAGCTCCAGTTCCTCGTTGTCGCGGGCAATCCCGTACTGCCGTGCCTTGGCGAGTTCGCGCTCAAGGTTGGGCAGCTGGGTGATGCTGTTGCGCGTGTGTCCCGCCAGCCCGGTGCGCGTGGCGTAGGCCCGCACGCGCTGGGGATCGTCCAGGGCCAGGAAGAGCTTGCCCGTCGATGTCAGGTGCAGGGGGGCGCGCCCGCCGATGGCGCGTACCACCTGCATGCCCGAGCGCTCGCTGTAGGCGCGCTCCACGTAGACAATCTCATCCCCCTGCCGCATGCTCAGATTGACCGGTTGCTGGATCAGCTTGTGCAGGTTGCGCATGGGGGTCAGGGCGGCATCGCGCACGCTCAGGCGCGCCTTGACGAGGTTGCCCAGTTCCAGCAGGCGCATGCCCAGCCGGTAGCTGCCGGATTCCGGCCGGTCCACGAAGCGGCCGATCGTGAGGTCGTTCAGGATGCGGTGCGTGGTGGAGGGGTGCAGCCCCGTCTTCTCGCTGATTTCCTTGAGGGAGATCGCCTCCTCGCGCGACGCCAGCACATCGATCAGCGTAAACATGCGTTCAAGCACCTGAACGCTGGGTTTGGCAGGAATGCTGGGATCGATTTTTTTCATGGGCGGCGATGCAATGAGGGCCGCAGCATTTTATCTTGTGAAATTCAATCCTGCATTCAGGCGCCTTGTTCGGCGCGGTGCCACGCGCCATCGGTGCGGACTTCGTGGGGGTGAAAGCGGGCCTTGTAGTTCATCTTGGGGCTGGCTTCGATCCAGTAGCCCAGATAGACATGGGGGAGCCCCAGGGAGCGCGCCTGCGCGATCTGCCACATCACGTTGTAGGTGCCGTAGCTGCAGTGGGGCTCGGGCTCGTAGAAGGTGTAGACCGCGGAAAGCCCGTCGTCGAGCACATCCAGGATGGATACCATCTTGAGCGCGCCGGGCTCGCCGCTGGCATCCGTTTCGCGGAACTCCACGAGGCGCGAATTCACCCGGCTTTGCAGCAGGAACTGGGTGTACTGGTCGATGCTGTCATGGTCCATGCCGCCGCCCGCATGGCGGCCATTCTGGTAGCGCAGGTAGAGCTGGTAGTGCTCGGGCACGAAACACAGGCGCAGCACGCGCGCCTGCAGGCCGCCATGTCGAACGGTCGCTCGCCGCTGGCTTCGATCGGGTTGGAACTCATTCACGAGCACGCGCAGCGGAGTGCAGGCCTGGCAGCCATCGCAGTAGGGACGGTAGGTGAACATGCCGCTGCGCCGGAACCCCTTGGCGACGAGGTCGGAATACACGTCGCTCTGAATCAGGTGGCTGGGCGTGGCCACCTGCGACCGAGCCTGTCTGTCCGGCAGGTAGCTGCAGGGGTAGGGGGCTGTCGCATAGAACTGCAGGGTTTGCAGTGGAAGGTCGTTGAGTTGCGTCATGCCGTGGACACGGTGGAGGGCAGCAGCCCGTTCCAGTATACGGGGTCGAAGACCCAGGGCGGTGGCGGAAGGTGCTGGGTCTTCTGGATCTCGGCCAGGAACTGCGCGCGGGGAATCTCCCGGGCTCCCAGGGAGGCGAGGTGGCGCGTGTTCTGCTGGCAGTCGATCATCGCAACGCCGTGGTGGCGGCACAGGCCCACCAGGGCCGCGAGCGCGATCTTCGATGCGTCCGTGGCGTGGGCGAACATCGATTCGCCGAACACTGCCTGGCCGAGGGCCACGCAGTACAGGCCGCCCACCAGCCGTCCTTCAACCCAGGTCTCGACGCTGTGGGCATACCCTGCCGCATGGAGGCGGATGTAGGCTTCGATCATCTCGGGCACGATCCAGGTGCCCACTTGGCCATCGCGTTCCTTGGTGGCGCAGGCCGTGATGACTTCCCGGAAAGCATGGTCCACGCGGATCTGGCAGGCTGCATCGGTGCGGAATGCCTGCAGCGTCCTGCGCAGGGAGCGGTGCAGCCTGAACTCCGCGGTGGGCAGCACCATGCGGGGATCGGGGGCCCACCACAGGATGGGCTGCCCCGGGCCGTACCAGGGAAAGGTGCCCTGGGCGTATGCCGCCCGCAACTGCGCCACCGCCAGCGCGCCACCTGCCGCCAGGAGCCCGGGTGCGGGGTCCTGCGGTCCCCATGCGGTCGCGGGATGCGGCAGACGGTCTTCGGGTTCCAGCCAGGGCAATTGCGGGGGCATGGGATGGTGCGCGGGTAAACAACAACGACAAGGAGACTGGCTTATTGTCCGGCAACCCGGGCGTGCGCGGCGCGGATGAAGCCGGCGACAAAAAAGCCCACCATGCGTGGGCATGGTGGGCTTTCTGAGTGGCTCCTCGACCTGGGCTCGAACCAGGGACCTACGGATTAACAGTCCGGCGCTCTACCGACTGAGCTATCGAGGAA
>NZ_JBWKPS010000001.1:22030-862567 GCF_059418365.1 Acidovorax sp. GW821-FHT09A11
TGGCTCCTCGACCTGGGCTCGAACCAGGGACCTACGGATTAACAGTCCGGCGCTCTACCGACTGAGCTATCGAGGAACAAGACTTAGATTATATACATAAAAAATGGGCTCCAGCCGCTTCGCGGATGTGCCCGACGATTTGCACGGTGCCCCGGCCGGGAGTGCGGGGCGCATGCCTGGCTTTCGATGCTGCCCATTCGCTCACTGCGGCTCGGGCCTGCGCCACAGCCAGGCCAGCACGCACGCCATGCAGGTGATGGCGAGCACGGCGATCCAGGTGCGCGTGCCCGTCGCAAACAGCACGATCCCACTCAGCGCCATGAGGCACGTGGCGCTCCATTTGGCGCGCCGGCTCACGCAGCCTCCCTGGGCCCAGTTGCGCAAGAGCGGGCCGAACAGGCGGTGGTTCCAGAGCCAGCGGTACAGCCGGGGCGAACTGCGGGCCGCAGCCCATGCCGCCATGAGAATGAACACCGTGGTGGGCAGCCCGGGAACGATGACGCCGATGATGCCCATCACCAGGCACGCCACGGCAAAGACCAGCAGCAGCCAGCGGGCGGGCCATGGCAAGGGGCGCAGGGGCGGGGCCGTGTCGGTGGAGGCCGGGTCTGGAGGAGAGTCCATGCCGGTATTGTGAATGGGCGCGCCGCTGCGCGGCGCGCCGACACGCGCTATGCTGCCGCAGGCTGGCGCGCGCCAGCCGCTTTCGCAGAAATTTCACACCGATGACCATCCACACCATCCTGAAGATGGGCGATCCGCGCCTGCTGCGCGTTGCCCAGCCCGTGACTGCATTCGATACAGACGATCTTCATCTTCTGGTGCGGGACATGTTCGACACCATGCGCTCCGTCAATGGGGCGGGGCTTGCCGCGCCGCAGATTGGCGTGGATCTGCAACTCGTGATCTTTGGCTCCGGCGAACGCAATCCGCGCTACCCCGAGCGTCCGGTGATTCTTCCCACCGTCCTGCTCAATCCCGTCATCACGCCGCTGGGCGATGAAGAAGAGGAGGACTGGGAAGGCTGCCTTTCCGTGCCGGGGCTGCGCGGCAAGGTCCCCCGGTGGGCGCGCATCCGCTACACGGGGTTCGATCCTTACGGCGACCGCATAGACCGCACGGTGGACGGCTTTCATGCCCGTGTGGTGCAGCACGAGTGCGACCACCTCGTTGGCAAGCTGTACCCGATGCGGGTGCGCGATTTCACGCAGTTCGGCTTCACGGAAGTGCTCTTCCCCGACATTAGCGCCGCCGAGGACGACTGACGGGCGGAACCAGCGCCCGCTTTGGGGTCAACGGTGCACGAGCACCGGGATCTTGCTGTGCGTGAGGACCTTGAGGGTCTCGCTTCCCAGCAGGATGCCCTGGAGGCCGCGGCGGCCATGCGAGGCCATCAGGATCAGGTCGCAGCCCTGCGCGTGCGCGGCGTCGATGATGGCTTCGTAAGGATGGTCGCTGATGCTGGTCAGGGTGTCGCAGGGCACGCTGTACTGTGCCGCGGTCTCCCGGATGTAGTTCAGGACCTCCTCGGCCCTCGCCCGGGCCTGGTCTTCCTGGCTCTTGCGCGTGTGTTCCAGCATGGCGGTGTGGTACGCAAGTGCATGGAATTCGGGCAAGGCATAAAAGCCGGTGACCTTGGCGTGGGCTTCGCGGGCAAAGCGCATGCCGCGCAGGATGGCCGCTTCCGACAGCGCCGTACCGTCGGAGGGCATCAGGATGTGCTTGTACATGCTGGCTCCTTGGGGGCTGCGTGGGCAGTCCCGGCAGGGCGCCGGGTCGCCTGCCCGGGTGCGGTGGCGCAACGCGGCTGGCAGGCACCGTGGGCGCCATGAACGCGCCACATGCATGTGGCTGTTATAGGCTCAAGATGGGCGCAAGGCAAGTGCCAGCCCTGGCGCACTTCAGCATTCGGCAACAGGGGAAAATGCGCCCTGGCGCTTGCTTGGCATGCGATGGATGCTATCAATGGGATAGCATCTTGGCGCGCAGCCTTCTCGTGAGGATCCACCGCCTGCCCGGAGGCCGGAGACGGGATGCGGTAGGCCGCTAGTCAGTCAGCCAGCTCGCGCAGCAGTTCGGTTTCGATCTCGATCTGGCGTGCATTGTTCTGCAGTTCGGGGCCCTGGACCAGGAAGGTGTCTTCGACACGTTCGCCCAGGGTGCTGACCTTGGCCAACTGCACGCTCAGATGGTGCTGCGCCAGGATGCGCGCCACCAGGTACAGCAGGCCCGCACGGTCGCTGGCGGAGATGGCCAGCAGCCAGCGCTGCGCCTTTTCGTCGGGGCGCAGCGTGACGCGCGGGGCGACCGGAAAGCTCTTCACGCGGCGCGACACCCGCCGGCGCGTGGGTTCGGGCAGCGGCCCGCCCGCCTCGATCACGCGCACCAGGTCGCTTTCGACCATATGGGTCAGTTCGCGGTAGTGCCCCGCCTGCGACGAGGCCACCACCTGGAAGGTGTCGAGCGCATAGCCGTTGTTCGCGGTGTGCACGCGCGCATCCAGGATGCTGAAGCCCGCGCGGTCGAAGTAGCCGCAGATGCGCGCGAACAGGTCCGCCTGGTCGGCGGCATACACCATCACCTGCAGGCCATCGCCCGCCAGCGACTGGCGCGCGCGCACCACGGGCCTGGCCGTGCCCACATGGCGCGACAGGTGGCGCGTGTGCCAGGCGATGTCCGCCGCTTCGTGGCGCATGAAGTAGCTCACATCCAGCGTGGCCCACAGGGCCTTGTGGGCCTCGAAGGGCAGGGCGCTCAGGGCCAGCAGCACCAGCGCCTCGCGCTTGCGCGCTTCGATCTCGGCGGCGGCATCCGGCGCCCGGCCACCCAGGGTGCGCAGCGTGGCGCGGTACAGGTCTTCGAGGAGCTTGCCCTTCCAGGCGTTCCACACCTTGGGGCTGGTGCCACGGATGTCTGCCACGGTGAGCAGGTACAGCGCGGTCAGGTAGCGTTCGTTGCCCACGCGCTGCGCGAATGCCGCGATCACGTCCGGGTCGGAGAGGTCTTCCTTCTGGGCGATCCGGCTCATCGACAGGTGTTCGCTGACCAGGAACTCGATGAGCCTGGCGTCTTCGCGGTCCACGCCATGCTGGCGGCAGAAGCGCCGCACCTCGACGGCGCCGATCTGCGAATGGTCGCCGCCGCGGCCCTTGCCGATGTCGTGGAACAGCGCCGCGACGTACAGGATCCACGGCTTGTCCCACCCGCCCGCGAGCTGTGAGCAGAACGGGTATTCGTGCGCGTGCTCGGCCATGAAGAAACGGCGCACGTTGCGCAGCACCATGAGGATGTGCTGGTCGACCGTGTACACATGGAACAGGTCGTGCTGCATCTGCCCCACGATGCCCCGGAAGACCCACAGGTAGCGCCCGAGCACCGAGGTCTGGTTCATGAGGCGCATGGCATGCGTGATGCCCGAGGGCTGCTGCAGGATGCGCATGAAGTTGGCGCGATTGACCGGGTCGCGGCGGAACGCGCCGTCCATCACCCCGCGTGCGTTGTACAGCGCGCGCAGGGTGCGCGCCGACAGGTCCTTGAGCCCCACGGTGGTCTGGTAGAGCAGGAAGGTTTCCAGGATGGCGTGCGGGTCGCGCTCGTACAGGTCGTCTCTGGCCACCTCGATCAGGCCGGCCTTCTCGAAGAAGCGCTCGTTGATGGGGCGCGGCTCGTGGGTCGAGGGGTTCAGGCGTTCCTCGATGTTCAGCAGCAGGATCTGGCTGAGCTGCGACACGGCCTTGGCCGCCCAGTAGTAGCGCCGCATCAGGCTTTCGCTGGCGCGCATGGGCAGGCGCGAGCCGTCGGGCGCCTGCGAGCGGTAGCCGAAGGACTCGGCCACGGCGGTCTGCAGGTCGAACACCAGGCGGTCCTCATGCCGCCCGGCGGCTGCATGCAGGCGCGCGCGGATGAGGCAGAGCACGGCCTCGTTGCGCTCGATCTGGCGCACCTCGAAGGCGGTGGCCATGCCGCTGGCGGCCAGTTCCTTCCAGTTGCGGCCCAGGCCCGCGGCCTGCGCCACCCACAGGATCATCTGCAGGTCGCGCAGCCCGCCGGGCGACTCCTTGCAGTTGGGCTCCAGCGAGTAGGGCGTGTTCTCGTACTTGTTGTGGCGCTGGCGCATCTCCAGCGTCTTGGCCACCAGGAAGGCCTGCGGGTTCATCTGCAGGCGGTACTGGCGCTGGAATTCGGCGAACAGCGCCGTGTTGCCGCACACCAGGCGCGATTCGAGCAACGAGGTCTGCACGGTGACATCGCCCGCGCTTTCGGCCAGGCATTCGGCCACGGTGCGTACGCTGGAGCCGATCTCCAGGCCCGCATCCCAGCAGCTGCCGATGAAGCCCTCCAGCCGCGTGCGCAGCTCGCTGCCGGCCTCGGGGGCGCTTCCATCGGGCATCAGCAGCAGGACGTCGACATCCGAATAGGGGAAAAGCTGGTCGCGCCCGAAGCCGCCCACGGCCACCAGCGCCATGTCCGCTGGGAGCTGCGCCCGCTGCCACAGCGTGTGCAGCAGGGCGCCGGCCAGCGTGGAGAGCTTGCGCAGCAGCACGCGGATGCCACGCGTGGAGGCGCCCGTGGCCTGCAGGGCGGCGAGCAGGGCGGCTTTGTCGCTGCGGTAGGCGTCCCGCAGGGCATGGAGTTCGGTCATGGTCGTGGTGCGCGCAGATAAGGTGCCATGAAAAAAGCCATGCAAGAGTTGTGCGAGCCAGTGTGAATGCCGGTCGCGCAGGCGTTGCCGGTGCGGCCGTCAGGTGGCCGTGGCCGTCACGAAGGCGGGCAGCGCGGGCGAGCCGGCCGACAGGGTCATCACCTCATAGCCCGTCTCGGTCACCAGCACGGTGTGTTCCCACTGCGCCGACAGGCTGTGGTCCTTGGTCACGATGGTCCAGCCGTCGTTGCCGAACTCCTTCACCTCGCGGCGGCCGGCGTTGATCATGGGCTCGATCGTGAAGACCATGCCGGGCACCAGTTCTTCCAGCGTGCCGGGGCGGCCGTAGTGCAGCACCTGGGGTTCTTCGTGGAACTTCTGGCCGATGCCGTGGCCGCAGAACTCGCGCACGATGGAGAAACCCTGGCCTTCGGCGAATTTCTGGATGGCGTGGCCCACGTCGCCCAGGTGGGCGCCAGGCTTCACCTGCAGGATGCCGTGCCACATGGCGTCGAAGGTGATCGCACACAGGCGCTTGGCGGCAATGGAGCACTCGCCGATCTGGTACATGCGGCTGTTGTCGCCGTACCAGCCGTCCTTGGTGATCACGGTCACGTCCACGTTGACGATGTCGCCCTTCTTGAGCGGCTTGTCGTTGGGGATGCCGTGGCACACCACATGGTTGACCGAGGTGCACAGCGAGGCGGGGTAGGGCGGGTAGCCGGGCGGCTGGTAGCCCACGGTGGCCGAGATGGTGCCCTGCTGGGCCATGCATTCGGCACCCAGGCGGTCGATTTCCTTGGTGGTGATGCCGGGCTTGATGTGGGGGGCGATGTAGTCCAGCACTTCGGAGGCCAGG
The DNA here is from genome assembly GCF_059418365.1 of Acidovorax sp. GW821-FHT09A11. Taxonomy (NCBI): domain Bacteria; kingdom Pseudomonadati; phylum Pseudomonadota; class Betaproteobacteria; order Burkholderiales; family Comamonadaceae; genus Acidovorax; species Acidovorax sp. GW821-FHT09A11. The sequence continues at coordinate 27,532 of NZ_JBWKPS010000001.1, forward strand.
CGGCACGCGAGGCGCATGCCGGCAATGTCTTCTGCGCTTTTGATGGTGATGCTCATGGCGTAATTATCCCATCGCCCCCCGCCGGCTGCTTGGAGGCGGGCGGCGGCCCTGGTCCGCCCGGTAAAATGCCGGGCTGTCCACCCACATGCCCAGGCCAGAGCCCGGGCCCGGGTCGGCGCCTCGACCGTACCCCTCACACCCAACAGGCCGCTACCGTGACCTTGCACATGACCACGCTGGCGGGCGGCAACGCCCTCAGCACCTTCCGCGCCCAGCAACTCCAACCCGCCCTGGAGGCCATTCACCCCAAGATCAGCGGCATTGCAGCGCGCTTCGTGCACCTTGTCGCCACCGACGCGGCCCCCACGCCCGCCGACCATGAGCGCCTGGCCGCCCTGCTGACCTATGGCGACCCCTATGCGGGCCCCGCCGAGGGCACCGCCATCATCGTCACGCCCCGCCTGGGCACGCTGTCGCCCTGGGCGTCCAAGGCGACCGACATCGCCCGCAACTGCGGCATCGCCATCCGCCGCGTGGAGCGCATCACCGAATACCGCATCAGCCTCAAGGCCGGCCTGCTGGGCAAGGCGCCCGAGCTGACGGCCGAGCAACTGGCCCAGGTGGCCGCCCTGCTGCATGACCGCATGACCGAGTCCGTGGTGGCCGACCGCGCCGCAGCAGCAGCGCTGTTCACCGAGCTGCAGCCTGCGCCCATGGAGCACGTCAACGTGCTCGGCGGCGGCCGCGCCGCGCTGGAGGCCGCCAACACCCGTTTCGGCCTGGCCCTGGCCGACGACGAGATCGACTACCTGGTCAACGCCTTCACGGGCCTGGCGCGCAACCCCACCGACGTGGAGCTGATGATGTTCGCGCAGGCCAACAGCGAGCACTGCCGCCACAAGATCTTCAACGCCCAGTTCACCATCGACGGCGTGGCGCAGGACAAATCGCTGTTCGGCATGATCCGCAACACCCACCAGCTGGCGCCCCAGCACACGGTGATCGCGTATTCGGACAACGCCTCGGTCATGGAAGGCGGCGAGGTCGAGCGGTTTGTGGCCAAAATGGCCTCTACCGCTGATTCAGCGGGCGCTACCAGCTATCAAAAAAGTAGCGCCACCCAGCACGTGCTGATGAAGGTGGAAACGCACAACCACCCCACCGCCATCTCTCCCTTCCCGGGCGCATCCACCGGCGCGGGCGGCGAGATCCGCGACGAAGGCGCCACCGGGCGGGGCTCCAAGCCCAAGGCCGGCCTCACGGGGTTCACCGTGTCCAAGCTCTGGGGCAGCACGGTCGGCAAGCCCGAGCACATCGCCAGCCCGCTGCAGATCATGGTGGAAGGGCCCCTGGGTGGCGCGGCGTTCAACAACGAATTCGGCCGTCCCAACCTGGCGGGCTACTTCCGCGAGTACGAGCAGGAAGTCGCTGGCGTGCAGCGCGGCTACCACAAGCCCATCATGATCGCCGGCGGCGTGGGCGTGATCGACGCGGGCCTGACGACAAAGATCGAGTTCCCCGCTGGCTCGCTGCTCATCCAGCTGGGCGGCCCCGGCATGCGCATCGGCATGGGCGGCAGCGCCGCCAGCTCCATGGCCAGTGGCGCCAACGCCGCCGAACTGGACTTCGACTCCGTGCAGCGCGGCAACCCCGAGATCGAGCGCCGCGCCCAGGAGGTCATCAACCACTGCTGGGCGCAGGGCGCCGCCAACCCCATCCTCGCCATCCACGACGTGGGTGCCGGCGGCCTCTCGAACGCCTTCCCCGAGCTCACGAACGACGCCGGCCGTGGCGCTCGCTTCGACCTGCGCGCCGTGCCGCTCGAAGAATCGGGCATGGCGCCCAAGGAAATCTGGAGCAACGAAAGCCAGGAGCGCTACGTGCTGGCCATCGCGCCCGAGTCGCTGCCGCTGTTCAAGGCGTTCTGCGAGCGCGAGCGCTGCCCCTTCGCCGTGATCGGCACGGCCACCGAGGAACGCCAGCTGGTGCTGCAGGACACCGCCGTGGAGGCGGGCGACCAGAAGCTGCCGGTGGACATGCCCATGAACGTGCTGCTGGGCAAGCCGCCCAAGATGCACCGCGACGTGGCCACGGTGCAGCGCCAGTTCGCGCCCATCGACCTGACCGGCGTGCCGCTGCAAAAGGCCGTGATCGACGTGCTGGCCCATCCCACGGTGGCGTCCAAGCGTTTTCTCATCACCATCGGCGACCGCACCGTGGGCGGCCTGTCGCACCGCGACCAGATGGTCGGCCCCTGGCAGGTGCCGGTGGCGGACTGCGCGGTGACGCTGGCCGACTACAAGGGCTTTGCGGGCGAGGCGATGAGCATGGGCGAGCGCACGCCGCTGGCCGCGATCAACGCACCCGCATCGGGCCGCATGGCCGTGGCCGAGGCCATCACCAACCTGCTGGCTGCGCCCATCGAGCTGCCGCGTGTGAAGCTGTCCGCCAACTGGATGGCCGCGTGTGGCGAGCCCGGCGAAGACGCTGCCTTGTACGAGACCGTGAAGGCCGTGGGCATGGAGCTGTGCCCGGCGCTGGGCGTCTCCATCCCCGTGGGCAAGGACAGCCTGTCGATGCGCACGCAGTGGAACGACGGCAGCGACAAGAAAAAGGTCACGTCCCCCGTGAGCCTGATCGTGAGCGCGTTCGCGTCGCTCTCCGACGTGCGCGGCACGCTCACACCCCAGCTCGATGCCACCGAGGATGACACCACCCTGGTGCTGATCGATCTGGGCAAGGGCCAGAACCGCATGGGCGGCAGCATCCTGGGCCAGACGCTGGAACAAAGCGGCGACGTGGTGCCCGACGTGGACGATCCGCAGGACCTGGTGAACCTGGTCAACGCCGTGAACGCGCTGCGCGCCAAGGGCCATGTCCTGGCCTACCACGACCGCAGCGACGGCGGCCTGCTGGCGGCGGCGGCCGAGATGGCCTTTGCGGGCCATGTGGGCGTGGCGCTCAATGTGGACATGCTCGTGACCGAAGGCGACGGCATCAGCGACAGCCGCATGGAGACCGGGGATGCCAAGAACTGGGCGCAGCAGGTCAGCGCGCGCCGCGAGGAGCTCACGCTCAAGGCCCTGTTCAACGAAGAACTGGGCGTGCTGCTGCAGGTGCGCACCGCAGAGCGCAACGATGTGATGCAGGTGCTGCGCGAGCACGGCCTGTCCAGATTCAGCCACTTTGTCGGCAAGACGCGTCCGCAATCGTCGGGCATCGACGCCGGCAAGGGCGAGCTGCAGGTCTGGCGCGATGCCAAGGCCGTGTTCAGCGCCAAGCTCACCGACCTGCACCAGGTGTGGGATGCCGTGAGCTGGAAAATCTGCCAGCAGCGCGACAACCCCGCGACCGCGGACTCCGAGCACGCCACCGCGGGCGCGGCCGCCGACCCCGGGATGCACGTGCACCTCACGTTCGACGCGGCCGACAACGTGGCGGCGCCGTTCCTGAACCTGGCCAAACCCCGGGTCGCGATCCTGCGCGAGCAGGGCGTCAATTCGCACATCGAGATGGCCTACACCTTCACCGAGGCCGGCTTCGAGGCCTACGACGTGCACATGACCGACCTGCAGACCGGCCGCGTCAAGCTCGAAGACTTCAAGGGCGTGGTCGCCTGCGGCGGCTTCAGCTACGGCGACACGCTGGGGGCCGGCATCGGCTGGGCGCGCAGCATCACCTTCAACCCCGTGCTGGCCGAGCAGTTCCAGGGCTTCTTCGGCCGCACCGACACCTTTGGCCTCGGGGTGTGCAACGGATGCCAGATGTTTGCCGAACTGGCGGACATCATCCCGGGTGCGCAGGACTGGCCACGCTTCACCACCAACCAGAGCGAGCGCTTCGAGGCCCGCCTGTCGATGGTGGAGGTGCTGGAGTCTCCCAGCCTGTTTTTCGCGGGCATGGCGGGCAGCCGCCTGCCGATCGCCGTGGCGCACGGCGAGGGCTATGCCAACTTCAAGTACCGCGGCAACGCCGGCGCGGCCATCGCCGCGATGCGTTTCGTGGACAACCACGGCGCGCCCACCGAGCAATACCCGTTCAACCCGAACGGCAGCACGGGTGGCATGACCGGCGTGACCACGGCGGACGGCCGTTTCACGGCCATCATGCCGCACCCCGAGCGCGTGTTCCGCAACGTGCAGATGAGCTGGACCTCGGGCGACCGCAGCGAACTCAGTCCCTGGATGCGCATCTGGCGCAATGCCCGCAAGTGGGTGGGGTGACGTAGCACATCCTGCGGAGTCGCTTCGCGCCTTCCCCCTTCTCTCAATGGCTTGCCATGCGGGAAGGGGGCAGCCGGTGCACGCCCGCAAAGTGCCGCATACGCAGCTTGGCGGCCCTTGCACGGCTGCACGGGCGTTTGGGCTGCGCGGGCCCGGCGGGCTGCTGGCGGCGCTGTCGCGCCGGGCTGCCCGGCAAGTCCTGCTCAGGCCACTGCAGGGGCGCGCTGATACACCAGCAGCCGCCCTTTGTACGCCGGAACATCGGCCAGCGCGGGGTGGTCCAGGCGCTCTTCCACCACGTCAAAACGCAGCGCGGCCATCTGCTTGCTGAAGGCGGAGCGGTTGCCGCGGTTGGGGTCCACGATCCAGATCTGCGCGCTTTCGGCCGCATGGCGGTCGAGGAAGTTGGCCAGGCTGCCTCGTGCGTCGCGCTCGTACAGGACGTCGCTGCCCATGATGAGGTCGAACCGGCCTTGCACATCGGCGCAGGTGTCGGTCAAGTCGGCTCCCCATTGCCCGGTGCGGTACTTGAGCGGCGACATGCCGTTGAGCCGCACGTTCTCCAGCAGGAAGGCCGATGCCAGGGGGTGGCAGTCGCTGGCGGTCACGTCCACGCCGCGCCGGTGGCACACCAGGCTGGCCAGGGCCAGGCCGCAGCCGATCTCCAGCACGCGCTCGCCGCTTCGCAGGGGGCGGCTGGCCATGCGGTGCGCCAGCTGGGCCCCCGATGGCCACAGCAGGCCGAACAGCGGCCAGGCGGCGGAAGAGATGCCCAGCGCTTCGGCGGCACCCTCCGGGTCGGAAAACTGCTGCTTGTCCAGGAGCGAGCGGATGATCAGGTCTGCCGCGCCGGTGATGGCGATGTCTTCTTGCTTGGTCAGGTAGCCGGGCATGGCATGGGCGTGAAGCCCGTGCAGGGGGACAAGCCCCGGGGACCCCAAAGTGGTGGGTGAGGGCGCGAGTATGCGCCTTGCGCGCCGCAGCCCCCGTGGCGGGCCGCGAGGAGGGCACGGCGACGGCCTGCGCAAAAGGCTCCCGGGGCCGGGGGGCGGGCGCAAACGAAGACCGTGCGTTGCTATAGTCCAGCCCACGCGCGGCGGCACGCATGCCGCCTTTTCCATTGCTATCTCAAGGACTTCCCATGGCCTCTGGCAGCCTGCTTGCCCTGTTGGACGACATCGCCACCATCCTCGACGACGTGGCCCTGATGACCAAGGTGGCCGCCAAGAAGAGCGCGGCCATGGCGGACGACGTCTCGGTCATGACGAAGGTGGCCGCCCAGAAGACGGCCGGCGTGCTGGGCGACGACCTGGCCCTCAATGCCCAGCAGGTCACGGGGGTGCGCGCCGAGCGCGAGATTCCGGTGGTGTGGGCCGTGGCCAAGGGGTCGTTCATCAACAAGGTGATCCTGGTGCCCGCGGCCTTGCTGATCAGCGCGTTCGCGCCCTGGGCCGTGACGCCGCTGCTCATGATTGGCGGTGCCTTCCTGTGCTTTGAAGGCTTTGAAAAAGTCGCCCACAAGCTGCTGCACGCCCCCCACGAAGACGCCGCCGAGCATGAAAGCCATGTGCTGGCCAATGCCAACCCCGCGGTGGACCTGGTGGCGTTCGAGAAGGACAAGATCAAGGGCGCGGTGCGCACCGACTTCATCCTGTCGGCAGAGATCATCGCCATCACGCTGGGGACCGTGGCGTCGGCGCCGTTTGTGCAGCAGGTCACCGTGCTGTCGGGCATCGCGGTCATCATGACCATCGGCGTATATGGCCTGGTGGCCGGCATCGTCAAGCTCGACGACCTGGGCCTGTGGCTGAACGGCAAGGCCAGCGCCGTGGCCAGGGCGGTGGGCTCGGGCATCCTGCGGGCCGCGCCGTGGCTCATGAAGGGCCTGTCCGTGGCGGGCACCGCCGCCATGTTCCTCGTGGGCGGCGGCATTCTGGTGCATGGCGTGCCCGCGCTGCACCATGCGGTGGATGCCGCTGGCGAGGCCGCCGCGCAATGGCCGGTGGGCGCCCTCTGGCATGTGCTGGTGCCCAACCTGCTCAACGCGGTGGTCGGCATCGTGGCGGGAGGCTTGGTGCTCGCAGCCGTCACGCTGGTGCAGCGCCTGCGCGGGAAATCCGCCGCGCATTGACAAGGGCAGGCCGTTTTTCTTGATGTATGTCTAAGGGTTAATACGAGGGGCTTGAGATAGGGCAAGGCCGGTCGAGGGGCATGGCGGTTCAATGGATGCACGGGGGTCGTCCCCGTCCAACCGATGTGAAATCACCATGAAAAAGAACCTGCTGGCAGTAGCCGCCCTCTGCGCCCTGGCTTCCGGCGCCGCCCTGGCGCAACAGGCTGAAGGACCCTGGATGGTCCGCGCGCGCGCCGTGCACCTGGACAGTGCCAACAAGGACAGCACGCCCCTGGGCCTGACCATCAACGACAAGACCATCCCCGAAGTCGATGTCACGTACTTCTTCAACAAAAACATCGCGGCCGAACTGATCCTGACCGTGCCGCAAAAGCACACGCTGAGCGCCTCCGGCACGGCCATCGGCTCGCTCAAGCACCTGCCGCCCACGCTGCTGCTGCAATACCACTTCGATGCACCCGGCTTCAAGCCCTATGTGGGCGCGGGCCTGAACTACACGCGCTTTTCCGGCGTGAAGCTGCCCGCCGGCGTGGACATTGACCGCAACAGCTTCGGCCCCGCGCTGCAGGTGGGCGTGGACATTCCGCTGCAGAAGAATCTGTACCTCAACTTCGACCTGAAGAAGGTCTTCATCAAGACCGACGTGACGGCAGGCGGCGCCAAGCTGGGCACCTTCAAGGCAGACCCCGTGCTGGTGGGCGTGGGCCTGGGCTGGAGGTTCTAGCCAGGCTCCCCCTGAGGCGCTTCGCGCCTTCCCCCTGAGGGGGACGCCTGCGGTGGACCGGCAAAGCCGGATCCACGGTGGCGCTTGCGTTGACGGTGCGCCAGTTTTCATCGGCTATGACGGATCTACGTCCGTCGGTAGAAGGCCAGCGATCCGGCCAGGGCCAGCAGCGCGCCGCCGCAGCAGCGGTCCAGCCACAGCACCGCGCGGCGGTGCAGCAGCTTGACGGCGCGCGCCCCGATGGCGGCGTAGGCCAGCATCACGGCGAAGTCCAGGCCCGCGAACACGGCTGCAATGGCGGCGTACTGCGGCCATTGTGGTGCGCTGGCATCGATGAATTGCGGCATCAGAGCCGAGCAGAACAGGTATCCCTTGGGGTTGGTCACCGCGACCAGGAAAGAGCGCGTGAAGATGCCGCGCGGCGTGGCCGCAGGCCCGGCGGCCGCGCCGTCCGCTGCGGCCAGGTCCAGCCCACCCTGCGAGCGCAGCAGCCGCAAACCCAGCCAGGCCAGGTAGGCCGCGCCCAGCCACTTCACCACCGAAAACCAGAACTCGGACGCCGCCAGCAGCGCGCCCAGGCCCAGCGCCACGGCACCGACCAGCACAAAATCCGACGCCACGGCGCCCAGCATGCCGGGCAGCGACCGGCGCACGCCATAGCGCGATCCGTTGGCCAGCGCCAGCAGCACCGTGGGGCCGGGCGTGGCGATGGCCACCAGGGCCACCAGCGAGAAGACCAGCAGGGTGGCGAGCGTCATGCCATCACCCCGCAGCCCTGGGGCTTGAGCACCCGCTCGGTGGATGCGGGGTATTTCGCCAGCCTGGAGGCGGGCCGGCGCGGGCGCTGCACGAGGTCGCCCCCGCAGTTGGGGCACACGTGGCCCAGCCGGGCGCCGGCGCAGTCGCTGCAGAACGTGCACTCGAAGGTGCAGATGCGCGCGTTGGTGGCATCGGGCGGCAGGTCCTTGTCGCAGCATTCGCAGTTGGGGCGCATCTGAAGCATGGCAGGGTCCTTGTGAGAAGTCCGTGGGAAGGGCGAGCGTATGCCGGGCGCGCGCCGTTCACAAGGTACAGATGGACCCGTACCGGGCAGTACACCCCGCCCGCGGCGGCTCCTGGCGGCTGCGCCGCCGGCTTCCGCACCCGAAGGCCCGCCCGCGCCATGGGGATTTGGCCTACACACGGCGCCATCGGCTCGGCTCACAATGGCGGATGCGGTGGGGCTTCGCGCCCTTGCCTGGGTACGTGGCAGCCTGGCGGGCATTGGGCTCCCGGGACGGCCCCGTCGGACAGAACCAGCGGCATTGCCGCGCAAGACGTTTCAAGACCCATGCCTTTGCCCAGCCCCAACGACGACATCACACGTGGCCTGAACCAGCGGCCCGCGAGCATTTCCCCCAAGTATTTCTACGACCAGCACGGCTCGCAGCTGTTCGAGGAAATCACCCGCCTGCCCGAGTACTACCCCACGCGCACCGAAACCGCCCTCATGCAGCAGCATGCGGCCGACATCGCGCAGGCCGTGGGCACGGGGCGCACGCTGGTGGAGCTGGGGGCTGGCAACTGCCAGAAGGCGCGCACGCTGTGCCGGCTGGTGCAGCCCGCGTGCTTCGTCGGCGTGGATATCTCGGCGGACTTCCTGCAGGCGGCGGTGCGGGGCCTGCGCGACGATTTTCCGGGGCTGGACGCGCGGGCCGTGGGCGGCGACATGACCCAGGGCGTGGCCCTGCCCGAGGACATTCCGCGCACGGGACGGCTGGTGTTCTACCCGGGCTCGTCCATCGGCAACTTCGACCCGCCGCACGCGCTGGATTTGCTGGCCCACATGCGCGAGCTGATCGACGATGACGGCGGCCTGCTCATCGGCATCGACCTGCCCAAGGACGTGGAGGTGCTGGAAGCGGCCTACGACGACGCCGCCGGCGTGACCGCCGCCTTCAACCGCAATGTGCTGCGGCATGTGAATCGATTGATCGGCAGCGATTTCGATGTGGACCAGTGGCGGCACCGGGCGTTCTTCAACCCGGGCGAGTCGCGCATCGAGATGCACCTGGAAGCGATGGCTGACTCCGAGGTGCGCTGGCCCGGTGGCGGGCGCAGGTTCGACCAGGGCGAACGCATCCACACCGAAAACAGCTACAAGTACCCGCTGCACGTGTTCACCGACATGCTGGCGCGCGCAGGCTTCTCGCAGGCCCAGGCGTGGACGGACGACCGTGGCTGGTTTGCCGTGGTGCACGCCAGACCCTGAGGGCCCGTATGACCAATATGGATTTTTGCTCCCCGCTCGCCGTGCTGCTGTCGCGCTACGGCGCTGTGCGGGATCACACCGTGGCCTTGGTGGCACCGCTGTCGGCCGAGGACTGCGGCGCGCAGTCCATGCCCGATGCCAGCCCGGCCAAATGGCACCTGGCGCACACCACCTGGTTCTTCGAGACCTTTGTGCTCGAGCCGAACGAGCCGGGCTTCGCGCCCTTCGAGCCCGCGTTCCGCGTGCTGTTCAATTCCTACTACAACGGCGTGGGCGCCAAGCACCCGCGCCCGCAGCGGGGGCTGCTGACGCGCCCGCCGCTGGACGAGGTGCTGGCCTACCGCGCCGATGTGGACCGGCGGATGGCGCGCCTGGTGCCCGCCGTGCTGCAGAACGCCGCGCTGTGTGCGCTGATCGAGCTGGGCCTGCAGCACGAGCAGCAGCACCAGGAACTGCTGGTGACGGACATCAAGCACCTGCTGTCGTGCAACCCTGTGCATCCCGCCTATGGCGCCGCCGTGGTGCCCGCCGGCGACCAGGCGCTCGTACCGGCGGCCAGGCCCCTGGGCTGGCGGCATCTGGAAGGCGGGCTGGTGGAGGTGGGCCATGGCGGAGACGGCTTCGCCTTCGACAACGAAAGCCCTCGCCACCGCGCCTACCTGGCGCCGTACGCACTGGCCTCGCGGCTGGTGACCAACGCGGAATGGATGGCTTTCGTGGAAGGTGGGGGCTACGACAACCCCGCCCACTGGCTGGCCGAAGGCTGGGACTGGCGCGTGGCCCAGGGGCTTCGGCAGCCCTTGTACTGGCACCGGCGGGACGACGGCGCCTGGCACGAGTTCACCCTGGCGGGCCTGCGGCCCGTGCAGAGCGCGATGCCGGTTGTGCACCTGTCGTACTACGAAGCGGACGCCTATGCGCGCTGGGTGGGTGCACGCCTGCCCACGGAAGCCGAATGGGAGCATGCCGCGCAGACCGCAGGGACAACTGGCGCGCATGGCCTGGAGCAGCTGTTCGGCGCGGCCTGGCAATGGACGCAGTCGAGCTACGCCGCCTACCCAGGCTTTCGCACGGCCGACGGCGCCGTGGGCGAGTACAACGGCAAGTTCATGGTCAACCAGTACGTGCTGCGCGGCAGCTCCTGCGCCACGCCGCCCGGGCATGCGCGCAGCACCTACCGCAACTTCTTCCCGGCCACGGCCCGCTGGCAGTACACGGGTGTGCGGCTGGCTCGTGACGCATGAGCGGCTTTGCGGCGGTATCTGGCGCGCTCAGGGTTCCATGCGGAAGGTGTGCTGCAGCACCAGGCGGGCGGGCTCCCCATTGCGCAGCAGCGGCGCAAATTTCCAGCGGCGCACCGCATCGATCGCCGGCTTGTGCAGCGCATCCTCCCCCGTTCCTGACAGCACGCGCGCGGTGCCGACCAGCCCGCTGGGCATGATCTCGAACGACACCGTCACATCGCCGCGCGCTTTGAGCGAGGTGTCATTCAGGAGGAAGGACGGGTAGCGCGGCAGCGGTGCCTCCAGCAGCGTCAAAGGCGCATCCAGCGGAGGCGAAACCTGCTTTTGCAGCAGTTGCTCGTCCTCCTTCTTGCGGAAGCTGGTGACGTGGGATTCGGTCACATCCACTCCGCGCGGCGGGATGGATGATGTGGAGCTGCAGCCGGCCAGAATCAGCAGGCCGAGAGTGACCGGGGCAAGAGGGGATAGGCGGGACATGGCGATCTTGAATCAGGGAGCGCCCCGCGATTCGCGGGGCAGGTCCTCCAGTATCCCGCAACTGGCGTCGGCTGTTGCCGTACGCTCAGACAGCCTCGAGTGCCTGCACCAGGTCGGCCTGCAGATCATCGACGTGCTCGATGCCCACCGACAGCCGCACCATGCTCTCGCTCACCCCCGCCTTGGCCAGCTCTTCGGGGTTGAGCTGGCGGTGCGTGGTCGATGCGGGGTGCGTGGCCAGCGATTTCGCGTCGCCGATGTTCACCAGGCGGGTGAAGAGCTGCAGCGCGTCGAGGAAGCGTGCACCGGCAGCCCGCGGGTCCGCATCGGTGCTCTTGAGCCCGAAGCTCAGGATGCCGGATGCCTTGCCGCCGGATTGCCGCTGCACCAGCGCGTGGTCCGGGTGGTCTGGCAGGCCCGCGTAGCGCACCCATTCCACCTTGGGGTGGCTTTGCAGGTACTTCGCCAGCGCCAGCGTGTTCTCGCAGATGCGGTCCATGCGCAGGGCCAGGGTCTCGATGCCTTGCAGGATCAGGAAGGCGCTTTGCGGCGACAGCGCCGCGCCCGTGTTGCGCAGCGGCACCACACGCGCGCGGCCGATGAAGGCGGCGGGGCCCAGGGCTTCGGTGTAGACCACGCCGTGGTAGCTCACATCGGGCTCGTTCAGGCGCGGGAAGCGGGCCTTGTGCTCGGCCCACGGGAACTTGCCGCTGTCCACAATCGCGCCGCCCACGCTGTTGCCGTGGCCGCCCAGGTACTTGGTGAGCGAATGCACCACGATGTCGGCGCCGTGCTCGATGGGGCGCAGCAGGTAGGGGCTGGGCACGGTGTTGTCCACGATCAGCGGCACGCCGTGGTCATGCGCCACCTTGGCGATGGCTGCGATGTCGGTCACGTTGCCCAGCGGGTTGCCGATGGACTCGATGAAGATCGCCTTGGTGCGCGCGTCGATGTGCTGCGCGAAGCTGGCCGGGTCGCGCGGGTCGGCAAAGCGGGTGGTGATGCCCTGCTGCGGCAGGGTGTGGGCAAACAGGTTGTAGGTGCCGCCATAGAGCGTGCTGGCCGACACGATGTTGTCGCCCGCCTCGGCAATGGTCTGGATGGCATAGGTGATGGCCGCCATGCCCGAGGCCACGGCCAGCGCCGCGATGCCGCCTTCAAGTGCCGCGACGCGCTTTTCGAGCACGTCGGTGGTGGGGTTCATGATGCGGGTGTAGATGTTGCCCGGCACCTTCAGGTCGAACAAATCTGCGCCATGCTGGGCGCTGTCAAATGCGTACGCCACCGTCTGGTAGATGGGCACGGCCACGGCCTTGGTGGTGGGGTCGGGGCTGTAGCCAGCGTGTACGGCCAGGGTCTCGATTCTCATGAAGGCTGTCTCTTTCGTTGAAGGGAAGGGAGTGGCACCACCGGGCTCCACGCATGGCTGGGCGTTGCCGATGTGCCGATGGCGCGGGCCATTCTGGCACTGCTGGCCCGTGGCGTCATCGAATCGTTGGCTATGTGCTTATGACGTTCTTGTGCGCCGTGGGCTCTTTCAGTCAGAAGGCTCGTCCATGGCGCTGTCCATGGGCTCTGGGGTAGTGCGCCGCGCCTGCTGGCTGCGGCGCCAGGCCTTCTCGATTTCCACCACTACCAGCACCACCAGCGCGGCGCCAATGCACAGCGCCAGCTCGCCCAGGCTCAGCGGCTCGGTGCGGAAGATGGGGTTGAGCCAGGGCACGTAGATGGTGGCCATCTGCAGCGCAAAGGTGAGCAGCACGGCGTAGAGCAGCGGGCGGTTGCTCAGCAGGCCCAGGTGCCAGATGGGTTCGGATTCGGAGCGGATGGCGATGACATGCGCCATCTGCGCGAGCGTGAGCACCGTGAACACCATGGTCTGCCAGTGCGCGTGGCCGGTGTGCAGGGCCCAGGCCTGCACCGCCAGGCACAGCCCGCCGATGAGCAGGCCCACGCCCAATATGTGCTGCCACATGCCATGGGCAAACAGGCTTTCGCGCGGCGCGCGGGGCGGGCGCTGCATGATGCCGCGCTCGGCCGGTTCGGCCGCCAGCGCCAGGCCGGGCAGGCCGTCTGTGACCAGGTTGACCCACAGGATGTGGATGGGCAGCAGCGGAATGGGCAGCAGCAACAGCGGCGCGAGGAAGATGGTCCAGATCTCGCCCGAGTTGCCCGTCATCGCGTAGCGCACGAACTTGCGGATGTTGTCGTAGATGCGGCGGCCCTCGCGCACCGCCGCAACGATGGTGGCGAAGTTGTCGTCCAGCAGCACCAGGCTCGACGCCTCGCGCGCCACATCCGTTCCGCCCTGGCCCATGGCCACGCCGATGTCGGCGCGCTTGAGCGCCGGGGCGTCGTTCACGCCATCGCCGGTCATGGCGACGAAGTGGCCCTGGGCCTGGAGTGCCTCGACGATGCGGATCTTCTGCGCCGGGTCCACGCGGGCGTACACCTGCACCTGCTCCACCTTCGCCCGCAGCGCGGCGTCGTCGAGCGTGGCCAGGTCGGCGCCGGTAAGCACCGGGGCATCGCTACGCTTCACAATGCCCAGGCGGTGCGCAATGGCGCGCGCAGTGGCGGGGTGGTCGCCCGTGATCATCACCGGCGTGATGCCCGCGCTGATGCAGTCGCGGACCGCGACCTGGGCCTCGGGGCGCGGCGGGTCGATGAGGGCGATCAGGCCCAGCAGCTCCAGCTGGTTTTCCACCGCGTCGATGTCGTTGGTGTCGGGCAGGCGGGCGTGGCTGCGGCGCGCCAGGGCCAGCACCCGCAGGCCCTGTGCGGCAAGCTGCTGGGCGGTGGCGAGGACCTTGGCGGTGTCCAGTGCAGCAGCGCCGTCGGGCGTCCAGTGGGCGGTGCACCGGGGCAAGACCGACTCAGGCGCACCCTTGGTGTAGGCCACAAAACCGTGCGCATCGCGGTGGAAGGTGGTCATACGTTTGCGGTCGGAGTCAAACGGTTGCTCCTGCACGCGGGGGCTGGTGGCGTCGAGCCGGGCCTTGTCCAGCCCACCCGCGTGGGCAGCCAGCACCAGCGCGGTCTCGGTGGGGTCGCCCTGCCAGTGGATGCCCGACGGGCCTTCTTCGTTGTGTACCTGCAGCGTGGCGTCGTTGCACAGCGCGGCGGCGCGCAGGGCCTCGGCATGGGCGGGGCCGGGCAGAGGGTCGCCGGGCACCCAGCGCACGCCGTGGGCCATCAGCAGTTCGGCGTGCATGCGGTTTTGCGTCAGGGTGCCGGTCTTGTCCGAGCAGATGGTGGTGACCGAGCCCAGGGTCTCCACCGATGGCAGGCGCCGCACCAGCGCATGCACGGCCACCATGCGGCGCGCGCCCAGAGCCAGCAGCACCGTGACCACGGCAGGCAGGGCCTCGGGGATGGCGGCCACGGCCAGACTGATGGCGGTGAGGGCCATCAGCAGCGGCGCCTCGCCGCGCAGCACACCCACCACAAAGATCACGAGGCAGATGCCCAGCACCGCCAGCGCCAGCCGTTTGCCAAAGGCTGCGAGGCGCAACTGCAGCGGCGTGCTGCGGTCGCCGGTGTCGAGCAGCGTGGCCACCTTGCCCAGCTCGGTGTGCATGCCGGTGGCCACCACCAGGCCACGCGCCCGGCCGTGGGTGGCGGTCGTGCCCTTGAAGGCCATGTTGGTGCGGTCGCCCAGCGCGCCCACGTCCCCGGCCGCCAGGGCTTCGGTCTGCTTGGCCACGGTGACGGACTCGCCCGTGAGGGCGGATTCATCCACCTGCAGCTGCGCAATCTCGATCAGCCGCAGGTCGGCCGGGATCTGGTTGCCCGCCTCCAGCAGCACGATGTCACCCGGCACCAGCGCCCTGGCGGGCACCACCTGCACGGCTCCGCTGCGCAGCACCGTGGCGTGCGCCGCCGCCAGCTGGCGCAGCGCGGCCATGGCCTGGTCGGCGCGCCAGGCCTGCACAAAGCCGATGACGGCGTTGAGCACCACGATGACGAGGATGACCAGCGTGTCGGTGACCTCGCCCACCAGGCCCGAGATGACGGCCGCACCCAGCAGCACCAGCACCATGAAGTCCTTGAACTGGTCGGCCAGCAGGCGCCACCAGGGGCGGTCTTGCCCTGCCGCCAGTTCGTTGGCTCCGTGGATGGCGCTGCGGCGCAGGGCTTCGTCGGCGTGCAGGCCTGCGTCAGGGTTGACGCCATGGGCCTGGGCCACGGCCTCGGTGGGGTGCAGGTGCGGGGCGGTGGATGGGGACATGCGGCGATCGGTGAGACGGGCCGCACGCCCGCGCAAGGACTTCTTCGGCCTTGCCTTAGTGCGCGACTTGCGGCCGGGCTTTGTAGAACTGGAGCGGGGCTTCCGGCACCTGGTTCAGCACCTGGCGCTTGATCTTGCCCACCACGTGCATTTCACAGGGCTTGCAGTCAAAGCGCAAGGTCAGCTTTTCCTTGCCGTTGATCAACATCAAGGGTTCGGCCTTGATGGTGCCCTGCACACCCGTCACGCCCTTGGCCTGCTTGGGGCAGAGGCTCATGCTGAAGCGCACGCAGTGCTTGGTGATCATGAGGCTGACTTCGCCTTCTTCCTCGTGCGCCTCGTAGGCCGCATCGATCACCTTGACGCCGTGGCGCACGTAAAAATCGTGCGCCTTGTGGTTGAACACGTTGCCCAGAAAGCTCAGCGTGTCCTCGGGGTAGGGCGCTGGCGGCTCGATGGGCGTGGCGCGCTGCAGGCGCTCGAAGTTGCGCGCGCGGTTTGCTTCCAGGTCGGCCAGCGCATCGCGGCGCAGCGCGTTGAGCACCGAGGCGGGCACGAACCAGGGCTCAGTCAGTTGCAGCGCAATGTCGTGAACCGCGAAGATGGTGGCGCCGAAGCGGCCCAGTTGCTCGCGCAGGCTGGCTTCGGCCTTGGCGGCATCGGTGGCAGGCTGGTGCGGCTGCTGCACATCAGTATAGCCCACGTTGCCATCCTCGTCGGTCAGCATCAGGCTGAAGCCGCAAGGCGTTTCGCTCAGGTGCGCCCACAGGCCGATGCGGCGGTCGCTGGACTTTTTCTCCAGCGTGCGCACCCAGTCCATGTCGCGGTTGCGGTTGACCTCGGTGCCCTTGCGCAGGTCCTTGAAGCCTTCTATCGGGTCCTTGGGGTACACGCGCCACTGGCCCACGCTGCGCGCGGACACGGGCTCGGCCACGTTGATGGCCATGCCCACCAGCTCCTTGTGCAGGTCGTAGTAGCACAGGCCGTCGCCGTTGTGCAGCACGGTGGCGGGGTCGCTCACCTCCAGTTCCACGAAGTCGGGGCCTACCTTGCTCACCCAGCCGATGGCCTGGCCCGGGTTCTTGGGGGTATCGAACGCGCCGATGTCTTCCTTGCGGCCGGTCACGAAGTAGTCGGTGAACTCGCGGTTGAAGTTCTGCAGCGGGTCGGGCGTGAAGGTGAAGGTGGTCCGCCCGCTCGATGACCGGCCCAGTGGCCGACCTTGCGCCTCGCGCTCTTCCAGGATCTCGTCGATCAGCGTGCGGTAGTGGGCGGTGATGTTCTTCACATAGCCCATGTCCTTGTAGCGCCCTTCGATCTTGAAGCTGCGCACGCCGGCGTCGATGAGCGCGCGCAGGTTGTCGCTCTGGTTGTTGTCCTTCATGGAGAGCACGTGCTTGTCGTGCGCGATGAAGCGGCCCTGCGCGTCGGTCACCTGGTAGGGCAGGCGGCAGGCCTGGCTGCAGTCGCCCCGGTTGGCGCTGCGGCCGGTCTGCGCATGGCTGATGTTGCACTGGCCGCTGTAGGCCACGCACAGCGCGCCGTGGATGAAGAACTCGATGTTGGCGCGGCCTGGGGCATCCACCGGCCCCAGCGCCTTGTGCACGGCGGCGATCTGCTGCACCGTGAGCTCGCGCGCCAGCACGATCTGCGAGAGGCCCGCGTCCTGCAGAAAGCGCGCCTTTTCGGGCGTGCGGATGTCGGTCTGGGTGCTGGCGTGCAGCTGGATGGGCGGCAGGTCGATTTCGAGCAGGCCCATGTCCTGGATGATGAGTGCATCGGCCCCGGCCTCGTACACCTGCCAGGCCATTTTGCGCGCGGCCTCCAGTTCGTCGTCGCGCAGGATGGTGTTGAGCGTGATGAAGATGCGGCTGTTGAAGCGGTGCGCGTGCTTCACCAGGCGCTCGATGTCGCGGATGTCGTTGCCCGCGCTGGCGCGTGCGCCAAAGGCCGGGCCGCCGATGTAGACGGCGTCGGCGCCGTGGTTGACGGCTTCGATGCCGATGTCGGCATCGCGCGCGGGCGAGAGCAGTTCGAGCTGGTGGGGCAGGAGGGACATGGGGCGTGATTATTTCAGTTTCGCCATGCCGTGGAGCATCCCTCGGGTATCGAGCACGGGGGCACGGACCTGCGTGACCGGGCGTTGTAGCGCTTCGGTCTGGTACAAAGGGCGCGGCGGGCTGCACTTGCGCCGCGCCTGTGTCCGCTGACCCACTTCCCTCCAATCCCGCCGGCGCAGCCGGTCAACGAGTGAAAAGGACTGTGATGAGTACCTCCCGCAAGAAGAAGCCCACCCAGCTGAAACTGTCTATCAACGACCTCGACTTCTACTACCTGCCAACGCGGATCAGCCTGCCTGGCGTGCGACACAGCGACCTGCACTGCACCATCGATTGCTCGTGGTTCTTCTCGAATGGCGGCGCCCACATGGGATTTGTACTGGACTGCGAAGGCGGGCAGGGCAGCTACAACCCCCATTGCGGCCCGATTTACCGCCATGGCGAGAACCTTTGGTCGGAAGGCAGAGGATTCATCTTTTTCTCGGACGGCACCATCATGGCCGAGCGATGGAATGGCACAGCCATGCCGGGACTGGTGACGGTGGCGAACACATCGGGCGCTACGTACAACCCGGTCACGCATCCAGTGATCACGGTCCACATTCAGGCGGGATACAGGGTCGGTGCATTTGCAGACAGGATGCGCATGGTGATCCACCAGGGCATCACGGTCGACGGCCCAGTCCTTTTTGAGGGAGAAGTGTCAGGAGCCGGATGGGGCTGGGACTGGACGGGGACACACAAGGCAGCCATCGCTGGCATCGGCCCCCACTTCGTTACCCCCAACGACACGGGCTGCGTGGAGGAGCGTGTCCCGCGCGATGCGCCCAATGCCGCTCTTCCATTCACGAACTTCAAGTTGCGACTGGCGCCCGGCTGAGCGCCCGCCCCTGGCTGGAGGCGGAGCGGGTCCAGTCTGCCAGGAGGTGGCGCTGGTCGCGGCATTAGCCGATTTAATGCCCCACCAAATTGCTATGTCTGCATAGCAATTGCCTGAAAAAGGGAGTGAGGGTGGCTAGGATGCGGTCCAGGCCGCCCCAAAATGGTGCGTCCGATCTCGCCCCTGCCACTCCTGGAGACTTTTACCGTGCTTCGTGCTTCCCGTCTGCGTCGTCCCCTCTCTTTCCCCCTGTCCCTGGTGCAGTTTGCCGCTGTGTCCGCGTGTGTCGCCGCTGCTGGCGCCGCCGCAGCGCAGGAGGTGCAAACCGTCAAGATCGCCCACGCGGGTCCGGTGTCGGGCGGCATCGCCCACATCGGCAAGGACACCGAGAACGGCGTGCGCCTGGCGGTGGACGACCTGAACGCCCAGAACCTGGTCATCGGCGGCAAGAAGATCAAGTTCGAGCTGGCGGCCGAAGACGATGCCGGCGACCCGCGCCAGGCCACGGCCGTGGCGCAAAAGCTGTGCGACCAGAAGGTGGCGGGCGTGGTCGGCCACCTGCAGTCGGGCACGTCCATTCCTGCGGCGGCCGTCTATGACAAGTGCGGCGTGCCCCACATCACCGCCGCCGCCACCAACCCGGACCTGACCAAGCCCGGCTACAAGACCACCTACCGCCTGATCGCCAACGACAACGCGTTGGGCGCGGCGCTGGCACTGTTCTCGGCCGACCACTTGAAGCTCAAGAGCGTGGCCATCATCGACGACCGCACCGCGTATGGCCAGGGCGTGGCCTCGGTGTTCAAGGCCACCGCCCTGCAAAAGGGCCTGAAGGTGGTGGGCGAGGAATTCACCAACGACAAGGCCACCGACTTCATGGCCATCCTCACGGCCATCAAGAACAAGAAGCCCGACGCGATCTTCTACGGCGGCCTGGACGCGCAGGCCGGCCCCATGCTGCGCCAGATGGAGCAGCTGGGCCTGGGCAACGTGAAGTTCTTCGGCGGCGATGCGCTGTGCACCGAGAAGCTGCCCGAGCTGTCGGGCAAGAGCCCTGCGCTCAAGAACGTGACCTGCGCCACGGGCGGCGCCTCGGTCGACAAGATGCAGGGCGGGGCGGACTGGAAGAAGCGCTACGACGCCAAGTTCCCCGGCCAGTTCCAGATCTACAGCCCGTACGCCTACGACGCGGCCATGGTGCTGGCCGATGCGATGAAGCGCGCCAACTCGGTGGACCCCAAGGTGTACATCCCCTTCATCGGCAAGACCGAGTACAAGGGCGTGACCGCCAACATCGCCTTCACGGCCAAGGGCGAGCTGACCACGCCCGCCGTGACGCTGTACACCTACAAGGACGGCAACCGCGTGGCGCTCAACTGAGCACCGCGGGCACGGCCCGCCACCGCTACGGCCGCCCCGCGCGGCCGTTTTTCATGGGGGTGCCCACGGCGGTTTGCCATTACAGTCGGGCCGGTAGCAAGCCGGGCAGGGCGGTCCCGCCGGCTGTGGTCCGGGCACCCCGCCCGCCAAGGAGTCTTTTCATGCGTGCTGTAGTAGGTCTGGCCGGGCTGGTGGTGGCGCTGGCTGTGGTGGGTGTCCTTGCCAGAAAGCAGCTGTCCGCCGTCCGCACGCCCGTGCCGTCGCTGCAGACAGCAGCGCCGGCCGGCGGTGCCCCGGCTTTGGCGGCGCAGCCGGCCACGGTGCGCGACCAGAGCCAGCAGATCCAGCAGCAGGTCAAGCAGCAGATGGAAGGCCTGATGCAGCAGGCGCGGCCCATCCCGGACGATGAGAAATAGGATGAAATGGGCTGCTGGCGCTTATCCTTCAAGCGCTGGTAGCTATTATTTGTATAGCAATGAATCCTGACCAAGACGCGCACTGGATGCGCCTGGCCCTGGCCGAGGCGCAAGTCGCCGTGCGCGCGGGCGAGGTGCCCGTGGGGGCCATCTTGGTCAAGGATGGCCAGGTGATCGCCACCGGCCGCAACGCGCCGGTCGAGGGGCACGACCCCACGGCCCACGCCGAGATCGTGGCCCTGCGCGCGGCGGCGCGGCGGCTGGGCAACTACCGGTTGGACGGCTGCAGCCTGTATGTCACGCTGGAGCCGTGTGCCATGTGCAGCGGTGCCATGCTGCATGCGCGCCTGGCGCGCGTGGTGTACGGCGCCGCAGATCCCAAGACGGGTGCGGCGGGCTCGGTGCTGAACCTGTTTGGCCATGCCGAGCTGAACCACCAGACCCAGGTGCGGGGCGGGGTGCTGGCCGACGAGTGCGGCGGCCTGCTCAGCGGCTTCTTCCGGCAGCGCCGCCATCAACAACGCACCGAGGCACTGGCCCGCCATCCGCTGCGCGACGACGCCCTGCGCACGCCCGATGCCGCCTTCGCGGATCTGCCCGGCTACCCCTGGGCGCCGCGCTACCTGAGCGACCTGCCCAGCCTGGCCGGCTTGCGTTTGCACTACCTGGACGAAGGCCCGCAGGACGCGCCGCGCACCTGGCTGTGCCTGCACGGCAACCCGGCCTGGAGCTACCTGTACCGGCGCATGCTGCCCGTGTTCCTCTCGGCCGGGGACCGCGTGGTCGCGCCCGACCTGATCGGCTTTGGCAAGAGCGACAAGCCCAAGAAAGAGTCGGCGCACCAGTTCGAATGGCACCGCCAGGTGCTGCTGGAACTCATCGGGCGGCTGGACCTGCGCAACGTGGTGCTGGTGGTGCAGGACTGGGGCGGCATCCTGGGCCTGACGCTGCCCATGGCCTGCCCCGAGCGGTTTGCGGGCCTGCTGGTGATGAACACCGTGCTGGCCACGGGTGATGCGCCGCTGCCCGCCGGATTCCTCGATTGGCGTGCGATGTGCCGCGACAAGCCGCTGTATGGCGTGGGGCGCCTGCTGGCGCGCGGCAACCCGCACCTGGCCGGGGCGGAGTGCGCCGCCTACGACGCGCCGTTCCCCGACAAGGGCTACCGCGCCGCGCTGCGCGCCTTTCCTGAACGCGTGCCGGCATCGGAGGATGCGCCGGGGGCCGCGCTGTCGCGCCAGGCGCGTGATTTCTGGCAGCAGCGGTGGCAGGGCCGGAGCCTGATGTTCATTGGCGCCAAGGACCCGGTGCTCGGGCCCGCCACCATGCACGATCTGCACCGCCACATTCGCGGCTGCCCCGCGCCCACCGTGCTGGCCGACGCCGGGCACTTCGTGCAGGAGCATGGCGAGCCGATCGCGCGGCAGGCTGTGGAATACTTCTCGTTTCCCGGCGCCGGCCGTGCCACCGGCTGACATGGCGCCAGACGGACTCTCTTTTTGACGGAGCAGGCCCCTTCACGGCCTGAGCGCTTTGCAAGACCATTCACACGATCATCCCGGTCACGACCATTCCCAGTGCAGCCACGACCACGGCCCCAAGCACATCTACATCTATTCGCCGTCGAGCGCCGTGCAGGACAAGGTCGCCTTCAAACGCGGCCTCGCCCGGCTGAAGGCCCTGGGCCATGAGGTCGAGGTGGATGCGGACGCCCTGGCCGTGCACACCCGCTTCGCGGGCGACGACGCCACCCGCCTGGCCGCCATCCACCGTGCCGCGGCCAGCGGCGCCGATGTGGCGCTGATCTCGCGCGGCGGCTACGGGCTGTCGCGCATCCTGCCGGGCATCCGCTACAAGGCGGTGGCCAAGGCGATCGCGGGCGGCACGCGCTTCGTGGGCGTGAGCGACTTCACCGCCTTCCAGACCGCGCTGCTGGCCAAGACGGGCGCCACATCGTGGGCCGGCCCTTCGCTGGGCGCCGACTTTGGCGTGGCCGGCGAGCCCGACGACATCATGGAGGCCTGCTTCGACGATTTGCTGACCGGCCATGGCGAAGGCACGGGCTGGCGCATGAACAATGAAAAGCCCGACGCCGCCACGGGCAAGCCGGCCGTCCCCAATGTCTACGTGAAAAGCGCCACGCTGTGGGGCGGCAACCTGGCGGTGCTGGCTTCGCTGGTGGGCACGCCGTACCTGCCGGCCATCAAGGGTGGCGTGCTGTTCCTGGAAGACGTGCACGAGCACCCCTACCGCATCGAGCGCATGCTCACCCAGCTGCTGCACGCCGGCGTGCTGGCCCAGCAGAAGGCCGTGGTGCTGGGGCAGTTCACCAACTTCAAGCTCGCGCCGCACGACAAGGGCTACAAGCTGCAGTCGGTGGTGGACTGGCTGCGCACGCAGATCAAGGCGCCCGTGCTCACGAACCTGCCCTTCGGCCATGTGGCGACCAAGGTGCTGCTGCCCGTGGGGAGCACGGTATCGCTGTCGGTGGAAGGGCGGGATGCGCTGATCTACTGGGGACACCAGCACTGATTCGGTGCTGCCTTCAATCGCCTGCCTCTGGATTCCTGCCCGCTGGGCCCAGGGGATGCCGGGCGGCATGGCACCTGCCAGCGGCGGGTGTCCGCCCGGGCTGGGGCTCGGGTCAGGCGTTGCCGGGAGGGGGCTGGGCCGGGCGCAGTGCACGTGGCAACTGGCCCTGGAACAGGGGGGTGACCTGGTCGATCACGCCCCGCGCGCCGGTTTCGCCGCGCAAGGGCACGAGCGTGCTGAAGAGATCGGTGCGCAGGTACCACAACGCTTCGATGTCGCCGGCGTAGCGCAGGCGCATGTTCATGCGCGCCACCTCGCAACCGCTCATGCCCGCCAGGCTTTGCAGCATGGCCCGGCGTACCTCCTCCAGCCCGTGGTCGCGCACCCAGGCCGTCGATGACGGCTTGTCACGGCCCAGAAGGTCGTGAAGGTTGTTGCGGAGATTGGGCTTGTTCCAGCGCATGGAGGGAGGCGGACGCATTTTTTGTAACAGGGTCGGCCAAATTAAGCGGGAGCGAGGCGCCACGCAAGGGGCGCGCTACTGTTTTTGCGTAAAGA
Source organism: Acidovorax sp. GW821-FHT09A11 (assembly GCF_059418365.1). Taxonomy (NCBI): domain Bacteria; kingdom Pseudomonadati; phylum Pseudomonadota; class Betaproteobacteria; order Burkholderiales; family Comamonadaceae; genus Acidovorax; species Acidovorax sp. GW821-FHT09A11. The sequence goes on from NZ_JBWKPS010000001.1 coordinate 50,642, forward strand.
CAACAGACGCACCTTGTTTGTTGCGAACTTTTACGTGTTTGTTGATTTTTTTGGGATGGCCGGCAAATCGCGGGTGGCAACCGCCGCCATGTGCCGCCGGGCCCACGAAATTCACTTTGCCTGGGGCACCCCCGCAGCGCCGTCAGGTCCCGGGTGGCGCCATCGGACGCCTGGCGGCGCCAGGCAACGATTCTTGACGCTTTCATGGGTGCGCCGCCAGGGCGCTTGCACTAAACTGATTCACATGATGTTACCAATAGGCCGGTGTCCATGAGCGTGCTGTCGACGATGGTCTTTGCGGACATCTCGGGCAGCACCGCCTTGTATGAAGCGCTGGGCAACGAGCGCGCCACCGAGGCGGTGACCCAGGTCACGCAATGGATCAGCGACACCATCCAGACGCACGGGGGGCGGGTGGTCAAGAAGCTGGGCGACGGGGTGCTGGGCGTTTTTGGCGATGCCGCCAGCGCCGTATCCGCCATGGCGGCCATGCTGCGCGAGCACAAGGCCCGCCAGGAGCGCTGGCCCCAGCCCTTGCGCATGGAGGTGCGCGTTGGCGTGGCCAGCGGCGAAGTGGTGGATGTGGATGGCGACTGCTATGGCGATGCCGTCAACGTCGCCTCCCGGCTGTGCGAGCGGGCCGGCCCGGCCGAGATCTGGGCCACCGAGACCACCGTGCTGCTGGCGGGGGCCGCGCCGGATGTCTGGTACCGCAAGCTGGGCATGATGGACATTCGCGGCAAGGCCGAGCTGCTGATGCTCTACCACGTGGAGTGGCGCGAGGACGAGGCGCCCGACTCCCTCACCATGCAGGCTTCCCTTGTCAGCAACTTTGCGCCGGCAGACTCGATCCTGGGGCACATCCAGTTCTCGTGGCACGGCGTGGACCGCACCTTCACCTCGTCCGACGCCCCCGTCCTGGTGGGGCGGGCGCTGCACGCCCAGCTGTGCGTCGACGATCCGCGCGTCTCGCGCCTGCATGCGCGCATCGACTGGCGCAACAGCGGCTTCGTCCTGACGGACATGAGCAGCTTTGGAACCTGGGTGCGGTTCGAGGGCAGCGATTCGCCCGTGCGGCTGCGGCGCGATGCCTGCATCCTGCATGGCACCGGGCACATCGCGCTGGGCGTTTCCTTCACGGAGCCCAGTGCGCCGACCATGAGCTTCCACGTGGCCGGAGGCAGCGTGCGCCTGCGCTGACGGGCTGCGCGAGGGACTTCCGCCATGGGGCTGCCCGGGCGCCGGGCACCTCCTTCGGGCCGGTCGCGGCCCGGGCGATACGGACACACGACACACCCAACAACAGGAGACAACAAAGATGGCATGGATGAAGCGGACGGCCCTGGGGCTGGTGGCGGCGGCGCTGCTGGCAGGCGCGGGCGCGGCGGTGTATGTGCAGCGGAGCTTTGCGAAACTCGACGGCGAACTGGGCGTGGCGGGGCTGGGCAGCGCGGTGCAGGTGCGGCGCGATGGGGCCGACGTGGCCCACATCCAGGCGCGCACGCCACAGGACGCCTGGTTCGCGATGGGGTATGTGCACGCGCAGGAGCGCACCTGGCAACTGGAGTTCAACCGCCGGGTCATGCATGGCCAGCTGTCGGAGGTCTTCGGCCCCGCGACGCTCGAAACCGACAAGCTGATGCGCGCTCTGGACATCATGGGCGCGGCCCGGCGCCAGTACGCAGGCCTGCCGCCCTATGCCAAGGAGGCCTTGCAGGCCTACAGCAAGGGCATCCACGCGTTCCACCTGAAACGGCCCCAGGCCCTGCCCCCCGAATTCCATGTGCTCGGCGTCCAGCCCGGCGGCGCGGCGGGCGCGGTGTGGGAGCCCGAGGACAGCGTGGGCTGGGCGCTGATGATGGCACTGGACCTGGGCGGCAACTGGGGAACGGAATTCGCGCGCCTGTCGGTCGCGCGGACGCTGGACACCGACCGCCTGTGGCAATTGATGCCACCCTATCCGGGCGAGAAGCCGGCCGCATCGGCCGACCTCGCCGCGCTGTACCGGCAGCTTGGGGTGTACCGCGCGGCTGGCGCGGGCTCCACGGCGGCCGGGCCGGGCGGTGCCGGCGGGCTGGCGGCGGCCAGCGGGGCAGCCAGCCGCAAGGACGAAGGCCTGCTGTCGCGGCTGATCAGCACCGGCATGCTGGCCTGGGCCGATGAATTGACGCGCAACGCGGGCACCAATGAAGGCAAGGGTAGCAACAACTGGGTGCTGGCGGGAACCCGCACCGTCAGCGGCAAGCCGCTGCTGGCCAACGACCCGCACCTGGGGCTGTCGGCCCCGGCCATCTGGTACTTCGCCGGCATGCAGGCGCCCGCCGGCACCGCGTCGGACGGCACGCCCATCGCCGCCATCGATGCCGTGGGGGCCACCTTGCCCGGCCTGCCATTCGTGGTGCTGGGGCGCACCGACCGCGTGGCCTGGGGCTTCACCAACACGGGGCCGGACGTGCAGGACCTGTACCTGGAGCAGATCAACCCGGCCGATGCGGCGCAGTACCGCACGCCAGAAGGCTGGGCGCCCTTCACGGTGCGCAGCGAAACCATCCGCGTCAAGGGCGGGGCCGACGTGCAGCTGGCGCTGCGCAGCACCCGCCATGGGCCGGTGCTGAGCGACGTGCAGAAGTCGCACGCCGAGGTGCTGGACCTGGGCAAGTACGTGCTCGCGCTGCGCTGGAGCGCGCTGGACGCTGACAACCAGACCGTGCTGGCGGGCTTGAAGACCAACCAGGCCAAGAGCGTGGACGAACTCTTCGAGGGGCTGGCGCACTACCACTCGCCCATGCAGAGCGTGGTGGCCGCCGACGACCAGGGCCACATCCGCTTCAAGGCGGCGGGGCGCGTGCCGCTGCGCGATGCCGCCAACGACATCCGCGGCGTGGCCCCGTCCCCCGGCTGGGATGCGCGCTACGACTGGAAGGGCTGGCTGCCCTACGAACAAACCCCGCAGGACGATGGCAAAGGCAGCGCAGATGGCGCCCAAGGCGCCAGGGGCTGGATCGCCACGGCCAACCAGCGCGTGACGGCGCCGGACTACCCGCACTTCCTCACGCAGGACTGGGCCTTGCCCTACCGCTACGAGCGCATCGCGCAGCTCATCGAGGCCACCGAAAAACACGACGCGGCCAGCATGCAGGCCATCCACCGCGATGTGACCTCGCTGGCCACGCGCCGCCTGCTGCCCCACCTGCAACAGGCGCAGTCCGCACACGCGCTGGCGGCCGCCGCCCAGAAAGAGCTGCAAGGCTTTGACGGCGTGATGGACGCGGGCAAGGCCGCGCCGCTGATCTTCGTGGCCTGGACGGACGAACTCGCGCGCGGCCTCATCATTCCGCGCATCGGTGAAGACCGCTTCACCGCGACCTATGGCAAGCGCGACTACCGCGCGGCGCTCGAAGGCATCCTGGAGCGCAACGACACCTGGTGGTGCCAGCCCGCATCGTGTGCCGGGCAATCTGCCGCTGCCCTGGGCCGCGCGCTCGACCGCCTGCAGGCAGCCTATGGGGCGGACCCGGCCCGGTGGCGCTGGGGCACGGCGCACCCCGCGCTCAGCGTGCACCGGCCCTTTGGCAACGTGCCCGCGCTGGCGCGTTTCTTCGATGTGAGCGTGCCTTCGCATGGCGATGCGTACACCGTGAACGTGGGGCAGTACAACGCGGGCGAGGCCACGGGCCCGTATGTGAACCGCCATGCGGCCTCGCTGCGCGCGGTGTATGACCTGGCTGACCTGGAGCAGTCGCGCTTCATCTACCAGACGGGCCAGAGCGGCCTCGTGTTCTCGCCGCGCTACCGCGACATGAGCACCACGTGGGCCGAGACCGGCTACCGCGCGCTGCAGCGCCAGCCCGCGCGCTGGGTGCACGCGCTGACGCTGACCCCCGCAACCCCCGCGCAGTGACGCGCGCCGCGAGGAGCCACGCCATGGGTTTTGTTCCGTTGATCGAAGTCACCCGGGGCGGCCTGGCCGAGTGCCAGCACTGGGGCGCCGTGGCCGTGGCCCACCGCGAAGGCCGGGTGCTGGCGCGGGTGGGCGACCCGTACACGGTCACCTTCACGCGCTCCACCATCAAGGCATTCCAGGCGCTGCCCTTCATGCAGGCGGGTGGCGCACGGGCGCTTGGCTGGGGGCCGGGCGAACTGGCGCTGCTGTGCGCCAGCCACAACGGCGAACCCATGCATGTGGAGCAGGTGGACCGCATGCTGGGCAGCGTGGACCAGGACTACCGCGCGTTGCGCTGCGGCTGCCACCGGCCTCTGTTTGCCGAGCTGGGGCTCGGTTCGTTGCCCGAAGGTTTTGTGCCCGACGAGCGCCACAACAACTGCAGCGGCAAACACGCCGGTTTTGTCGCGCACTGCGTGCGACAGGGGTTGCCGCTGGACGGCCACCTGGACCCGGCCCATCCGCTGCAGGTGGCGATCCGGGAGCATGTCGCGAAGGCAGTGGGGCTCGCACCCCATCAGCTGGCCATGGGCATCGACGGCTGCTCCGCCCCCAACTACGCCATGCCCCTGGCACACCTGGCGCGGGGTTATGCGCGGCTGGCGGGCGGCGCGCCGGATACCGATCTGCATGAGAGCCTGACCGCGCTGGCCGATGCCATGGTCGCGCGGCCCGAGCTGGGCTCGGGCACCGGACGGCACGACCTGGACTTCATGCGCGCAGGGCAGGGCGACTGGGTGTCCAAGACCGGGGCCGACGGCGTGCAGGTGGTGGGCAGCCGCAGCCGGGGCGAAGCCTTCGCGCTCAAGGTCATGGACGGCAACATGGTGGCGCAGGTGGCGGCGGCGGTGGAGGTGATGGACCAGCTCGGCTGGCTCGACACCCGCCAGCGCGAAGCGCTGGCCCCGCGCCGGTCCGCGCGCATCGCCAACGCCAAGGGGCTGCAGGTGGGCGAGCGGAAGGCGGTGTTCAGGCTGGAGCCGGCCGGCGGCTGAAGACCGGGCACGGGGCAAAGCCGGGCCTCCGCGCGGCGCCTGTTCAACGGGTTTTGATAAAAAGTGCCTCCAGCGCACTACTGGTAAGCGCTGGCAGCTACAAAAATAGTAGCAAACGGCTCCGTATCCGGCAGCACATAGATCACGCCGCGCGACTGGCCGAAAAGCGGCGCGATGAACTGGTTGTAGAACGCCTCGGGCGCATTCACGCAGCCGTAGCTGATGCGCTTGTCCTGCGCGCCCTGGCTGGCCAGGCGCTGGTGGCGGCGCTCGGCGGCGCTCACGCTGCGCACCCGGTGCAGCGACACGGCGGCGTCGTAGTCGATCCAGACGATGTCGTCGCCCTTGAGGTTGCGCCCGGGCTCGGTGACGAAGCGGCCCGCGGGCGTGGTGCGCTCTTCGGGGCGGATCTGCGACAGCGGCCGCTGGCCGATGTCGGGGGCGGACCGGTCGCCCAGCGCCGCACCCAGCAGCACTGGCGCGCTGCCCAACCATTGCCCCCGGGCCGAGAACACATGGATGCGGGCGGCGGGCTTGTCGATCACGGCAAAAGGCAGGCCCTGGTGGTCGGCGGTGTCGGTGGCCCAGCGCACCAACCGGCGCGCCGTGGGCGAGGCATCCTTGGGCAATTCCGCAGCGCCGACGGGCAGGGTGGCCAGCACACAAGAAGCAGCCAGGGCGGTCAGCGCGAACCGGCGGTTCGCAGTCACAAAAAACATGTCTTCATCCAAAAAAGCGTGCTCATACGCACCGCCGCCGACACTGGCGCGCTGGAGGCCCGTGCACCCGTGGATCTGGCTTCGCCAGTCCACCGGGTGCGTCCCCGTCGGGGGAAGGCGCCATCGGGCGGCTCAGGGTGCTTCCGCCAGGGGGCTTCCTTCCCCCGCCAATGCCCTCAATAATGCCTGCACCCGCGACTCTTGCGAAGCTCCTGCTTCGTCCCTGCAATGTTCGACCGCCTCCGCAAAGCATTCAGCGCATCCGGCAGTTCCGCGTCCACCCCGGGCCGGCCGGTGACCAACCGCGACGTATCCCGCTGGGCGGCCGGCCAGCGGCTGGCGATCGTGGCGCATGCGACCGACGGGCATTTCGACCTGGGCGGCGATATCCACGGCCACCCCTGGCGGCTGGAATGCGGCGCGCCCACGCGCGACTATCTGCAGGGCCTGGAGCTGCGCGGCCGCGCCGACGTGGGCGCCGACCCGGATGCCGCGGTGATGGTGATCAACCGGCCCTTGCAGGAGGTGCTGGAGGGCACCGCCTACGACGCCATCACGGACACATTGCAGACCGCCGTGAGCAGCAGCCTGCCCGAGGAAATGCGCTGGCTTTCGATGTACGAGGAAATGTCCTGGCCCGGCCTGCCCGCGTCGTTCCGCGAGCATTTCACCGTGGTGTCCGAGCGCATCGAGCTGGCCCAGCGCTGGATCCATGCGCCCGTGGTCTCGCAGCTGCTCAACGCGGTGGAAGGCGAGGGCGGCGCCGAGCGGGCGAAATCGCCGCTGGTGCTGATGCTGGCGCGGGGCCGCGTCTATCTGCGCATGGAACACACGCAGCGCAGCCTGGCCGAGATCGCGCATGCCAAGCAGCTGCTGCTGGTGGCGGGGCAGGCCGCGCTGCAGAACCTGCCGCCCATGTCGGTGGCAGGGCCGGACGACGAGCCGGGCATTGCCGGGTAGTGTTGCAAGCGCCCGCCAAACGAAAACGGGGCCAGTGGCCCCGTTGTTCATGGTGCGGCATGCACCCCCCCGCAAAACTGGCGTGCTCCAGGCGAGTGCACCGTGGAGCTGGTGTCGCCAGGCCACCGGGTGTGTCCCCCTCCCGCGTGCTACGCGAGCGAGGGGCTGAGTGCCACGGCTCCCCGCATGCCTGCGTACGCTGGGACGGCAGCAAAGAGCGGTCGCCTCTGGCGAGCGCACCGAGGCCCGAAGGGCCTCGGGCGGAGCTTCATCCTCCGCGCGTGATGGGTACGCCCGCGTCGCGGCCGTAGGTGCCGTACTTGCCCAGCTCCCACTTGGCGATCGCGTTGCGGTGCACCTCGTCGGGGCCGTCGGCAAAGCGCAGCGTGCGCGCATTGGCATAGGCATAGGCCAGCGGGAAGTCATCGCACATGCCGCCACCGCCGTGCACCTGCATGGCCCAGTCGATCACCTGGCAGGCCATGCTGGGCGCCACCACCTTGATCATCGCGATCTCGGTCTTGGCGACCTTGTTGCCGGCCACGTCCATGAGCCAGGCGGCCTTGAGCGTGAGCAGGCGCGCCATGTCGATCTTGCAGCGGGCCTCGGCGATGCGCTCCTGCGTCACGGTCTGCTGGGCCACGGTCTTGCCGAAGGCCGTGCGCGACGAGGCGCGCTTGCACATCAGCTCCAGCGCACGCTCGGCCAGCCCGATGAGGCGCATGCAGTGGTGGATGCGCCCGGGGCCCAGGCGGCCCTGGGCGATCTCGAAGCCACGGCCCTCGCCCAGCAGGATGTTGGAGACGGGCACACGCACGTTCTCGAAGGTCATCTCGACGTGGCCATGGGGCGCGTCGTCGTAGCCAAACACATTGAGCGGGCGAATGACGGTGATGCCCTTGGCGTCCGCCGGCACGAGCACCATGCTCTGCTGCGAATGGCGGGGGGCATCGGGGTCGGTCTTGCCCATGGTGACGAACACCGCGCAGCGTGGATCGGCCGCGCCGGAGATCCACCACTTGCGGCCGTTGATGACGTATTCGTCGCCCTGGCGCTCGATGCGCGTTTCGATGTTGGTGGCGTCGCTGGATGCCACGGCCGGCTCGGTCATGGCAAAGGCCGAGCGGATCTTGCCCTCGAGCAGCGGCTTGAGCCAGCGGGCCTTGTTGGCGTCGTCGCCGTAGCGCGCAATGGTCTCCATGTTGCCGGTGTCGGGCGCCGAGCAGTTGAACACCTCGCTGGCCCATGGCACGCGGCCCATGATCTCGGCCAGCGGGGCGTATTCCTGGTTGGTCAGGCCCGCGCCGTCGTATCCGGAGGCCGCCGCGCTGTCCACCGGCAGGAACAGGTTCCACAGGCCTGCCGCCTGGGCCTTGGGCTTGAGGTCCTCGATGGTCTTGAGCGCGCTCCAGCGCTTGCCCGCCGCCGTGTTGGCCGCCAGCTCGGCGGAGTAGGTGGCTTCGTTCGGATAGACGTGGTCATCCATGAACTGGAGCAGCCTGGCCTGCAGTTCCTTGGTTTTGGGCGAGTAGTCAAAGTCCATGGGTTTCTTCTCCGTTGGTAATCGTGGGGCGCCTCATCCCCGCTGCGCGAACGACCAGGCCAGCTCGGCCATCGGCCGTGCCGTGTCGCCCGAGGCCTTGGCCTGCGCGCTGGAGGCGGTGCCCGCCTCCACCCGCTTGGCGATGCCCTGCAGGATGGCGGCGATGCGGAACATGTTGTAGGCGAGGTAGAAGTTCCAGTCGGCGCGCAGCGCCTCGGGCGTGGCGATGCCGGTGCGCTCGCAGTAGCGGCGGATGTAGCTGTCTTCGCCGGGAATGCCCAGGGCCGCGAGGTCCTGTCCCGCGATGCCCCGGCCCATGGCGGCGGGGATGTGCCAGCTCATGCAGTGGTAGCTGAAGTCGGCCAGCGGGTGGCCCAGCGTGGACAGCTCCCAGTCGAGCACGGCGATCACGCGGGGCTCGGTGGGGTGGAACATGAGGTTGTCCAGCCGGTAGTCGCCGTGCACGATGGACACGTGGCCTTCATCGCGCGCGCTCGCCGGCATGTGGGCGGGCAGCCACTCCATGAGCCGGTCCATCTCGGGAATGGGCTGGGTGATGGAGGCCACGTACTGCTTGCTCCAGCGGCCGATCTGGCGGTCGAAATAGTTGCCCGGCTTGCCATAGCCGGCCAGGCCCCGGTCGGCGAACTTCACGGTGTGCAGCGCAGAGATCACGCGGTTCATCTCGTCGTAGATGGCGCCGCGCTCGGCGGGCGACATGCCGGGCAGCGACTGGTCCCACAGCACGCGGCCCTGCATGCACTCCATCACGTAGAAGGCGCGGCCGATGACCGACTCGTCCTCGCACAGCACGTGCATGCGGGGCACGGGCACGTCGGTGCCATGCAGGCCGCTCATCACCGCGAATTCGCGCTCGATGGCGTGGGCCGATGGCAGCAGCCTGGCCACGGGGCCGGGCTTGGAGCGCATCACGTAGTGGGCGCCGGGGGTGATGAGCTTGTAGGTGGGGTTGGACTGCCCACCCTTGAACATCTCCACCGTCAGGGGGCCGGCAAAGCCTTCCATGTTCTGCGTGAGCCAGGCTGTCAGCGCGCCGATGTCGAACGCGTGCTGGTCGGAGACGGGACGGGTGCCAACGAAATGGTCAAAGTTGCTCATGGACGGGGCGAGGGTTCGGTCAGTCAGTTGTCGGTTTCAGCAATGCGCATGAGGGCGTCGCGATCGCGCACCACCAGGCCGCCCGGCTCGATGCGGATGGCGTCCTCGCGCTCCATGGCCTTGAGCTCCTGGTTCACCCGCTGGCGCGATGCGCCCAGCAGCTGCGCCAGTTCTTCCTGCGCCAGCTGCAGGCCGATACGCATCTCGCTGCCGTCCGACAGGCTGGGAATGCCGTAGCTGCGCACCAGGTGCACGAGCTGCTTGGCCAGCCGCGCGCGCAGCGGCAGGGTGTTGAGGTCTTCCACCAGGCCGTAGAGCTGGCGGATGCGCCGCGCATGCAGGCGCAGCATGGCTTCGTAGAACTCGGTATGCGCCGCGAGGATCTTCCTGAAGTCGGCCTTGGCCACGCACAGGATCGTGGTGTCGCCGTGCGCATAGGCATCGTGCGTGCGCCGGTCCCCGTCGAAGATCGCCACGTCGCCGAACCAGATGCCCGGCTCCACATAGGTCAGCGTGATCTGCTTGCCCGAGATGGAGGTGGAGCTCACCCGCACCGCGCCGCGCGCGCACGCAATCCACTCCTCGGGCGGGTCGCCGCGCGCGGCGATGAGGCCGCCGTCCTTGAAGCGTTTGACGTATGCACATCGCAGGATGTCGTGGCGTAGTGAAGGTGAGAGGGAAGAAAACCAGCGACCTGAGTTGATCGCTTCACGTTCTTCGATAGTAAGAATCGGGTCGTCCATGGTCTGTCTTTTGTGTGACTGGAAACAGGCCCATTGTCGCGTCAGGGACCTTCGCGCAGCGTCAGGGTTGTCACCTGCGTGTCTGCAGCAGGCCCGCCATGCAAAAGCCCCTGGGTGCTTGGCGGCATCCCAGGGGCTTCATCGTGGATGGTGGTGGCCGTCGGCGTGCGGTCACCGCCGGCAGCGTGCGGGGCTATTCGTAGCGGGGCACACGCTTTTCAAGGAACGCGGTGATGCCCACGCCGCCGTTGGCATGGTGCAGGTTGGTCACGAAATGATTGCGCTCCTGGCCCAGGTGGTGGGTGAGGCTTGCATGGGGTGCTTCATTGATCAGCTCCTTGATGCTGGCCAGCGCATTCGGCGCACGCGCATTGAGCTGCTCGGCCAGGGCGAGCGCGGCATCGAGTGCACCCCCAGTTTCGGCAAGGCGGTTGACCACGCCCAGCGCGTGCAGGCGCTCGGCGCCAATGCGGTCGCCACACATCAGGATCTCCGTGGCCACCTGGCGGGGCAGGGCATGCACCAGGCTCCAGCTCGCGCCGCCGTCCGGGGACAGGGCCACGTTGCTGTAGGCCATCACGAACACGGCATTGCGCGCGGACACGATGAAGTCGCAGGCCAGCGCCAGCGAGAAGCCGGCACCGGCGGCGGCCCCCTCCACCGCGGCGATCACGGGCTTGGGATAGGTGCGGATGGTCTCGATCCAGTTGTGCAGCCCCTCGATGCTCTGGGCCTGCACCTCCGGGTCCTGCTGGCGGTTGGCCAGCAGGCGCTGCAGGTTGCCTCCCGAACAGAACATGCCGTCCGCGCCCGTGATGACCACGCTGCGGATGTCGGGGCTGCTTTCGGCCACGCCCAGCGCCTCCACGCCCGCCGCGTACATCGCAGGGTCGATGGCATTGCGCCGTTCGGGATTGCGAAGGGTCAGGATCAGGGTCTGGCCCTGGCTGGTGCTCTGGAGTTCTGCGGGCATGTGCGTGGGTTACCTTGTGAAGGGCTGCGGACGGTTCACGTGGGGGTGTGCAGTCGGTCTGGAAGCAGGGCCCGTGCGGTGCGCGCGGCCGGCGCCAGCGGCCGCCGCGCCCCGCAAGGAGCCTTCATTCATTCATTCCTCCACATGCGTGAGGCTCAGGCCGATCGCGCCGCGCCGGCGCAGCCAGGGGCTGGGGCGGTAGCGGGTGTCGCCATAGACGGTCTGCATGTTGAACAGCACTTCCAGGATGTTGGTGGGACCCCAGCGGTCGCCCATGGCCAAAGGCCCCAGCGGATAGCCCAGGCCCAGCGTGACGGCGGTTTCCAGGTCCTTGGGGGAGCAGATGCCTTGCTGGCAGATGTCGCTGGCGATGTTCACGATGGTGGCCACCACGCGCTGCGTGACGAAGCCGCCGCTGTCGCGGATCACGCTCACCGCCTTGCCGTCGCGGGCGAACAGCGCATGCGCCGCGTTGCGGATGTCCACGCGCGTGGCCGGGTTGGTCGCCAGCACGCGGCGCCTGGTGGCGGCATCGTCGATCAGCATGTCGATGCCGATGGTGCGGGCCGGGTCCAGGCGCTCGACCACGGCGACGGTGGTCACGTCAAAGCCCAGCGGCGCGACGAGCGTGATGGCCTGGGGCGAGGGCGATGGGCCGGTTTCGATGGTGGCGCCCAGGTCCTTCAGCAGCTGGTACAGCTCGGCGCGCCGTGCCGCGCGGGGCGACACCCATACCGGGGGAAGGTCGGTCACCACCGGGGGCGGTGCCTCTGCGGGGATTTGCGCCACGCCCTCCACGTAGCGGTAAAAACCTTCTCCCACCTTCTTGCCCACCACGCCGCCGGCCAGGCGCTGCGCGGTGATCACGCTGGGGCGAAAACGCGGCTCGTCGTAGTATTGGCGGTAGATGGATTCCATCACCGGGTGCGACACGTCCAGCGCGGTGAGGTCCATGAGCTCGAACGGGCCGAGCTTGAAACCCACCTGGTCGCGCAGGATGCGGTCGATGGTGGCGAAGTCGGCCACGCCTTCGCCCACGATGCGCAGGGCCTCCGTGCCGAAGCCGCGCCCCGCGTGGTTCACGATGAAACCCGGGGTGTCCTGCGCCTGAACGGGGGTGTGGCCCATCTCTTTGGCATAGGCCGCCAGGGCGGTGCAAATCGCGGGGTCGGTCTTGAGGCCCGCGATGACCTCGACAACCTTCATCAACGGCACCGGATTGAAGAAGTGAAAACCCGCCAGCCGCTGCGGGCGCTGGAGCGCCGCCCCAATCGCGGTCACGGACAGGGACGAGGTGTTGGTGGCCAGCACGGCATCGCTGCGCACCACGGACTCCAGTTCGGCAAACAGCTTCTGCTTCACATCCAGCCGCTCGACGATGGCTTCGATCACCAGGTCACACGCGGCCAGATCGGCCACTGCCTGCACCGGGTGCAGCCGCGCAGCGAAGGCCGTGGCTTGATCGGCATCAATGCGCCCTTTGGCGACCAGCTTGCTCCATTGGTCTTGGAGCGCCGCCTGGGCGGCCTGGGCGGCGCCTGGGGTTGCGTCGAGCAGAAAAACCTGGCTGCCGGCCTGCGCGGCGATCTGTGCAATGCCCCGACCCATGGCGCCGGTGCCCACGATTGCGATGTTGGGAAACTGAATTTTCATAGCGCCATTATGGCTGTGGCGTTGCGTGGGACTTATGTGCAAGAATGGGCTGCGCCAAAAACAGAATTTATTGTGAAAATCCGTAACACCATTTTTGGGACCGGTCTGTGGGTGGTTGCTGCGGGCGCCTCGGCACTTTCGCTGGGAGGCAGCAGAGGCACGGTGGTGTTGGGTGCACCGGTGGATCTGTCGTTCGATGTGCAGCCCGATCCAGGCACGGACGTGGCCTCTTCCTGTGTGACGGCGCAGCTGAAGGCGGGGGATACGCCGGTTGGCGATGCCAGGGTGCGTGTCGTGCCCCTGCCCGACATGCGCGGGCGTTCACCGGCCGTGCGGGTGCAGGCGGCCATCGCGGTGGATGAGCCTGTGTTGCTGGTCACCTTGTCGGCGGGATGCACGGGCAAGGTCACGCGCACCTACACTTTTCTTGCGGAACTTCCCGTCACGATGGCCCGGTCGGCGGCGCCGATCGATGTCGCGCGGCTGCCTTCTTTCCCCGAAGGTGGCGCGGAGGCCCCCGGTGCGTCCCCGGGCGCGGCGGGCCAGCGAGCGGCCAGGTCGGCAGCACCCGCGGCGGCACTTTCTGCACCATCGCCTTCCGCGATCCGGCCCGCCACGGCACCGCCTCCTGCCGGCGCGGCGGAGCCCGTTTCCCGCAGTGCGCCCGCACGGCAGCCAGCGCGCGGCACGGCACGGCCCCCGGCCAGCGCCGCGTTGCCCCCGGCCAAGGGCACGGCGCAGGTGGCAAGGCCTGCGGACCAGGCCCGGCTCGTGGTCGAGCCGCTCGATATCTGGGTGGACCGGCCGGTGGCATTGCGTTCATCGCCCGGGCTGCTGGCCCTTCCTTCGGAGCAAGCCTCCGCGCAGCGCACCGAGGCCGCCGCCGTGTGGAAGGCGCTGAATGCCCAGCCGGATGATGCCCGCCAGGACAGCGGCCGGCTCAAGGCGCTGGAGAACGATGTGGCCACGCTGCGTGCGCAGGCGGCCCGCGACCGGGCCGGGGCGGCGCAGTTGCAGCAGCAGCTGGAACTGGCCGAGAACGACAGATTCCCGGCCACGGTGGTGTATGTGCTGGGCGGCTTGCTGTTGCTGGCATTGCTGCTCGCGGCGTGGACATGGACGCGCTTGCGCAGCGCCTCCGACAAGGCGGTGCGCGCGTGGCGCGATTCCGTGGCGGCGCTGGGCGGGCGCGATGCGATGGCCGCGCACGAAGCCGCCCTGGGCCTTGCGCCCCATCCGGGCGATGCCTGGCTGTCGTCCGGCGAGTCCCCGGCTTCCGAAGCGGCAGCAGTGGCTTCCACCGCAACCGCGGCGCCCGGGCCCGCCTTCGTGGCCACCGCCCCCGTGCCGAGTGCGCCCGCGCCGCTGCCGGCCAGCCCGCCCCCCGCTGCAGCACCGCCCCAGCCCGTGCTGCACATCGTCAGCCCCGAAGAGCTCTTCGACATTCAGCAGCAGGCCGAGTTCTTCATTTCGGTGGGGGAGCACCAGCAGGCCATCGAGGTGCTCAAGAAGCACATCGCCGAGCGGGGCGATACCTCGCCCCTGGCGTATCTGGAGCTTCTGCGGCTTTATCACACGCTGAGCCGGGTGGAGGAGTTCTCGCAACTGCGCGCCCAGTTCATGCGCTCGTTCAATGCGCAGGTGCCCGAATTTACCGGCTTCCACCGCACCGGCCGCATGCTCTATCACTACACCGATGCGCTGGCGGAGATCGAGGCCGAATGGACCTCTCCGTCCGTGCTCGGGCTGCTGGAGAAATTGCTGTTCCGGCAGGACGGCGCGGTGTCGGTGGAGCCGTTTGATCTGGCGGCCTACGACGACCTGCTGCTGCTGCTGGCCATCGCGCAGACCACCCCGGCAAGCGCCCGGGGCGCGCCTGCGCCCCGCAAGCGCACCACGCCACTGGCCGAGCCGCGTGTCGACGCGCAGGTGCTGGCAGCGCCGCCCGTGGCGCCGGCAAGCACAGCGGGGGGCGGCCTGCCGCTGGATTCGCTGTCCGCGAGCCTGGAGTTCGATCTGGGCGAAATGCCTTCGGCCACAGGATGGCCGCCGCAGGAACTGGCGGCCATCGCGCCTTCCATGCCCGACGCTGACACCCGGGGTGCGCCGCTGGACCTCGATCTCTCGGAGCCGCCCCACCTGACGCTCAGCGATTTGCCGCCCGTGCCCGCGACCGCGCCACCGTCCTCGGGCCAGGCGGTGGGCTTCGGCATGGACAACGACCTGGTGGAGCTGCGGCTGGAGCTGGAGCAGAAGAAGGCCGACCGCAGCTAGGCCGCGGCGGCGCGCCCTCCGGCCCCCGCGGGCCTGGCCTTACTCCACCATCCCGCGCATGAGCTGCGCGGCCGCGGCTTCGGGGTCGGAGGCATTGACGATGGCCCGCACGACGGCGATGGACCCCACGCCCGTGGCGCGCACCTGGGCAAACTGCTCCGCCCCGATGCCGCCAATGGCCACCTGGGGGTAGTGGCGCAGCAGGCGCGCATAGGCACCCAGCCGGCCCACGCCCTGTGGCGCGGTGGCCATCTTCTTGAGGGTGGTGGGAAACACGGCACCCATGGCAATGTAGCTGGGCCCCACGGCATCTGCGCGCACCATTTCCGCGTAGCCATGGGTGCTGACCCCCAGGCGCAGGCCCGAAGCGCGCAGCGCCCGAAGCTCGTCGGGGGCCAGTGCATCCAGGTCTTCCTGGCCCAGGTGGATGCCGTAGGCGCCCGCCTGGATGGCCACGCGCCAATGGTCATTGATGAACAGCAGGGCGCCCGTGCCCTCGACCGCCTGCACGGCGGCGTGGACCTCCTGCGCAATCGCGTGCTCGTCAGCGGATTTGAAGCGCAGCTGCACCGTGGGCACGCCCGCGCGGGCCATGCGGCCCACCCAGCTGGCATCCGGCAGCACGGCGTACAGGCCCAGCCTTTCCGGGCAGGGGGCGAACGCATCGGCGCGCGGCCGGGGCACCAGGCCAAAGTCCTGTGGCTCGTCGGGCCACTGGGCTGGCTGGAAGGCGCCCGTGCGCAGGCTCTGCGCCAGCCAGGCCTGGGCCAGGCATTCCGCGTCGTGGGCAATGAAGCCCAGCGTGCTGCAGGCCTGCAGGGCTGCCAGGTAGGCGGGTTCCGGCCGCGTGGGCTCCGGGGCAGGCTCGGCGCCAAAGCCCGCGAAGGTGGTGGCGTGGTGCGCAAGAAGGGCCTGCACCATGGCGCTGGTGTCGTCACGCATGTTGTTCATGGTGCCAGAAGGGCGTGCCGAGCACGGGCGTGCTGGGCTGGGCGGCCTCCTGCGCCGCCATGGCACCGGCCTTGCTCGCGGCACGCCCGGCATTCACGGCGTCGGCGAACGCGCCCGCCATGGCCACCGGGTCCTGCGCCAGGGCCACGGCGGTGTTCAGCAGCACGCCGTCATAGCCCCATTCCATCACCTGGCAGGCATGCGACGGCAGGCCCAGGCCCGCATCCACGAGCATGGGCACATCGAGGCGCTCGCGCAGCGTCTGCAGTGCATAGGGGTTCACGGGGCCACGCCCGGTGCCGATGGGCGCTGCCCAGGGCATGACGGCCTGGCAGCCCACATCGACGAGCCGCTGGCACAGCACCAGGTCTTCCGTGCAGTACGGCAGCACCTGAAAACCTTCCTTGATGAGGTGTTCCGCCACGCCCACCAGGTTCAGCGTGTCGGGCTGCAGCGTGTAGTCGTCGCCGATCAGCTCCAGCTTGATCCACGGTGTGTTGAACACCTCTCGCGCCATCTGCGCGGTGGTGATGGCCTCTTGCGCGCTGTGGCAGCCGGCGGTGTTGGGCAGCACGGGCACGTTGAGCTTGCGCAGCAGCTCCCAGAAGCTGCTGCCGCTTTCGGCCGGGTTGCTGCCCTGGCGGCGCAATGACGCGGTGACCATGGCGGGCTGCGCGCGCAGCACGGCGGCTTCGAGCACCGCAGGGGATGGGTAGCGCGAGGTGCCCAGCAGCAGGCGGCCGGCGAACTGTTGGCCGTACAGCACCAGGGGGTCTTGGGGCGTCGAGGTGGTCATGAATTTACTATCTTTTTAATAGCTGCTAGCGCTTTGTGGATAAGCGCCAAGGGCCAATTTGTCTCAAGAAAGAAGGCCGGGGGTCAGCCCCCCGTCACGGGCGAGATGATTTCCACGCGGTCGCCGGGCTGCAGGGCCTGCGCGGCGTAGCGGGTGTTGGGCACAAAGTGGGTGTTCACGGCCACCGCAAACGGAGGGCGTGCCGCGATGGCGGCCACGGCATCGGCCACGGTGGCCCCTTCGGGCAGTTCATGCGGGATCTGGTTGATGGAGATGTTCATGCGAAGGCAGCGGCCGCGCTGGACTGGGAGGCGGGTTTCAGGTCCAGCGCGAGGTCAAAACGTTGCGAAAGCTGCGATTGTCCCGCGTTCAGCACTTCCAGCGTCACATCCAGCATCGCCGGCGCGATCATGAAGCCGTGGCGGTACAGGCCATTGATCTCCAGCACGCCCCGGCGCGGCTGGCGGATGGCGGGCAGGTTGTCGGGCAGCGTGGGGCGGCACTGCGTGGCCAGCTCCAGGATGCGGCCTTCCGCGAAGCCGGGGTGCACGGCGTAGGCGGCGGAGAGCAGCTCCAGCGTCGATCGCACGCTGGCGGGCGAGAGGTCGTCCGATTCGATCTCGGTCGCGCCGATCACGAACAGATGGTCTTGTTTGGGCGCGATGTAGATCGGGTAGCGCGGGTGCACCAGCCGCGTGGGGCGCTGCAGCGTGACATCCGGTGCGTGGATGCGCACCACCTCGCCCCGCACACCCCGCAACGCGGGCCATTGGGCCCTGGCACCGAGGCCGCGGCAGTCCAGCACCCAGTCGGGCTGGCCGGGGGCGCCGGGCGCAAAGGCCTCGGGCGACCGGGGCGCGTGCCAGTGCGCGCGCACGGACAGCCGCTGCATTTCCACCACCAGGGCTGCCAGCAGCTGCCGGTTGTCGAGCTGGCCTTCACCGGGCAGGTACAGCCCCTGCGCAAAGCGCTGCGCCAGCGTGGGCTCCGCCTGGGCCAGCGCGGCGCCGTCGAGCTTTTGCAGCGCGGGCAGCTCGGGCACCGTGTGCTGGTTGGCCTCCAGCAGGCGCGTGAGCCGCTGGGCTTCGGCCGCGTCCTGCCGGTGCCACACGATGAGCGTGCCGGCCTGCTGGAAGAACACGGGCTCGGCCAGCGCCGCCAGCAGCTGCGGCCAGCGGGTGAGGGCATGGTGGCCCATGCGCACCACGCCGGGCTCGGTGATGGCCGATTCGGCCAGCGGCGCCAGCATGGCGGCGGCCACGGTCGCGGCCGAATGCTCGGCGGCCGGGCTGCCCGCGTCATAGATGTCCACACGGTGCCCCTGGCGGGCCAGCTCCACCGCCAGCAATCGGCCCATGAGGCCCGCGCCCAGAATGGCAAAAGAAGAGGGTTGAAGTGGCATAAGTCCGTCTGTCTGTCTGTGTGTTGGCTGGCAACCATGGACAAAACGGGGGCAGAGCCGCTCTTGGAAACTCCCCACGCCAGCATGACCTGGATCGGGTAGCGGGGCCAGTACGCGCCGCGCGGTGCGCAGTGTTCTGTGGTGCCCCAGGGTATTTCTCAGTCGCGCACCCAAGAACCTGTTCAGTTCTCGACCGCGGGACACCCCTGTTTCGTCCGGAAAAATCAATTACAGCACAACCCGTGGCAGCTCTTTTTGCGCTAACGCATAGGCCATAATTTTTGCCATGACTTCATTGATTCCCCCGACCTCCGCAGCACGCCGCTATGTACGCGTGCTTTCCATCGCCGGTTCCGACAGCGGCGGCGGGGCGGGCATCCAGGCCGACCTCAAGACCTTCAGCGCCCTGGGCTGCTACGGCATGACGGCCATCACCGCCATCACGGCCCAGAACACCTGCGGCGTCACGGGCATCCACGGCATTCCGCCCGAGATGCTCAAGGCCCAGATCGATGCCGTGGTGCAGGACATCGGCGTGGACGCGGTCAAGATCGGCATGCTGCATTCGCCCGAAGTGGTGCGCGTGGTGGCCGATGCCATCCGCACCTACCAGCTGCCGCACGTGGTGCTCGACCCGGTGATGGTGGCCACCAGCGGCGACCGGCTCATCGCCGCGGAAACCGTGAACGTGCTGGTGCAGGAGCTGTTTCCGCTGGCCGAGGTGATCACCCCCAACCTGGACGAGGCCGGCTGGCTGCTGGGGCGCACGATCGAGGGCGTGGATGCGCTGGCAGCTGCGGTGGACGGGCTGCTGGCCCTGGGCGCCCCGGCGGCGCTGCTCAAGGGCGGCCACCTGCCCGGAGACTGGGTGGTGGATGTCCTGGCCACACGCGGCGGCGTGCGGCAGCGGCTGGAGTCCGCACGCATTGCCACGCACAACGGGCATGGCACGGGCTGCACCCTGTCATCGGCCATCGCGGCACACCTGGCGCGGGGCCTGCCCTTGCAGCAGGCGGTGGAGCGCGCGCGTGCCTACATTCTGGGCGCCATCGCGGCAGGGGCCGATGTGACCACCGGCCGTGGCCATGGCCCGCTCAACCACGGCCATGCGCCCGTGGCGCAGCTGGTGCTTTAAAGGTTTGATTGTTTTTGGCCTCGGGCGCTTATCCAGCAAGCGCTAGATGCTCACAATTCAATAGCGATTCAACGCACCCGTGGCCGTGTGGCCCAGGCCAGCACAAAACTGAACGCCAACGCCGGCAGCGCCGAGCCCGCGCCCGGCACCACCTGCGGGGCCAGGTGGTAGACGGCAATCCCCACCAGCCAGATCGTCACCGGGGCCGCGTTCACCCGGCGTGCCGCAGCGAGCAGCGCGGGTGCGTTGGCGCCAAAGGCCAGCCGCCCCAGGATCACGCCGAACAGCGGCACGAACACCGAGCTGAGCAGCAGCAAAAATGGCTCCAGGCTGTGCATGGGCAGCACCAGCGCGAGGGCGGTACACACCGCAGCCATGGCCAGGCCCCACTTGCGTACGCCCCAGCGCGGCAGCAGGCTGTGTGCCGACACCGCGCCCGAATACGTGTCGCCATAGGCGTTGTCCACCTCGTCGATCAGGATCAGCGACAGCGCGATCAGCCCGCCCTGGGCCAGCAACAGGGCCTGCACCAGATCCTTGCTGGGCAGCGTCAGCGCCACCAGCACACCGAGCGTGTAGCACCACATGTTGGCCAGCGCGTAGCCCAGCCACGTGCCGCGCAATGCGGAGCCGCCGTTCTTGCCGTGGCGCGCATAGTCGGCCACCAGCGGCAGCCACGAGATGGGCATGGCGATCACCAGGTCCAGCGCGGGCAGCACGCCCATGCCGCCTTCGCCCTTGCGCGTCCACAGCGCTTCAAAACCCTGGGCCTGCGCCAGCGACAGGAACTGCCACGACAGCCACAGCAGCGACAGCACCACCAGCGGCAGCGCCACGCGCGCGATCACCTTGCGCACCAGCTGCACCATCGATCCGCTGATGAGCAGCATCACCACGCCGCCCCACAGCAGCGTGGCCAGCACGGGCCAATGCGCGCCGGCCATGGTGCCGGACTGCTGGCCGATGGCCACCGTGGCGTCGCGCATCACCACCAGCTCGAACGTGCCCCAGCCGACCAGCTGCACGATGTTCAAAATGATCGGCAGGCTGGCGAACGTGCGGCCATAGACGGCATGCATCAGCCCGGCGCTGGCCAGGCCGCTGTCGCAGCCCAGCTTGGCCACCCAGCCCAGCAGGCCCGCGCCCACGATGGAGCCGCAGACGATGGCGATCAGCGCCTCTTGCGTGCCCAGCGCGGGCATCAGGTAGGCGCCCACCTGCATGACCAGCAGGCCCACGCCCAGGCTGAACCAGAGCGAGGCGTGGTCATGCCATTGGAAGACGCGGCGGTCGGGGGAGACGGGGGCCAGCGCTTCGTTGGTGGCGGGCGCGGCGGGGGATGAGGACATGGCAAGCTCCGTGGCAATACAGAGCAGGGGCGGCCCGCCAGCGCGCCCCAAAGTCATTTCATTCTGGGCTGTGCCGAGGCGGACGTGCTTCCCTGCGCGAGGATGATCTCAATCAGGTTCAAAGGGACTCTCTCAGTCGGTTCCGGTGGCCCGGTCCCGACACCCCTAGCGTGGGCGTTCCAGAAGGAACGCGGGGCCATTGTAGTGGGGCGCTCAGGGCGCGGGGCGGGCGATGGGGATCGCGTAGTGCATCACCGAGTCGCCGGACGTCGGGTGGTACTGGGCACCGTAGATTTCCAGATCCGGCCCCAGGGTGTGCGATGGGCCCGCCGACAGCAGCCAGCTCGAGTAGATGTAGTTCACCGTCGCATCGACATTCTGCGCAGGGCCCCGGTGGGTGAAGCGCGCATAGGTCGATGCGGGGATTTCCATGGCCACCATGCCCGGTGGCAAGGCGCCGGGGCCCCGCACTTCGATGCAGGCCAGGTAGCGCAGCGCTTCCGTGTGGGGCCCCGCCGGTGCCACGACGCCATAGCAGACCCCGGGCACGGTGTTCGCAATCTCGCCCAGCCGGGGCAGGAATTTCGCCCACAGGGGCGGCAGCTTCTGGCCCAGGTTGTTCTTTTCGGAGTCGATGCCGTAGTAGTCCGTGGGCAGCCCGACCAGCTGCATGGCGGGCTGCTCCTTTATGTCGGGTTCCAGGGAAATGTTGTGGTGAATGTGCGCGAGGTAGCTTGCGTCAAACCGGATCTTGCGCACGAACAGCGAGCGGTTGCCCATCTTGCGGTACTGCGACGGCGTGATCCGAAAGCAATCGCGGAACGCGCGCGTAAAACTCTCCTGCGTCTCGTACCCGGACGCCAGCGCAATGTCGAGCACGCTCAGCCGCGTGCTGGTCAACTGCTCCAGCGCCCGCGAGAACCGGCGCGACCGGATATAGGTCTTGAGGGTTTCGTTGGTCAGCGCCTTGAAGATCCGCTGGAAGTGCCACTGGCTCATCCCTGCAGCCCGTGCCACCTCGGAAAGCTGGATATCGGATTCGAGATGGGCCTCGATGAAATCGATGCCCTCCTGGATTTGCCGGAGATAAAGCACAGTGGCGTCCGTTCAAGGGGTTTCAAAGAAACCGGTCATCGCAACCAGGCGATTCTGGTCGTTGTACCGGCCGTAGCTCACGCCTTCCCCGATCACCTGCCCGCTGCCATCCACCATGTTCCACTTGGCGATGCTCTGCTGGTTGTGGCTGGCGAAATAGTGGGTCACAAAATGCCCACCGGGCACTTGGCTGTGAAAGTTGTCCATGTAGGCCGTCAATTGGTCCCAGCCCTGGGCGGTGGCCAGCGGGTCGTTGTAGGTGCAGGCGGGGTCGAGGGACTGGGTAAAAAGGGCGTCGCGGTCTGCGGCCGAGTCGGTCTTCCACGACGCGGTGTAGGTGTCCCAGATGGATTGAAGGGGTTGTTGGCTCATGGTGTGCTCCTGATGGGTGAATGGAGACGCCATCGTGCCGGGCGCTTGTGCGCCTTTTGGACATTTTGTGCTTATTTGTGGGCGCGTCGTTTGGGCACGAAGTGACGAACCCTGGCCCGCCGGGACTACGCGCTGACGGACGGCGCCGATACCGGTGCCACACCCAGCAACTGGTGCAGCCGTGGGCTGGTGGTGGTGTACTGCAACGCCACCTTGTCGCCCTTGAGCGCCTCGGCGGCGCCAAAGGCGGCGAGAGTGGCCTCGTGGAAGCCGCACAGGATGAGCTTGCGTTTGCCGGGGTAGGTGTTGATGTCGCCCACGGCGTAGATGCCGGGCACACTGGTGCGGAAGGCTTCGGTGTCCACCACCAGCTGTTTGCGGTCCATGGCCAAACCCCAGTCCGCAATGGGCCCGAGGCGGGGCGAGATGCCCAGCACAGCCACCAGCAGGTCCAGCGCCAGGGCGCGGGTGCTGCCATCGGCGTCCACCACCTGCAAGGCGGTCAGCTGGTCGCCAGCGGTTTCAATGCCGGTGATCTGCACGGCCTCGACGTGGATGCGGCCCGCATCGCGCAGTTGCTGCAGGCGCTGCAACAGGGCATCCGGGGCCTGGAACACATCGCGGCGGTGCAGCAGGCTGACGCGGGCGGCCTGGCCTTGTTCGGCCAGTTCCACGGCGCGGGCCACCGCGGGCTCGTCGCCGCCGTGCACCACCACATGGCGCCCGGCCACGTTGGTCGTGGAGGGCAGGTTCTGGTAGTGGACCTGTTTGCCCACAAAGTGCTCGATGCCGTCCACCTTGAGCGTGCGCGGCACAAAGGCACCCACGCCGGCGGCAATGAACACGCTGCGGGCCAGCAGCTGCGCACCTTGCGAGGTTTCGACCAGCAGGCGCCCATCGGTGTGCACGGTGAGTGCGGACACCAGCGTGTTCAGGTGCCACTGCGTCTTGAACGGCGCAATCTGCTGAAGCAGCAGGCCAGCCAGCTCGCTCCCGGTGCACACCGGGATGCCCGGGATGTCGTAGATGGGTTTGTCGCCGTACAGCTCGACGCACTGGCCGCCTGCATGGGGCAGGGCGTCGATCAGGTGGGCGGTGATGCCTTGCAGGCCCAGCTGGAAGGCCTGGAACAGGCCCACGGGACCCGCGCCGATGACGACGGCGTCGGTTTCTTGAATCATGCTCAAGCCACGCGCGCAGCGCCCGAAACTGGCACTGCCAAAGACCTGTGCCACCGTGGAACTGGCTTTGCCAGGCCACTGGTGGCGTCCCCCTTGGGGGATGGCGCGAAGCGACTCAGGGGGGTCACTTGACCAGTTCGTTGACCTTGCCCGGCTTGCCGTTCCACTCGTCGGCGTCGGGCAGCGCGGGCTTGCGCTTGGTGATGCTCTTCCAGCCGTCGGCGAAGGCCAGGTCGGCATTGAGCTTGATGAAGGCGATCTGGTCGGCCGGCAGGTCTTCTTCGGCAAAGATGGCGTTGGCCGGGCACTCAGGGATGCAGACGGCGCAGTCGATGCACTCGTCGGGATCGATGACGAGCATGTTCGGGCCTTCGCGGAAGCAGTCCACGGGGCACACGTCCACACAATCGGTGTACTTGCACTTGATGCAGTTTTCGGAGACGACGTGGGTCATGACAAAGGTTGTGTGGGTCGGTGAAAACCCTCAATTTTAGAAGCTTTCACCGACCTTTGGTTACAGGGCCCCTTCCCCGGATGGGGTGACTTGGGGGGTGGCGCTGATCTGGATCAGTTGACCAGCACGGCGCCAGCGGTTTTGTGGCTCGCGGTGTCCACCAGGATCAGCGATCCGAGCACCCGGGCCTTGCCGAAGGCTGCGGCGGGGATCGGCTCCTGCAGCAGCAGGTCCACATGGCCGATGGCGTTGGGGTCGAGCTGCGTGGCGGCTTCCTCGGCCAGCGTGTGGATGTTGAGCTTGTGCACCACGGCCTTCACCTTGGCCTTGACCCAGCGGTGGCCGTGCAGCGCCCAGTACACGCGGCCGGCGACCAGGGGTTCGTCATCCATCCAGGCCACGGTGGTGCGCAGCTCGCGGCTGGCGGGCCATGCGGGCACGCTGGCCGGCGTGTCGAAGTCGTCCTCGGCGGGGGTGGCCGCGGGCGCGGCCAGAATCCAGTCGCCGCGCGAGACGTCCACCTCGCGGTCGAGGATGAAACCGGCGCTGGTGCCAGCGGGCACGTCGGTGGGGCGGCGGGCATGGTCCAGCACCTGGGCCACGGTGGCCAGCTGGCCGCTGGGGAAGATCTGCACCGGCGTGCCGGGGGTGACATTGCCCGAGGCCACACGGCCCCAGAACACGCGGCGGCCTTGGGATGTGTCGGACGAGGACGAGAACTTCTCGACCCACTGCACCGGGAAGGCCAGGGGCAGCGCCGTGTCGGGGGGCGTGTTGGGCAGGGCTTCGAGCACCTGCAGCAGCGTGGGGCCCTCGTAGCCGCACCAGCCCGCGTGGGCGTCCACCACGTTCCAGCCCTTGAGCGCCGACACGGGCACCGTCGCACGCACGGCGATGCCGGCGGCCTGGGCAAACGTCGCCAGCGCGCCCTGGATGTGCTTCCAGGCGAGGGCGGGGTCTTCCACCGCGTCGAGCTTGTTCACGGCGAACACCAGCGAATGCACGCGCAGCAGGTGGGCCAGCAGGCTGTGGCGGCGGGTTTGCGGCAGCAGGGCGAGGTCGGCGTTCTTCCAGTTGAGCTTAGTGGCATCGACCAGCACCACGGCCGCGTCGGCGCTGCTGGCGGCCGTGACCATGTTGCGGGTGTACTGCTCGTGGCCGGGCGCGTCGCCGATGATGAACTTGCGCTCTTCGGTGGCGAAGTAGCGGTAGGCCACGTCGATGGTGATGCCTTGCTCGCGCTCCGCGCTGAGGCCGTCGGTCAGCAGGGCCAGGTCGGTTTCGCCCTGGCGCTGTACGCCGGCAAGGTGGTCCTGCAGCACGGCCTTGCTGTCCACCAGCAGGCGGCCGATCAATGTGCTCTTGCCATCGTCCACCGAGCCGCAGGTGATGAACTTCAGGGCGGAAATGTGGTCATTTTGGCCGCCAGCGCTTGATGCATAAGCGCTAGTAGCTATCGAATTCATAGTGGTCATCAGAAGTACCCGTCTTTCTTGCGCTTTTCCATCGAGGCGTCGCTGGTCTTGTCATCCATGCGCGTCGCGCCGCGCTCGCTCACGTCGGCGGCCAGGGTCTCGATCACGATGTCGGCGGCCGTGGCCGCCGTGCTCTCCACCGGTGCGGTGCAGGTGATGTCGCCCACCGTGCGAAAACGCACGTCGCGCGTCTGCACCGTCTCGCCCTCGCGCGGCGGGGTCAGCTCGGTCACCGGCATCAGGAGGCCCTTGCGGTCCACCACCTGTCGCTTGTGCGTGTAGTAGATGCTGGGCAGCGCGATGCTCTCGCGGTCGATGTACTGCCACACGTCGAGTTCGGTCCAGTTGCTGATGGGGAACACGCGGAAGTGTTCGCCGGGCTGCAGGCGGGTGTTGAACAGGGTCCACAGCTCGGGGCGCTGGGCCTTGGGCTGCCACTGGCCGAAGCTGTCGCGGTGCGAGAAGATGCGCTCCTTGGCGCGGGCCTTTTCCTCGTCGCGGCGGGCGCCGCCGATGAGCGCGTCGAAGCGGAATTCCTCGATCGCTTCGAGCAGCGTGACCGACTGGTGCACGTTGCGCGATTCGCCGGGGTGGGCCAGGCGCACGGTGCCGCGCGCCATCGAGTCCTCGACGCTGCGCACGATGAGTTCGGCGCCCAGCTCCTTGGCGCGGAAGTCGCGGAAGTCCGTCACCTCGGGGAAGTTGTGGCCCGTGTCGATCATGAGCAGCGGGTAGGGAATGCCGCCGCCGCTGGCCTTGGTGCCAAACGCTTTTTCGGCGCACTTGAGCATGACCAGCGAATCCTTGCCGCCCGAGAACAGCAGGGTGGGGCGCTCGAAGGCGGCGGCGACCTCGCGCAGGATGAAGATGGTTTCCTCTTCCAGGGCGTCGAGGTGCGAATTGTTCAGGTGGTGGCTCATGTTGTTGGTCTTTTTCTCAAGCAGCGCTGAGTCGGTGCGTGCGTTCATGGTCGGGTGCTCTCGGTCATCAGTTCAAAGGCTGCGGCGCATGCCACTGGCGCACTCGAGACCAGTGCACCCGTGGAACCGGCTTTGCCGGGCCACCGGGCGTGTCCCCCTCCCGCGCAGCGAGAGAGGGGGAAGACGCGAAGCGGCTCAGGGGGAGTCATTTTCGAGGTCAATGCGCGATGTGCAGGCCGCACTCGCGGTTCTCTTCGCCCTTGGTCGGGTCCACATAGTCGAAGTTGTTGGGCAGGCCGTGCTGGACGCAGTATTCGTGCAGATCCTTGGACGACCAGTGCAGCAGCGGCGCCACCTTGATCAGGCCATCAGGGTTGATGCTGACCGGGTCCATCTGCGCGCGCACGGCGGTGTCGGTGGCACGCAGTGCGGTGAACCACACCTTGGGGGCTGTCTCGCGCAAGGCGCGGGCGAAGGGCTCGAGCTTCACTTCTTCGGTGAACGCGGCGTGGCGGGGGTCGTCCAGGGCAGGCGTTGCGCCCTCCACGGCCTCGCGGTGCGCGCGCGAGCGGCGCGGCAGGTAGATCTTGAGGTTCAGGCCCAGCTGCTGGGTCACCTCGTCGGCAAAGCGGTAGGTGGCTTCGGTGTTGTAGCCGTTGTCCATCCAGACCACCGGCACATCGGGGTTCACTGCGGACACCATGTGCAGGATCACCGCCTCGAACGGGCGGAAGTTGGTGGTGACGATGGGGCTCTGGCCCAGGCCCAGTGCCCAGGCGACGAGGCCTTCGGCGTTGCGGCCCAGGTCGGCATTGACGCGTGCGAGATCGAATTGGCTCATGGTGGGGTGCTCGTGGGTGTGCGTACCAGCGCTGCGGGTCTGGCTCAGGCGGCAGCCTTGTCGGCAAAGAGAGGCTGCGGGTGCACCGCGTCGCCCTGGTAGAAGCCGGGGAACATCTCGAACTGGCGCTGCGCATCGGCCGGGTCCACGCCATCGCGCAGCACGGCCGACGAAAAGCCCGTGCGCTGCATCTGCACCAGCTGGTCGATCAGCACGTCGCCCGTGGCGCGGATGTCGCCCGCAAAGCCGCGGCGGCGGCGCAGCAAGAAGGCCTGGCTGAACGCGCGGCCATCGGTGAAGCTGGGGAAATGCAGGTCCACGCGCTCGACGCCGTCGAGCGGCAGGGCCAGTGCATCGGCATCGTTGGCCAGCGCCACGGCGCGGGCATCGCCCTCTGCGGGCGGCTGGTGGTCTTGGGAGGCAAGAATTTTCATGGGTCTTATCAGGGCGTGGCGGCTGGCGATCAGGCCGTGGCCAGCTCTTCCTTGGCGGGGTGGCGGGCAGTCTTGGCGGCTTCCTTGAAGGGGTCCAGGCCGGTGCGGCGCACGGTATTCTGAAAGCTCTCGCCGCTTTCGCGCAGGCTGCGGTAGGTGGTGAGCACGGCTTCGATCACGTCGGGCACTTCGGCGGCCGAGAACGAAGGGCCGATCACCTTGCCGGCCACGGCGGCGCCCGACAGGTCGGAGCCGTCGGAGCCGCCGAGCGTGACCTGGTACCACTCCTTGCCGTCCTTGTCGACGCCCAGGATGCCGATGTGGCCGCTGTGGTGGTGGCCGCAGCTGTTGATGCAGCCGCTGATGTGCAGGTCGATCTCGCCGATGTCGTCGAGCTCGTCCAGGTCCTGGTAGCGCTGGGTGATGGCCTCGGCGATCGGCAGCGAGCGGGCGTTGGCCAGCGCGCAGAAGTCGCCGCCGGGGCAGGCGATCATGTCGGTGAGCAGCTGCACGTTGGCGCTGGCCAGGCCCAGGGCCTTGGCCTCTTGCCACAGCTCGAACAGGCGGCTGGCATGCACCCAGGGCAGCACCACGTTCTGGTCGTGCGTCACGCGGGCTTCGCCGGCGGAATATTTGTCCACCAGGTCGGCCACGGCGATCAGCTGCTCGCTGGTCGCGTCGCCCGGCGACTGGCCGGGGCGCTTGAACGACAGCGTCACGGCGCGCAGCTGCGGGTTCTGGTGCGCGTGCACGTTGCGCTTGAGCCAGCGGCCAAACATCACATGCTCTGCCGCCTGTGCGTCCAGCGACGCCTGCAAGGCTGCGGGGGCCACGTCGGCAATGTCGGCCAGCTTGGGTGGCACAAAGCAGGCGGCCACGCGGTCGAACTCGGCCTGGGGCACGGTGTGCGGGCCGCCGTCGATCTCCATGATCTGGCGGTACTCTTCTTCCACATCGTCGATGTACTGCTGGCCTTCGGACTTGACCAGGATCTTGATGCGGGCCTTGTACTTGTTGTCGCGGCGGCCGTGCTCGTTGTACACGCGCACGATGGCCTCGATGTAATTCATGATCTGATTCCAGGGCAGGAACTCGCGGATCACCGTGCCGATCACGGGCGTGCGGCCCATGCCGCCGCCCACGAAGACCTTGAAGCCGATCTCGCCCGCCTCGTTCTTGACGAGGTGCAGGCCCACGTCGTGCCAGCCGGTGGCGGCGCGGTCGTCCTTGGCGCCGCTGATGGCGATCTTGAACTTGCGCGGCAGGAACGCGAACTCGGGGTGCAGCGTGGTCCACTGGCGGATGATTTCCGCGTAGGGGCGCGGGTCCACGATCTCATCCACGGCGACGCCGGCCAGTGCGTCGGTGGTGGTGTTGCGGATGCAGTTGCCGCTGGTCTGGATGCCGTGCATGTCCACGGTGGCCAGCAGGTCCATCACGTCAGCGCTCTTGGACAGCGGAATCCAGTTGAACTGCACATTGGTGCGCGTGGTGAAGTGGGCGCAGTTCTTGGGCAGGAAGGTGGTGCCCAGCAGGCCCTGGCCTTCCATGGCGGCCTTGAACACGGCCGCTTCGGGCTCGTCGTACTCGCGGGCGATGGTGGCCAGCACGCGCAGCTGGCGGCTGGCGATCTCGCCGTAGGGCACGGCCACGCGCAGCATGGGGGCGTAGCGCTGCACGTACCAGCCGTTTTGCAGGCGCAGGGGGCGGAAGTCGTCCTCGGCCAGTTTGCCGGCCTGCCAGCGGTTGAGCTGGTCGCGGAACTGGCGGGCGCGCTGCTTGACGAACGTCTTGTCGAAGGGTGTGTATTGATACATCGTGGACCAATCAGATCATTATTAATTTGGCGCCTGCCCAGGCCAGCAGGAGGGACAGCGCGGAGCGGATCAGGCGCTCGGGGGTGCGGGTGACCAGGCGCGAGCCCAGCCAGATGCCCGGCAACGAGCCAGCCAGCAATTGTGCAAGCAAAGGCCAGTCCACCGAACCCAGCGTGGCATGGCCCAGACCCGCCACCAGGGTCAATGGCACGGCATAGGCGATGTCGGCACCGATCACGCGGGGCAGGGGTAGCAGAGGGTAGACCAGCAGCAGCACCGTGACGCCGATGGCGCCCGCGCCCACCGAGGTGAAGGTGACCAGCGTGCCGATCACGGCGCCCAGCAGCACGGGCAGGCTCCAGTGGCGGGGGCGGGTGGATTGCTCGGTGCTGGCCTGGCGCTTGGCATGGTCGGCCGCCTGGCGCTGGCGCGAGAAGGCCACCACCTTGTACAGCGTGGCCGCGGCTGTCAACAGCAGCGCGAAACCGAGCGTGGTCGTCATGATCCGCTGCGCCTGGGCACTGGCGGGGCCCAGGACCTTGAGCGCCCACAGCGCCAGCAGCGCGGCCGGAATGCTGCCCGCGCACAGCTGGGCCACCACGCGCCAGGGCACCAGGCGCTGGCGCGCCATGCTCACGGTGCCGCCCATCTTGGTGAATGCGGCAAACAGCAGGTCGGTGCCGATGGCCAGGTGGGGCTTCACGCCGAAGAAAAAGATCAGCACGGGGGTCATCAGCGAGCCGCCGCCGACCCCGGTCAGGCCCACGATGAACCCGACCGCAAAGCCTGCGAAGACAAACACCAATTCATGCATAGGGTGCGAATGTAGGATGCTCGCTTATGGATGCAAACTATTGTTTCGTCCTTCCAATATGCCTATTTGCTTATAAGCAAGGATTGGCGCGGGTTTCCACGGGGTAAGCCGCCGTGATTCCCGGTCACGAAGCTGTTACAGGCCCGCTACAACCGTTCGCTGCCCAGCGCTTTGGCGAGTTTCGTGTCGATGGGCAGGGGTTCTCCCTGCAGGCGGGCGGCCAGCAGTTCGCCGCACAGAAGCGCCAGGGTCAGCCCGCGCGCGCCCATCGCTGTGCAGGCCCAGAGCCCGGGCAGCGCCTCGGCGTCGACGGGACCCACGATCGGCAGCCGGTCGGGCGCGGTGCAGCGCACGGCGGCCCAGGCGTGCAGGGGGCCGGGCGCAGCCTCCGCCGCCTGCGGTGCGGCGGCAAAGGCCGCGCGCAGCACAGGGGCCGTTTGGGGCAGCAGCGCCTGGAGCTTGGCCCAGTTGGCCGCGTGGGCCGCCTGGACGTCGGCCCCGGACGGAGGCAGGGTATCCACATCGCGCTCGAAGGTGGAGCCCATCACCCACGCAGCCGGGCCGCACGGGCCGTCACCCAGCGGAAAGCGGGGCACCAGGTTGCCGTTGCCGTTCACGGGAAAAGGCACCCCGGGCCCGGGGCCTGCCTGGTGCTCGCCCCAGGACACCTGCCCGCGCACGGGCTGCAGGGGCCATCGGTGTTCCAGCAGCATCGCACTGCCCGCGCCCGCGGCAATGACGATGGTGGGCGCCTGGGCGAGCACCTGGCCCCGGGCGTCCAGCGCCTGCCAGACGGGCGCCGCGCCGGCGGCCTCCACACGCCGCAGGCGGGCCACCTCGCAGTGGCCCTGCCAGTGGATGCCGGGTTGCGCGAGCAGGGCGGCCGCCATGCGCGCGGGGCGTATCCAGCCCCCCTGGCTGTGCCAGCACGCGGTGGTTTCGCGGCCCAGGCCCGCGGCGGCCAGCGTTGCCGGCGGGGCCGGCTCGCTCCAGTCCACGCCGGACCCCTGGCCCCAGCTGGCGGCCAGCCCGGGGGTGCCGTCGGTGCGGTGCTCCAGCACGCCGCAGGCCAACCAGTCGGTGCCTTCGCGCAGCAGCCATCGGGCTTGCTGCAGGGTGGTGCGCACGCCGCTGCGCGACAGGCGCGACAGCACGCTGTCGTCCGGCGACACATGGGGCGCGAACACCCCCGCCGGCAGGCCCGAGGCCCCGGCGGCGGGTTCGGCGGCGCTGTCCAGCACCCGCACCTGCCAGCCCCGGCGCGCCAGGCTGGCCGCGCTGGCCGCGCCGGCGATGCCCCCGCCGATCACGATGCAATCGCCGGGCAGCGCGGGTTCGGGCTGTGCGCGGGGGGCGGTGCGCGGCTCCCAGTGGGGGGCGTACTGGGCGTGCAGGTTGTCGCGCTTGGGCGGCACGCCCGGGACACGGGCCACCGCGAAGCCGCACTGGGTGAGCGCGTCGCGCACCGCGCGCGCGATGGTCCAGGTGGACAGGCGGGTGCCGCGCTGGCAGCAGCGTGCCACGGCCTTCAGGGTGTGCAGGTCCCAGATCCCGGGGTTGCGCTGCGGGCTGAAACCGTCGAGGTAGATGGAATCCACCGTCAGCTGCTGCTGGCGCAGCACGGTCTGTGTATCGCCCACACACAGCGTGAGCAGCACCCGGCCTCCGTCGAACCGCAGCCGGTGCACCCCGGGCAGCAGGCCCCACCATTGGCGATGAAGCTCCTGCGCCAAGGGGGCCAGCTCGGGGTGGGCCGTGGTGGCGCGCAGCAGGTCGGCCGCGCTCACGGGCCAGGCCTCGGTCGACACGAAGTGCAGCAGGGTGGGGCGTGCGGGGTCAGCCCGCCAGGCGGCCCAGGTCACCAGGAAGTTCAGCCCGAAGCCGAACCCCGTTTCCAGAATGCGCCATTGCGGCTGCCCCGCCCAGGCGCCAGGCAGGCCGCAGCCCTGCAGGAAAACGCGGCGGGCCTGGTCCAGGCCGCCATTTTCACTGTGGTAGCGGTCACCAAAACGGGGGCTGTAGGGGGTGCCGTCCGGCAGCCAGTCAACAGGCTCGGAGATGACGCACCCCCTGAGTCGCTTCGCGCCGTCCCCCTCTCTCACGCTTCGCGTGGGAGGGGGCCGCAGCCAGCGGCCTGGCAAATCCAGTTCCGCGGCTACCTCGTCCGGGCAGCGCCAGTTTCATGGGCTGCGGGTGGTCGGTAATGCTACGGAAAACTGACATGGAGGCTCATGCGCTCGGTGGGACGTAGCCCGCTGCGGCATCCGCACCACCGCCGAAAAAGTGGTTTTGGCGAAACCACTTTTTGCAGCGCTGCATTTCGCTGCGCTTCATTGCGCGCTGGGCGGGACATATCCCGCCGCGGCGTCTGCGCCACCGCCAAAGAAATGGTTTTCCATCTGGCGGGCCAGGTACTGGCGGGCACGCGCGTCGGCCAGATTGAGGCGGTTTTCATTGACCAGCATGGTCTGGTGCTTGAGCCAGCCTGCCCAGGCTTCCTTGCTCACGTTTTCCCAGATGCGTTTGCCCAGCTCGCCGGGGTAGGGCGGAAAGTCGAGGCCCTCTGCTTCCTTGCCGAGCTTGATGCATTGAACGGTGCGTGCCATGGGGTTCCTTGTTGATGGGTGGAGTCTGCCGCAGCGCAAAGGGCTGCTCAGATGATTTGGATATAAAGAACTGAAATCTCAGTAGTTCCAGTTTTGAAGAGGGTCTTCCAGAATGCGTTTCATCGGTGAGTTGCACCGTTTTGCATTCGAAAAAAAGAGGCTCCCTATGAACTTTCGCCGCGACTTTATCAAGTTTCCCTTCGCCGCCGCCCTGGCGGGGAGTTTGGCCCTGACGGCATTGCCGTCGTTTGCGCAGTCCGTGACGCTGCTCAATGTCTCGTACGACCCGACGCGCGAGCTGTATGTGGATTTCAACCAGGCGTTCGCCAAGCACTGGAAGGCCAAGACCGGCCAGGACGTGACCGTCAAGCAAAGCCACGGCGGCTCGGGCAAGCAGGCGCGCTCCATCATCGACGGGCTGGACGCCGACGTGGCCACCCTGGCACTGGCCGGCGACACCGACGCGCTGCATACCAACGGCGGCTGGATCCCCAAGGACTGGCAAAAGCGCCTGCCCCATAACAGCTCGCCCTACACCTCGACCATCGTGCTGGTGGTGCGCCAGGGCAACCCCAAGGGCATCAAGGACTGGGACGACCTCGTCAAGCCCGGCATCAGCGTGATCACGCCCAACCCCAAGACCTCGGGCGGCGCCCGCTGGAACTATCTGGCCGCCTGGGAGTTCGCCAAGCGCAAGAACGGGGGCAGCGATGCCAAGGCGAAAGACTTCGTGGCCAAGCTGTACGGCAACGTGCCCGTGCTGGACACCGGCGCACGTGGCTCCACCATCACGTTTGCCCAGCGCAACCAGGGCGACGTGCTGATCGCCTGGGAGAACGAGGCCTACCTGCTGGAAAAGGAATTCGGCACCAAGTTCGACGTGATCGCGCCCTCGATCTCCATCCTGGCCGAGCCCGCCGTGACGGTGGTGGACAAGAACGTGGACAAGAAGGGCACGCGCGCCGTGGCCGAGGCCTACCTGCAGTACCTGTACACCGAAGAAGGCCAGGACATCGCCGGCAAGCACTTCTACCGCCCCGCCGTGTCGGACAAGGCCAAGGCCAAGTACGCCAAGCAGTTCCCCAAGCTGAACCTGTTCACCATCAACGACGCGTTCGGTGGCTGGGACAAGGCGGCCAAGGAGCACTTTGCCGACAACGCCAGCTTCGACCAGATCTACACCAAAAAATAGGCTCACCCCGAAGCGGCCTTCGGCCGCCTCCCTTCAAGGGGCGCCACCCGTGGCCCGGCGAAGCCGGATCCACGGTGGCGCTGGCCAAGTCACGCCCTCTGGAAACACATTTCATGTCCGCTCTTCTCATCGCCGGCAGCCCCTCCGAGCGTTCCCGCTCCGCCGC
This sequence comes from Acidovorax sp. GW821-FHT09A11, assembly GCF_059418365.1. Lineage (NCBI taxonomy): Bacteria > Pseudomonadati > Pseudomonadota > Betaproteobacteria > Burkholderiales > Comamonadaceae > Acidovorax > Acidovorax sp. GW821-FHT09A11. The sequence goes on from NZ_JBWKPS010000001.1 coordinate 84,564, forward strand.
CCTGCTGGATGCTGTGGCCCAGCGCCTGTCGGTGCGCGGCGCGCTGGTGGACCGCATCCATATCCGCGACCTGTCGCCCCAGGCCTTGCTGCTGGCCGACTTCGGCCATCCCACCGTGGTGGGCGCTGTCGACCAGGTGGCCCGGGCCAGCGTGCTGGTGGTGGCCACGCCGGTTTACAAGGCGGCCTACAGCGGCGTGCTCAAGGTGTTCCTGGACCTGCTGCCGCAGACGGCGCTCAAGGGCAAGATCGTGTTGCCCCTGGCCACCGGCGGCAGCCCGCACCACATGCTGGCGCTGGACTACGCGCTGCGCCCCGTGCTGCAGTCGCTGGGTGCCAAGAGCATCCTGCCGGGCATCTATGCCACCGATGCGCAGGTCACGCTGACGCCCGAGGGCGCCTACCACCTGAACGACGACATCGCCACGCGGCTGGACGATGCGGTCAACGTGCTCGTGACCGAGACGCTGCGCCCGTTCCCTGCCCAGGCCACGCGGTTCGCGCCGGTGCATTTCTCGCAGGTGCGATGTAGCGTCTGACGGGCCCCGCCCGCACATCCGCAGCGGTGGGGTGCCGCGGCCCGGCTGGGCTCCCCCATTTTTCGTTTCCCTCTTTCGATGGCCCCGCTGCCCGCAGCGGTGGGCAGGGCGGAGCACTGCCCGGTTCAGACGCCCCCTTTTTTTCATGATTCAAAGGACATTCACCATGAGCACACTGACACGCGACGGCGCAGCCAGCTCAGACCGCGCCCACGATGCCCCGCCCGCCGGCGGGCTGGCCGCCCTGCGCAACATGTTCATCGGCTTCGTGGTCTTCACCGCGTTCGTGCTGATCGCCGCCTTCCTGCTGGCGCAGCCGGTGCATGCCCAGACCAGGGGCGAGCTGCGGATTGGCTACCAGAAGTCGGCCAGCCTGTTCGTGCTGCAAAAAGCGGCGGGCACGCTGGAGAAGAAGCTCGCTCCCCTGGGCTTCGGCGTGAAGTGGGTCGAGTTTCCGGCTGGCCCCCAGCTGCTGGAAGGCCTGAACGTGGGCGCCGTGGACGTGGGCTATGTGGGCGAGGCGCCGCCCATCTTCGGCCAGGCCGCTGGCGCCAAGTTCGTCTACTTCGGGCACGACCCCGCCGCGCCGCGCGCCGAGGCCATCCTGGTGGCCAAGGACTCGTCCATCAAGTCGGTGGCCGACCTCAAGGGCAAGAAGGTCGCGCTCAACAAGGGCAGCAACGTGCACTACCTGCTGGTCAGGCAGCTCGAGAAGAACGGCCTCAAGCTCTCCGACATCCAGCCCGTGTACCTGGCCCCGGCCGACGGCCGCGCCGCGTTCGAGAGCAAGAACGTGGATGCCTGGGTGATCTGGGACCCGTTCCAGGCCGCCGCAGAGAAAGCCACTGGCGCCCGCGTGCTGGCCGACGGCACGGGCGGCGTGGTCAACAACTACCAGTACTACCTGGGTGCCCGCGACTTCGTCACCAGGAACCCCAAGGTGGTCGCGGCACTGTTCGAGGACTCGGTGGCCCAAGGCATCTGGCTCAAGAAGAACCTGCGCCAGGCCGCAGAGCTGATCGCGCCGCTGCAAGGCCTGCCGGTGGACGTGGTCGAGCTGGCGCTGCAGCGCTACGAATTCAACGTCAAGCCCATCACGCCCGATGTCGCGGCCGACCAGCAAAAGATCGCCGACACGTTCTTCGAACTGAAGCTGATCCCCAAGGCCATCAAGGTGAGCGACGCAGTGGTGCTCGGCGCCCAGCCCTGATGCCCCGGCCCATTGCATACGCATCCATCTTCAGAAGAACACCATGACGACTTCGATCTCCCTGTCCCGCCGCCGCCTCGTCCAGGGTGCGGCCAGCGCAGTCGCGCTGCCGGCCTTCGGCGCGTTGGCGCAAACCCCTGCCCGTGAGTTCCGCATCGGCCACCAGAAGGGCTTCCTGAGCCTTCTCAAGGGCCGCGGCACGCTCGAAAAGCGTCTGACCCCGCTGGGTGTCTCCATCAAATGGACCGAGTTCACGGCCGGCCCCGTGCAGCTGGAGGCACTGAACGTCGGCTCCATCGACTTCGGCGACGTGGGCGAAGCCCCCCCGATCTTCGCGCAGGCCGCGGGCGCCCCGCTGGCCTATGTGGCCGCCACCGTGCCCCGTCCCAAGGCCGAGAGCGTGCTGCTGCCCAAGGGCTCGCCCATCAAGACCGTGGCCGACCTCAAGGGCAAGAAGATTGCGCTCAACAAGGGCAGCAACGTGCACTACTTCCTGGTCAAGCTGCTCGAGAAGAACGGCCTGAAATATGCGGACGTGAACGTGGTCTTCCTGCCCCCGGCCGATGCACGCGCCGCATTCGAAAAAGGTTCCATCGACGCCTGGGTGATCTGGGACCCGTTTGCCGCTGCCGCCGAAAAGACGCTGGACGCCCGCCTGCTGGCCGACGCCACCGGCGTGGTGGGCAACCGCGCCTACTACTTCTCGTCGCTGCAGTACGCCGACAAGAACACCGACGTGCTGCGCATCGCCATCGAAGAGATCAACAAGATCGACATCTGGGCCAAGGTCAACCGCGACCTGCTGGCGGCCGAACTGGCCCCGCTGTTCGGCATCCCCAAGCCCGTGCTCGATTTGTCCACGTCGCGTGCCGAGTACGGCACGGGCCCGGTCACACCCGAGATCCTGGCCGAACAGCAAAGGATCGCCGACACCTTCTTCGACTTGAAGCTGATTCCCCGGCGGATCCAGGTGCGCGACGTGGCGCGCTCGCCGTGGTAGAGGCCGGGGTGCACCCCCTGAGCCGCTTCGCGTCTTCCCCCTCTCCTGCGGGAGGGGGACGCACCCGGTGGCCTGGCAGAGCCAGTTCCACGGGTGCACTGGCCTGGGCCGCGCCAGTTTTGAACGCCATGCGTCACACAGTCCGCCGCAATTGAAACCAAGGAGCCCTGACATGCCCAACGCTTTCGCAAACCCTGTCCACGACGCAGCACGCCGCGTGCTGCGCACCACGGCCAACGCCTGGCGCCTGAAGGCGCCGGCGCGCAGGCTGGTCCGCACGCGCAACCGTGTGCAGGCCGGTGTGCGTGCCGATGTGGCGGCGGGGGGCATGCGGGCCTGTCCATTGCGTTTCGGCTTTTCGCTGGCGGGCTACGGCCTGGCCTTCTCCTATTGATGACCCCCACACGGCAAAGCGACACCATGAAAATCTACTGGTTCATTCCCACCCACGGCGACAGCCGCTACCTTGGCACAGCCAGGGGCGCGCGCCAGCTCAGCCTCGAGTACCTGCAGCAGGTGGCAGTGGCCGCCGACAGCCTGGGCTACGAAGGAGTGCTCATTCCCACCGGCCGTTCGTGCGAAGACCCGTGGGTGATCGCATCGAGCCTGCTGGCGGTCACGAAGAAGCTCAAGTTCCTGGTAGCGGTGCGCCCCGGCCTGCACCAGCCTGCGCTGGCCGCGCGCATGGCCGCCACCTTCGACCGCCTGTCGGGCGGGCGTCTGCTCATCAACCTGGTGACGGGTGGCGACCGGGCTGAGCTGGAAGGCGATGGCGTGTTCCTGGACCACGCCACGCGCTATGAGCAGTCGGCCGAGTTCATCCGCATCTGGCGCGAGATTCTCACGCGCAGCCACCGGGGCGAGACCTTCGACTACGAGGGCAAGCACCTGTCCGTCAAGGGCGCCAAGCTGCTGTTCCCGCCGCTGCAGGAGCCGCACCCTCCGGTGTACTTCGGCGGCTCGTCCGACGCAGCGCACGACCTGGCGGCCGAGCAGGTCGAGACCTACCTCACCTGGGGCGAGCCCCCGGCCGAAGTCGCCAGGAAGGTGGCCGACGTGCGCGCCCGTGCCGCCAAACACGGCCGCACCGTGAAATTCGGCATCCGCCTGCACGTCATCGTGCGCGAGACCGAGGCGCAGGCCTGGGCCGCGGCTGAAGAACTCATCAGCCATGTGGACGACGAAACCGTGGAGCGTGCGCAGTCGGTCTTTGCGCGCATGGACTCCGAAGGCCAGCGCCGCATGGCCGCGCTGCATGCCGGGGGTGTGAAGCGCAGCCGCGCAGACCTGGAGATCAGCCCCAACCTGTGGGCCGGCGTGGGCCTGGTGCGCGGTGGCGCGGGCACGGCGCTGGTCGGCGACCCCGAGACGGTGGCCGCCCGCATCACCGAATACGCGAATCTGGGGCTCGACCACTTCGTGCTGTCGGGCTATCCGCACCTGGAAGAAGCCTACCGCTTCGCTGAACTGGTGTTCCCGCTGCTGCCGCTGGGCGTGCGCGAGAAGCTCGCTGGCGGCAACCCGCTCGGCCCCTTTGGCGAAACCGTGGCCAACGACTTCGTGCCACGTGCGTCGCAAAGCTGAAACCCCTGACAGGAGCCATGCCATGAGCATCCAGTCCATCAACCATGTGCAGCTGGCCTTTCCGGCCGGTGCCGAGGCGCCCATCCGGCGCTTCTATGCCAGCCTGCTGGGGCTGCCCGAAGTGCGCCTGCAGGCGGGCAACACGCTGCGCTTTGCCGCGGGCACGCAGCGCATCGACCTGGTGCCCACCGAGCACTGGCAGCCCGCGCCCGCGGTATCGCACCTGGCCTTCGAGGTGCAGGACCTGCCCGCATTGCGCCACCGCCTGCTGCAGGCCGAACTGGCGCTGGTGGAAAACCGCGCACTGCCCGGCTACCTGCGCTTTTACGTCAAGGACCCGGCGGGCAACCAGCTGGAGTTCTTGGAGCCTGACCACGAACCGGAAATCAACCCATGACACAGACACAGACTGTCCGAGAGCTGCAGGTATCGCCCGTGGCCGACTCCGTCGATCTGCCGATCGAGAGTCCCTTGCTACCCGCGCCGCTGGCCCGCTTCCTTGCCAGCGTTGCGCAGCGCCTGCTGCCCTGGGCCGTGCCCGTGGGGCTGATCGTGCTGTGGCAGATCGCGTCGTCGCAGGGATGGCTCTCCACCCGGGTGCTGCCCGCGCCCCTGGAGGTGATCAAGGCCGCCTGGACGTTGACCGTGTCGGGCGAGCTGTGGACCCATGTCAAGGTGAGCGCGGGCCGCGCGCTCGCGGGCCTGGCGATCGGCGGTGGCCTGGGCCTGCTGCTGGGCCTGCTCACGGGCTCGGTGCGCGTGTTCGAGACCTTGCTCGACTCCACCATCCAGATGGTGCGCAACATCCCCGCGCTGGCGCTGATTCCGCTGGTCATCCTGTGGTTCGGCATCGATGAGTCGGCCAAGCTATTCCTCATCAGCGTGTCGGTGTTCTTCCCGATCTACCTCAACACCTTCCACGGCATCCGCAACGTGGACCCCGGTTTGATCGAGATGGGGCGCACCTATGGCCTCGGCCGCTGGCAGCTGTACAAGCAGATCATCCTGCCCGGCGCGCTCTCCAGCATTCTGGTGGGCCTGCGCTTCTCGCTGGGCCTGATGTGGGTGATCCTGATCGTGGCCGAGACCATCTCGGCTCAGGCGGGCATCGGCTACCTCACGATGAACGCCCGCGAGTTTTTGCAGACCGACATCGTGCTGGTCGGCATCCTGCTGTACGCACTGCTGGGCAAGCTGGCCGATCTGTTCGCCAAGGGCCTGGAGCGCTACTGGCTGCGCTGGCATCCTGGTTATGCAACCCCCTGAGCCGCTGCGCGGCTTCCTCCTTCTCTCTACGCGCTGCGCGCTAGGGGAAGGGGGACGACACCGGCGCGGCGGCGGGGCGGCCCTTGCGCGGCGTCTCTCGCACCGGGCGCGCCAGTTGCAGGGGATGCGGCGATGCATCGGCCCCTGAGTTGCCAAGTTCCTCCTCATTTCAAGTTATCGACCACCATGACCACCCCTTTCCACATTCATCGGCGCACCATGCTGGGTGCCATCGCCGCGCTGTCGAGCGGCCTGGCCGCCGCGCAGGGCAAGCCTGAGACCCTGCAAACATTGCGCATAGGACTTCAAAAATCCTCCACCCTCACCACCATCCTGCGCACGCGCGGCACGCTGGAGCAGTTGCTCGCGCCGCTCAACGTCAAGGTGACGTGGCACGAGTTCACCAGTGGCCTGCCGCTGCTCGAAGCGCTGAACCTGGGCAACATCGATGTGAGCGCCGACGTGGCCGACACCGTGCCGGTGTTTGCCCAGGCAGCGGGCGCCAACCTGACCTTCGTGGCGCAGGAGTCTCCATCGCCCTCGGCCCAGGCCATCGTGGTGCGCGCCGACTCGCCCATCAAGACGGTTGCCGACCTCAAGGGCAAGAAGATCGGTTTTGCCAAGGCCGCTGGCGTGCACTTCTTGTTGATCGCCGCGCTGGAAAAGTCGGGCCTGGCGTTCAAGGACATCGAGCCCGCGTACCTGACCCCCGCCGATGGCCGCGCCGCCTTCGAGCGCGGCGCCATCGACGCCTGGGTGGTGTGGGACCCGTTCCTCGCTGCCGTGCAAAAGCAGTCCACTGTGCGGGTGCTGGCCGACGGGCGCGACCTGGCCTCCTACCAGCGCTACTACCTGGCAGGCACTTCGTTTGCCCAGGCGCGGCCCGACGTGCTGCGCGTGTTCTTCACCGAGCTGCAAAAGGCTGGCGTCTGGGTCAAGCAAAGCCCCAAGGACGCGGCCGCGCTGCTGTCGCCCGTATGGGGGCTGGACGCGGGCGTGATCGAGCTGGCCAACAGCCGCCGCAGCTACGAGGTGCGCGCCGTGGTGCCCGCGGCGCTGACTGAACAACAACGCATCGCCGATGCCTTCTTTGCCGAAAAGCTGTTGCCCAAGCGCGTGAACGCGCTGGACGTGCCGCTGTTCAAGACCGGAGCCTGACACCATGACCCAGACGACCCACACCCCCGCCGCGCAAGGCGTGCGCCTGGAAGTGCGCGGCGTGGACAAGCGCTACGGCGCGCGCGACGTGCTCAAGAAGACCGAGCTTGTGATCGAGCCCGGCCAGTTCGTGGCCATCGTGGGCCGCAGCGGCTGCGGCAAGAGCACGTTGCTGCGCCTGGTGGCCGGGCTCGAATCCGTCTCGGGCGGCGCGATCCGCCTCGACGGCAAGGACGTCGCCGGGCTGAGCGACGACACCCGCATCATGTTCCAGGACTCGCGCCTGCTGCCCTGGAAGCGCGTGGCCGACAACGTGGCCCTGGGCCTGCCGCCCGCGCGGCGCGGCGCCGCCGCCGATGTGCTGGCCCGCGTGGGCCTGGGGGACCGCCTGACCGAGTGGCCCGCGCGCCTGTCCGGCGGCCAGCGCCAGCGCGTGGCCCTGGCCCGCGCCCTGGTGCACAACCCGCGCCTGCTGCTGCTCGACGAGCCCCTGGGCGCGCTCGATGCGCTGACCCGCATCGAGATGCACCGCCTCATCGAAGGCCTGTGGCGCAGCAGCGGCTTCACCGCGCTGCTGGTGACCCACGATGTGCAGGAGGCCGTGGCCCTGGCCGACCGCGTGATCCTGATCGAGGACGGCCAGATCGCGCTCGACCAGCGCATCGACCTGCCACGCCCCCGGTCGCACGGCGACGCTGCCTTTGCCGCCATCGAAAAACGCATCCTGGACCGCGTGCTGCAAAAGCCCGATGGCGAACCGGCGCACGAAGCGCCGTGGCCCGGCGTGCCTGCGCATGGTCTGCGCTGGGCGGTGTAGCCGTTTCTGGCGCCTGCTGCCTTTCATTGCTTTCTTTTTTTTGTCTTCTGTCATTCCTTTCTTCGCCCTACGGCCCCATCAAGGAGAACCCCATGTCCATCCAAGCCATCAACGTCCGCAACCAGTTCAAGGGCAAAGTCCGCGAGATCGTGCGCGGCGATGTCGTCTCCGAAGTCGATGTCGAAACCCCCTGGGGCATCGTCACGTCGGTCATCACCACGCGCTCGGTGGACGAGCTGGCGTTGGTCGTGGGCTCCGACGTGGTGGCGCTGGTCAAGTCGACCGAGGTGTCCATCGCCAAGCTGTGAGTGGATGTGAGAGAAATAGGCCCCTACCGCTTGCTGGTAGGGCGCAAGGCGCTATGAAAATTGTAGTGTTTGCAGGCAGGCCCTTTCGCAGGGCCTGAGTCTCTGGTGTCGAGGGCGCAGGGGGCTCGGGTGGATGGGGCCTCGCAGAAGCTGCGGCTCAGACGGCCGGGATTGCGACACAGAGTGATATGTCGTATGATGCGCATCATGCTAAAGTCCACACCCCATTCCAGAGCCGCCGCCAAGGAGGCCACGCACGAGCGCATCGTGTCGGTGGCCTCGCGCGCGATCCGGCGCCAGGGGTACCACGGCACGGGCGTGGCGGACATCATGAAAGAGGCGGGCCTGACGCACGGCGCCTTCTACGCGCACTTCGACTCCCGCGAGGCCATGCTGGCCGAGGCGGCCGCCAAGGCGTGCACGGAATCCGCAGCGCTGGCGGCCGGTGCCGCGGCCGGCGAGCCGTCGCCCCGCGCGCTGGCCGCCATGCTCTCGGCCTATCTGTCGCGCCAGCATGTCGAGAGCGTCGAGATGGGCTGCCCGCTGGTCGCCCTGGGCTCGGAGACATCGCGCCAGGCGCCCGAGGTGCGCCGCGTGGCCACCCGGCACATCAAGGAAATGGTCGACCTCATCGCGCGCCAGTCGCCGCAATGGGGGCAGCCCGGTACGCACGAGCAGGCGCTGGTCACCATGGCCACCATGGTGGGCGCCCTGGTGCTGGCCCGCGCGGTGGACGAGCCCGCGCTGTCGGACAGCCTGCGCGAGGCCGCGCTCAAGCACCTGACGCAGCTGACGAATTCGACGCACGCTGCAGACTCTGCGCCTGCCACGCCGCCCGGCGCGCCCGGCTGACTCCCCCAGCAGCGCGCTTTTTTTTGCCTTTACATATGATGATCATCATGCGAATTTGCTTGCGAGCTGCACGGTTCTGCGCTTTGCCCCTCACCCAGGATGCCCCATGAAAGCCTTTGTCCTCGACCGCTATGCCAAAAAGGCCGCGCTGCGGCTTGCCGATATGCCCGCCCCGGATCTGCGCGACGACGAGGTGCTGGTCTCCGTGCATGCGGCGGGAATCAACCAGCTGGACGCGAAGATCCGCGACGGTGAGTTCAAGCTCATCCTGCCCTACAAGATGCCCCTCGTCCTCGGGCATGACGTGGCGGGCGTGGTGGTCAGCGTGGGGCCGCGTGTGCGGCAGTTCAAGCCCGGCGACGAGGTCTACGCCCGGGCCGACGATTTCCGCATCGGCGCCTTTGCAGAACTCATCGCCGTCAAGGAGTCCTCGCTGGCGCTCAAGCCCCGGGGCCTGACGATGGAAGAGGCGGCGTCGATCCCGCTGGTGGGCCTCACGGCCTGGCAGGCGCTGGTGGAAAAGGCGCAGCTGAAAAAAGGCCAGAAGGTCTTCATCCAGGCGGGGTCCGGCGGGGTGGGCACCTTTGCCATCCAGCTGGCCAGGCACCTGGGCGCCACCGTCGCCACCACGGCCAGCGCGGGCAATGCGGCGCTGGTCCAAAGCCTGGGCGCCGACGTCGTCATCGACTACAAGACGCAGGACTTCGAAGAGGTGCTGCGCGACTACGACGTCGTGCTGCACAGCCAGGACGGCAAGGCGCTGGCCAAGTCGCTGCGCGTGCTCAAGCCCGGCGGCCAGGTCGTCTCGATCTCCGGCCCGCCCGACCCGGCATTCGGCCAGACGCTCCGCGCGCCCGGCTTGGTGCGGCTGGTGATGCGCCTGCTGAGCGCGGGCACCCGGCGGCGCGCCAAGGCGCTGGGCGTGGGCTACTCGTTCCTCTTCATGCGGGCTCACGGCGCGCAGCTGCGGGAGATCACGCGCCTTGTCGAATCGGGCGCCATCCGCCCGGTGGTCGACAAAGTCTTTCCGTTCAGCGCCACCAACGATGCCCTGGCCTATGTGGAAGCGGGCCGCGCCAAGGGCAAGGTCGTCATCCAGGTGGTGTGAGCCAGCAGGCCGCTGCACATCCCTTTTTCACACGTCGCCGGTCCCCACCCAACCTCCCATCCGTTCCACCTGTCCCTCTGGAGATTTTCATGAAGATCGAAAACGCTGTCGTCCTCATCACCGGTGCCAACCGCGGCATCGGCCTGGCATTTGCGCGCGAGCTGCTCGCCCGCGGCGCACGCAAGGTCTACGCCGGTGCGCGCGACCCCGCCACCATCACGCCCCAGCCCGGCGTGCAGGCCCTGCGCCTGGATGTCAACAACCCGGCCGATGTAGCGGCCGCTGTGGCAGCGGCGCCCGACGTGACACTGGTGATCAACAACGCCGGCATCGCCCAGCCCGGGGGCTTTCTGGCCGCCGACAGCGAAGAGGTCGCGCGCCGCCTCTTCGACACCAACTTCTTCTCCGTGCTGCGCGTCAGCAAGGCGTTCGCACCCATCCTCGCGGCCAACGGCGGCGGCGCGCTGCTCAACGTGCTGTCGGTGGCATCGTGGGTCAACGGCGGCGAGCTGGCGGCATATTCGGCCAGCAAGTCCGCCGCCTGGTCGCTGACCAACGCGCTGCGCCACGAACTGGCGGCGCAAAAGACGCAGGTGCTGGGGCTGCACATGGCCTATGTCGATACCGACCTGACGCGCGGCTTCGACGTTCCCAAGTCGAGCCCCGAGCAGATCGTGCAGCGCGCGCTGGACGGTCTGGCGGCGGGTGCGGACGAGGTGCTGGCCGATGAACTCACGCAGCACGTCAAGCTGTCGATGACGGCCACGCGGCCGAGCTACCTGCCGCAGCCCGCCTGAGACACCAGCGACTTCCCCGGCTGAACCGGCCGCTTGCATTCGCCCCGCCAGATCGAGAGGTCTGGCGGGGCGGCTGCGTTTTGCGGCGGCCATCGGGTGGGGCGGCCCGAACAACGGTGCACTCCCAGGGCCCGTGCTTATGCCGTGGCGGCTGCAACTCATGCCCCACACATCTAAGTCAAAGCTTATGAGTAATGACCATTTATTCGTATAAGAAACTTAATTTACATTGCTTCTGGTTGTTTAGTTTTGTGGGTGCGTAGCGGGTGACCCCGCGCGACCGATCGTTGTCGAAGCCCGCCACCGCCAAGTGCCTGCCCATTCTTTTTCCATCTTCCAGGAGCCTTTCCATGTCCATCCAAGCCATCAACGTCCGCAACCAGTTCAAGGGCAAGGTGCGCGAGATCATTCGCGGCGACGTCGTCTCCGAAGTCGATGTCGAAACCCCCTGGGGCATCGTCACGTCGGTCATCACCACCCGCTCGGTGGACGACCTGGCCCTGGTCGTGGGCTCCGACGTGGTGGCGCTGGTCAAGTCCACCGAAGTGTCCATCGCCAAGCTGTGATCCGGATTTGATGAAAATGGGCCGCCGGCGCTTTCTGGTAAAGCGCTGGCAGCTATTGAAAATATAGCGAACGCCTGTCTGCGCTGGGAGGCCGGCGAGGCGCGTGCACCGGTTCGGTTCAGGCCGGGCGACGAGGTCTGCGCGCGGCGGGCCGATTTCCGCGCGGGTGGCCATGCCGAGCGGGCCGCCCCGCCCATCCATCTCTACAGGGACCCATGAATTTTCAGCAACTGCGCTCCGTGCGCGAAGCCGTGCGCCGGGGCTTCAACCTGACCGAGGTGGCCAACATGCTGCATACCTCGCAACCCGGCGTGAGCCGGCAGATCCGCGAACTGGAAGAAGAACTGGGCGTGGAGATTTTCGTGCGCGCGGGCAAGCGCCTCACGGGCCTGACCCCGCCGGGCGCAGCCCTGCTGCCCACGGTGGAGCGTCTGCTGCTCGAAGCCGACAACCTCAAGCGCGCGGGGCAGGATTTCAGCGACAGCGCGCAGGGCCGCCTGTCGGTGGCGGCCACGCACTCGCAGGCGCGCTACGCACTGCCGCAGGTGGTGCGCGACTTCCGCGCGCTGTTTCCGCAGGTGTCGCTGCACCTGCACCAGGGCTCGCCGCGCCAGGTGGCCGAGATGCTGCTCAGTGGCGAGGCCGATATCGGCGTCGCCACCGAAGCGCTCGCGGGCTATGACGCGCTGGTCACGCTGCCGTGCTACCGCTGGACGCACAGCATCGTCGTGCCGCCCGGCCACCCGCTGCTGGAGCTGCAGGCGCCGGTCACGCTGGAGCAGCTTGCGCAGCACCCCATCATCACCTACGAGCTGGGCTACACGGGCCGCGCGCACATCGACGAAGCGTTTGCCCGCGAAGGCATCGCGCCCGACATCGTGCTGACGGCCATGGACGCCGACGTGATCAAGACCTATGTGGAGCTGGGCATGGGCGTGGGCATCGTGGCATCGATCGCGGTGGACGCCGAGCGCGACCGCCACCTGCGGCTCATCGACGCGGGCCATCTGTTCGAGGTCAACCTCACGCGGCTGGGCCTGCGCAGGGGCGCCTGGCTGCGCGGCTACGCCTACCACTTCATCGAGAGCTTCGTGCCCACGCTCACGCGCGAGGCGGTGGAGAAGGCCGTGCAGCAAGGCGCGCAAGGGGCGGGCGAGCTTTCGGAGCCGGTGGACCGCTGACGCGGGGCCCGCGGCACCGGCCCACGGGGCGCGGCCCTCAGCGCGGCAGGCAGCCCGCCATGCCCTGGCCGGGCGCGGACACATCGGCCAGCGCGAGGGCCACCGTGGCGTCGTCCTGCCCCGGCGTCTTGGTCAGGCGCGAGCCATTGTTCCACCGCCACTGCCGGCCGTCGAAGCTGTAGATGAGCGTGTGCGTGCGGTTGGACACCAGGTGGGCGGGCGTGAGGGTGATGGCCTGGGCGTCGGCCTCCGACGCGGCGGCGGCCCGGGCCTCGTTGTCCTTGACCACGATCTTGCCCACATAGGGGGTGATGGCGGATTCGGTGCGTGTGAGCTCATGCTGCACCTGGGCGGGGCTGTGGCCGAGCTTGATCCATGGGCCGGCGCCCAGGCGCTGCACGGCGGGCGTGCGCCCGGCCAGGAACCCGGTGCACGATGCGACGATGGCGTCAAACCCCGCCTGGGCCGCGCTGGCCGGGGCTGCCGGGGTGGCACCCGAGCCCGAAGGCCTGTCGCAGCCCGCCAGGGCGATGGTGAGGAGCAGAACCAGGGGGACGCGCAAGGGGAGGGACATGGGATGTGTGGCGGGCGGGATGCACTGGGGCCATTGTGAGCCGCGCGGAGGCCGCCGGGGCTTGACCGGGATCAAGTCTTTGCATTGCCCGCGTGGGCGGCGTCCAACCCGGCGCGGCGGGGCGCCCCGCACACCCACCAGCCTGGCAGCAGCGCTTGCACGGCGTCCCGGCCATAGCGGTCGTCCATCAGGTGCACCACGCCCTCGTCGGTGGGGGTGCGGATCACGCGCCCGGCCGCCTGCACCACCTTCTGCAGGCCGGGGTAAAGATAGGTGTAGTCGTAGCCCGCCCCGAACAGGGTTTGCATGCGCTGGCGGATCTGCTCGTTGACGGGGTTGACCTGGGGCAGGCCCAGCGTGGCCAGGAAGGCGCCGATGAGGCGCTGGCCCGGCAGGTCGATGCCCTCGGCGAAGGCGCCGCCCAGCACCGCGAAGGCGATGCCCTGGCTGGTGTCGGTGAAGCGATCGAGGAACTGCCGCTGCTCCGCTTCCAGCATGCGGCGCGACTGGCACCAGTGGGGTACCTCGGGGTGGCATTGCGCAAACAGCGCCGCCGCCTGCTGCAGGTAGTCGTAGCTGCTGAAGAACGCGAGGTAGTTGCCCGGCCGCGCGTGGAACTGCCGCGCCATCAGCGCCACGATGGGAGGCAGCGACGCGCCCCGGTCCGCGTAGCGGGTGGAGATGTGCCGTGCCACCCGCACCTGCAGTTGCGCGGCCTGGAACGGGGACTCGACATCGATCCAGCAATGCCCGGCGGGCAGCCCCAGCAAATCGGCGTAGTAGCGCGCGGGCTGCAGCGTGGCCGAGAAGAGCGTGCTGGTGTGTGCTGCTTCCAGCCGGGGCCGCAGGAAGGGCGCGGGCACCACGTTGCGGATGCAGACCAGCGATTCGCCCGGCGTGGGTGCCTTGCCGCCCGGGGCCGCAGCGGGCCGCGTGATGTCCACCAGCGAATGCGCATCCAGCAGCTCGGCCATGCGCACCACGTGCAGGGCATCGAAGTAGAAGGCCTGCAGCGCCGGATCGGGCTGCGCCGGCTGGTCGGCGAAGTGTTCGGTGAGCGTGCTGCCGCACTGCTGCAGCGCGGCCAGCAGCTTGTCGGGGAAAGCCTCCAGCACGGCATAGCCGCCGGTTTGCGCCTTGTCCAGCGCCACCCAGCAGCGGCGCACCTTGTCCAGAGCCTTCTTCACGGGGGCATGGCGCGCGGCGGTGGTGCTGCGGCGGGCCTCGGCCAGCGCGGCGGGGCGCAGCTCGGCGGTGTACATCTTGCGGCCTCGCTCGACGAGGTTGTGCGCCTCGTCCACCAGCAGCGCCGCGCGCCAGCCATTGGCCTGGGCCAGGCCGTGCAGCAGCCCGCCCATGTCGAAGTAGTAGTTGTAGTCGCCCACCACCACGTCGGCCCAGCGCGCCAGCTCCTGGCTCAGGTAGTAGGTGCAGACCTGGTGCTGCAGGGCGGCCTCGCGCACGCGCGCCTGGTGCAGTGCCACCCGCTGATCCGCGCCGCCGGCCGATGGCTGCAGCGCGGCGGCGCGTGCGGCGGGGAGGCGGTCGTAGAAGCCCTGGGCCAGCGGGCAGGATTCGCCGTGGCAGGCCTTGTCGGGGTGCTCGCAGGCCTTGTCGCGCGCCACCAGTTCCAGCACGCGCAGCGGCAGGGCGGGGGCGCTGCCGCACAGGCGCGAGAGGGTGTCCAGGGCCGTCTGCCGCCCCGAGGTCTTGGCGGCGAGGAAGAACACCTTGTCCAGCCGCTGCGCGGGCACCGCCTTGAGCAGCGGGAACAGGGTGCCCATGGTCTTGCCGATGCCCGTGGGCGCCTGGGCCAGCAGGCAGCGGCCAGCGGAGGCGGCCTTGTAGACGGCTTCCGCCAGGGGGCGCTGGCCGGTGCGAAAGCCGCCGAACGGGAAGGCCAGTGCCGTGAGCGCCGCGTCGCGCGCGGCGCGGTGCGCCACCTGCGCCTCGGCCCAGGCGATGAAGCGCTCGCACTGCGCCTCGAAATGCCGCTGCAGCTCGGAGGCGGCATGGTGTTCGGTGAACACCGTCTCCTGCTGGCTGCCGATGTCGAAGTAGACCAGCGCCAGGTCGATGTGGGCCAGGCCTTCCTGCGCGCACAGCAGCCAGCCGTAGATGCGCGCCTGGGCCCAGTGCAGCGCGCGGTGCGAGGCGGGCTGGCGGTCGAGCCGACCCTTGAAGGTCTTGACCTCGTCGAGCCGGCCATGCTCGGGGTCGAAGCCATCGGCCCGGCCGCGCACGCGCAGGCCCTTGTAGCTGCCGGCCAGCGCCACCTCGGCGCGGTAGCCCGCGCCCCGGCGCGCGGCGGCCACCGCATGGCCGGCCATGCCTTCCAGCGCCGTGGGGGCGGGCGTGAAGCGCAGGTCCAGGTCGCCCTGCTTGGCGGTGAACTCGCACAGCTCGCGCACCGCCACGGTGTAGGTCATGGCATGTCCGCGGGAGGCAGTTCGCCAGCACCGGGCTCGCCCAGGTGGGCCTGCGCCGTCTCGTCCTCGCCGCGCAGCGGCGTGGCCTTGCACAGGGCCATCCACACCGCGAAGGGCAGGGTGCAGCTCGCATGGCGCGCGGGGCGCAAGAGCTCGAAGCGGCCATCGTCCAGCCCGCCATGCAGCACCCAGATGCCGAAGTGCTCGGGAATCTCGTCGGCCTCAGCCACGCCGGCCGGGAACACGTAGTAGCATTCCTCGCACAGCCACTGGTAGGCTTGGCGCTTGGCATCGTGGCGCAGGTCCGAGAGCAGGTCGGATCGGCTGTACTTGATCTCGTGCACCATGGGCTGCAGGTAGGCCGGCACGCTGGTATTGCGCACCGAGAACAGGTCCGGCCGCGCCATGCGCCAGACGTTGGCTGCGGTGCGGCTGGCGGGCGTGTCTTCGCTCCACAGCGGGCTGCTGGTGGCCGGGATGGGGGCAGGGGCTTCGGGCACAGCCCCGTCGATCACGGCGCGCAGCGACAGCTCACGCCAGACGATGCGGCCCGAGGCCAGCAGGTGCCCGGCAAACTTCTGGCCCAGGCGGTCGTGCGCGCTCAACGCCCGCGCGCCACGCTGGCGCGCCTGTGCCAGGGTGCGGATACCTTCCTCGGTCAGGCGCAGCGTCTCGCAGCCTTCGGGCGAGGTGTGCAGCACCACCAGCTGCGCGGCCAGCAGGTCGATTTCCAGCGCATCCTTGCACGGCCAGCCCGCCGAACGCCAGATCTGCATCAGGCGCGCGCGGTGAAAGCGGGTGAGGGTGAGCGGTGTCATGGCACAAGGATAAAACACTGATTGTAATTACAGTGTTCTGCCCGGACGCCACCTGCTTTCCGGACGCTCGGTACACCCCGGCCGGCATGCGGCCCGTCACCATTCGGCGAAGCTGCCGTCGCGGTGGCGCCACACGGGGTTGCGCCAGCGGTGGCCTTCGGACGCGCGTTCGCGCACATACGCCTCGTTGACCTCAATGCCCAGGCCCGGGCCCTGGGGAATGGCCACCATGCCGTCCTCGTACGCGAACACCTCGCCGTTGGACACGTAGTCGAGCAGGTCGTTGCTGGCGTTGTAGTGGATGCCCAGGCTCTGCTCCTGGATGAAGGCGTTGTAGCAGACGCCGTCGAGCTGCAGGTTGGCCGCCAGCGCGATCGGCCCCAGGGGGCAGTGCAGGGCCAGGGCCACGTCGTAGGCCTCGGCCATGGTGGCGATCTTGCGCGTCTCGGTGATGCCGCCCGAGTGCGAGGGGTCGGGCTGGATGATGTCCACATAGCCCTCGGACAGCACGCGCTTGAAGTCCCAGCGCGAGTACAGCCGCTCGCCCAGTGCGATGGGGGTGGACGAGAGGTGCGCCAGCTCCTTCAGGGCCTCGTAGTGCTCGCTGAGCACGGGCTCCTCGATGAACATCAGCCTGTAGGGTTCGAGCTCCTTGAACAGCACCTTGGCCATGGGCTTGTGCACGCGGCCATGGAAGTCCACGCCGATGCCCACGTTGGGCCCCACCGCCTCGCGCACGGCGGCCACGTTCTGCAGGCATTTCTCGACCTTGTCGAAGCTGTCCACGTATTGCATTTCCTCGGTGCCGTTCATCTTCACCGCGGTGAAGCCGCGCTCCACGGCGGCCTTGGCCGCCGCGGCGGTCTCGCTGGGCCGGTCGCCGCCGATCCAGCTGTAGACCTTGATGCGCTCGCGCACGCAGCCGCCCAGCAGCTCGGACACGGGCACGCCCAGGGCCTTGCCCTTGATGTCCCACAGCGCCTGGTCGATGCCCGCCAGCGCACTCATGTGGATGCCGCCGCCGCGGTAGAAACCGCCGCGGTAGAGCACCGTCCAGTGGTCCTCGATGTGGCGCGGGTCCTTGCCGATCAGGTAGTCGCCCAGTTCCTCGACGGCGGCGGCCACGGTGTGGGCCCGGCCTTCGAGCACGGGCTCGCCCCAGCCGACGATGCCTTCGTCGGTCTCGATTTTCAGGAAGCACCAGCGTGGTGGCACCAGGAATGTGGTCAGTCGGGTGATCTTCATGGGGCAGGATGCAAAGCGGAAATGGAAGAGGCGGCGGAGGACGCGCCGCCGTAGGCGCCGCGCCAGGCCTGCATGAAGGCCGCGGCCTGGCGAGCCACGTCGGGCGCAGTGTCCCCCGGACGGTAGAGGGCCGAGCCCAGGCCGAAGCCGCTGGCCCCGGCGGCCGCGTAGGTGGCAATGGCCTCGGGCACGATGCCGCCCACGGGCACCAGCGCCATGGGCGGGGTGATCACGGCGCGCCAGGCCTTGAGCACATGCGGGGGCAGGGCTTCGGCCGGAAAGAGCTTGAGCATGTTGGCGCCCGCCGCCAGCGCGGCATAGGCCTCGGTCAGCGTGGCCACGCCGGGCGCGCAGGCCATGCCGGCCGCGCGTGCGGTGCGGATCACTTGGGGGTCACTGTGGGGCATGACGATGATCTGCCCGCCTGCCGCCGCCACATCGGCACAGGCCTCGGGCGTGAGCACCGTGCCTGCGCCCACCAGGCAGTCGGCGGGCAGCGCGTCGCGCAGCGCGCGGATGCTGGCCAGGGGCTCGGGGGAGTTGAGCGGCACCTCGATGATGCGAAACCCCGCGTCGTACAGCGCATGGCCAATGGCCACCACCTCATGGGGCTGCACGCCGCGCAGGATGGCGATCAGGCCGCAGTGCTGCATGGTGTTGAAGAGGTTCTTGTCGATGGGGTTCATGCGGCTTGGCTCCTGGGGGATGGTGTTTGCTGTGCGCCAGGGGTAACCAGCCCGGCTGCCAGCGCGATCTGCCACAAGCCAGTGACCGTGGCTTGGGCGGCAATAGTGGGCGGCGCGAAGCCGCAGGCCTGCAGGGCGATGGCGTAGCGGCGGCACAGGTCGGCCTCGCCGCACAGCACCAGCGGGATGGGGGCGGCGCCAGTGGGCGGGTGCAGGCGCGCCAGGCTGGCGATCTCGTGCCCGATGAGGATGCCCGACAGGTAGTCCGCCTGTGCCGTGGCGGGCAGTGCGCCGGTCAGGCCCAGCGTGCGCGTGCTGAAGATGTGCGACAGCAGGCCCGGGGCGGCATCGCTGCCGCGCGCCACCTGCAGGCCTTGCGCGAATGCGGCGTCGTCGGGATCGGCCGGGGCCTGCATCGTCCGGCCCAGGATGGTGTGGCCGCGCAGTACGGCAAACACTTCGCCCGTCATGAAGGTGTGGAACCGATCGATGCTGCGCCGGGTGCCGTCTCTCTGCGCCACCACCCACTTGCTGTGCGTGCCCGGCAGGCCCACGAGCAGCGGGCCTTGGCCCGCCAGGGCGGCATCGGCCAGCACGCCCAGCACCTGCGTCTCTTCGCCGCGCATCACATTGGGCAGGCCGGAGCGCTGCAGCAGCCCGGGCACGATGTGCAAGGGTGCGCCGTTGCCACGCTGCACCACGGTCAGCCCGCGCGCGAGGTCGTCCAGCGAGGTGGGGGTGTCCAGGTATTGGGCTTCGCGCCAGCCCTGGGCGCTGCCCACCATGCCGCAGGCCAGCACCGGCACCGAGGGCAGGGTGGCCAGCCAGTCGCCGCAGGCGTCTTGCAAGGCACGCTCGAAAGCCGCGCCGGGCTCGGCATCGGCCTGGCCCGCGGGTGCCGGGGGCAGGTTCATGATGCCCCAGGGGCGGCTGCGTTGCTCCAGCACCTTCCCGTGGGCACCCAGGCGAAAGGCGCGCAGCGAGCTGGTGCCCCAGTCCAGGGCGATCAGGCGGGTGTCCGGGAGGTTGGCGGTGTGGGCCATGGCGTGCCTATCGGCCCCAGCGCAGCACCAGCGGGTCCAGCCGGCGCGCGATGTCGATGAGGCCCCTGCGTACTTCAGGGTGCATGGCCGGGAAGGGGTGGCGGCCGGCCTCGCAGGCGATCACGCCGCCTTCCTTCATGAGTGCCTTTGCGGTGAGGATGCCGCCCTGGCGGTTCTCGTGGTTGATGAGCGGCAGCCAGCGCTGGTAGAGCGCGAAGGCCTGGTCCATGTCGCCCTGGCGGTGGGCTTCGATGATGGGGCGGATGCCGTCGGGGAAGGCGCCGCCCGTCATCGCGCCGGTGGCACCGGCATCCAGGTCGGCCAGCAGGGTGATGGCCTCTTCGCCGTCCCATGGGCCTTCGATGGCCGCACCGCCCAGGCGGATCAGCTCGCGCAGCTTGCTGGCGGCGCCGGGCACCTCGATCTTGAAGTAGGCCAGGTGCTCGATCTCCTGCGCCATGCGCGCGAGGAACGGGGCCGACAGCACGGTGCCGCTGGCGGGCGCGTCCTGCACCATGATCGGGATGCCGATCGCATCGGACACGCGGGCATAGAACTCGTAAATCTGCGCCTCGGGCACGCGGAAGGTGGCGCCGTGGTAGGGCGGCATGATCATCACCATGGCGGCGCCCATGTCCTGCGCGGCGCGGCTGCGCTCGGCGCACACGCGGGTGCCGTAGTGGGTGGTGGTGACGATGACCGGCACACGGCCTGCCACATGCTCCAGCGATGTGCGGGTGATGACTTCGCGCTCGGCGTCGGACAGCGAGAACTGCTCGGAGAAGTTGGCCAGGATGCAGACGCCGTCCACGCCGGCATCGATCATGAAGTCAAGGCAGCGCTTCTGGCTGTCGAGGTCGAGCGTGCCGTCTTCGTGGAAGGTGGTGGGCACCACGGGGAAGATGCCTCGGTGGCGAGGGTTCTGGAGGGAATGTGTGGCTGGCATGGCGGAGGAAAGGTGGAGATTTGAGTGGAATACGGCTCTGGCGCTTGTCTATCAAGCGCTAATTGCTATGAAATATGTAGCATTCCAACGAGCTGGTTAGCCGCCGGCATCAGTGAGAGTGGCGAGGGACGGCGGCGCCACGGCAGCCGACGAGGAAGTCGAAGTCGCAGCCATCGTCCGCCTGCAGTACATGGTCCACATACAGGCGCTGGTAACCGCCGCGCCCGCCGTTGTCGGTGCCCGCCAATGCGGCCAGGCGTGCCGCCAGTTCCTCGTCGCTGATGTCCAGGTGCAGGCGGCCCTGCTCGCAGTCGAGCTCGATGAAGTCGCCGTCGCGCACGGCGGCCAGCGGGCCGCCCGCGGCGGCCTCGGGCGCCACGTGCAGCACCACGGTCCCGTAGGCCGTGCCGCTCATGCGTGCGTCGGAGATGCGCACCATGTCCTTCACGCCCTGGCGCAGCAGCTTGGGCGGCAGGCCCATGTTGCCCACCTCGGCCATGCCGGGGTAGCCCTTGGGGCCGCAGTTTTTCATCACCATCACGCAGCTGGCGTCGATGTCCAGGTCCTCGTCGACGATGCGCTCCTTGTAGTGCTCCAGGTTCTCGAACACCACGGCGCGGCCCCGGTGCTTGAGCAGTTCGGGCGACGCGGCCGAGGGCTTGAGCACCGCGCCACGAGGCGACAGGTTGCCGCGCAGGATGCAGATGCCGCCGTCGGCGATCAAGGGGTTGTCCAGGGGGCGGATCACCTCGTCGTTGTACTGGGGTGCCTCGCGCACGTTGTCCCACAGGCTCTTGCCATTGACGGTGAGCGCGCCGGGGTGGGGCAGCAGGTCGTTTTCGCCCAGGCGGCGCAGCACGGCGGGCAGGCCGCCCGCGTAGTAGAACTCCTCCATCAGGAAGCGGCCCGAGGGCTGCAGGTCCACCAGGGTGGGGGTGCCACGGCCGATGCGCGTCCAGTCCTCCAGGTCGAGCTGCACGCCGATGCGCCCGGCAATGGCCTTGAGGTGGATCACGGCGTTGGTCGAGCCGCCGATGGCGGCATTGGTGCGGATGGCGTTCTCGAACGCCTCGCGCGTGAGGATCTTGGACAGCGTGAGCCCTTCGTGCGCCATCTCCACGATGCGCCGGCCTGACATGTGGGCCAGCACGTAGCGGCGCGCGTCCACGGCCGGTATGGCCGCGTTGTGCGGCAGCGAGGTGCCCAGCGCCTCGGCCATGCAGGCCATGGTGGAGGCCGTGCCCATCGTGTTGCAGGTACCGGCCGAGCGGGACATGCCCGCTTCCGCCGCGAAGAACTGGTGTTCGTTGATTTCACCCGCCTTCAGCGATTCGTGCAGCCGCCACACGGCCGTGCCCGAGCCGATGTCCTTGCCTTCGAGCTTGCCGTTGAGCATGGGCCCGCCCGTGACCACGATGGCCGGCACGTCGCAGCTGGCCGCGCCCATCAGCAGGGCAGGGGTGGTCTTGTCGCAGCCCACCAGCAGCACCACGGCATCGATGGGGTTGCCGCGGATGGATTCCTCCACGTCCATGCTGGCCAGGTTGCGCGTGAGCATGGCCGTGGGGCGCAGGTTGGACTCGCCGTTGGAGAACACCGGGAACTCGACCGGAAAGCCCCCCGCCTCGTAGATGCCGCGCTTGACATGCTCGGCGATCTTGCGGAAGTGGGCGTTGCAGGGCGTGAGCTCGGACCAGGTGTTGCAGATGCCGATGATGGGGCGGCCGTCGAACTCATGGTCGGGGATGCCCTGGTTCTTCATCCAGCTGCGGTACATGAAGCCGTTCTTGTCGGCGGTGCCGAACCATTCGGCGGAGCGGAGCTTGCGCGGGGAGGAGGTCATGCTGTTGTGGTTCTGGGAGAGGTGATTCGTGGAATTCAGGAAGGCTTGCCGCTGCGGTGCGTGAGCAGGCGCTGCAGCAGGCAGAAGACGAAGAGCAGCACGCCGACGACGATGCGCGTCCACCACGAGCTGAGCGTGCCGTCGAAGGAGATCAGGGTCTGGATGATTCCGAGCATCAGCACACCGAACAGCGTGCCGGCCACATAGCCCACGCCGCCCGTGAGCAGGGTGCCGCCGATGACCACGGCGGCGATGGCGTCGAGTTCCATGCCCGTGGCGTGCAGGCCGTAGCCCGAGAGCATGTAGAAGGTGAACACCACGCCGGCCAGGGCCGAGCAGAAGCCCGAGAGCGTGTACACGCCGATCACCGTGGCGCGCACCGGCAGGCCCATGAGCACGGCCGAATGCTCGTTGCCGCCCACGGCATACACATTGCGGCCGAAGGGCGTGCAGTGCGCGACGAAGATGGCGGCCAGCAGCACCGCCATGGCGATCAGTGCGCCCAGCGAGAGCGACGCGCCCTCCCACAGTTCCAGGCGCCACTGCGCCATCTCGGAATACGCCTCGTCGGCCATGCTGATCGAATCGATGCTGATCAGGTAGCACAGGCCGCGCGCGAGGAACATGCCGGCCAGCGTCACGATGAAGGGCTGCAGCCGAAAGCGCTCGATCAGAAAGCCCATGAAGGCCCCGAACACCGTGCCCATGAGCAGCACCAGCGGGATGGCGGTGAGCGGGCTCCAGTGGTGGTGCTCCACCAGGCTGGCCAGCACCATGGTGGTCAGCGCCACCACCGAGCCCACCGACAGGTCGATGCCGCCCGAGAGGATCACGAAGGTCATGCCCACCGCGACGATGATCAGAAAGGCGTTGTCGATCAGCAGGTTGAGGAACACCTGGGCCGAGAAGAAGCCGGTGTAGAGCACCGAGCCCGCCGTGGCCATGGCCAGGAACAGCGCGATGGTGGCCGCCAGCGGCAGGTACTTGGGGTTCAGGCGCATGCGGGCAGGGATGGTTGGGCGTGCTGGTGCGGTGGTGGGCGTGGCGCTGGGCGCCGCATCCAGGGCGGGGCTGTGTCCGCCGCTCATGACAGCGCTCCCCCGGCCGCGGGGCGGCGCACCAGGGCGCCCACCTGGGCGCGGAAGTCGGGCGACTGCAGCAGCATCACGACGAACACCACCACGGCCTTGACCACCAGGTTGATCTCGGGCGGCACGCCCAGCGAATAGATGGCGTAGGTCAGCGTCTGGATGATGAGCGCGCCGATCACGCTGCCCACCATGCTGAAGCGCCCGCCGGTCAGCGCCGTGCCACCCAGCGTGACGGCCAGGATGGCGTCGAGCTCCAGCATCTGGCCGGCGTTGTTGGCGTCGGCGCTCTTCACGTTGGAGCTGATCAGCAGGCCCGCGATGCCCGCGCACACGCCGCAGAAGGCGTAGGCCGCGACGACCAGGCGGCGCGACTGCACGCCGGCCACGCGTGCCGCCGTCGGGTTGATGCCCACCGCCTGGATGAACAGGCCCAGCGCCGTGCGCGTGACCGCCAGGTACAGGCCGGCGAACACCGCGGCCAGCACGAACAGCGAGAACGGCAGGCCCAGCAGGTAGCCCCCGCCCAGGAAGAAGAAGGGCGCGTAGTAGATGGTGATGATCTGCCCGTCGGTGATCAGCTGGGCGATGCCCCGGCCCGCCACCATGAGGATCAGCGTGGCGATGATGGGCTGCATGCCCACCTTGGCCACCAGCAGGCCGTTCCACAGCCCGCACAGCAGTGCCGCGCCGATGGCGCCGGCCATTGCCAGCGGCAGGGGAAAGCGGCTTTCGGTGCCCGAGACCGAGCCGCCGATCATCCAGGCACCCACGGCGGCGGCGATGGCCACCACCGCACCCACCGAGATGTCGATGCCGCGCGTGGCGATCACCATGGTCATGCCCAGTGACACCAGCGCCAGCGGTGCCGCGCGGTTGAGGATGTCGACCAGGCTGCCGTAGAGGTGGCCGTCGCGCCACTCGATGTGCAGGAAGCTGGCGTTGAACGCCGTGTTCACGGCCAGCAGCAGGGCCAGCGTGACCAGCGGCCAAGTGAGCCGGTGGCGCAGCGCGGCGGCAAACAGGGAAGGGGTGGGTGCGTCAGGCATTTTCGGAGGCAATCAGTTCGTACACGGCTTCTTCGCTGCTGCCGGCGGGCAGCTCGCCGACCTTGCGGCGGTCACGCAGCACCACGATGCGGTGCGCCACGCGCACCACCTCGCTCATTTCGGAGGAGATGAAGACCACGGCCATGCCGGCCTGGGCCAGGCGCAGGATCTGCTCCATGATTTCCTGCTTGGCGGCCACGTCGATGCCGCGCGTGGGCTCGTCCAGGATCAACAGGCGCGGCTCGATGGCCATCCAGCGCGCCAGGATCGCCTTTTGCTGGTTGCCGCCCGAGAGCAGCGCGATGGGCGTGTCCACGCTGCTGGTCTTGATGCCCAGGAGCTTGAC
This sequence comes from Acidovorax sp. GW821-FHT09A11, assembly GCF_059418365.1. Taxonomy (NCBI): domain Bacteria; kingdom Pseudomonadati; phylum Pseudomonadota; class Betaproteobacteria; order Burkholderiales; family Comamonadaceae; genus Acidovorax; species Acidovorax sp. GW821-FHT09A11. Next base: position 109,016 of record NZ_JBWKPS010000001.1, read on the forward strand.
GTAGCGCTCGGCGATCGCCGTCTGCTCGGCGCGCGACAGAAAGCGCCCCATGCCCATGCGCGCCTGCAGTGCCAGCGCGATGTTCTCGCGCACCGAGAGCTCGGCCACGATGCCATCGGTCTTGCGCTCCTCGGGGCACAGGGCCAGGCCCTCGCGGATCGCGTCCATGGGGTTGGCGAAGGCCACTGCCTTGCCGTCGATGCGCAGCACGCCGCGGTCGGGCACCTGCAGGCCGAACAGCAGGCGCGCCAGTTCGGTGCGGCCCGAGCCCAGCAGGCCCGCCAGTCCCACCACCTCGCCGGCCCGTACCTTGAGGTCCATGGGCTGCAACTGGCCGCTCTGGCCCAGGCCCTCGGCCTGCAGCAGGGCAGTGCTTGCGCCATCGAACTGCGGCGAAACAGGCGGTTCGGTGGACTGCGCGGCCAGCTCGCGCCCCAGCATGGCATTGATCAGCGCCTGCGCCGGCAGGTCGGCCGCCGCCCATTCGCCCACCCAGGCGCCGTTGCGCAGCACCGTGATGCGGTCCGACACGGCGTATACCTGGTTCAAAAAGTGCGTCACGAACACGATGGACAGGCCCTCGCCACGCAGGCGGCGCAGCACCTCGAAGAGCTTTTGCACCTCGTCGTCGTCCAGGCTGGAGGTGGGCTCGTCCAGGATCAGCACCTTGGCCTCGATGCTCAGCGCGCGGGCAATGGCCACCAGCTGCTGCACGGCAACCGGGTAGTCCGAGAGCAGGCGCGTGACGTCGATGGACAGGCCGATGCGCGCCACGAGGTCGCGCGCGTGCTGGTGCAGCGTGGCCCAGTCGATGCGAAAGCCCTGGGCGATGCCGCAGCGCGGGTAGCGCCCGGCGAAGATGTTCTCGGCCACCGACAGGTTGGGGCAGAGGTTGACCTCCTGGTACACCGTGCTGATGCCCAGGCGCTGGGCTGCCAGCGGCGAATCGGGCCACACCGCCTGGCCGGCCAGGCGCATCTGGCCGCCGCTGGCTTCGAGCACCCCGGTGAGCACCTTGATCAGCGTGGACTTGCCCGCGCCGTTCTGGCCCATGAGGGCATGAATCTCGCCCGGGTACAGGTTGAGCTGCACGTCGCGCAGCACGGGGATGCCCGCGAATTGCTTGTGGATGCCCGCGAGCTGCAGCACGGGAGTTTGGGATGGGCTGCTCATGGTGCTCCAAACGGTCGTTGCTGTCCGCACAGTCCGCAAAGCAGGCGCGGCGCAGGCCAGTGCCCCCGCGCAAGGGCCGCCCCGCCGCGCTGGGGGCGTCCCCCTCCCAGATTGCGAAGCAAACTGAGAGAGGGGCTGAGGGCCGCGGCTCCAAGCCTGCCTGCGCAGGCTTGGACGTGCCCGAAGAGCGGCCGACTCTGGCGGACGCACGGAGGCGCGAAGCGACTCAGGGGGGGCTTCATTTCAGGCCTTGTTTTTGTTGTACACGTCGACCAAAACCGCCGCCAGCAGCACCACGCCCTTGATGACCTGCTGGTAGTCGATGCCGATGCCCAGGATGGACATGCCGTTGTTCATCACCCCCATCACGAAGGCGCCGATGACCGCGCCCATGACCTTGCCCACGCCGCCCGAGGCCGATGCGCCGCCGATGAAACACGCCGCAATCACGTCCAGCTCAAAACCCAGGCCCGCCTTGGGCGTGGCGGTGTTGAGCCGCGCTGCAAACACCAGTCCGGCCAGGGCCGCGAGCACGCCCATGTTGATGAAGGCATACAGCGTGAGCCGCTCGGTCTTGATGCCCGAAAGCCTGGCGGCCTTTTCGTTGCCCCCCATGGCGTAGATGCGGCGGCCAATGGTGGTGCGGCTGGTGACGAAGTCGAACAGCACGATCAGCAGCGCCATCACGATGAGCACGTTGGGCAGCCCCTTGTATGACGCCATGAGGTAGCTGAAGTACACCAGCAGGGCGCCAAACACCACCGTGCGCGCGATGAACAGGCCGGCGGGTTCGGCGCGCACACCGTGCCGCAGGCGGTTGGCGCGTTCGCGCAGGCCGCTCACGGCCAGGGCAGCGGCCACGGCGGCGCCCAGCAGCAGCGAGGTCAGGCGCAGCCCCTCCACGTTGAACAGGTCGGGAATGAAGCCCGAGCTGAGCATCTGGAACGCCGAGGGGAATGGCCCCACCGACTGGCCTGCCAGCAGCGCCAGCGCCAGGCCCTTGAACACCAGCATGCCCGCCAGCGTGACGATGAAGGACGGAATGCGCGAGAAGGCCACGAACCCGCCCTGCACCGCACCGATGAGCCCGCCGCAGAGCAGGCACACCAGCGTGGCGGGTACGAAATGCCAGTTGTATTCGACCATCAGCACCGCTGCCAGCGCGCCGATGAATCCACACACCGAGCCCACCGACAGGTCGATGTGCCCGGCCACGATGACCAGCAGCATGCCCAGCGCCATGATGACGATGTAGCTGTTCTGCAGCACCAGGTTGGTGAGGTTGAGCGGCTGCATCAGCGTGCCGTCCGTCATGTACTGGAAGAAGCCCATGATGGCCACCAGCGTGATCAGCATGCCGTACTCACGGAAGTTGTGCTTGATGTGCTCCAGCAGCGGCTTGTCGTGGTGGGCCGGTGCCTCGGCGGGTGCGCTGGCGAGCGTGGCGGTGGGGGAGGGGGTCATCTGGCTCATTTCAGTTATCCGTTGCGTTGTCCGCTGCCCTTGAGACCGGCGCTGCCCATGCCAGAGCCGCCGCGCAAGGGCCGCCCCGCCGCGCTGGCGGCGTCCCCCTTGAGGGGGAAGGCGCGAAGCGACTCAGGGGGAGCATTGACTATTGCACGCATGATCTTTTCCTGGGAGGCTTCGGCGGTGGGCATCTCGGCCACAAAGCGGCCCTCGTTCATCACGTAGATGCGGTCCGTGATGCCCAGCAGCTCGGGCATTTCGGAAGAGATCACGATCACGCACTTGCCCTCGGCCGCCAGCTGGGCGATGAGGGTGTAGATCTCGTACTTGGCGCCCACGTCGATGCCGCGCGTGGGCTCGTCCAGGATAAGCACCTCGGGGTTGGTGAAGAGCCATTTGCCCAGCACCACCTTCTGCTGGTTGCCGCCCGAAAGGTTCAGCGTCTTCTGGTCCACCCCCGAGCAGCGGATGCGCAGCTTCTCGCGGTAGTCCTGCGCCACCCGGTGCTCGCGGCCGCTGTCGATCACGGTGGCGAACGAAACACCTTCCAGATGCGCCAGGGAGGTGTTGAACTGGATGTCTTCGTTCAGCACCAGGCCATTGCCCTTGCGGTCTTCGGTCACATAGGCCAGGCCGTGGCGCACGGCCTTTTCCACGGTGCCCACGTCGATGGCCTTGCCGTGCAGCCGCACCTCGCCGCTGATGCGCTGGCCCCAGGACCGGCCAAAGATGCTCATGGCCAGCTCGGTCCGGCCCGCGCCCATCAGTCCCGCAATACCGACGATCTCGCCGCGCCGCACGTTCAGGTCGATCCCCTTGAGGTGCTCGCGGTCGCCGTGCTGAGGGTGGTGGGCACGCCAGTCGCGCACTTCAAAAACGATGCCGCCGATCTGCGGCTGGCGCTGGGGGTAGCGATCGCTCATCTCGCGGCCCACCATGGCCTGGATCACGCGGTCCTCGCTCACCGGGCCTTCGCGGCAGTCCAGCATCTGCACGGTGCTGCCGTCGCGCAGCACGGTGATGGCATCGGCCACCCGCGAGATCTCGTTGAGCTTGTGCGAGATCAGGATGCAGGTGATGCCCTGGGCTTTCAGCTCCAGCAGCAGGTCCAGCAGGGCCTGGCTGTCGTTCTCGTTGAGGCTGGCAGTGGGCTCGTCCAGGATCAGCAGGCGCACCTTGCGCGACAGCGCCTTGGCAATCTCCACCAGCTGCTGCTTGCCCACGCCCAGCTGGCCCACCGGTGTGTCGGGCGACTCGCGCAGGCCCACCTTGTGCAGCAGCGCCTGGGCGCGGCTGTGCGCGGCCATCCAGTCGATGACGCCGTGGCGCGCGGTCTCGTTGCCCAGGAAGATGTTTTCGGCGATCGAGAGCAGCGGTACCAGCGCCAACTCCTGGTGAATGATGATGATGCCCAGGTGCTCGCTGTCGCGGATGCCGGAGAACTGACGCTCCTGCCCGTCGAACAGGATCTGGCCGCTGTAGCTGCCGTGTGGGTAGACACCCGACAGCACCTTCATCAGCGTGGATTTGCCCGCCCCGTTTTCGCCGACGATGGCATGGATCTCCCCGGCCTGCACCTGCAGGTTGACCTGGTTCAGCGCCACCACCCCGGGGAAGGTTTTGCGGATGTCCCGCATTTCAAGAAGCATGGTCTCTCAGTCTTTTGGCGGGCTGCGGGCCCGTCCCGGTTGCATGCCGTCCGCTAGGCACCAGAGGTGCCAGGCGGACGGCGGCTCTACGTGCCGAAGCCTGGCATGCCTACTTGATTTGTGATTCCTTGTAGTACCCGCTGCCCACCAGCACCGCGTTCCAGTTGGAGGCATCCACCGACACGGGCTTGAGCAGGTACGAGGGCACCACCTTCACGCCGTTGTGGTAGGTCTTGGTGTCGTTGATCTCCGGCTGCTTGCCCGACAGCGTGGCGTCCACCATGTTGGCGGCCACCTTGGCCAGTTCGCGCGTGTCCTTGAACACGGTGGAGGACTGCTCGCCCTTCAGGATGGACTTGACCGATGGCACCTCGGCGTCCTGCCCGCTGACCACGGGGCAGGGCTGCTGGGCGGTGCAGTAGCCCACGCCCTTCAAGGACGACAGGATTCCGATGGACAGGCCGTCGTAGGGCGAGAGCACGGCATGCACCTTGTCCTTGCCGTAGTAGGCCGACAGCAGGTTGTCCATGCGCGCCTGGGCGACCGAGCCGTCCCAGCGCAGGGTGCCCACCTTGTTCATGCCCGTCTGCTTGCTGCGCACCACCAGCTTGCCGCTGTCGATGTACGGTTGCAGCACGCTCATCGCGCCGTCGTAGAAGAAGAAGGCGTTGTTGTCGTCGGGTGAGCCGCCGAAGAGTTCGATGTTGAACGGGCCCTTGCCCTGCTTCAGGCCCAGCTTGTCCACGATGGACGTGGCCTGCAGCACGCCGACCTGGAAGTTGTCGAACGTGGCGTAGTAGTCCACGTTCTTCGAGCCCTTGATCAGCCGGTCATACGCGATGACCTTCACGCCCTTGTCGGCCGCGTTCTGCAGCACGCGCGAGAGCGTGGTGCCGTCGATGGAGGCAATCACCAGCACCTTGGCGCCCTTGGTGATCATGTTCTCGATCTGCGCGAGCTGGTTGGGGATGTCGTCGTCCGCGTACTGCAGGTCGGTCTTGTAGCCGCGCTCCTTGAGCACCTTGACCATGTTGTCGCCATCGGCGATCCAGCGCGACGAGGACTTGGTGGGCATCGAGATGCCGATGCTGCCCTTGTCCTGGGCATGGACCAGTGGGGTCGCGCCCACGGCGGCCAGCGCCACGGTGGCCAGCACGGCCTTGAAAATTTCGCGCTTCATTTATCTGTCTCCAGGTTCTATGTTTTTTGATGTTGGCCTATGCCATGTCCGCTATCTGTGAAACTGGCGCGCCCCAGGCCAGTGCCGCCGCGCTGGCGCCTTCCCCCTGAGGGGGAAGGCGCGCAGCGACGCAGAGGGCATCAATATTTGCGCTTGGGGAACTCGGCGGCGGCCACTTCCATCGGGAAGATGCCTTCCTCGGTCACGATGCGCTTTTGCACCGCCTTGCCGGCCTTGATGTCCTTCACGGCCGTCATCAGCTGCGGGCCCAGCAGGGGGCTGCATTCCACGCTCACGTTGAGCTTGCCGGCGATCATGGCCTCGAAGGCGCCCTTGACCGCGTCGATGGAGATGATGGTGATGTCCTTGGCGGGCTTGAGGCCGGCTTCCTCGATGGCCTGGATCGCGCCGATGGCCATGTCGTCGTTGTGCGCGTACAGCACGTTGATCTTCTTGCCCTCGGCCTTGAGGAAGGCTTCCATCACCTCCTTGCCCTTGGCGCGCGTGAAGTCGCCGGTCTGCGAGCGCAGGATCTTGAACTTGGGGTCGGCCTTGACGATTTCCTCGAAGCCCTTCTTGCGGTCGATGGCCGGGGCCGAGCCCACGGTGCCCTGCAGCTCGACGATGTTGATGTCGCCCTTCTGGTCCTTCATCTTGTCCACCAGCCAGCGGCCGGCCTTGCGGCCTTCCTCGACGAAGTCCGAGCCCATGAAGGTCACGTACAGGGACTGGTCCTTGACGTTGACCGAGCGGTCGGTCAGCACCACGGGGATCTTGGCGGCCTTGGCCTCGCGCAGCACGTTCTCCCAGCCCGACTCGACCACGGGCGAGAAGGCGATCACATCCACCTTCTGCGCGATGAAGGAGCGGATGGCCTTGATCTGGTTCTCCTGCTTTTGCTGGGCGTCGGAGAACTTGAGCTCGATGCCGGCCTCCTTGGCCGCGGACTTGATCGACTCGGTGTTGGCGGTGCGCCACTCGCTCTCGGCACCCACCTGGCTGAAGCCCAGCACGATGGGCTTCTGGGCCCAGGCGGCGCCCGGGAGCAGCCCGGCAACGGGGGCGCAGGCAAGGGCGGATACGAGGGTCCGGCGGTTCAGTTTCATCATTTGTCTCCTGTCTGTCTGTTGTTGACGCTGTTGTGGAAGAAAGAAATGCACTGCGGGAAAGGGAAGCGGGCGTTTCAGGCGAGCATGTAGCCGGTCTTGACGGTGGTGTAGAACTCGGCGGCGTGGCGGCCCTGCTCGCGCGGGCCGTGGCTCGACTCCTTGCGCCCGCCGAAGGGCACGTGGAAGTCCACCCCCGCCGTGGGCAGGTTGACCATGGTCATGCCGACCACGGCGTTGCGCTTGAAATGCATGGCGTGCCTGAGCGAGGTGGTGCAGATGCCCGCGCACAGGCCGTAGGGCGTGTCGTTGGCCAGTGCCAGCGCATGCTCGTAGTCGTCGGCGCGCAGCACGCAGGCCACGGGGCCGAAGATCTCCTCGCGCGCAATGCGGTGCTCGGGCCTGGCCAGGAACAGCGCCGGGGCCATGTAGTGCCCGGGCGTGGCGCGTTCGAGCCGCTCGCCGCCCCAGACATGCTGGGCGCCCTCGCTCCGGGCGATCTCCACATAAGAGAGGTTCTGCTCCAGCTGGCTGGAGTCCGCGACCGGTCCCATCTCGGTGCCGCGTTCGAGCGCATGGCCCACCTTCAGGGCCACGAGCCGCTGGCGCAGCCGGTCCACGAAGGCATCGTGCACGCTGGCTTCGACGATCAGCCGGCTCGATGCCGTGCAGCGCTGGCCGGTGGAAAAGTACGAGCCCTGCAGCGCGCAGTCGATGGCCTGGTCCATGTCGGCGTCGGCCAGCACCACCAGCGGGTTCTTGCCGCCCATCTCCAGCTGCACCTTGGTGCGGCGTGCCGTGGCCGACTTGAGGATACGGTCTCCGGTATCGACCGATCCCGTAAAGCTGATCGCATTCACCAGCGGGTGTTCCACCAGGGTCTGGCCGACCTCGCGGCCACTGCCCATGAGCAGGTTGAACACGCCGGCCGGAAGGCCGCAGCGGCTGATGATCTCGGCCAGGGCCCAGCCGCAGGCGGCCACCAGCTCGGCGGGCTTGAACACCACCGTGTTGCCATAGGCCAGGGCGGGGGCGATCTTCCAGGCCGGGATCGCGAACGGGAAGTTCCAGGGCGCGATGATGCCGACCACGCCCACGGGCTCGCGGGTCACGTCCACCTGCACGCCCTGGCGCACCGACGCCATGAGCTCGCCCGGGATGCGCAGCGCCTCGCCGGCAAAGAACTTGAAGATCTGGCCGGCGCGGGCCACCTCGGCCACGGCCTCGGGCAGGGTCTTGCCTTCCTCTCGGGCCAGCAGCGTGCCCAGCGCGTCCTTGCGCGCCAGCAGTTCGCTGCCGATCAGGTCGAGCACGTCGGCGCGGCGCTGGGGGCTGCTCTGGCTCCAGTGGGGCAGGGCGTCGGCGGCGGCGCGGATGGCGCGTTCGGTCTGGTTGCGGTCGGCCCGGGCGTATTCGGCCACCACCTCACGGGTGTCCGACGGGTTGGTGCTCACCCCGGTGGTGGTGCCGATCTCCCAGCGCCCATTGATGAGGTGCCGGGGGGTGAGCTGCTGTGTGTCGCCGAGTTTCATGGGAACCTGGGAAAGAACCTTGGTGCGGATGTGCGGCAAAGTCTAAGATCGATTTAGATATCAATCTAATAGTTTTTTTGACAAAATACATATACGTCCACGCATTCTGGAAAACCCCATGAGCACCTACAACCACTGGTTCATCCGCGCACGCCTGAAGACGCGCCAGCTGCTCTTGCTGGTGGCCCTGGCCGAGGAGGGCAACATCCACCGCGCGGCCCAGGTGCTCAGCATGACCCAGCCGGCGGCCTCCAAGCTGCTCAAGGACCTGGAGGACGTGCTGGAGGTTTCGCTGTTCGAGCGCCTGCCGCGCGGCATGCGCCCCACCTGGTATGGCGAGACCATGATCCGCCACGCGCGCATGGCGCTGGCCAGCCTGAACCAGGCCCATGTGGAGCTGGCGGCGCTCAAGACCGGGCACTTCGGCCAGGTGGGCATCGGGGCCATCACCTCGCCGGGCCTGAGCCTGCTGCCCGCCGCCGTGGCCCTGGTCAAGCAGGAGCACCCGAGCCTGCGCATCTCGCTCGATATCGAGACCAGCCCGGTGCTGATGGACCGGCTGGAGCAGGGCAAGCTCGACATCCTGGTGGGCCGGCTGTTCGAGGAGCACGACAAGGCCAACCTGCGCTACGAGCCGCTGAGCGAGGAACTGGTCTGCGCCATGACCCGCCCGGGCCACCCCCTGCTGGGTGTGCCGGGCCTGGCCCTGCGCGACGTGCTGGCCGCGGGCTGGATCGTGCCGCCCGCGGGCAGCGTGCTGCGGCACCGCTTCGACCTGATGTTCCAGCAGGAGGGGCTGGCGCCGCCGGTCAACGTGGTGGAGACCGCGGCCCTGCTGTTCATGACGCGGATGCTGCAGCAAAGCGACATGATCGCCGTGGTGGGGGCCGACGTGGCGCACTACTACGCATCGCACGGCATGGTGTCGATCCTGCCGCTGGCCATGCCCTGCCACATGGACGCCTTCGGCATCATCACCCGCAGCGACCGCCTGCTGTCGCCCGCGGCCAAGGTGATGATGAAAGCGCTCAAGCAGACCAGCCTGGTGCAGTACGGGCGCCGGCTGGAAGCGGGAGACTGAGCGTGCTTCCCTGTCGGAGCTTGTGCTTGTCGGTGCCGCTCGATACTGGCGCGGCATAGGCCGGGACCGCCGCGCAAGGGCCGCCCCGCCGCGCTGGCGGTGTCCCCCTTCTCTCGAATGGCGCAGCCATTCGAGAGAAGGGGGAAGGTGCGAAGCGACTCAGGGGGATGGTCCGAATCACACCCAGCCGGCGTCGACCTTGAATTCCTGCGCGGTGCACATCGCGGCATCGTCGGACGCCAGGAACAGCACCATGCGCGCGATGTCGTGCGGGCGCAGCTTGTCGGGCAGGCACTGGTTGCGCGCCAGTTCCTTCTCGCCCTCGGCGTCGAGCCAGAGCTTGATCTGGCGCTCGGTCATCACCCAGCCGGGCGACACGGTGTTGATGCGGATGCGGTCCTGGCCCAGGGTGCGCGCCAGGCCCCGCGTGAGCCCGTTCACCGACGACTTGGCAATGGCATAGCAGGGGTAGCCTGCGCCCTTGCCCTGCCAGCCCGTGGAGCCCAGGTTGACCACCGAGCCCGCGCCCAGGCGGCGCATGCCGGGCACCACGGCCTGGATGGCGAAGAAGGCCGGGCGCTCGTTGATGGCCATGCGCTCGTCGTAGTAGTCGGGCGTCACGGATTCCAGCGTGTGGCGGTCGTCGCTGGCCACGTTGTTGACCAGCACCGAGAAATCGCCCACCGCTGCCGCTGCACGGGCAATGGAGTCCTGCAGCGCGGCGATGTCGCGCACGTCGCACACCTGCCACCAGGGCCGGGCATGGCCCGCGTCGGCGATCTGCTGGGCCAGCGCCTCGCTGGCTTCGCGCGCCACGTCCACGAAGGCCACGCGCGCACCCTGTTCGGCGAACGCCGCGACGATGGCCGCGCCGATGCCGCTGCCCCCGCCCGTGACGAAGACCGATCGGCCTTGCAGGCTGGGAAACTGGGCGAGCGTGGGCTGGGAGGGGATATGGATATCAGTTGTCATTGCAATTTGTATATCGAAAAATTCCAAAAATAATCATTCCATGCATCAATTGACGTTGATAAGATGCCCGGCGTCAAGAGGCAGGCAGGTAAACAACAAACAGGAGACAAGCTTTGAGCAACCAGAATCCCATGGCAGCGGCCGCTGCGCCGTCGCGATTTCCCGTCCCCACCCTCACGGGGCCCCTGCGCTGCGTGGTCCAAGCCGATGCGCAGCTGGGGGAGGGGCTTGTATGGTCCGTGCGGGAGCAGGTGGTGTATTGGCTGGACATCCTGGGCTGCCGCCTGTACCGGCTGGACCCGGCCACGGGCGTGCAGAGGCAGTGGCGCTTCGACGAAGAGATCTCGGCCCTGGCCGAGCGCCGGGACGCGCCCGGCCTCATCATCACCCTGCGGCGCGGCTTCGCGCTGTTCGACCCGGCCACCGACAGCGCCCCGCACTACCTGCACCAGCCCGCGGCCGAGCTGCCGGGCAACCGCTTCAATGACGGCAAGTGCGACGCGCAGGGCCGCTTCTGGGGCGGCAGCATGGACTTTGATTGCCAGCTGCCCACCGGCGCGCTCTACCGCTACGACCCCGACGGCCGCTGCACGCGCCATGACGAGGGCTTTGTGGTGACCAACGGGCCCACCTGGGCCCTGGCGGAGGGCCGCCAGTGCCTGTACTTCAACGATACGCTCAGTTCCATCACCTGGCGCTACGACTTCGATGCGGCCGCAGGCACCGTTTCCCACAAGCAGATGTGGAAATGCTTCAGTGCCGAGGACGGCCTGCCCGACGGCATGACCACGGACGCCCTGGGCCGCCTCTGGATCGCCCACTGGGGCGGCCACTGCGTGACCTGCCACGACCCCGAGACGGCCGAGGAACTGGGCCGCGTGGTGCTGCCCGCGGGCCAGGTCACCACCTGCGCCTTTGGCGGCGCGGACCTGCGCACGCTGTTCATCACCACCGCGCGGGTCGGCCTCACGCCCGAGCAGCTCGCTGCACAGCCGCTGGCCGGCAGCGTGTTTGCCATCGAGATCGACAGCCCCGGCGTGCCGGCCCATCTGTTCGGCGGCTGACCTCCTTCACGAAAGCATGCGCATGAGCGACGCCACCACCCACCCCATCACCTGGTTGAGCCACGCGGGCCAGCACCTGGGGCTGGTCCCCTCGCTGGGCGGCAGCGTGGCCGCCTGGCAGATCGACGCCCCCGGGCAGCCCGGCGGCCGGATCGACCTCTGGCGCCCCTGGGACGGGGCCACGCCCGATCTGTACAAGATGGCCTCCTTCGCCATGGTGCCCTGGTCCAACCGCATCAGCGGCGGCGGCTTCACGCACGCCGGGCGGTTCCATCCCGTGCGGCCCAACCGCGCTGGCGAGCCGTACCCCATCCACGGCGATGGCTGGCTGCAGCCCTGGGAGATGGCCCAGCCCGCGCCCGACACGCTGCAGATGCAGATGCGCTCCGAGCGCTTTGACGGCAACCCCTACGAGTACGAGTGCGTGCAGACCTTCCGGCTGGTGGAGGGCGGCCTGGACCAGTCGGTACAGGTGCGGCACCTGGGCGCACAGCCGCTGCCCTACGGCCTGGGCCTGCACCCCTGGTTTCCGCGCACGCCCGGCACGCGCATCAGCGCGCCGGTGGGGGCCGTCTGGCTCAGCGGGGCCGACCCGCTGCCCACGGAGCTGACGGCCCGGTTCCCGCCAGGCTGGAACCTGAATGAAGGCATCTCCGCCCACGGCAGCCTGATCGACAACGCCTACACCGGCTGGGGCGGCACGGCGCGCATCGAATGGCCGGAGCGGGGGCTGCAGCTCACCGCGCACATGCCCGACTTCGCGCAGGATGGCGGCGCGGCGGGGCACTTCTGCCTCATCTACCGCCCGCCGCAGGGGCCCGCGTTCTGCTTCGAGCCCATCACCCAGCCCATTGACGCCTTTCACCAGCCTGGGCAGCCCGGCCTGCGCACGCTGGCACAGGGGCAGACGCTGGCGCTGAACGTGCAGTGGCGCCACGGCCGCCTGGATGGCTGAGAATCAACATGAAAAATGGCTCCAGCGCTTTTGGAGAAGGCGCTGGCAGCTATGAAATGTGGAGCGCCTGGTGGCCTGGTCACAGCACCTTGAAGCCGTGCGTGCCATCGCGCCCCAGCTGCTCCACCAGGCCGAACTCCCAGTCCAGGTAGGCCTGCATGGCTTCGCGCGGGCTCTCGGTGCCTTCATAGGGGCGGCGGTAGCGGTCGATGCGGGGCGAGGCCAGGCGTGTCTCGCCATGTTCCAGCGGCAGGCCGGCCGCGATCCAGGCCAGGGTGCCGCCCTCGAGCACATGCACCGGGGCGCCCGTGAGGCGGGCCAGGTCCTGCGCGGCATAGCGGGCCAGCAGGCTGCTGCCGCAGGTGAGCACATAGCGCTGCGCGCGCGGGATGGACTGCACGGCCTGCGCGAGCTGTGAGCGGATCACGAACCACGCGCCGGGGATGTGGCGCAGCGTGTAGTTGGCGCTGGTGGTCAGGTCCAGCACGGCCGTGTGGTCGGCGCCGCCGTCTTGCAGCCAGGCCGCCAGGTGGGCGGGGGTGGCCCAGGCGATGGGGCCTTCGGGTTCGGGCACGGTGTTGGCCACGGCGCCGGTCTCGCTGAAATCCGCCGGCTGCGCGCCGTCGAGCACCCACACTTCCCAGCCCATCTGGGCCAGCCACGATGCGCTCATGTTGGCGCGCACGCCGTCGTCGTCCACCAGCACCAGGCGCGCGCCGCGCACGGCGGCCGTGTGGTCGGTCTCCTGCACCAGCTGGCCGCCGGGGGTGTTGCGAAAGCCGGGCAGGTGGCCGGCCGCGAACTCCTCGGGCGTGCGCACGTCCAGCAGGTAGGTGGTGCGGCCGGCCTCGGCCGCGAAGCGGGCCAGGTCGCCGGCCTGGGCGCGCTGCACGCGGGCCCGGTCGGCCACGTTGCGCGCCTGTTGCGGTGCCTGATTGCGGTCGATGTGCACGGCGGGGTCGAAGCGTCGGCTGGCGCCGCGTTCCAGCGTCTGCCCGGCCAGCAGCCAGCCGATGGTGCCGTTGCGCAAGGCGGCCACGGGGTTGGGGATGCCCGCGTTCACCAGCGACTGCGTGCCGATGATGCTGCGCGTGCGGCCCGCGCAGTTCACGATGATCTGCGTGGCCGGGTTGGGCGCGAGCGCCTGCGCGCGCAGCACCAGCTCGGCGCCGGGCACGCTCACGCCGGTGGGGATGTTCATGGTGTGGTACTCGTCGTAGCGGCGCGCGTCCAGCACCACCACGTCGGCCTGGGCATCGATCAGGGCCTGCACTTCCTCGGCCGCGAGCGAGGGCGTATGGCGCTCGGCCTCCACGAGCTCGCCGAAGGACTTGCTGGGCACGTTCACGTCGATGAACAGCTCGCCCCCGGCATCGCGCCAGCCCTGCAGGCCGCGCGCCAGCAGGGTCACACGGGTGTAGCCCAGCTGCTGGAGCGTGCGTGCCGCGGGTTCGGCCAGGCCCTCGCCATCGTCGTAGACCACGATGAGGGTGTCGCGGCGGGGAATGCGCGCGAAGGCCTCCAGCTCGATCTTGCTGGCCGGCAGGTTGGCGGCGAACAGCGGGTGGCCCTGGGCATAGGGGTCTTCCTCGCGCACGTCGAGCAGGGCGATTTCCTCGCGGGCGAGCAGGGCCTCGCGGACCTGGAGGACGGAAGTCTCTGGAATAGTGGAAGCAGTCATGGGGAAATCGTACGGGTCTTCGAAAACAGGTTCAGGCCGAGGGCGCCGGGCTGCGGGACAGGTCCCAGATGTTCGGAAGCGTCGCATTGCTGTAGCCCGAGATGAAGGGCTTGGCCGTGCCGTCTTCCAGGTACACGCTGCGTTGCACGGCGCCGATGTTGGCGCCATACACGTGGATGCTGATGGAGGTCTGGCCCTCCCACGCATTGTTCACCCGGTGCACGTCGCCGATGGTGGGCGACACGGCATCGACATCGCCGGGCCGCAGCCGGTGCGGTGCGCCCTCTGGCGCCCAGCGCCCATCGGCGGTGCGGGCGAATGCCTGCGAATCTTCGGCGCCGCGCAGCATGCCGATCAGGCCCCACACCGTGTGGTCGTGGATGGGCGTGGCCTGGCCCGGGCCCCACACAAAGCTCACCACCGAGAAGCGGCCCAGCGCATCGGCATGCAGCAGGTACTGCTGGTAGCGGTCGGGGTTCGGCTGCGCAAACGCGGCCGGCAGCCAGTCGTCGTGGGCCACCAGGGCGCCCAGCAGGGCGCCGCCGCGCGCCAGCAATTCTGGCTCCGGCGGCGTACTTTCCACCAGCGCGGCCAGTTGCTGCACGAAGTGGCGCAGGCGGGCGGTGTCGGGCGCTGTGGACGTTGGTGTCGCGCAGGAGGCGGGCTGCGGCAGGGCCGTGGAGGCGAGGGCATTCATGCGCTGTATTGCACCAGTGTCCGGCGCGGGGGTGTGCGGAATCTTTTGCATATGCATCTCCGTTTTTCTTCGTTCTCTTTTGGTGCCCGTGCGCATGCAATGCGGTCAGCGGGCTGCGGATGCGCGGCCATTTTGTCTTTTTCACACAAAAGGTGCAGGGCATGAACAACAAGGGTCAGATTCTGGGTGGGGGAGAAGCGCGCTGGTCGCGCCGGCAGTTGCTGCGGGCCACGGGCGCGGCCACGGTGGTGGGCGCCTCGGGCGTGGTGGGCAGCCACGTGCTGGCCGCCGGCAAGCTGCGCGAGGTGAAGCTGGCGTGGAACGCCAATGCCATCTGCCTGTCGGCCGCCCCGGTGGCGATCGAGCGTGGCATCTTCGAAAAGCACGGCCTCAAGGTCGAGCTGGTCAACTTCGCCGGTTCCACCGACCAGCTGCTGGAGACCATCGCCACCTCCAAGGCCGACGCCGGCCTGGGCATGGTGCACCGCTGGATCAAGCCGCTGGAGTCGGGCTTCGACGTGAAGCTGGTGGGCAGCTCGCACGGCGGCTGCTCGCGCCTGGTGGGCTACGAAGCGGCGGGCGTGACCAGCCTGCAAAAGCTCAAGGGCAAGACCATTGCCGTGTCGGACCTCAACAGCCCGGGCAAGAACTTCTTCTCGGTGCTGCTCACCAAGGCCGGCCTGAACCCCGAAAAGGACGTGACATGGCGCCAGTTCCCCGGCGACATGCTGGGCCTGGCCGTGGAAAAGGGCGAGGCCCAGGCCATTGCCGACGGCGACCCCAACCTGCTGCTGATCCAGCGCCGCACCAAGGGCCTGGTGGACCTGGCCTCCAACCTCTCGGGCGAGTACGCGGCCAAGACCTGCTGCGTGCTCGGCGTGAGCGGCGCCCTGGTACGCAACGACAAGGGCACGGCCGCGGCCCTCACGCGCGCCATCATCGAGGCCTCGGACTTCGTGGCCGACAACCCGAACGAGACGGCGCGCATCTTCAGCCCTTACTCCAAGGTGCCGCAGGACGACCTGCGCGCCGTGCTGGGCACGCTCACGCACCGCAGCCACCCCGTGGGCACGGCCCTGCGCCAGGAGATCGAGTTCTACGCGCGCGACTTCAAGCTGGTGGGGGTGCTCAAGCCCTCCACCGATCCCGCACGTTTCGCCGCCCACGTGCATGCCGACGTGCTGGCCTGAAGTGGCGCATTCCCTGAGTCGCTTCGCGCCTTCACCCCTCTCTCGCATTGCCGCGCAATGCGGGAGGAGGACGCCCCCAGCTCGGCGCGGTGCGGTGCCCCTTGCGCGGGCGCACTGGCTGTGGGCGCGCCAGTTTCACGGGTTGTGGGCGATGCGCATCGCCACACGAGCTGACATTCACCGGAGTTTGCCATGAGCACCGTTGCCGACCATATCCTGCCAGCGCCCAATTCCGTGGCCGAGGCGCCCCGGGCGCGACGCCCCGCGGCGCCTCCCGCGAAGGTGGCCGCGCCCGCCGCATTCGGCGCGGCCCGGCCCATTCCCGCCTTCTGGCGGACGGGCCTGTTGGCCGCCGCCGCCTGGGCGGCGCTGGGCCTGCTGACCTACCTGTGGCCCAACAAGCCGGCAGGCTTCAGCGAGTGGGCATTCACCGAAGAATTCGCCATCGGTGCCGGTGCCGTGGCAGTGCTTCTGGCGGTGCTGGCGTTCGTTGCGGGCGCGCTGGGGCCCGTGGGCCACAAGGTGCGGCGGGCCGGCCCCTGGCTGGTGGCCATCGCCGCCGGCCTCACGGTGTGGGAGGTGTTCACCGCCAAGCTGGGCACCTTGCCGCCCCCGTTCTTCGCACCGCCGCAAAGCCTGGTGGAGGTCTACGCCACCGACTGGGCGCGCCTGCTGGAAAGCGCGGGCGCATCGGTCCGCCTGCTGGCGCTGGGCATCGCCATCGGCGCGGCGGCGGGTTTCACCACGGGCGTGCTCATCGGCTGGTCGCGCCAGGCCAGCTACTGGATCCACCCGGTGCTGCGCATCCTGGGCCCCGTGCCCACCACGGCGCTGCTGCCGGTGAGCTTCTATTTCTTTCCGTCGAGCTGGTCCACGGCGATCTTCCTGATCGCGCTGGGCACGGCCTTCCCGGTCGCCATCCTCACCTGGTCGGGCGTGGCGGGCGTGCACAAGAACTACTACGACGTGGCGCGCACCATGGGCGCGTCGCCCTGGTTCCTGGTGCTGCGCGTGGCCATCCCGGCGGCGCTGCCGCAGGTGTTCGTGGGCCTGTTCATGGGCCTGGGCGCGGCGTTCTCCACCCTGGTGGTGGCCGAGATGCTGGGCGTGAAGGCCGGCCTGGGCTGGTACCTGACCTGGGCCCAGGGCTGGGCGGCGTACCCCAACATGTACGCCGCGCTGATCGTGATGGCGCTGCTGTTCTCGGGCGTGATCACCTTGCTGTTCGTGCTGCGCGACCGGGTGCTGTCGTGGCAGAAGGGGGTGGTGAAATGGTGAGCACCGCGACCGCCCCTGAAGCGGGTGTGGGAGCCAAGGTGACGGGCGCACGCATCGACGTGCGCAATGTCAGCCACTGGTTCGACCTGCCCGCCGGCCCGCTGCACGTGATCGACGAGCTGGACCTGTCCATCGCCCCCGGCGAGTTCGTGGCCCTGCTCGGGCCCAGCGGCTGCGGCAAGAGCACCTTGCTGCGCCTGGTGGCGGGGCTGGAGCCCGCGACCACGGGCGAGCTGCTGCAGGACGGCGCGCCCATCACCGACCCCGATCCCTCGCGCATCGTGGTCTTCCAGGACCCCACGCTGTTTCCCTGGCGCACCGTGTGGGACAACGTGGCCCTGGGCCTGCAGGCGCGCGGCATCCTGCGCCAGCAGCGCCACCGGGTGGACGAAGCGCTGCGCCTGGTCGGCCTGCAGGACTTTGCCAAGGCCTTCCCGCACCAGCTGTCGGGCGGCATGGCGCAGCGCGTGGCATTGGCCCGTGCGTTGGTCAACGACCCGAGCCTCCTGGTGCTCGACGAGCCGCTGGGCAAGCTCGACTCGCTCACGCGCCTGACCATGCAGACCGAGCTCGTGGACCTGTGGCTGCGCACGGGTTTCTCGGCCCTGCTGGTCACGCACGATGTGGAAGAGGCGCTCTTCATGGCCCAGCGCGTGGTGGTGTTCTCCGACCGGCCCGCGCGCATCCAGCAGGTGCTGGTGAACGATTTGCCCTACCCGCGCCACCGCGGCGACCCGCGCCTTGCGGCCCTGCGCCACGAGGCCCTGGCGTTGCTGGGCCTGGGTGCGAGCTGGTAGGCCAGCGGGTTGTCGCCGGATCTGCTGAACGGCCTGCTCGAAGGCCTGCTCGCCGCGCAGCAGGGCCTGCGCGCGGTGCTGCATGCGCTGGGCCTGGCGCCGGAAGTCCATGGCCAGCCCGCATGGCCGTGGGGGCACCGCATCGCGGCCGAGATGCTGGCGGTGGACGCGGGCCACGCGCGGCAGGTGCTGCTGTCCCTGCTGTGCGCGGGGGCCGCGCTGCTGGCCCTGGCGGTGTCGCTGCCCTTCCAGCGCGCGCGCCCGTGGCTGATCGCCTTGGCGGCCGCATTGCTGGTGTTTGCCCCCTGGCCCCAGGCGCACCTGCTGCTCGCGCCCGCCGTGCCCACCAGCCTGCACCAGTCGCCCACCGGTTTCGCTGCCGGGGGCATCGTCCGCGGCCAGGCTGTCTACCAGCAGCACTGCGTGCGCTGCCACGGCGCCGATGGCCGGGGCGAAGGCCCCGATGCCCCGCAGCTGGCCCAGTGGCCGCCCAACCTGAACGGCGCGCTGCTGTGGAAGCGGCTCGACGGCGAGCTGTTCTGGCGTGTGCGCGAGGGCATGCACAACCGCGCCGGCGTGCAGACCATGCCGGGCGTGGGCAGCGCGCTGCGCGACGAAGAAATCTGGGACGTGCTGGACTACCTGCAGGCCCATGCCGCAGGGCAGATGCTGCGCGAGGCCGGCACCTGGGACCGGCCCGTGCGCCTGCCCGGCATGGCCGTGCAGTGCCGCCATGGCCGGGCCCGCCAGAGCCGGGACCTGGTGGGCCAGCGCGTGCGTGTGGCCGTGGCGGGCCCGGGCGTGCCGCTGGTGGCCGATGACCCGCGCCTGGTCACCCTGGTGGCGGGCGCCTTGCCGGCGGGCGCCGATGCCGAGTGCCAGCCGCAGGGCGATCCGCAGCACAAAAGCGCCGTGGAGCAGGCGCTGGCCCTGGTGCTGGGCGTGTCTGCCGCCGAACTGCCGGGCTACCAGCTGATCGTGGACCGCGCGGGCTGGCTGCGTGCGCGGGGCCAGCCCGGCAAGGCCGCGTGGTCCGAGGACGACCTGGTCTGCCGGGCCACCGCCGCGCCCGCGCCGCCGGTCGGGGCCGCCACGGCGCCGGTGGATGGCCTGCAGGCGCTCATACGCCGCATGGACGCCGAGCCGGTGCGCCTTGTGCGAGGAGGCTTTCCCCACTGAGCACCGGGCCTTGGGCCGCCGTGGGGCCAGGGCCCGGAAAATGAATGAAAACGGCTTGCAGCGCCGTTGGATAAGCGCTGATAGCTATCAATGAGATAGCATTTCGCCACGGCCTCGGTGGCTCACACTCCCGGCTGGACCAGGTTGATGAGATTGCCGCACGTGTCCTCGAACAGCACCGCCTTGATGGGCCCCATGGCCAGGGGCGTGCCACGGAACGCCACGCCCCGCTCCGAAAGCCTGCGGAACTCCGCATCGATGTCATGGGTCATGAACGCGGTGGCCGGAATGCCCGCCTCGAACAAGGCCTTCTGGTAGACCCGCGCGGGCGCGAAGGCCATGGGCTCCAGCACCAGCTCGACGCCCGTGGCGCCTTCCGGCGATGTCACGGTGAGCCAGCGGAAGGTGCCCATGGGAATGTCATGCTTCTTCTCGAAGCCAAGGACCGTGGTGTAGAAGTGCAGGGCGTGGTCCTGGTCTTCGACGAACAGGCTGGAGAGCGTGATTTGCATGGGTTCTTCCTCGCGGTTTTCGTGGGGGGAGGGGCTGCCGGGCCGGAACCTCCCTGGATTCCGGCGGCCTGTGGGCCGGATTCTCCACGGTACGGCTTCGCGCCGCCACCGCGCCACCCCGAAGCACAAAAGCCCGCGAATGCGGGCTTTGTACAGGGAATGGCGGGCCACGGGCGGCGAGAAAGCTAGGGCTTCTCTATGTATCCCGGCTCGGCGGCCTCGTCCGCGGGCTCCTTGGGCGCTTCGGGTTCGACCACCTGGCCCACGGCCGCGCCGCCGAGGGCGCCGGCAATGGCGCCTGCCGTGCCGCCCACGAACACGCCCACGGGCCCGGCCACCGCCACGCCCACGGCCGCGCCGGCGGCGGCTCCGGCCATCATGCCGCCCCCCATCAGGGCGGATTTGGACTCGCGCTCGGATTCACTCGGGCTCAGGGTATGTTGCGCGGCGGGGTCGGGGTCCTGCGAGGGGACGCCGTGGCCGGGCACGGCCTGTGCGGCCAGGTCGGGGTCGATGGGTTTTTCCTCGGCCACGGGATTCGAGAGGGTGTTCATGGGGCTCTCCTTGTCGTGTTGCGGGCAGGCGAGCAATGTCACTCGCTGCATTCATTCTTGGACGGGGGGGGCGCGCTGCCCGCCATCCAAGGAATCGGCCGCCTGTCGGACAAATGCCCGTGGCGCGGGCCTGCTTGACGGGGGGCAAGGAGCGGGCGGCCCCGGGGCCGGCCCGTGGCGCAAGGGTGCGAACGCGCGGCGGCCGCGCCGCAGCCAGGGTTTGGGTATGAAAAGTGCCGCTGCCGACCATCCATCCAGCGGTAGTTGCTATAAAAGGAGAAGCGTTGGCGAGAAACGGCCGGCCGCCGCTACATCGGCTCCAGCCGCGCCCTCTTCATCATGGTTTCCGTGAACGCTATTTCCTTGCCGAAAGCGCGTGTGAAGGCCTCGCTGTCCTGCACGAAGACCTGGCCGCCCTGTTCTTCCAGCGCGCTCACGACGGCGGGCTGCCTGAGCGCGGCATCGAGGGCGGCGCGCACGCGCGCGACGATGGCGTCGGGCGTGCCGGTGGGCACCGAGACACCGCCCCACGACGTCAGCTCCACGCCGGGCACCTGCAGCTCCGCCAGCGTGGGCACGCCCGGCAGCTTGGGGTTGCGCCGGGGGCCGGTCACGGCCAGGGCCCGCAATTTTCCAGCCTGGATGTTGGCGTACGCCACCGAGGTGATGGGGGCGCCGAAAGTCACCTGCTGGCCCATCACGGCATTCACGATCTCCGAGGCGCCCTTGTAGGGCACGTGGGTGGCTTCGGCCTGGGCCACGCTCAGCAGCATCTCCACCCCCAGGTGCGACGGGGTGCCGATGCCGCCCGACGCGTAGTCGATCTTGCCCGGCTGGGCGCGCATGCGGGTGAGCAGTTGCTCCAGCGTGCGGATGTCGGAGCTCGCGTGCACGATCACCGTGGTGTCGGAACTGGTGAGCCCGATCACGTGGCGGAAGTCCTTGAGCACGTCATACCCGGGCGCCTTGTACATGCGCATGCTGGCCGCCATGGGCGAGCCCGAGTAGATCCAGGTGTAGCCGTCCGGCGCGGCCTTGGCCACCTGCCGCGCGCCCAGGTTGCCGCCCACGCCGCCACGGTTCTCGATGACCACGGGCTGGCCCAGTTCCCTGGACACGGCCTCGGCCACGATGCGGGCCGTGGTGTCGGGCCCCGTGCCGGCCAGATAGGGCACCACCCACTTGATGGCGCGGCTGGGCCAGGGGGCGGAGGCCAGGGCGGGCGGGCCCGCCAGCAGCGGCAGCAGGCTGGCGGCCAGCAGGGCGCGGCGGCGCGGGGAGGATGGGGAATGGGTTGTCATGTCTTGTCTCCTTGTGATTGTCGGGTGGGTGCGCTCGCGCACTGGGCACCGTTGTGGCGGTATGGCGGACCGGAGCAACTGGCCTGGCCCGGGCCGGGGCCTGCGCGCCGCAGCGGCGGCGCAGCCGCTCAGGGGGCTGCCAGCAATTCCTTGGCGATGGTGTTGCGCTGGATCTCGCTCGTGCCCGTGAGCACCCGGTACATGCGCAGCATGCGGAACAGGAATTCCACGCGCCGGCCCTGCACGATGCCTTCGCCGCCGTGGATCTGCACCGCGCGGTCGGCAATGCGGAACGCCGCTTCCGAGCAGAACAGCTTGGCCATCGCTGCCTGCGCGCGCGGATCGCCGCCCGCGTCGATCTGCCGGGCGGTGGCCAGCATCAGCCCGCGCGCGGCGGCCCAGTCGGTCGCCATGTCGGCCAGCATGTGCTGAATGGCCTGGAACTGCCCGATGGCGCGGCCGAACTGCTGGCGCTGCTGCGCGTAGTCGCGCGCATCGCGCAGCGCCACCTGGGCCAGGCCCAGCATGGCGGGGCAGTGCAGTAGCCGGTTCACGGTGATGCGGCCCAGCGCCAGCGCCAGGCCCCGGCCCGGCTCGCCGATGAGGTGGGTGGCCGGCACGCGCGCGCCGTCCAGGGCGATGTTGCCCGTGCTCGTCTGGCCCGCCATGGTCTTGTAGCCCGCCTGCACGCGCACGCCGGGCGCATGCAGGTCCACGAAGAACGCGGACACCTCGCGCTGCGCCGGATCGGTGGCGGTGGAGGCCATCAGCACCGCATAGTCGGCAAAGGGCGAGCCCGAGATGAAGCGCTTCTCGCCGGTGAGCACGTAGTGGTCGCCATCCTTCACGGCGCGGGTCTGCACGTTGCCCGCGTCCGAGCCCGCCTCGGCCTCGGTCAGCGCAAAGCAGATCGCCATGTCGGCCTGCGCCACGGGCAGGATGAAGTTCTGCAGCTGGAACGGCGTGGCGACGCGCGCCAGCGCGCCCACGCGCGGCGGGCCGCTCAGCTCGCCGAACACATGCGGCGCGAAGGGCGAGCCGCTGGCATAGATCGCTTCCTTCACGAGCACATGGTCCAGCACCGACAGGCCCAGGCCGCCCATCTGCGGAGGCAGCGTCATGCCGTAGAAGCCCAGCGCGTGCGAACGTTTCCACACCTGGCGCAGCAGCGCCTTGCCGGGGCTGTTCTCGTGGTCGATGCCATGCTCGCGCGCCAGCGCGGCCAGCTCGCCGTGCAGGTACTCGTTGATGCGGGTGATCAGCTCGGCCGCCTGCGGCGAGCCTTCGAACGGCACGCCCGGAAACAGTGGCGCGGGGATGGGGGAGGTGATGTCGTGGTTGTTCATGTCGAGATTCCTTGTCGGTTGTGGTGCCGACTGGATGTGGAAACTGGCGCGGCCCGGTGCCGCGGACGCGGGGCGAGGGCCGCCTCTGGCGGACGCGCCAGGGCGCGCGGCGCCTCGGGGGGATGCCGCTCTCTAGTTCACCATGCGGCCCCGGCCTTCCCAGTAGGGGGCCTGCACCGCGCGGCGCATGACCTTGCCGTTGGGGTTCTTGGGCAGCGTGGGCACGAACTCGATGCGCCGGGGCCGCTTGAAGCCACCCAGGTGCTGCGCGCAGAAGGCGTCGATGGCGGCGCTGACCTCGTCGCCCGCCGTGTGGCCGGGCTTGAGCACCACGTGCGCGGCCACGGCCTCGCCCCACTTGTCGTCGGGCACGGCGAACACGCAGGCATCGGCGATCGCGTCGTGCTGGTACAGCACGGCTTCCACCTCGGAGGGGTACACGTTGAAGCCGCCGCTGATCACCATGTCCTTCTTGCGGTCCACGATGTAGACAAAGCCTTCGTCGTCCATGCGGGCCAGGTCGCCCGTGTGGTACGCACCGTCCTTGAGCACCTCGGCCGTGAGCTCGGGCGCGCGCCAGTAGCCCGCGAAGACGTCGTCGCCGCGCACCACGATCTCGCCGATCTCGCCCGTGGCCACGGGCCGGCCGTCGTCGCCCAGGATCTGCACGTCGCATTCGAGGAACGGCCGCCCGCACGATGCCAGGCGCTCGGGCCGCGCGGCGCGGGCAAACAGATGGTCTTCCACCGACAGGCCACAGACACCCGAGGTCGTCTCGCCCGCGCCATAGCCTTGCTGCAGGATGGGGCCGAACACGTCCATGGCCTTCAGGATGCGCGCGGGCGCCATGGGGGCGGCGCCATAGCCCAGGCGCAGCAGGTCCGGCAGGGGGCGGTACTGGCCCTCCAGCTCGGCCAGCAGCATGTTGATCATGGTGGGCACCATGAAGGTGTGCGTCACGCGGTCGGCGCGCATGTCGGCGATGAAGCGCGCGGGCTCGAAGCCGTTGAACAGGCGGATGGTCACGCCCTGGCACAGCGCGGGCACGATCTGCATGCCCGATGCGTGCGTGATCGGCCCCACCAGCCCCAGGATGTGCCCGGGCTGCTGTCCGTCCGAGCGCGTGAGGAACTTGCGCAGCTGCGCCAGCCGGTTGCCAAAGGTCTGCATGGCCGCCTTGAGCACGCCCGACGAGCCCGAGGTGTAGTGCAGCACGGCCACCTCGTGCTCGTGCACCTGCACGGGACTGAAGGCATCGCTGGCCTGCGCCAGTGCGGCCTCGTAGCTTGCGGCACCTGCGCCATCGAGCAGCAGCAGGCGAGGCATGCCGCCCTGCAGTGCCTGCTCCACGTGCGGGCGGATGGCCTCGGCCCGCTCGGCCGTGGTGACGATGAGGGCGGCATCGCTGTTGGCCGCCACGGCGCCCACTTCGGCGGGCGACAGCCGTGCGTTGAAGGGTGCCTTGACGAGCCCGGCCTTGTAGCAGGCGATCTCGATCTCGACGATTTCCACGCAGTTGGGCAGGTAGATGCCCACGCGGTCGCCGCGCGCCAGGCCCAGGCCGAGCAGGGCGTTGGCCAGGCGGTTGGAGCGCTGCTCCAGCTCGGCATAGGTGACGCTGCGCGCGGGGCTCTTCACGGCCACGCGCCGGGCGTGCGTCCGGGCGCTCCTGGCGACAAGCGCGCCCACGTTGGCGACCGCGCGGGGAGGGAGGGGGGAGGGGGTGGTAATGGCTGTCTCCTGAAACACCGGCCCCGTCGAGCGCGGGGCATGGGGCCACTGTTCCAGAAGACGGGGGTATCAGGGAAATACCGATTGCTGATGGGGAGGTATCAGATGAATTGATGGCCTTGCTGCCGGCCACCACCCTGGGAACACTATTTCGCCTTGGCGCGGGCGGCGGGCTTTCTGCCGGCGGGCCTGGCGGCATTGAGCTCCACCGCAGCGCGGATGAGCGCCTTGAAGGCATCGGCATCCACCTCATCGCCTTCATGGATGTCGATGGCCCGCCGCGCGTTGCCGTCCAGGCTGGCGTTGAAGAGCCGGGCCGGGTCGGGCAGCGAGGCCCCCTTGAGGAAGGTGAGCTTCACCGACGCCTTGTAGCTCTCGCCGGTGCACAGGATGCCGCCCAGCGACCACACGGGCGTG
Source organism: Acidovorax sp. GW821-FHT09A11 (assembly GCF_059418365.1). NCBI lineage: Bacteria > Pseudomonadati > Pseudomonadota > Betaproteobacteria > Burkholderiales > Comamonadaceae > Acidovorax > Acidovorax sp. GW821-FHT09A11. The sequence goes on from NZ_JBWKPS010000001.1 coordinate 133,878, forward strand.
CCCATCCACTTCCATTCCTCCACCACGCCGGGCGCGGCCTCGTGGATGAGCTGGCGCATGCGGGCCAGCGCGCGGCCGCGCCAGTCGGCGAGGTCGGCGATGCGCTGGTCGATGAGGGTGGAGGCGGGCTGGTTGTTTGTGGTGCTGGTGGATGGCATGCGTGTCTCCTGCGGCTGGTTTTTCGGGAAGGCGTGCGATCAATCTGCAGCGCAGGATGTTCCTGCGGCCTGCAGCACCGCCTTGATGAACCGCGCTTTCTCGTCGCGGTATCGGTCCATCCCATCGGATGCGAACCGCTGTTTGAGCTGGTTGTACTGGGTTACCAGCGCAGGGTCGGCGCGCAAGGCATCGCGAAAATGCAGAAAGAACTCGAACTCCGAGCCACGCGCTACCACCTGCAGTGCAACGTCCATGGTGGTGTCGGCTGACAAAAGCATGCACAGCGCGGGCGTGCGCAGCGTGCCGGCCTTGGCCACGTAGCCCGCAGCTTCCAGGGCTTCGACACTGCGTGCGTGGTCCTGCGCCGGTACCAGCAAGCAGATGTCCAGGTCGCCCTTGGAGATGGCGCCTGGGATGGACGAGGCACCGATGTGTTCGATGATGGCGTGGGGCACAAGCCTGGCGACTTCAGCGGCCACCGCCGCGAAGGTGGCTGCTGCCTGGTCCTGGTACTGCGCGGATTCGAGCAATGTCACCCTGGGCATCCTCACACCACCGCCTCCCACTTCCCCGACACCACCAGTTCCAGCACCACCGCGATCAGCGCCTCCATCACCACCTGCATCACGCCGTCCACCTCGCGGTCGGCGGTGGTGGCCAGGGTATAGCTGCGCGTCAGCTCGGGGTTGACCACGCGGGCCACCATCCAGTCGGGGCCGGCGGCAGGCGCGTCGCCCAGCGCGCAGGCGGGCGTGAAGGTGAAGCCGCCCCCGCACGCGTACAGCGACCGGATCACGCGGGCGGAGTCGTGTTCGTGGGCGATGTTCAGGGCCACGCCGCGCGCGGCGGCGGCTTCTTCCACCCGCTGGCGGATGGAGTAGCGGCGCGACTGCAGCACCAGGGGCTGCGCGGCGGCGTCGGCGAAGTCGATGGTGGGGCGCGCGGTGGCGGCCGCCGCGCCCGCAACGGTGCCGGTAGTGGCGGCGATGGCGTCGGCACCCGGTGGCTTGCGCAGCAGCGCCCGCACGGCGCCGCCGGGGTCGTGCCCGCAAAAATACATGGCCTCGCGCACCAGCGGGCGGCAGTGCAGGCCCTCCACCTGCGCCGCGTCCACCAGGATGCCGATGTCCGCGCGGCGGTCGAGCATCGCCTTTTTCACCATCAGGCTCAGGTCGTCCAGGACAAAGACGCGGATGCGCGGGTGCGACTCCTTCAGGTGCGCCAGCAGCGGGCCCATGATCAGCGACGAGAGCAGGAACGGCACCGCGATCGTCGCCGAGCCCTCGGGCCCCTGCGGCAGGCGCTGGATGCGCTCGCGCATCGCGGCGGCGTCGCTCAGCAGGCGGCGGGCGTCTTCGTACAGCTGCTGCCCGGCGGGCGTGGGCGTGACGCCGGCGTGCGAGCGCTCGAACAGCCGCGCGCCCAGCTCGCCCTCGAGCTTCTTGATCTGCGCGGTGAGCGCGGGCTGGGCGATGTACAGCGTGCCCGCCGCGCGCGAGAGGCTGCCGGCTTCCAGCACGGCGATGAAGTAGCGGAGCGCGCGCAGGTCCATGGGGCAGGGCGGAATCTGGGGGAGGAAGGAGGGTGGTCGGCGGATGAATCGCACGCAACTCTAACCTGCCCGCCACCCCGGGCCGGGGGTATGCGGAGGGCGAGTTTGCAAACGCGTTTTTCTTCGTTGGGGCGCGGGCTCCGCGCGCGGATCATGCCCTTCAACCCCATCCCCCAACCGCTTATCCCGCAGGAGCCCGCTATGCCCGTCCAGTTCATCGGCATGATCCAGCCGAACGAAGTGTCAGAAACCATTCCCCGCCGTGGCCCGGCGGTGGACCCCGCCTATGTGCGCGTGTTCGCCCAGGCGCACGAGCACGCGGGCTTCGACCGCATCCTGGTGCCCGCCAGCTCATCGAGCCCCGACACGCTGCTCACCGCCACCTACGCGGCCTCGGTCACGCAGAAGATCGGCCTGCTGCTGGCCCACCGCCCCGGCTTCGTGGCGCCCACGCTGGCCGCGCGCCAGCTGGCCACGCTGGACCACTACACCGGCGGCCGCCTGGCGGTGCACTACATCAGCGGCGGCTCGGACGAAGACCAGCAGCGCGACGGCGACTTCCTCGGTCACGACGAGCGCTATGCGCGCACCGACGAATACCTCGGCATCCTGCGCCGCGTGTGGGCCGAGGACAAGCCCTTCGACCACGAAGGCACCTACTACCGCGCCAAGGGTGCCGTGTCCGAGGTGAAGCCGCTGCAGGGCCAGCGCGTGCCCATCTACTTTGGCGGCGCATCGGCCCCCGCCTTGCAGGTGGCCGGCAAGCATGCCGACGTGTACGCGCTGTGGGGCGAATCGCTGGCCCAGGCCGGCGACCTGGTGCGCCGCGTGCGCGCCGAGGCCACCTTGCACGGCCGCCATGTGGATTTCAGCATCTCGTTCCGTCCCATCCTGGGCAAGACCGAGGACGAGGCCTGGGCCAAGGCCGAGCGCATCCTGGACGACACCCGCCGCCTGCGCGTGCAGCAGGGCTATGCACGCGGCGTGGGGCCGCAGCAAAGCGAAGGCGCGCAGCGCCTGCTGGCCGATGCGGCCAAGGGCGACCGCGTGGACGAACGCCTGTGGACGGCCATCGCGCGCGAGATTGGCGGGCGGTCCAACTCCACCTCCCTGGTCGGCACGCCCGAGCAGGTGGCCGACGCGCTGCTCAAGTACTACGACCTGGGCATCACCACCTTCCTCATCCGGGGCTTCGACCCGCTGGTGGATGCCATCGACTACGGCCGCGAGCTGCTGCCCCTGGTGCGCGCCAAAGTGGCTGAACGCGACGGCGAGCACGCCGCGCAAAGCCTGCGCAAGGCAGCCTGATGAGCGGCCGCATCGACCACGCCGAGGGCAACCGCCCCGGCATCGGCAGTGACGACAGGGGCAGCGCCGGCCACCGCAGCCGCCCCGGCGCATCGCGCCGCCAGTGGCTGCAGCAGGCGGCGGCCCTGTCGGTGGGCGCCACCGGCATCCTGGGCCCGGGCTCCGCCGCCCGCGCCCAGGCGCAGGCACCTGCGGCATCGCTGGTGCTGGGCGACCAGGCCGGTGGATTGCGTGCCCTGTTCGAAGCCGCCCGCACGCTGGAGGGCGCACCGTTTGCCTGGCGCTGGGCCAACTTCCAGGGCGCTGCGCCACTGTTTGAAGCGCACCGCAGCGGCGCGGTGGACACCGCCATGGCCGGCGACCTGCCCGTACTGGCGGCCGCGGTGGGCAAGACGCCGCTCAAGATCGTGGCCACCCGCGTCGGCCAGCCCGACTCGCTGGGCATCGTGGTGCAGGGCGACTCGCCGCTGGGCAAGGTGGCCGACCTGCGGGGCAAAACCGTCATCGTCTCGTCCGCGCGCGGCAGCATCTCGCAATACCAGCTGTACGGCGCGCTGGAAGAGGCGGGCGTCAAGCGCGAGGAGGTCACGGTCAAGTTCGTGCTGCCCACCGACGCAGCCGCCGCCTTCGCCTCCCGGCAGATCGACGCCTGGGCGATCTTCGACCCCTACTACACCATCGCCCTGCAGCAGGGCGGCCGCATCCTGCGCGACGGACGCGGCATCAACACCGCCCTGGGCTTCATCACCGCCACCGAGGCCGCCCTGGCCGACCCAGCCAAGCGCGCCGCCATCGTGCAGTACCTGGACCGCCTGGCCCGCGCCGGCGACTGGGCCCTGGCCCACCGCGAGGCGTATGCGCAGGTCTACACCCAGCTCACGCGCCTGCCCATCGACGCCTCGCGCATCATCACCGGGCGCGCGGCCATCGCGGCCCGGCCCGTGACGCAGGCGGATGTCACGGCGCTGCAGACGGTGGCGGACCGTTCCGCGCGAGATGGGATCCTGCCGGTGCGGGTGGATGTGGCGGCGATCACGGATATGCAGGTTTGGCGAGGGGCCGTGTGAGCAGTGGATTCTCTGTTTTGAATGAAAAATGGCCCTGGCGCTTTCTGGTCAAGCGCTGGGTGCTATTGAAACGAGAGCGGACGATGTGCCGCTCTTTTTCTTTCGGCCGTGAGGAGATCCGGGCCGAACTAGCGCACGAGGCCTGACAATTCACTCCAGCCAACGCCGCTTCGTGGCGCGGCTTCACGGCCAGGCGCCAGCCGGCAGTCGGCACGGGGGCGCGCCTCGCGAAGGGGCTCGTGCACGGGAGCCAGGCGGCGAGCGGCTCGTTGCGTATCTCGCACGGAGGACACCATGGGACTCTTGACCTTCAGCATCAACGTCACCCTGGACGGCTGCGTCGACCACCAGGAAGGAATCGCCGACGAGGAGACACACGCCTTCTTCACCCGCCTCATGGACGAGAACGGGGCGATGCTGTGGGGCCGCGTGACCTACGAGATGATGGAGAGCTACTGGCCAGCGGTGGCGCGTGGCGACGTGGAGGCGCCGGCGGCGGTGCGCGAGTGGGCGGTCAAGCTGGAGGCCAAGCCAAAGTACGTGGTGTCCTCGACGCGAAAGGACTTCCCGTGGACCCGCAGCCACCACATCGCCGGCGACCTGCGCACGGGCGTGCAGCAGCTCAAGGACGCGACCCCAGACGGCGTACTTCTCGGTAGCGGCAAGCTCGCGACCGAGCTGGACCGGCTGGATCTGATCGACGAGTACCAATTGCTTGTCCATCCCAGGATCTCCGGCCACGGCCCAACCCTGTACGAGAGCGGTCTGCCCGGTACGCGGCGGCTCGCGTTGATCTCGGCGAGGCCGCTGCGCTGCGGCGCGGTCGCCATGCACTACCGGCGCGCGCGCTGAGGCCGGGAGGGGCCCTGCCGCCTCACGGCGTGCAGCCCTTGGACGGGTCCGCGCTGCGCGGCCCGCCGGTGAGGCGGGCGTTGCGGCGGCGCCGCCAAAAAAAGCCACCGGCAGCCCCTGGCCGGGACGCGTCTTGCATCTGGCGCTCAGCCCGCCACCGCCCGCATTCCCACCAGCCCGGGCATCGCGCCCCGCATCGCCTCCAGGAACAACCGCAACCGCGCCGGATAGAACCGCGCGTAGGGGTACACCAGGTACACCGGCAGCGGCGCGGCGTGCCATGTGGGCACCAGGTGCAGCAAATGCCCCTGCCGCACATCGTTGTCCACGATCCACGCCGATGAAATGCATGCCCCCAGTCCGGCCAGGGCGGCGCTGCGCAGGGCGTACAGGCTGTCGGTGGCCAGGCGCGGTGTGATGCCGAAGGTGTGGGCCTCCCCGCTGGGCTCGTGCGCCAGCGTCACGTCGCGCCGGTAGAAGGTGCTGAGCGCCAGCCAGGGCAGCCGCTGCAGGTCCTGCGCATGCTCGGGCGTGGGGCGCCCGGCCATGAGGGCCGGGGAGGCGAGCACGATGCGGGGCACTTCGGCCAGGCGCACGGCCACCACGCTGGGGTCGTCCACCGCGCCGACCTGGATGGCGCAGTCGATGCCTTCGGCGATGAAGTTGGGGCGGCGGTCGTGCAACATCCATTCCACGTCCACCTCGGGGTAGCGGCGCAGGTAGGCCATCAGCGGGGCGATGAACTGGTCTTGCCCGAAGGCGTGCGGTGCCAGCACGCGCAGGGTGCCGCGCGGGGTGTCGGCCGTGCCGCGCAGGTCGTCTTCCATGGCGCGCCAGTCTTCCAGCAGGGCCTTGGCGTGGGCAAAGCAGCGTTCGCCGTCTTCCGTCAACTTCATCACGTGCGTGGAGCGCTGCAGCAGCTTGATGCCCAGGCTGCGCTCCAGCGCCTGCAGGCGGCGGCTCACGGTGGGCTGGCTGGTGCCCAGCTGCTGGGCGGCGGCAGACAGGCTGCCGGTCTCCACGATGCGGATGAAGGTCTGCATCAGCTCGATGCGGTCGGCGCCGGGCGGCAGGGTGATGGTCATGCGTCAAGCGTATAACAAATCTGCAGCTTGGCCCACTACCCAAGGGGAGGATGCGCTAGAACAATCGCACCATTCCTTTTGTTGAGCGGGTTTGAGATGTCTTCCATTCAAAATTTGCATGCAACAAGCCCTGCCGCCGGCACGGCCCCGGCGCGGCCGCCTGCCGAGGGCGCGGTGAGCGCGCCGCTCTTGCTGCTGCTGGCCACCACGGCGGGGCTGAGCGTGGCGTCGCTGTACTACAGCCAGCCCATGCTGGGCGTGCTGGGGCCCGACATGCAGGCCGACAGCCGCGTGGTGGGCCTGGTGCCCACGCTCACCCAGCTGGGGTATGCGCTGGGCATTCTGCTGCTGGCCCCGCTGGGCGACCGGTATGACCGGCGCCGCATCATCGTCATCAAGTCCATCGCGCTGATGCTGGCCCTGCTGCTGAGCGGCCTGGCGCCCGGCATGGGCGCGCTGCTGGCGGCCAGCCTGGCCGTGGGCCTGGCGGCCACGGTGGCGCAAGACGTGGTGCCCGCCGCCGCCACGCTGGCCCCGGCCGCGCAGCGCGGGCGCATGGTGGGCATCGTGATGACCGGGCTGCTGCTGGGCATCTTGCTGTCGCGCGTGGTCAGCGGCTTCGTGGCGCAGCAGTGGGGCTGGCGCACGGTGTATGTAGCGGCGGCGGTGGCCATTGCGCTGCTGACGGTGGCCGTGTGGCGCGGGCTGCCGCGTTTCGCGCCCACCACGCAGCTGGGCTATGGGGCGTTGATCGGCTCGATGGTGGCACTGTGGCGCCAGCACGGTGCACTGCGCCGCGCGGCGTGGGCGCAGGGCCTGCTGGCCGTGGGCTTCAGCGCGTTCTGGTCCACGCTGGCGATGATGCTGCACAGCCAGTTTCAGCTGGGCACGGCGGCTGCGGGTGCGTTTGGCCTGGCCGGGGCTGCGGGCGCACTGGCCGCGCCCCTGGCGGGGCGCCTGGCCGACAAGCGCGGGCCCGAGGTCGTGACCCGCTATGGCGCCGGGCTGGCGGCCGCATCGTTTGCCGTGATGGCGCTGGCGCCGCTGCTACCGGCACAGGCGCAGCTCGCGTTGATCGTGGCCAGTGCCATCGGTTTTGACTTTGGCGTGCAGGCCACGCTGGTGGCGCACCAGACCATCGTGTACGGCATCGACCCCGCCGCGCGCAGCCGGCTCAATGCGCTGCTGTTCACGGGCATGTTCATCGGCATGTCGGCCGGCGCGGCGCTGGGCAGCCTGGTGCTGGCGCAGTGGGGCTGGCTGGGGGTGGTGGCGCTGGCCACCGCGGGGTCGCTGGCGGCCCTGGGGGCGCGGATGGTGGGGAGGGCACCCTGATTGGAGTGAAAATGGCCTTTCGTGCTTGTTGGACAAGCGCTGGCAGCTATGAAAAAAAGAGCGGCCATCGGGCCGCTCTTTTTCTTTTTCTTGGGGCTGCGTCATCCGGCAGGCTGACTCAGGCCTTTTTCACCTCGATGTGGTAGAGCCCCCAGGGGCACAGGCCAAAGCGCTCTTTCACCGGCTTGTCCTTGAACGCGGGCAGCACATCGGCGTCGTACACGGCCCACTGGGGGCCCAGGCCGCCCAGGGCCATGGGCTGGCCGTCGATGTGGGTGGCGACGATCATGCGGTAGGCCTGCGCGTCGGCCATGCTGATGGTGACGTTGTAGCCGTCCACCGCGCGCAGCACCATCTGCACCGGGCTGCCCGCCGCCACGCCCGCTGCCGCGAGCACGGTGGTGAGCAGGGGGCCTTTGAGCGTGTGGGGCTTGGCGTCGTACTCCAGCGTGGGTTTGATGGTGACGGCCGCCATGCGCTGCAGGGCGGCGGCGTCGAACGCGTGCGCCTGGGTGAACTGGATGCCATGCTTGCCCATCATCTGGTCGATGGTGGGGTCCAGCGCGCCACGGTTGGGCTTGGTGATGGCGCCGCTGATGGTCAGCAGCGCGGGGTTGCCGGAGGCGGCGGGCGGGGCCGCGTGGCTGCTGCCGGTGGTGGTCCACAGCCCTGCCAGTCCCATGCTGGCCGCGACGAAATGGCGCTTTTGCTTGTTCATCATGCTCCTCGTTGTGGTTGAGGGGCGCATGGTAAGCGCAAGGCGGGCTGGTGCCACGCAAAAAATGACCGGCCGGCCGGATGCCGGCCGGTGCATTGCCTCAGCCCGCCGTGGCCAACCCGGGCGGCTGCAGCACGCTCTTGAAGCTGCGGTCCCACAGCGGTGCGACCTGCGCCGGGCCGTCGAGCACGCCCAGCTGCAGGAAGGCATCGGCCACGGCCTGGTGCCCTTTGACCACGGCGTCGTCCACGGGGCGCAGGTCGTAGTCGGTGCTGCGGTTGTTCCACAGCTCGATCAGGTCGCCCACGGGCACGCGGGTTTCGGCGGACTGGGCCCGGGCGTACTCAAGGTAGTTGCCGTTAGCCCACAGGTAGGCGCGGCGCAGGCGCTGCAGGTAGTCGCTGATGGCGGCGTGCCGGGCCGGGTCTTCCACCGCGCGCGGGTTGGCGTAGATGGGGAAGTTGCCAGACAGGTAGCCCTGGCCGGTCTTGAGCACGCGCGCGCCGTAGCGCAGCCGCGCCAGCTGGCCGTTGTAGCCATAGATGGCCCAGGCATCCAGGTCGCCCCGGTCGAAGGCCGAGAGCCCATCGGCCGGCGTGAGGTTGATGGCGCTGATGTCGGCGAACGACAGGCCCGCCTCGGCCAGTTGCCGGCTCAGGTAGTAGTGCGAGGTGGTTGCGCGCACGTAACCCACGCGCTTGCCCTTGAGGTCCGCGATGCGCTGGATGGGCGCGTCCTTGCGGGCCAGCGTGACCTGGTTGTGGAGGTCTTCGCGCACCACCGCGATGAAGCGCACCTGTGCCTTCTGGCGCGCGGCGAACAGGGCCGGGATCTCGCTGCCCGAGCCCAGGTCCAGCGCGTCGCCGTTCAGGGCCTCGATGTGCAGCACGCCGTTGTTCAGCTCGCGCCATTCGATGCGGTAGGGCGTGCGGCCCTGGCCGGACGCGGCGATGAGGGCACGCCACAGGCCCTTGTAGGTGCCGATGCGCAGTGTCACCTTGGAGAGGTCGGGTGCGGGTGGCGTGGGTGGCGCGGCCAGCGCGGGCACGCCCGTCGTGGCGGCCCAGGCGGCGGCGCCCAGGCCGGCCTGGATGAGGTGGCGGCGGTTCAGGGGTTGGGGTGTGTGGGGCATGGCGGGCAGGTTCGTGGAGCAATGGGACAGGCCGCGAGGTTCCGACAAGCGCTACGGCTGCGCAAAGACCATTGCGTAGCATCGATATGCGCTAAATGCGGCACCCGCAAGGGTCCCCGGCAAACAGGCTTCCGCGAAACTGCGGATGCCCCAATGAACCGGAGCCTCCGTCCCCGCAGAGGAGTGCGCACTGGGCTCCTATAACCAGAAGCATCCTGGTGCGATGTCAATGAAATTGACGGGCTGCGTCCAAGGGGGTCTGGGCGTACGATGGATGGCCGCTGGCGTTGTAGCAATATCCTGCAGCTCTCCGTCCCGGGGAGCCGGGGCTTCGTGTTTTTTCACTCCCACTTTAATGTGCGTGAGAAATACAGGGCATGAACGAAAGACGAGAATTTCTCCGATAGAGATTAATCCGATCAAGAGCGTGGCTGGCAACGGCCTCGTTGTTATTTTTCGCAGCTTCATCCTTTTGTAATGTACTTGTCCAACAGAATAAAAATAATTTGCGTAGTTGGCACCAGGCCAGAGGCCATTAAAATGGCGCCGCTGATTATCGCATTGCGTAGCACCAGCTGGGCATCAGTGCGAATTGTTTCGACAGGACAGCATCCTGTTCTGGTCGAGAAGATGCTTTCTCATTTTTCGCTGGCTCCAGATATCATTTGTGAGGTGATGGCGCCAAACCAAAGCCTGTCGAAACTGACGATTCGGTTGCTTGGTGAACTGGATCGTTGTTTTCAGGCTGAAAAACCGGATATTGTGATTGGGCAAGGGGACACAACATCCGTAATGGCTGCAGCGCTTGCTGCATTCTATCTTCGCATTCCATTTGCGCACGTGGAGGCGGGCTTGCGAACCAGGGACTATGACAATCCATTTCCAGAAGAAATGAACCGTGTTGTGGTTGGAAATATGGCTCGGTGGCATTTTGCACCAACGGATATTGCTCGAAATAATCTCATTGAGGAAGGAAAAGCCGCCAATACCATTCATGTAACTGGTAATACGGTTGTTGATGCATTGCTCTATACGGCAGATCTTTGTCCATCACCGGTATCATCGGAATTTGAAAAATACAGAATGATACTGTTTACCGCACATAGAAGGGAGAATATCGGGGAACCTTTTTTTGAAATATGCCGAGCGGCAAGACATCTGGCTGATGTGCGGAATGACATCTTTATTCTCTTTCCGGTTCACCCGAATCCTGCCATAAAAAATGCAGCATATGCATATCTTTCGGATCATCCTAGGATTCGCCTTGTCCCGCCGCTTGATTATGTGGATTTCGTTGCGGCCATGAAATCTGCATTTTTCATACTGACTGACTCTGGTGGAGTCCAGGAAGAGGCGCCATCATTGGGAAAGCCTGTGCTTGTTTTGCGCAATGAAACTGAAAGACCCGAAGGCATAGACGCTGGAGTGACGAAGCTGGTAGGGTGTGATTTTGACTCCATTGTCAACTCATCGTTGCAGCTGCTTGATGATGATGCTCTCTATCAATCATTTTCATCGCGAAACTCCCCTTACGGCGATGGCCGTGCATCCGCAAGAATTGTGGATATATTGCAAGAGGCATTGACCAAAAGTAGCTATGCGCATTCTTCTGATCGCCTATGAGTTTCCTCCCATCGTCTCAGCACAGTCACTACGATGGTTCTATCTGGCGAATGAACTGGCAAGGCTCGGCGTAGAAGTGCATGTACTTTGTCCCGATATGCCCGCATTGCCACCCTTTCACCAGGATTTTGCGCCTGGAGTGATCATCCACCGGGTTTGGCCTGGGCCGTATGTTGGCTTTTCGCAGAGTGCCTATTTATATATATCCAGGCGATCACAAGGTGCTGGTGTTGTGGGCCCCATTGGCGGTGACTCCATTTGGCTAAAAATGCATCGCTGGGGGCGTCGTGCACTCGATCAGATCATATTTCCTGATCTGCGTACCGAATGGGTACCCACCGCATCTTTGCGTTTGATTCACTTGCTCAGAACGACGAAATTCAGTGCAATCGTGGCTTCCCATGAGCCCGGGGCCGACCTTCTTCTCGGCCTCCTGGCCAAACGGATCTTTCGAATTCCACTCATCATCGATCTTGCTGACCCGGTCGTTGCTCCTTATACGCCGCGCTGGCGTCAGCGAATTGATCTGGCCTTTGAGGCAAAAATTATCACCCATGCTGATGCGATGGTGGTGACGACAACGGCTGTTGTTGATCTTTTGAGAAAGCGCCATGACCTGCATGATGTTGACGGAAAATTCACATGCATCGCGCAGGGGTTTCCAAGTAAAAATAGTGGATTTATTGAAAACCGCGATCGATCGAAGTCTCTACGCCTTGTATATACCGGGAATTTTTACGCAGATTTCCGTTCGCCCGTCGAGCTGGCAATAGCGTTGCGATCGCTTCGTGATTTGGATATCTCAGTCGACTTTTACGGAAATCACGTCGCGTATCAATCACTGTTCGACGGTATTTCAGGCATCAAATTTCATGGGGTTGCCGATCATGGGAAATGCATTTTGGCACAGCAGAATTGCAATGTGCTGCTTAGCATTGGCAATAGCCAGCCATTCCAGATTCCAGGAAAGATTTATGAATATCTTGGTGCAGGCACTCCTATATTGCATATTTCCAGTGCGGCCACGGATGAGGCCGGAGCGCTGATCATGCGAGTCTGCGCGGGATGGGTTATCCAGAACAATGCAGCTTCAATTGAGCATACTCTTCGCGAAATTCATGCGTGCTGGTTGGGCGGGGCCCTGGAATCGATGTTTTTGCGGAATGAGAGTGCCATTGCCGAGTTTGCGTGGAGCAAGAGAGCAATTCATTACAAGGAGGTGATCCATAGAATTTTAGAAACCTCAAAAAATACCGGATCGGCAGATGATTCGGAACAAAAAAAGAAAAAGGAAATGTAGCTATGCGCATAGCCGTGGACATCAGCATGCTTGAAATACCCGGTTCAGGTATTGCGAGGTACATAAAATGCCTGCTGCCGTTGATGATTGAGCAGAGTCAAGGCCGGCATCACTGGTTGCTCTATGGAAGGGTTTGTCCAGCGGCTCATTATGTCCAGCTGCCGAATGTGACTTGTCGATCCGATTACTTTCCCCGTGATGTCGGAAGGATCGCCAGTCTGTTCTTCTCGCAAGTCATCTGGGGGAGCATTGATCAGCCCGATGTCTACTGGAGTCCCGCGCATAGATTGCCGTGGTCGTTACCACGAAAAACAGCCACAACAGTGACCGTTCATGATCTTTGCTGGCTGAAGCAGCCAGAAACAATGCGCCGCGTCACATACTGCCTGGACCGCTTCTTCATGCCTCGAAGCCTTGCGGCCGCTCAACAGATCATCGCGATCTCGGAATCAACGGCGGAGGATATCAAACGGTATTTTGGGGAATCGGTCCGGAAAAAAGTGTCAGTTGCAACCGAAGGCGGGGCGCATATGCCCCCCCCATTGCCGCTCGTTCATTTAAGGAGCTTGGGTATTGAAAGGCCATATGTACTGTTTGTGGGCAGCTTCGAGCCCCGAAAGAATTTGGCAAGATTGCTGCAGGCTTTTCGACGCATGATCGACCGTACGGAGGCCAAAATTCTTTTGGTGCTGGTGGGGGCTGCGAGCTGGGGCCGAAATTCCGTGAAGAATGATATTGAAGCCCTGGGGATCAGGGACAAGGTGGTCATCCTGGAAAATGTTGATGATCAGGTTCTGTCAACACTGTATCGGCATGCGCAATGCTTGGCTGCGCCGTCTCTTCTGGAGGGCTTTTGTTTGCCGGTAGCGGAAGCAATGTCATTTGGAACCCCGGTGCTGGCTTCCGTATCGTCAGCATTTCCAGAAGTGGTTGGGCGAGGAGGTGTACTCGTAGATCCCCTCAATGTGGATTCAATTGCTGACGGACTCGCCAGACTCATCACCAACGAAGACTTGAGACAGGAACTCAGCGAGCATGCACTCAGGCACTCTTCGAGTTTTTCGTGGGAGCGAGCGGGATTGGCGACGCTGAAGATCCTAGAAAGCGCGCATGAAAACCAAGTGCAGAGAAGTATGAGTCCGGGTCGTGATGGAGTATCCTAGATCTCTGATCTATCGATGATGAATAATATTGGTCTGGTTGACCGTGATGGTTTACCTCGTCAGCAGTTTTTGCAAACGCGAGAAATGAATACAAGCGATTCCAATGCAATGAAAAATCAACGTTCCTGGCGCATTGGCATCTTTGGCACGTTTGATGTTCAAAATTATGGTGATCTGCTTTTTCCGATCATTGCTGAACTGGAGCTTTCTCAAAGGCTCGGGAACATTGAACTCGTCCCCTTCTCTTATCACGCCAAATCTTCGCAGGATTGGCCATATGGGGTGGAATCACTTGCGGACCTGCCCCGCATGGCCAGTGGTCTTGATGCGATCCTGATCGGCGGCGGTTTTATTGTACGTTTTGATAAATTCATCGCCCCTGGATATGAGCCGCCGGTAGCGTGGATTCAACATCCCACAGGATACTGGCTGACCCCGGCATTGCTTGGTGCACAACATGGTGTTCCGGTGATATGGAATGCACCGGGCATGCACTGCAACGATATACCAAGCTGGAGCCATCCGCTACTTTCTCTGGCTCTGGAGTGCAGTACTCATATTGCAGTACGAGACGAGCCCTCGAAAACCGCGCTCATGCCATTTGTTGACCCGCAGCGTGTGCATGTGATGCCTGATACAGCATTTTCAATTGGACGCTGTTTGAAGTCTCATTCTGGAACCGATGAGGCAGATGCAATCCTCAAGTACTTGGGCCTCAAGACGCCCTACATAGTTATTCAAGCGACTCAAAATCTCGAGCGATTTACTGATTATGTCAAGAAATTTCGAGTTGAGCTGCCGAACCTTAGTTTCCTTCTCCTCCGCCTTGGCCCCGTGCTTTGTGACCACGAATCGTTCATCGATGCTGATCTCCCAGGTACTTTCTGTCTCGGTGAATGGCCGTCGCCAATGGCCCTGGCATCATTGATCAGCGGATCCGAGGCTGTTGTGGGGCACAGCTATCATCTTGCGATCACAGCATTGTCGTGTGGTATTCCGGTGTTCAGTTCCAGTGATCTTTCCCAAGGAAAATTCACGGCACTTTCCAAATACAGCTCCGTGCATCCGCTGCCGCCGGCAGGCTGCGATGATCCCGAATGGCTGTCCCAGCGGATTGGCCGAAAAGAACCTTCGCAGTTGGCCATGGAGGCAAATGATGTGCTGGAAAATTACTGGGATCATGTTGCCGATATGGTTCGGAGTGGCAAGACCGATTCCATGGTCGTCATGAATGCTTTTTGGATGTCACTGCCTGGCATTCTTGAACGTGAATCTCGACGGGCTGGAGCCACCAGGTCAGAATCCCCCGGGGAACTGCAAGATTTTGAGGCTCGTTTGAGCGACAGCAAAAATTTGCTTGATGCAGCAAAAACGCAGTTGGTCGACGCATCGGAGAGGTCGCTCGAGCTTGAAAAAAGGCTGCTTGAAATGCAGGAATCCATTTCCTGGAGAATGACTGCTCCCTTGCGCAGTGCGTGGCGCTGGGTGCAAGGTTTGTCTATCTGAAGCAAATTAACACTATTTTCTCATGAAGACATATTCAGAGCCGCAGGAAAATTCCTCCGCGAACTCCGTGCGCACCACCAGCAATGGGGGCTGCGAATGCTTCCCCGGTTGCGCGTGCTGTGACGAAATAGCTGCAATGCGGCAGACTATGCAGCAAATTGAACGGGAGTTGATCCTCGGCAAGGAGACAATTGCGTCTCGAGACATTGCCATTGATTGGCTAAAAAAAGAGGTTGACGCCGCGAGGATGACGTTGGAGTGGCGTCGCAAAAGCCTGAAATATCTGCTTGTCGACCTTATATATCTGCTGGCCGACCGTTCGACGCTGGCCCGTACGCTTGGCAATATGCTTTTGCCAAGGCGCATTAAAAGAAGGCTGCATGCGGAATCGATAAACAATCAGTTGCAGGGAGTTCCATCCCAGCATGTACCAGCCATGCCACTGCTCGGTAAGGTATGCAATGGGAAAATTGATATTGTTTGTTTTGCCAATATTGAGTGGTCTGCCCGGTATCAAAGACCACAGCAGATGATGTCTCAATTTGCTGGCCATGGTCACCGTGTATTTTATATTGTCCGCTCAAAAATGCCTGCGCGCGGCGCTCCCTATGAGTTGAGGCAGGTAGCCGAAAAAATATTCGAAGTGAGCCTTGCATTTAATGAATATGAGGATTTCTATTCGGAGCGAATGTCGCCTTCCAATCGAAGGGCTGGGAACGAGTCATTTTCCCGCTTGGCGCTTGATGCGGAAATAAGGGCAGCCTTGGTTGTTGTTCATCTGTCTTACTGGACGGCGTTGTCCATTGATCTGCAGAAATCACGTTCCTGGCGTGTGCAATATGATTGCATGGATGAATGGGCTGATTTTCCAGATATTGGAGTGCAACTTGTAGAGGAAGAAGAAATACTGGTTAAACATGCAGATTTGGTAACGGTCACGGCATCCATTCTAGAAAAAAAATGGATGCAAAAAAATACAAAATGCCTCCTTGTCCGAAATGCGGTGGACTATGATTTTTTTGCAGACCGATGTGTGGAAAATGGCTTGCTTGCTCACTTGGGAACACCAGTTATTGGATTCTACGGCGCCTTGGCCCCTTGGATAGATTTCTCCCTGCTGCGTTTCTTGGCAGAAAATCGCCCCAATTGGAGTTTTGTGCTAGTCGGCGATTGTTTTGTCAAAGATATGGCTGGGCTTGACAGGATGCCCAACGTGCATCTCACGGGTCGAAAGCCTTATGAAGACATGCCTCGCTATCTCCATGGCTTTGATGTATGCCTTATTCCATTCAAGTTGAACAAGGTTACGCATGCGGTCGATCCGGTGAAATTCTACGAATTCATGAGCGCGGGGAAGCCTGTTGTGAGCGTGCCACTTGAGGAAATGGCCATATATCAAGATTATGTGTACTTCGCCTCTGAGTTTGAGGATTTTCTTGAAAAAATTGAAATAGCTTTGGCCGAGAGTAACCCGGATTTAAAGAGTCGAAGAATTGGTCTGGCCAAAGAGAATGATTGGCGGCATCGCTACCTTGCGACCGATGAGGCCATCAAGGCGCTATATGGAAGGTGCTCAATTGTGATCGTGAGCTATAACAACGTCGAACTCACAAAACAATGTATCGAAAGCATATTTTCCCGGACCACTTATCCCAACTATGAGGTAATTGTTGTTGATAATGCTTCTTCTGATGGTACAGAAGACATGTTGCGACAGATGCAGATCCAGCACGCAACGGTAAAAGTGGTTATTAATAATAGCAACAGAGGTTTCGCAGCGGCGAATAATCAGGGAATTGCGTTGGCAGAGGGGGAGTATATCGTATTGCTTAATAATGATACTGTGGTCGCCAATGATTGGCTGGAAGCAATGCTTCGGCACTTGCAGAACGAGAATATAGGGATGGTCGGGCCCGTCACCAATTCAATCGGAAATGAGGCAAAGATAGATACAAACTACCTCAACCTGGAGCAGATGCATGACTTTGCTTCTCGCTATACCCTTGCGCATGCTGGACGCCATTTCGACATCTCGATGCTTGCAATGTTTTGCGTGGCAATGCGGCGCGATGTTTTCAATGAAATTGGAGCGCTGGATGAGATGTTCGGTCTTGGGATGTTTGAGGATGATGACTACAGCCGAAGAATGCACGTTGCCGGCTATCGCACAGTGTGCGCGGAAGATTCCTTTGTTCATCATTACGGGCAGGCATCGTTTGGGAAATTGATTGAAACAGGGGAGTATCAGGCCCTCTGGGATAGAAACCAGGCTTACTTTGAAGGCAAATGGGGCGCTTGGAAGCCACACACGCACAACCGCAATCGGCAGGAGACGGAATGAAATCCGATGACGAAATTACTGCCGCCCATTGGTCGAAGAATGTGGCGAGTTCAGATGCTTTTTCACCCCAAGTCTATTGGCTCGCTGTACCGGCTGTTCAGCAGCGTTTTCAGCGGCTTGCCTGTAGGGGAACAGATCATCGCTGGTGGGTGGAATACTGTCTGGGCGAATTCCTGCGCCGCTCGACATCCTCGGCCAGAATGCTGAGCATTGGCTGTGGCAGCGGTACCTTGGAGCGCGACCTTTTTCGGCTGAATGCATTTTCCGAGTGCGACGCAATTGATATCGCATCCGGTGCCATTGATATCGCCCGGAAGGAAGCGCATTTGATTGGTGCTTCCAATATCAACTATCACGTACAGAATGTTCAGGAAACCCCGCTGGGCGAGAGTATTTACGATGCGGTCTGGTTTAATGGCTCCTTGCATCATATCAAGCAACTGGAATCGGTTTGTGAGTCGGTTCGGGTCGCCCTGAAACCTGGGGGGTGGGTATTTTTTAATGAGTATGTTGGGGCGAACCACTTCGCTTTCTCAGAACGCCAGCGTGAGGTCATTGAAAATGCATTCCGATTGTTGCCTCCGGAATATCGTCGATCATTTCAGCCGGAACATTTTGGGAAAGTTCAGTTGAAGGTTCAGCTTCCTGATCCAGCAGACGTGATCAGGGTGGACCCTTCCGAGGCAATTCGATCACAAGATATCCGTGCGGTTCTGTCTGATTACTTTGTTGAACATGCATTTAATTCTTGTGGGGGCAACATTTTGCAATTCGCCCTGCACGGAATCGCAGGTAATTTTGTAGAAACTGACTCACGCTCAATGGCACTGCTGCAGATGCTGTTTGATATTGAAGACACGCTATTGGAAAATCAATTTTTTGCGACTGATTTTGCGGTTGGGGTCGTGCGGGTTCCGTAGCGGAATGAGGGTGATGCAGAATTTCATTCGTCAGGGGTATTGGATACCGGGGTGCTTGCTTCGATTCCTAAATCGACGATACCAAGAAATGAATTGCTTCCGTGAGCTACTGTGTCAAAACTCAAGATACCTACTTGTTTGTCAATCAGCAGCGAGGTCTCTTCGGTGCGGCCATTCATCAGCTTGATGGTGACGTGATATCGACCGGCCGCCAGGATCGCTGGAAAGTGGAAAGTAATGGTTCCCTCTCGCCAATCGCTTTCCACATTGGAGTAAGGGAGGTCGAAGTTTTTTCCGCCAACCACGAGCAGCCGGGCTTCCTGGATGGTAATGCTGATGTTCGGCAGTAAAACAGATTTGCTGACCCTATACCCGATGGCAATATCAATCGTCTCACCGTAGGCAAATGATGAGTAGTGACTCTCGGTATTGGTGAACCTAGCTGAAATAATTTCACCTTCTTCTGTCCCAAATGCGATGCGGGCTTCGTTCAGTTCTTTTTTTCTAGCGACCGATGTCTTCCCGCCGCTGGCCCACCGGCGTTGTTCATCTCGCATATCCAGCAAATACATTTCGGATATTGTCTCCGGGGTTCCAGATGCCTTTAACATTCCTTCGGTGAGATAAATTGCGGTGTTGCAAAATCTCTTGATCATGCTCATGTCATGAGATACAAACAGCAGAGTCGTCCCTTTTTCTGCCAGCTTTTCTAGCCGTCCCAGGCATTTGAATTGAAAAGACGCGTCACCGACGGCAAGGGCTTCGTCGACGACCAGTATGTCGGGTTCTACGCAGACGGATACCGAAAATGCCAGGCGTACGAGCATTCCACTCGAATATGTCTTGGTTGGCTGATCGATGAAATCCCCGATATTGGCAAAATCGGCTATCTCATCAAAGCGAGCATCTATTTCTGCCCGCTTCAATCCAAGCAGTGCTCCATTAAGATAGACATTTTCACGGCCGGTGAATTCTGGGTTGAACCCTGAACCCAGTTCCAACAAAGCAGCGATTTTCCCGTGAGCCAGAACCTGCCCCGACGTGGCGCGAAGTGTATGGCAGATCAGTTGAAGAAGGGTGGATTTTCCACTTCCGTTTCGGCCAATGATACCGAGGGCTTCCCCTTTGCGGACGCGAAATGAGATATCTTTCAGTGCCCAAAATTCGCGAAACCGCTGCTGCCCAGCGAAAGGTAGCATTTGCAGTAGGCGGTCTTGCGGCTTGTCATAAATTTGATAGCATTTGCTGATTTTTTCGACTTCAATGGCGAATTCAGAGGACATCAGAAAATCCCTCGCGACTTTTCTGAAATAAGCAGAGGCTCGATATTGCAAAGATAGTGGAGAAAATAACCGATTCTCCCCATTCAATAAAATTTGGTATGCCTCCCCAAAAAATTACCATGCGTGCATTTTCAATCACTTGCGCCAAGGGGTTCATTCCCATCGCCTGATGCAACTCCGGAGGCAGGGCGCTTGTCGGGTAAAAGACGGGCGTCAAGAACATGAGTGGCAGCAATAGCGCTGAAATAATATGAGTAATATCCCGAAAATATACACCGAGAGCACTGAGAATCCAGGAGAGCCCGAGTATGCAGAGGAGTAGAGGAAGTAAAATGACCGGAAAAATAATGCATGACGCAGGTGGTGCTCCCATCGTCAATCCATAGAAGGCCAACCATACGGCAGAACTGACAAGCATGTGAAAAATGCCCACACCCAAGCTTATCCAGGGCAGGGCTTCAAGGGGAAATTTTATTTTCTTGACGTAGTTTGTATTGGTGACAATCAATGCTGGTGCGCGGAGCACGCACTCCGAGAATAGATTGAAAACTGTCATGCCAATAAAAATAAGCAATGCAAATTCGATGGGTGATTCCTTCCCCCCAGGCCAGCGAACTGTAAATACCTTTGTGAATACGAGCGTGTAGACGGCAAGGGTAAATGCAGGATTGATTATTGACCAAATCAATCCAATAGTAGAACCTCGATAGCGGGAATGGATTTCTCTTTGAATTAATGAGAAGATAAGTTCCCTGTGTGTCCAGGGAATAAATAGATTGACGAGATAAAAAAATGACTGCCTGGTCATGTATTGCCAATGGTTGCGAACTTGGCGTTAAAACCGCGTCCCGGTGATTGTTTTCAATGCTTCGTTGAAAACTAGCGAAACCAGAGATGACTGTGCATTGAGCGAGAAAGCAGGTCAAGCTGCGTAGTCGTGCAATTCCATCTCCACGCCTGCGGGCCACATTGAACTGACGGATCCAGGCTGATAAAACGTCACAGTCACGCTCCGCCGGGATTGGCTGGCTCGCTCTGAAACCCGTGTCACCTCATGCCAGGAATTGTCTGACCTCACAAAGGTGGCTGAATTCCCGATGACCGGATTCACCAAGGCGGCAATGTCTTTTGCATCGGAAGAATTGAGGATGGCGAGGCAACCTCCGTCCGTGGGGTGCCACTTGTGGTTGAAATAAAAGACATGGGTAACCATTTTTTCAGGAAGATCGCGATGGGGGCCGAGAAGTCCGCCACGGCCATAGTGGTACACATGCGCCTCCATCGGAAGGCTAGTCAAGTCAAGGCCGGTGATTGACGACATCGCCATCCGGTATTCAGTGGAAAGCAGGTCTTTTGCCAGTTGCTGCCATGGAAGACTCAGGAATTCGGCATGCGATATGGTTTGCTCGCCCATTGGAATCAGAGAACGGGCGTCATACCGGTAATCTTTCTCTCCTCCATAAGCCTCAATGGTCCGGAAGTGATCGTGAGGATAGGTTTCGGAAAGCGCAGCGCAATCGGCCTGTGAATAGAGATTCGATATTTCAGCCCATCTAAAAGGCTGAGTGTTCATGCGACATTCCCTAATTTTTGAAAAATCGATCATGGTCTGATAACTGATGATGAAAAGAGAAGGTTGGTGAAGCGTTGACAACGTGGAGAAGAGAGTTTTTTCGCGCGGTCGAAACAGTATGCACTTCGCTTCGCCGCCCGTCCGAGGCCGCAGATTCGCACGGCGCGACGGTTGTGTGAAGGCCTTCTCGCCGGATTTTTCAGTAGGGGGCGTTGTCCGTGCCCCGACCCTATCAAGCGTGCCGCTGTTGCCGCGCTGTGATCATTCAGGAGAGGATGAGAGGCGAACGCGGCCATGGACATGCTTGATTGACGGGCTCAGGTCGAGCCATTTTGACCCGCCAGCTGAATCGCTCCGGATTTCCACGGGTTTTCGTTCGCCGGATGGGTGGGACTGCGCTAAGCGGTTCCGTGCGCACATCCATCCCGGCGCCCTCCAGTCACAGATGTCCGAAGCACGGCCTTGGTACGCGGCGGGAGCCTGACGTCAGAGCGCCCAATCCGTGTAAGTCGGCGCTCATCGAAAGAGTTGGCGCGTGTGGGGCATAACCGCGCCGCCCATCCCCCGTGGCATCGCGCCTGGGCGCCACCATTGGCAATCGCAGTCCATTGCCCAGCAAGGCTGGTCCACCGCAGAACGAAAGGGCTCTGGCGCTACGCTGGGGATAGAGTTGGACAACGTTCCTGTGGGGCATGCAAAAACCGCATGTGGTCACGCGGATTTCTTCGTTGGCGAAGCAGGAGGGGACTTCTAAGGTGGCTGCGTTCTTCCGCCTCTTGCTTTTGCCAACCCTCTCCGCTTCCGAAAGCCATTGCCCATGTCTGCAGTCCTCACACCCACTCCTGCCATTCACACTCTTGTCCCCAACGCCCAGCCCCGGCGCAAGGACTGGTTCGACGCCCCGGCGGCCCGCCCCACGGTCGAGGCCGAGCGCCGCCACCGGCAGGAGACGCTGGCCGTGGCCTTCCGGCTGTTTGCGCAGCAGGGCTTCAACTACGGGCTGGCCGGCCACATCACCGCGCGCGACCCGGAGTGGACGGACCACTTCTGGGTGAACCCCCTGGGCCTGCATTTCTCGCAGATCAAGGTGTCCGACCTGCTGCTCGTGAACGCTGCCGGCGAGATCGTGGTGGGCCAGGGCCCACTGAACCGCGCGGCGTTCGCCATCCACGCCGCGCTGCACGAGACGCGCCCCGACATCGTGGCCGCCGCGCACACGCATTCGACCTACGGCAAGGCCTGGTCGTCGCTGGGCCGCAAGCTCGATGCGCTCACACAGGACTCGTGCATCTTCTATGAAGACCACGCGCTGTTCGACGACTTCACCGGCGTGGTGCTGGAGACCGATGAGGGTTTTCGCATCGGCGAAGCCCTGGGCGCGCAAAAGGCCGTCATTTTGCAGAACCACGGCATCCTGACGGCAGGCCCGTCGGTGGAGGCCGCCGCGTGGTGGTACATCGCGCTGGAGAACGCCTGCCAGGTCCAGCTGCTGGCCGAAGCCGCCGGCACCCCCAAGCCCATCCCGCACGAGATCGCGCAGCGCACGCATTCGCAGATCGGCGGGCCGGGTGGTGCGCAGTTCGCGTTCAAGAGCCTGTTCGACATCATCGTGCGCGACCAGCCCGAGGTGCTGCAGTGAATGCGCCACTGACCCGGGGGCAGGCCGCACGCGCGCTGGCGGTGGAGTTCGGTGCGCGCGCCGCGGTGCACGACCGCGATGCGAGCTTTCCGCACGCCAACTTCGCCGAGCTGCAGCAGGCCGGCCTGCTGGCCCTGGCCGCGCCGCGGTCGCTGGGCGGGCAGGGCGCGTCGGCCGCGCAGCTGGCCGAGGTGATCGGCGCCATCGGCCAGGGCTGCCCGGCCACGGCGCTGGTGCTGACCATGCAGTACATCCAGCAGCGCGGCATGGGCCGTCCCGGCTCGCCCTGGCCGCAGGCACTGGCGCAGCAACTGGTGAATGAATCGGTGCATGAGGTCTCACTGATCAACGCACTGCGCGTAGAGCCCGAGCTGGGCTCGCCCGCGCGCGGCGGCCTGCCGGCCACGGTGGCGCGGCACACGGCCGAGGGCTGGCGCATCAGCGGGCACAAGGTGTATTCGACCGGCGCGCCCATCCTGCGCTGGTATGTGGTGTGGGCCCGCACGGACGAGGCCGCGCCGCGCACCGGCGCCTTCCTGGTGCGAGCGGGCCTGCCCGGCATCCGCATCGAGGAAACCTGGGACCACCTGGGCCTGCGCGCCAGCGGCAGCCACGATGTGCACCTGCACGATGTGCTGATCCCCCACGCACACGCACTGGACCTGCGCCTGCCGCAGGACTGGGCCCGCGGCGAGCCCGCCATGCAGGCCGAGATGACGGTGATGCTGGCCGCGCTGTACACCGGCGTGGCACGCGCCGCGCGCGACTGGCTGGTGCAGTTTCTGCGGGAGCGCGTGCCCGCCAGCCTGGGCGCGCCGCTGGCGACCTTGCCCCGCGCGCAAGAGGCCGTGGGCCGCATCGAAGGCCTGCTGCTCACCAACGACCGCCTGATCGCCAGCCTGGCCCACGACCTGGATGCCGGCACGCTGGTGCCCACCGTGGACAGCGGCCTGGTCAAGGCCCTGGCCACGCGCAACGCCATCGAGGCCGTGCAGGCCGCGCTGGAGCTGACCAGCAACCACGGCCTGGCGCGCAAGAACCCGCTGGAGCGCCACCTGCGCGATGTGCTGTGCGGCCGTGTGCACACGCCGCAGGACGACAGCGCCTATGTTGCCGCGGGCCGCAGGGCGCTGGCCGTGGGGGCCGCATGAGCGCGGTGCTGACTGCGCATGACCCTGGCAGCGGGAACGTCGATGCACGTGACGACACGGACGCCAGGGTTGATGCGGATCGCTGGGTCGTTCTGAACCAGATAGGCCCCGAAGCCGATGCGCTGCTGGGCTCGTCAGGCTTGCCCATCGTGCTGACCGCCGACGACGCCGCAGTGCCCGCCTGGGAGCGCGCTGCCGATGTGGACATCCTTTTCACCGGCCCGCGCAACGGCTGGCGCCAGGCGCCGGCCACCGCACCCGCAGGCTGGCCCGGGCGGCTGAAATGGGTGCACGTGGCATCTGCCGGCATCGACTTCTTCCCGCCCTGGCTGCTGCAGGTGCCGCAGGTGACCTGCTCGCGCGGCGTGGCGGCCGTGCCCATTGCCGAGTACGTGCTGACCGCGCTGCTGACGCACCAGCGCGCATGGGACACGCTGCAGGTGTCGGGCGCCGGGCCGTGGCGCGAGACGTTTGCGCGGGTGGACCAGCACCTGCCCGGCACGCTGCAGGGGCGGGCGCTGGGCATCGCGGGCTACGGTGCCATCGGGCGCGAGGTGGCGCGGCTGGCGCAGGCCTTGGGCATGCAGGTCACGGTGCTGCGCCGCGGCGGAGCGAATGTGCAGGGCGATGATGGTGTGCGCACCGCCTCCTCCATCGAGCAGCTGCTCGCGGCCTCGGACCACCTGGTGCTGGCCCTGCCCATCACCGCGCAGACCTACCACCTCATCAACGCCGCCACCCTGGCGCACGCCAGGCCCGGGCTGCACCTGGTGAACATTGCGCGCGGGGCCCTGGTGGACCAGCAGGCGTTGCTGCATGCGCTGGACAGCGGCCGCCTGGCGGGCGCCACGCTGGACGTGACCGACCCCGAGCCGCTGCCCGACGGCCACCCGCTGTACACCCACCCGCGCGTGCGGCTCACGCCCCATGTGTCGTGGGCGGCGCAGGGCGCGGCGCAGCTCACGGCCCGCAAATTCGTGGCCAACCTGGCGCGCCATGTGGAGGGGGAGCCGCTGCAAGACGTGGTGGACGGGGCGCGCGGGTACTGATGCCAGGTCGCGCGGGCGGGCAGGGTCCGCACGCGGCCAGTGCCTGCATGCGAAAACCGCATATGGATGGTCGCAAGCCTTCGTTGCTGGAGCGCGGGCCCGGTGATGCAATGGCAGCCAGAGTCCCTTCAAAGTGCCAAACCCATTTCACACCCGACCACCATGCTGCGCCGCCAATTCCACCATCTGCTGACCGCCTCCGTTGCCGCCAGTTCGTTCCTCTCACCCGTGCTCATCCACGCCCAGCAGCGCGTGTTGCTGCGCGCTGGCGACCAGAAGGGCGGGTTGCAGGCCCTGCTCGACGCTGCGGGCGAACTGAAGAACCTGCCCTACGACATCAAGTGGAGCGAGTTCCCGGCCGCCGCGCCGCTGGCCGAAGCGCTCAACGCCAACGCCGTGGATTTCGGACCCATCGGCGATGCGCCGCTGCTGTTCACCCTGGCGGCGGGCAGCCGGGTCAAGGCCTTTGCGGCCAGCCGGTCGGATGCGTACGGCACCGCCGTGCTGGTGGCGCCCCACTCGCCGCTCAAGACGGCTGCCGACCTCAAGGGCAAGAGCATCGCCACCAACCGCGGCTCCATCGGCCACTTCGTCACGCTCAAGGTGCTCGAATCCGCCGGGCTCAAGGCCGACGACGTGCAACTGCGCTTCATCCCTCCACCGGACGCCAAGCTCGCGCTCACGCAGGGTTCGGTGGACGCCTGGGCCACGTGGGAGCCCTACACCGCGCTGGCCGAGACCAGCGGCCATGCGCGCGTGCTGGTCAGCGGCCGGGGGTTGTGGACGGGCCTGTCCTTCCTGGCCGCCACCGACGCGGCGCTGGCCGAAAAGCGCGCGGTGCTGCAGGACTTCAAGGAGCGCGTGGCGCGCGCCCAGGTGTGGTCCTACCAGAACGCCAAGCCGTTCGGCCAGTCGCTCGCCCGCATCATCGGCATCCCGGCCGACGCCGCGCAACTGCAGTTCGAGCGCCGTGCCACGCGCTGGCAGGACATCGACGCCCAGGTGCTGGCGGACCAGCAGAAGACGGCCGACTTCTACCTGGCGGCCGGCCTGATCAAGCAGCGGCTGGATGTGCGGGGCACCTTCGACACCAGCTTCAACCTGGCCAAGGGCTGAGGCCCGCGCAGGCGTGTCTGTCGGGCAAGTCCGGCGCCCCCTGGGCGCGGATGCCGCGCGGGCCAGTGCTGGCCGGTGAATTCGTCCGAACCACCGGGCGGCCGGCGGCGAAGGGCCGCGCGGCGGTTTGCGGGCCATTGGCGGGTGTGCCTGCACCGTGGCGCGCGCCGCCCCACAATCGGGTCATATGACCTCTTCTTCGACGATGCTGCGGCTCATCAGCCTGGCAGCTTTCTGCAGCATGGCGTCCATGCGTGTGTGCGACCCCATGCTGGTGTCCCTATCCCATGAGTTCCATGTCACCACGGGCGATGCCTCCGCCGTGGTGGCGGCCTTCGCGGTGGCCTATGGCGTGCTGCAACTCGTCTACGGACCGCTGGGGGACCGGCTGGGCAAGCTGCAGGTGATCATTGGCGCCACGTCAGCCTGCGCGGTGTTCAGCGCGGCCACCGCGCTGGCGCCCAGCTTCACCGTGCTGGTGGTCGCGCGTGCGGCCATGGGGGCGGCGGCGGCGGGGATCATTCCGCTGTCCATGGCCTGGATCGGTGACGAGGTGGACTATGGGCAGCGGCAGGAGACGCTGGCGCGCCTCATGGTGGCCACCGTCACGGGGATGATGGCCGGCCAGTGGTTTGGCGGCTTTGCCACCGAAACCCTGGGCTGGCGTGGCGCGTTCGCCGTGCTCTCGGTGCTGTTCATGACGGCGGCGGTGCTGCTGCTGCGCCGCCTGCGGGCCGGCGGGGCCGCAGCGGCGCACCCTGCGGGCGCGCAGGAGCCGGGGGCCGGGTTCTCGCTGGCGGCCTACCTGGCCAGCACCCGGAACCTGCTGCGCATGCCGCGCGTGCGCTGGGTGCTCGCGGTGGTGTCCATCGAGGGGGCGCTGGCCTTTGGCACGCTGGCCTTCGTGCCCGCGCGCCTGGTCGACGGTTTCGGCCTGTCGGCCTCGGCGGCTGGCGGCGCGATGGTGCTCTATGGCGTGGGCGGGCTCCTCTACAGCATGTTCGCCCGCCGGTGGCTGGCCGCGCTCGGCGAACAGGGGCTGGCGCTTGCCGGGGCCTCCCTGATCGCCAGCGGCCTGCTGCTGCTGGCCTGGGCGCCGTGGGTGGCGTGGGCGGTGCTCGGGTGTTTCCTGGCGGGCATCGGTTTCTACATGCTGCACAACACGCTGCAGGTGCAGGCCACGCAGATGGCGCCGCAGGCGCGCGGCACGGCGGTCACGCTGTTTGCGTGCCTGCTGTTCCTGGGCCAGTCCCTCGGGGTGCTCGCCGTGGCGTTCAGCGTGGACCGGGGGTGGCTGCCGCCCGTGTTCTCGGTGGCGGCGCTGGGGATCTTCGTGCTGGGTTTCCTGGTGTCGCGCCGGGTGCAGCGGCGCGGCGCCGTCGCGGGCGCCTGAGGGTGCCGGGGTTCGCGAAGCGGTGGCGCTTCGCCTGTAGACTGCATGCACTTTGTGCCTGGGCGCCAGCCCCTGCTGCTGCCGCGCCCCATCCACCATGAACGATTCCCCGCCCGCCACCGTGCTGCCATTTCCCCGCGCCGAGGGCGCCATGAGCGAGAAGGTGCGCCGCTACGACTGGGCGGGCAGCGCGCTGGGGCCCATGCAGGCATGGCCCGCCACGCTGCGCTACTGCGTCGAGGCCCTGCTCGCGTCGCGCTTTCCGTCATGCCTGGTCTGGGGGGCGCAGTTCACCACCATCTACAACGATGCGTTCCGCCTGATACTGGGCAACAAGCCCGAGGCGCTCGGGCGCTCCTTCAAGGATGTGTGGAGCGAGGCCTGGCCCACCATCGGTCCCATCGCCGAGCGCGCCTATGCCGGCGAAGCCACGTTCATCGAGGATTTCCCGCTGGAGGTGAACCGCTACGGCCACCCCGAGCAGGCCTATTTCACGTTCTGCTACAGCCCGGTGCGCGACGAGCACGGCGCGGTGGTGGGCATGCTGGACACCGTGATCGAGACCACCAGCAAGTTCAACGCGCTGCGCCAGTGGCGCGATGTGGCGGCGTCGCTGGAGCAGCAGGTGGCGCAGCGCACGGCCGACCGCAACCGGCTGTGGCAGCTCTCGGACGACGTGCTGCTGGTGGCCCGCCTGGACGGCACCATCACCGCTGTGAATCCCGCCTGGACCGCGACGCTGGGCTGGTCGGAGGCGGAGACCGTGGGCCATCCGCTGGCGGCGTTCGCCCATGGGCACGACATGGCGCAGGTGCAGGACGAAATGGCCCTGCTGGCCACCGAGCCCACGCGCCGCCAGATCACCGCGCGCTACCGCCATCGCGACGGCGGCGAGCGGTGGATCGCCTGGACCGCCGTGCCCAGCGAGGGCTTCATCCAGGCCGTGGGCCGCGACACCACCGAGGAGCACCTGCGCAAGGAGGCGCTCAGCAACGCCGAGGAGCTTTTGCGCCAGAGCCAGAAGATGGAGGCCGTGGGCCAGCTCACCGGCGGCATCGCCCACGACTTCAACAACATGCTGCAGGGCATCGTGCTGCCGCTGCAGCTCATCCGGCAGCGCATTGCCCAGGGGCGCCATGACGAGGTGGGGCGCTACATCGAGTCGGGCCTGGCGGCGGCCAAGCGGGCGGCGTCGCTCACGCAGCGCCTGCTGGCGTTCTCGCGCCGCCAGCCGCTGGATTCCCGGCCCGTGGACCTGGTGTCCTCGCTGGGCGGGCTGGAGTCCATGCTCAAGACGACGTGCGGCGAGAACATCGCGCTGCAGCTGCACCTGCCGCAGGATCTGTGGCCCGCGCTGACCGATGCCCACCAGTTTGAGAGCGCGGTGGTGAACCTGGCGATCAATGCGCGCGATGCCATGCCGGGCGGCGGTGCGCTGTACATCGCGGCCGACAACGTGCATGCCGACGCCGCCACCGCGCAGGCCACGCCGGGGCTGGAGCCGGGCGACTACGTGCGCGTGACGGTGCGGGACACGGGCACCGGCATGACGGGCGATGTGATCGCGCGCGCCTTCGATCCGTTCTTCACCACCAAGCCGCTGGGGCAGGGCACGGGGCTGGGGCTGTCGATGATCTACGGCTTCATGCGCCAGTCCGGCGGCCTTGCGGTGCTGGACAGCGCCGTGGGGCTGGGCACCAGCGTGGCGCTGTATTTCATGCGGTCGCAGCACGAGGCGATGGCCGAACTGCCCGAGCCGGTGGCCAATCTCTCCAGCGCGCGCCGCCCCGATTCCACCCTGGTGGTGGAAGACGACGACACGGTGCGCACGCTGGCCGTGGAACTGCTGCGCGACATGGGTTTCCACGTGATGGAGGCCGCCACCGGCAGCGCCGCCATGGCCCTGCTCTCGGGGGCGGTGCACTTTGACCTGCTGGTGTCCGACGTGGGCCTGCCCGGCCCCAACGGCCGCCAGGTGGCCGACTATGCGCGCGAGAAGTTTCCGTCCATCAAGGTCATCCTGATGACGGGCTATGCCGAGCAGGCGGCCATGACGCCGCAGTTCCTCGGCGCGCAGATGGAGCTGCTGGTCAAGCCCTTCGATGCCCAGACCCTGGTGGGCAAGGTCAACGCGGTGATGGGGCACGGCCCGCGAGACGCCTGAGGGCCATCGCCGGGGCGGCCTGCCGCGCGCGGGCCGTCAGATACCGGCTTCATACCAGCCCTTGCTGCGGTTGACGGCGTGCACCACCAGCAGCATCACCGGCACTTCGACCAGGACACCCACCACGGTGGCCAGCGCCGCGCCCGAGTGCAGTCCGAATAGGCTGACGGCGGCGGCCACGGCCAGCTCGAAGAAGTTGGATGCGCCGATCAGCGCCGACGGGCAGGCGATGCTGTGTTTTTCGCCCACGGCGCGGTTCAGGCCGTAGGCCAGCGCGGAGTTGAACAGCACCTGGATCAAGATCGGCACGGCCAGCAGGGCGATCACCAGGGGCTGCCGCAGGATGGCCTCGCCCTGGAACGCGAACAGCAGCACGAGGGTGGCCAGCAGCGCGGCGATGGACCACGGGCCGGTGCGCGCCATGGCCGCCTGGAAGGCCGCTTCGCCCCGGCGCAGAAGCCGCCTGCGCAGCCACTGCGCGATCGCCACCGGGATCAGGATGTACAACACCACCGAGGCAAGCAGCGTGTCCCACGGCACGGCAATGGCCGACAGGCCCAGCAAAAAGCCCACCAGCGGCGCGAACGCCACGACCATGATGCTGTCGTTGAGCGCCACCTGCGACAGCGTGAACAGCGGGTCTCCGCCCGTGAGCCGGCTCCACACGAACACCATGGCCGTGCAGGGCGCGGCCGCCAGCAGGATCAGCCCGGCGATGTAGCTGTCGATCTGCTCGGCGGGCAGCCAGGGGGCAAACCAGTGGCGGATGAACAGCCAGCCCAGCAGGGCCATCGAAAACGGCTTGACCAGCCAGTTGACGAACAGCGTCACGCCAATGCCCCGCAGGTGCTGCCGCACACCCGCCAGCGCGCCGAAGTCCACCTTCAGCAGCATGGGGATGATCATGACCCAGATGAGCAGGCCCACCGGCAGGTTGACACGCGCCACCTCCAGCGCGCCCACCGCGCGGGCCGCGCCCGGCAGCCATTGGCCGAGCGCAATGCCCGCCACGATGCACAGCAGCACCCACACGGTGAGGTAGCGCTCGAACACCGCCATGCCGGCGGCCGGGGCGGACTGTGAAGGGTTTTTGGGGTGCATGGGGATGTCAGTGCGCGGGCAGTTCGCGGGCAGGGGTTCTCGGCGTGGGCCTCGTTCGGGTCAGCAGCACTTGTTGGGGTTGGTGGCCGTGGGGCCGCAGCAGGCGGCCTGGGCGGGCTGGGCCGCGGCTTCGTTGAACACGGGAATGTTGCCCAGCGTGTGGAAGTGTTCCCACGCCACGCCCTGCGGGTCGGTGATCCAGTGCTTGTCGCTGCGGGCATAGCAGCAGGTGGTGGCGCCTTCGTCCAGCAGGGCCATGTCGGCGCCCTGGGCGCGCGCCTTCAGCTCGGCCAGTTCGCCGGCCTCGTCCACCTGGAAACCCAGGTGGTCCACGCCGGGCTTGTCGCCGCGGGTGGAGATGGCGAAGTTCACGCCCGGGTCTTCGAGCATCCATTTGGCATAGTCGGCCTCCATGCGCGCGGGGCCGGCCGCGAACAGCCGGGAATAGAACGCGATGCTCTTGGCGAGGTCATCGACATGCAGGTGGACGTGGAATCGCTTCATGGTGGCTTCCTTTCGGCCGTGGGCCGTGGCGTGGGTTGTGGGTCAGCAATCGCAGGCGGCGGTGGCGGTGCCGGGCAGGCAGGCGGCGCCCTGGCAGCAGTTCTCGGTCAGGTAGGCCAGCAGCTCGTTCATGGTGGCAAACGATGCGCGGTAGATCAGGTTGCGGCCCTGGCGCTCCTGGCTCACCAGGCCCGCGTGGGTCAGCTCCTTGAGGTGGAACGACAGCGTGTTGGGCGCAATGCCCAGCTGTTCGGACAGCGCCCCGGGCGTGAGCCCGTCCTGGCCGGCCACCACCAGCGCGCGGAACACGCGCAGGCGCACTTCCTGGGCCAGGGCGGCGAGGGATCGGATGACGTCGGGTTCTTGCATGATTCGATATTACAGCAAAAGTTGAAATATCGAATCGTTCTTGGGAGATCGTTTTCAAGCCTTCATGAAAAAGCAGGAAAATTGGCGAATTGCGCTGAATGGTATTGCGCCAGATGCTATGCAATTAGGAGCGGTGAAGGTGGACCTATCACGGTCTTCATAACCTGTGGATCTAATTACCCGATTTTTCAATCGTTTGTGAACTTACGATTCGCCGATACAGTCCCGCATCCCATTCCTCACAGCGCGCCACGGACCATCGGCATGTCCTGTGACGCGCCACTGCTTTTTCATGATCGACTTACGGGGTATCACCCAAACCTACCAGGGCTCGCAAGGCCCGGTCGAGGCTCTCAAGGGCATCGACCTTCACATCACGCCGGGCGAAGTGTTCGGCATCATCGGCAAGAGCGGTGCGGGCAAGAGCTCGCTGGTGCGTGTCATCAACCTGCTCAACCGCCCCACCACGGGCCAGGTCATCGTCAATGGCCGCGACCTGACCCAGCTGGGCGATGCCCAGCTGCGCGATGCCCGCCGGCAGATCGGCATGGTCTTCCAGCATTTCAACCTGCTGTCCTCGCGCACGGTGTTCGACAACGCGGCCCTGCCGCTGGAGCTGGCGGGCATGGACAAGGCCGCCATCCGCGAGCGCGTGAACCCGCTGCTGGAGCTGGTGGGCCTGTCGGCCCTGGCCCAACGCTACCCGGCGCAGATCAGCGGCGGGCAGAAGCAGCGCGTGGGCATTGCGCGCGCGCTGGCCAGCCGCCCCAAGGTGCTGCTCTCGGATGAAGCCACGTCCGCGCTCGACCCCGAGACCACGCGCTCCATCCTCGACCTGCTGCGCCAGGTGAACCGGGAGCTGGGCCTCACGGTGGTGCTCATCACGCACCAGATGCAGGTCATCAAGCAGGTGGCCGACCGCGTGGCCGTGATCGAGGCCGGCCGCATCGTGGAGCAGGGCCGCGTGCTGGATGTCTTCACGCGCCCGCAGCAGCCCATCACCAAGAGCCTGATCGACGAGATCCTGCCGCAGGAGCTGCCCGCCAGCGTGCTCGGCCACGTGCGCACGCTCGCAGTTCAGCTCGCTGCCACGGCACCGGACCGCACGGGCCAGCTGCTGCGCCTGTCGTATGCGGGTGACAGCGCGTACCAGCCCATCCTGTCGCAGCTCATCCGCCAGTTCGGCGTGGACATGAGCATCCTGCACGGCCAGGTGGACGAGATCCAGGACGAGACCTTCGGCTCGCTGGCCGTCTATGCCAGCGGCGAGGCCGACCGCCTGCGCGGCGCCGTGGCGCACCTGCGCGCCAGTGGCGTCGCCGTCGAAGAAGTGGCCGTACCGGCTTGAGGAAGGGAAAAAAACATGTTCGACAACTTCACCCCGGCCATGCTGGACCTCTTCGCCTCGTCGCTGTGGGAAACGCTGGTCATGGTCGGCATCTCCGGCCTGGTCGGCGGCCTGCTGGGCGTGCCGCTGGGCGTGTTCCTGCGCCTCACCGACCAGGGCGGCGTGCTCGAAAACGGGCCTGTCAACAAGCTCGTGGGCTGGCTGGTCAACGCCGTGCGCTCCACGCCCTTCATCATCCTGCTCGTGGCCATCATCCCGTTCACGCGCTTCATCACCGGCTCGTCCATCGGCACGGCCGCGGCCGTGGTGCCGCTGACCATCGCCGCCGCCCCGTTCGTGGCGCGCCTGGTGGAGGCCGCGCTGCGCGAGGTGGACCACGGCCTCGTGGAAGCCGCCCAGGCCATGGGCGCGACCACCAGCCAGATCGTGTGGAAGGTGCTGCTGCCCGAGGCGCTGCCCGGCATCGTGGCGGGCCTGACCATCACCTTCGTGAGCCTCACGGGCTACTCGGCCATGGCCGGCGCCATCGGCGGCGGCGGCCTGGGTGACCTGGGCATCCGCTACGGCTACCAGCGCTTCCTGCCCGAGATCATGCTGGCCGTGGTGCTGGTGCTGATCTTCTTCGTACAGGCCGTGCAGAGCCTGGGCGACTGGGCGGTGCGCAGGCTCAGCCACCGCTGACCCCAGGCACCAGTCGCCTGTTGATTGCTATCTAATTGATAGCTATTGGCGCTTGATGGTAAAGCGCTTGTGGCTGTTTTTTGCTGCAAGTTTGGTGCGGGGCTGTGCCCGCCGCCGGATGCTTCATTCCGCAGAGATCCGGTGGTCCGCCACCAGCCTGGCAAAACGCGCCGTGTCGCTGGCGATCTGCTGGGCCATCTGCGCCGGGGTGTTGCCGACGGGCTCGGCGCCGATGTCCAGCATGCGCTTCCTGAAGTCGGCCGAC
Source organism: Acidovorax sp. GW821-FHT09A11 (assembly GCF_059418365.1). Classification (NCBI taxonomy): domain Bacteria; kingdom Pseudomonadati; phylum Pseudomonadota; class Betaproteobacteria; order Burkholderiales; family Comamonadaceae; genus Acidovorax; species Acidovorax sp. GW821-FHT09A11. The sequence continues at coordinate 167,575 of NZ_JBWKPS010000001.1, forward strand.
TGGATCACCTTGACCATTTCGGCGTTGAGCCGTTCCACGACCTCGGGCGGCGTGCGCACGGGCGCGAGCACGCCGAACCAGGTGCCGATGTCGAAGCCCGCGAAGCCGCTCTCCTGCAGGGTGGGCACGTCGGGCAGCGCGGACGACCGCCTGGCCGTGGTCACGGCCAGCGCGCGCAGCTTGCCGGCCTTGATGTGCGGCAGCACGGGCGTCACGGTGTCGAACGACATCGATACCTGGCCGCCCAGCAGGTCGGTGGTCAATGGCCCGCTGCCCTTGTAGGGCACGTGCAGCAGCGGCTGGCCGATGGCCGTGGCGAACTGCGTGCCGATCAGGTGCTGCGCGGTGCCCGCGCCGTTGGAGCCGTACGAGAACTTGTCGGGCGCGGCCTTTACCAGGGCCACGAGTTCCTTCACGTCCCTGGCGGGCGTGGCGGCGGCCACGGCGAGCACGTTGGGCACCAGTGCGACGGTGGTGATGGGCGCGAAGCTCTTCTGGAAGTCGTAGCCGAGCTTCTTGTACACGCTGGTGGCGATGGTGTGGTGCACCGCGCCCATCAGCAGCGTGTGGCCGTCGGCAGGTGCCTTGGCCACGTAGTCGGCGCCAATGGTGGCGCCCGCGCCGCCCCGGTTTTCCACGATGACCGGCTGGCCCAGTGCCACGCCCAGCTTTTCGCCCAGTGCGCGCGCCAGCACGTCGGTGGTGCCCCCGGCCGCGAACGGCACGACGATGGTGACGGGCTTGGCGGGCCAGGCCGGGCCCTGCGCGTGGGCCTTTGTGCCGGGCAGCAGGCAGGCGGCTGCGGCGACCGCCGCCAGGGCCATCAGGTAAGGGCGGCGCAGCGGCTGGGCGATGCAGGTGGGATGGGGGGTAGGGCGGCGCATGGTTTGTCTCCGAAAGGGTGGTTGTGCGGCGGGTGCATGGCCTTTGTGGCCTTGTTGTTCTGCCCGCCGGGGGCAAGTGCGGTCAGGCGGCTTTGCGCGCGGCCGGTGCGCTGCTGATGAGCGCGCACACGGCATCGGTCACCTGCGCCGTGGTGGCCGTGCCGCCCAGGTCGCGGGTGTGCAGGGCGGGGTTGGCGGTGACCTGCTCGATGGCCTGCATCACGGCGCGGGCCGCCTCGGCCTCGCCCAGGTGCTCCAGCAGCATCACCACCGACCAGAAGGTGCCGATGGGGTTGGCCAGGCCCTTGCCCATGATGTCGAAGGCCGAGCCGTGGATGGGCTCGAACATGCTGGGGTAGCGGCGCTCGGGGTCGATGTTGCCGGTGGGCGCGATGCCCAGGCTGCCGGCCAGCGCCGCGGCCAGGTCCGAGAGGATGTCGGCGTGCAGGTTGGTCGCGACGATGGTGTCCAGCGTGGCGGGGCGGTTGACCATGCGGGCCGTGGCGGCGTCCACCAGTTCCTTGTCCCATTGCACATCGGGGAACTCGGTAGCCACCTGCGCGGCGATCTCGTCCCACATCACCATGGCATGGCGCTGCGCGTTGCTCTTGGTGATGACGGTGAGTTGCTTGCGGGGGCGCGATCGGGCCAGGCGGAAGGCAAAGCGCAGGATGCGCTCCACGCCCACGCGGGTCATGATGGAGACATCGGTGGCGGCCTCGATGGGGTGGCCCTGGTGCACGCGGCCGCCCACGCCGGAGTATTCACCCTCGGAGTTTTCGCGCACGATGACCCAGTCCAGGTCCTGGGGCGTGCAGCGCTTGAGCGGCGCGTCGATGCCCGGCAGGATGCGCGTGGGCCGCACGTTGGCGTACTGGTCGAACCCCTGGCAGATCTTCAGGCGCAGGCCCCACAGCGTGATGTGGTCGGGGATGTCCGGGTCGCCGGCCGAGCCGAACAGGATGGCGTCCTTGCCGCGCAGGGCGTCCAGGCCATCGGCCGGCATCATCGCGCCGTGGGCGCGGTACCAGTCGCCGCCCCAGCCGAAATTCTCGAACGCGAACTGCAGGCCAGGGTGCTGGGCGGACAGGGCTTCCAGCACGCGCTGGCCTGCGGGAATCACTTCCTTGCCGATGCCGTCTCCGGGAATGGTGGCGATTTGGTAGGTGGTCATGGGGTGTACAAAGAACGGTGGTGGATGGCTGGACTTTAGGCCGCCGTGCGCACAGGAAATGCCCTGAAAGTGAATCCATCGTTAACCCTGGGTTAACATGGATGCATGAGCTCCAGCACCATCCAGCCCGCCGAACTGGGCTTTTTCTCCACCCTGGCCGCCAGCCCCAGCCTGAGCGCGGCGGGGCGCGAAATGGGCGTGTCCACCGCCGCCGTGAGCAAGCACCTGGCGCAGATGGAGCGGCGCCTGGGCGTGGTGCTGGTGAACCGCTCCACGCGGCGCATGAGCCTCACGCCCGAGGGCGAACTGCTGCTGGAGCACGCGCGCCGCATCCTGCGCGAGATCGATGCGCTCGATGAACTCATCGTGCAGTCCCGGGCCAGCCCCAAGGGCCTGCTGCGCGTGAACGCCACGCTGGGCTTCGGGCGCATGCACATCGCGCCGGCCATCTCCGACTTCGTGCGGCTGTACCCCGAGGTGGACGTGCAGCTGCAGCTGTCGGTGCACCCGCCGCCGATCACCGACGACGCCTACGACGTGTGCGTGCGTTTTGGCGAGCCGCCCGACGGCCGCGTGATCGCGCGGCGCATCGCGCCCAACCGGCGCGTGTTGTGCGCGGCCCCGGCGTACCTGGACCGCCACGGCAGGCCGCGCGTGCCGCGCGACCTGATGGAGCACCGGTGCATCGGCATCCGCCAGGGTGACGAGGCCTACGGCCTGTGGCGCCTGACCACCGGGCGCGGGAGCAAGGCGCACACCGAGTCGATCAAGATCACGGGCAACCTGACCACCAATGACGGCGAGATCGCCGTGCTGTGGGCGCTGCAGGGCCACGGCATCGTGATGCGGGCGGAGTGGGACGTGAACCGGCACCTGGCGCAGGGCCTGCTGGAGCCCGTGCTGCCGCAGTACCAGACGCCCGCGGCCGACGTCTATGCGGTCTATCCGCAGCGCCACCAGTTTTCCACGCGGGTGCAGACCTTCGTCACCTTCCTGGCGCAGGCGCTGGCGCGGTCGGGCGCGCTGGCGGGCGTGGCACCGGATGCGGGGCCGCAGGCGGGCAGGCGCACCGCGAAGGTTTCTTGATCTGGCGCGGGGCGCGGGGCGGGCCATGCGGTTAGGCTGTGGTCCATCGCGGCCCACGCCCACCGTGGCCGCGCCGCCCCCCATCCAGCACATGACCACACCGTCCCGCCCACACCTTCATCCCGCCGCCTTGCTGGGCGGCGCACTGGCCTTCGCCACGGCCTGTGCCGCCCCCTGGCCCGCGCGGGCGGCCGAGCCCTTGGCCGCCACCGAATGGGCGCTGTCGAAGGATGGCGCGGTGGTCCTGGACCTGCGCGCCCGGCTGGCCTGGCCGCGCTGCGCCGAGGGCATGCAATGGAGCCGCCAGGCCGGTACCTGCACCGGCAAGCCACGGTTGCTGGACCGCGCCGAAGCCGCGGCGCTGGCCAGCGACCGCTGGAAGGCAGAGGGCGTGGCCTGGCGCCTGCCGCGTGCGCTGGAGCTGCAGCGGCTCATCGACCGCACGGCCAGTCCCCCGGGCCTGAACGCCGTGCTGTTTCCGGCGGCCCCCGCGCAGTGGCACTGGTCCGCCACGGCCAATGTGGCCGCGCAACGGGGCAACCCGTACAACTACAACACTGTCATGCAGGGGCGTTCCGGCGACGCGGCGGCCCAGATGGGGGCGATCAATGGCTGGGCGGTGAACCTGTCCACCGGCGAGGCGCGCGGCGATGTGGCCCGCGCCAGCAAGCTGCCGGTGCGGCTGGTGCGCCCGCTCGGCGAGGCCGAAGCGCCGCAGTAGCTGCCCTGGCCGCCCTGGCCGCTCGCACGGCCTTCAGGACGAGAGTCGCACCATCAGCAGCCCCGCGCACACCAGTGCGGCCGAAGCCATGCGCGCCGCGCCCAGGGGCTCCTTGAGCATCCAGGTGGAAATCAGCGCCACCAGCAGCACGCTGGTCTCGCGCAGGGCCGACACGGCGCCCATGGGCGCGCGCGCCAGGGCCCAGACGGCGATCCAGTAGGCGCCCATCTGCATCGTGCCGGCCGCGGCGCAGCGCCAGAGCATGGGCGGGTCGACCCGGAAGGCGCGGGGCCCTTTCCACCACAGAACGATGAGCGCCGTGGCGATGCCGTCGCCCAGCGTGAGCACCACCGCGAAGCCGATGGCCGACCCCGCCTGACGTGCCCCCAGCGCATCCACCACCGTGTAGGCGGCGATCAGCACCCCGGTCAGCAGCGCATACCCCACGGCCCGGCGCTGCGTGCCGCCACCCCGCACGAGCGCCAGCGACAACACGCCCGCGCACAGGCAGGCAACGCCCCACAGCGCCCCGGCCCCTGGCCATTCCCCCGCGAACATGGCCGCCCCCGCCACCACCAGCAGCGGCGCCGAGCCCCGGGCGATGGGGTAGACCTGCCCCATGTCGCCGTGGTTGTAGGCAATGGGCAAGGCGAAGTGGTAGGCCGTGTGCACCGCAACGGACAGCGCGAGCAGCGGCCAGCTGGCCGCGGCCGGCAGGTTGACCCATGGCAGCGCCAGCAGGGACAGACCGCTGCCCATGAGCGTGGTGATCGCCATGGCGGTGATGCGGTTGCCGCCCAGCTTGATGGCGCTGTTCCAGCCCGCGTTGAGCGCGGCCGACAGCAGCACGATGAGGAAGACGTCGTTGGTGAGCATGGCGATGGGGTTCCGGGGGCTGAGTGAGTGCGCGCAGGGGCCAGTTTTTTGATGGGCGAATGATGTTTTTCAGCCAGACATCTGTAAAGTTGAATTCAATGACTATTGAATTCAGGATTCCTGATGCGAAACCTCAACCTGGACCAGGTCCAGACCCTTGTTGCCATCGCCGACCTGGGCACGCTGGCCGCCGCGGCCCAGGCCCTGCACCTGGCGCCACCGACGGTCAGCCTGCACATCAGTGAACTGGAGTCGCGGCTCGGCGCCGCGCTGGTGGTGCGCGGCCGGCGCCAGGCCAGCCTGACGCCGGCTGGCGAGGCGCTCGTGGCGGGGGGGCGCCGCCTGCTGGCCGGGGCCGACGAGGTGGTGGAGCAGGTGCGCCGGCGCGCGCAGGGGCTGGAAGGCCTGGTGCGCCTTGCCACCACGGCGGGCGTGAGCGCGGGCTTGCTGCCCCGCCTGCTGGAGCGGCTGGCCCGTCAAAGCCCGGGCGTGGATGTGAAGCTGGATGTGCTCAGCTCCGCCGAGGCCATGGCCCGGCTCGGCGCGGGCACGCTGGATCTGGCCATCGTCGCGATGCCGCAGGCCGCCGGCCGCGACGTGCAGGTGCGCCCCTGGCGCACGGACCCCATGGTGGCGCTGATTCCGCCCGCGTGGGATGCGCCGGCGCAGGCCACGCCACAGTGGCTGGCCGGCCAGCGCTGGATGTCCTTCGGACCGGCCACGCAGATGTACCGGCTCATCGCCGGCTGGTTCGCGCAGGCCGGCCTGAACCCCCGCCCCCGCATGGAGCTGAACCACCCGCTGGCACTGCGCAGCCTGGTGGGCGCCGGCCATGGCGTGGCGGTGCTGCCGCTGGAGCAGCCCGGGGTGGCGGGCGGCGATGTGGAGCAGGACAACGCGGGCCTGCAGGTGCGCCCGCTGAGCCCGCCGCTGTGGCGGGAGCTGGGGCTGGCGCGGCGGGCGTCGCAGGTGCACGACACGGCCATCCTGGCGGTGTGGGCGGCACTGGAGTCCCTGGCCGTGCCGTGACGGGCACTGGCTGCGCGCTACCGCGTCTTGCCGCCTCCCTCATTCCCGGCCCCTGGTCCGTCCAGGCAGGGGCAGGGCAAGGCAAGGCAATGGGCCCCCGAAAGAGGCTTACAGCAGCCGGACCTCGAAGTACGCGCCGTCTCCTTCCCCCAGGTCGCGAAACCCCGCCTGCCGCGCGGCGACGCTGGCTTTGCCCCATTGCTTGATCAAGGCGAGGTCACCGGCCGACACGATCTCGGGCGGCGATTCTTCCAGGCTGGACATGGTGTCCAGGGCCGCGGCGACCTGCGCGGGGCCGCCGAGCTGTTTTTCGAGCTCCCTGGCATAGCGTGCCTCGGCGGCCATGCGCTCCCGGGGTGGCAGCTCTTCAGGGTAGTCGCGCAGGGCGACCGCGTAAGTGGATTCAAGAACTTCCATGGCGCTTCTCCGTAAATGATTGACTGTATGAATATACAGTTTTATCGGGCGCGCTGCATGCGGGTTGGTCCGGGGCGGGTGCCGGGGGCGCTGTCCCCGGAGGGGCAGGGAAAGGTCAGATCCGCTTGCAGAAGAACGTGGTGCCGCAGAACGCGCCGTCCGGCATCAGCGCATAGTCGGGCACCACGCCCACGCGCTGCCAGCCGGCGCGCTCGTACAGGCGCTCGGCGTCGCCGCCGGTCACGGTGTCGAGCACGAGCACGGTCTTGCCCTCGGCGCGCGCTGCGTCGTCCACGGCGGCCATGAGCTGCTGGGCGATGCCCCGGCGGCGGGCCTGGCGGTGCACCAGCATCTTGGCCACGTCGGCGCGGTGGGGCTGGTTGTCGGGCATGGCGGTGACGAGCTGCACGGTCCCCACGATGTGGCCTCCCGGGGCCTCGGCCACCAGCAGCACGCGTTCGTTGCGGGCCACGCCGTCGGCCACGCCGCTCCAGAACGCGAGGGCCTTGTCGCGCGGCAGCGGCCACATGAAGCTCACCGACGCCCCACCTTGCACGCAGTCGATCAGCACGTCGGCCAGCGCCGGCACGCTCGCGGCCGCCTCGCGGGCGCCCAGGCGCCGGATGGTGACGGCGGGCGAAGGGGCCCGTATGTCGGTGGTCATGGTTTTCTCCTCGGGGTGGGGGATGCGAAGCGGGCAGGCGGCAGGCCCAGCGTGGTGAGCGCCACCAGGTAGCGCGCGGGCCGCGTGCCCGGGTTGTGGAACACGATGGGCTGGTTGAGCTGCATGGCCAGGCAGTCCCCCGCGCCCAGCGCCCAGGTGGTGGTGCCCACGGTCAGGTCCATGCGGCCTTCCACCAGCCAGACCTGCTGGTGGATGTCGGCATCGTGCACGGCCGAGTCGAGGGCGACGCGCTGGCCGGGCGGAAACTCCACCTCCACCAGCTGCAGCGGCGAGGGCGCGGGCGGCGACAGCCGGCGGCGCACATAGCCCGAGGCCGGGTCCTGCCAGCGGGGCTGGTCGGCGGCCCGGATCAGGGGCGAGGGCAGGGCCTCGCGCTCGCCATCGGTGCCGTCCTCGAAGAAGGAGGCGAGTGCCACGCTCAGCCCGACGGCCAGTTTGTCCAGCACGGCGGCCGTGGGGCTGCTCTGGCCGCGTTCGATCAGCGAGATGTTGGAGCGGCTCACGCCGCTGCGCTCGGCCAGCGTGTCCAGTGAGTAGCCCCGGGTGTCGCGCAGCTCGCGCAACCGGCGGGCGATGCGGTGGTTGATGTCCATGGCGGCAGTTTAATGGAAATTTATTCCATAAAACTGGAAGTTGGTGGCGGCAAGCTCACGGACGGGAGCGTGTCGCGGGATGGGGATGCGGCAGATGGGAGACTTTTTGCTTCTGTTTTAATAGCTGAAAGCGTAAATCCAGAAAGCGCTGCCGCCATTTTTTATCGAATTGATACACCCACGTGGCCTTGGCGGCCCGCGCCAGCCGCGCTGATACTGTGTGTACTTTGCATTTCGATCTGCCAGAACAACCGCCGGAGACATTCAGACCATGACGCTGCCTTTTCACACGCTCGACCCCGACCTGTTTGCCCGTGCCCAGCCACTGCTGGATGAAGAGTGGCTGGCGCGCGACGCCGACCTCGCGCCCGCGCTGCCCACGGTGCTCGCACGCAACGTGGGGCAGGACTGGCACAAGGCGGGCACCTTCCGCCACCATCTGGTGGGCGTGGCGCGCTCGCTCACCGTGTGGCGGCAGCCGCGCGATGTGCGCCTTCTGGGGCTGCTGCACAGCGTGTATGGCAATGCCTTCGTGGACCTGGTGAAGTTCGACCCCGCCCGGGAGCGTGCGCGCGTGCGCGAGATCGCGGGCGAATCGGCCGAGCACCTGGTCTACCTGTTCTGCACGCAGTCGCGCACGCAGTTCGTGCAGCGCGTGCTGGCCGGGCAGCTGGAGCCCGATGGCAGCCTGGCGCTGGAGAAGGACGGCGTGCGCCACGTGCTCACGCCCTACGAGGTGGCGGCGTTCATCATCGTGAGCATGGCCGACACCATCGAGCAGTGGTTCAGCTGGCAGGACGACATCTTTTCGCGCTTCCCCGCGGTGCAGCACCGTCCCCAGCCGGTGCACTGGGCCGCGTCGCTGTGGCCCGGGCCGATGCGGCCGAGCGGACGCATGGTCTCGCAGATCAACGGCCTGGGCCTGGCGCTGCAGCACCCGGGCCTCCAGGGCCTGCTGCCCACGCCGCCCGTGTTTGCCCATTGCACGCAGCCGCTGGCGGCGGCGGACGAGGCGGCGGCCGCCTCGCTGTACTGGTCGGTGATCCAGCAGGACCAGCCGCTGGTGGACCTGGATGTGGCCACCGGGGTGCTGGAAAGCGCGGTCCGTCACAACCCCTGGGTGGGCGAGCCACAGATGGTGCTGGCGCAGCTGTATCTGTCGGCGGGCCGCAGGCAGGACGCCAGGGCGGCGGCGGACAGCGCGCTGCAGCTGTTCAGCGCCTGGGGGAATTCGTGGGACAAGCGGGTGCAGTGGGACGCCTGGGTGGCCTGGACGCGCATTTTGCTTCAGGGCGCGACGGTGGAAGGCACCTGGCCCGAGCGACTGGACAAGCTCAACAACGTCGCGCTGCGAGGGTGACAAACGTTATTCATATTAATTGTAAGAACATAAAAACTTATTCGTTCCTGTTTTATCGGGGAAACCCTAGGATGCCTGCATCTCTTAACGAAAGGTGTCTTCCGTGAACAAGCGCTCGCTGCTGCAAACCACTCTCGCCCTGGCCCTCGCCGCCGGCTTTTCGACCGGCGCCCTGGCGCAGGACAAGCCCCTGAAGATCGGCGTGACGGGCGGTCCCCATGCGCAGATCTTCGAAGTGGTCAAGAAGGTCGCCGAGAAGGACGGCCTCAAGATCCAGGTCGTCGAGTTCAGCGACTACGTGCAGCCCAATGCCGCGCTGTCGGCCGGCGACCTCGATGCCAACAGCTACCAGCACAAGCCCTACCTGGATGCCCAGGTCAAGGACCGTGGCTACAAGCTGGTGCCCGTGGGCTATACCGTCAATTTCCCGATCGGCCTGTATTCCAAGAAGGTCAAGAAGCTCGAAGACCTGAAGGAAGGCGCCAAGTTCGGCATTCCCAACGACCCCACGAACGGCGGCCGCGTGCTGCTGGTGCTGCAGGACAAGGGCCTGATCAAGCTGCGTGACGGCGCCGACCTGAAGGCCACGCCGCTGGACGTGGTGAGCAATCCCAAGAAGCTCAAGTTCGTGGAACTCGATGCCGCCCAACTGCCCCGCTCGCTGGATGATCTGGACGCCTCGGCCATCAACACGAACTTCGCGCTCTCCGCCGGCCTGAACCCGGGCAAGGATGCGATTGCGCAAGAGAACGCCAAGAGCCCCTACGTCAACCTGATCGCCGTGCGCGAAGCCGACAAGGACAAGCCCTGGGTGGCCAAGCTCGTGAAGGCCTACCACTCGGAAGAAGTGCGCAAGTTCATCCAGACCGAGTTCAAGGGTTCGGTGCTGCCAGGCTTCTGATGCTTACAGCTGCCGGTGCCTGAACGGGCCCCGGGACGGCTTGTCCGCGGGCGTGCCGCACCCTGCGCGGCGCCATGGTGCCGCCCGGCCACCTGCTGCCGGTGCTGATCATCGGATCGTTGCATGGCACATTTCGACAGTATCGTCGTCGGCCTCGGGGCCGTGGGCTCCGCCACGCTGTACCAGCTGGCGCGGCGCGGGGCCAGGGTGCTCGGGCTGGACCAGTTCCAGCCGCCGCACAGCCTGGGCTCCTCGCATGGCCAGACCCGCATCACCCGGCTGGCGGTGGGCGAGGGCGACGAATACGTGCCCCTGGTGCGCCGCTCGCACGAGATCTGGCGCGAACTGGAGGCCGCGACCGGCCAGCCCATCTACACCCGCACCCACGGCCTGGTGCTCGGTCCGCGCGATGGCGCGCCGCTGCACCAGGGACGCCGCCTGGACTTCGTGCACAACACCATCGAGATCGCGCGCCGCCATGGCATAGACCACGAGGTGCTGGACCATGCCGACCTGCGCCGGCGCTACCCGCAGTTCCAGCTCAACGACCACGAATTCGCCTACTGGGAGCGCGACGCCGGCTTCGTGCGGCCCGAGGCCGCCATCAGCGCCCAGTTGCAACAGGCCCAGGTGCATGGCGCCGCGGTGCAGACAGGGGTGCGCGTGACCGGCCTCGCGCGCGAAGGCGGGCACCTGCGGGTGGACACCACGCAGGGCCGCTACAGCGCCGGGCAGGTGGTGCTGGCCGCGGGCCCCTGGCTCCCGGGCCTGCTGGGCCAGGAGCTGCGCCATGCCTGGGCACCCCGGCTGGCGGTGTACCGCCAGGTGATGTTCTGGTTCGACGTGGGGGCCGCCAGGCCCTCGTTCGAGCCCGGGGTGTTTCCGGTCTTCATCTGGACCTTTCGCGACGGACCGGACGACTCGATCTATGGGTTCCCGATCGCGGATGAGGGCGCGCCGGCCTTCAAGGTGGCCACCGCGCAGTACCTGGAGACCACCACCCCGGACACCGTGGACCGCACCGTGGCCGATGCCGAGAAGCACAGCATGCTGCAGCGCCACGTGCTGCCGCGCTTTGATGCCCCGGCCGCCCGCTGCACTGACGCCCGCGCCTGCCTGTACACCGTGACTCCCGACCACGGCTTCGTCGTCGACCGGCTGCCCGGCTGGCCAGGCGTGCACGTGGCCTCCGCCTGCTCGGGCCATGGCTTCAAGCACTCGGCCGCCGTGGGGGAGGCCCTGGCGCAGCAGGTGCTGGACCTGCCGGAGCGCCTGGATCTGCGGCCCTTTGGCCATGCCCTGCACGGGTTGGCAGCCACAGGGTTTGCCTGAACAAACTCAAGGATGTTTTGGTTTTATAGAAACCAAATTTTATTCTTTTGGGTTTTATGAGAAGGGTTCTAGAGTGAACACATTGTTCACGGCAGCCCCGCCCATGAGGGCTGCGAAACCCTAGCCTCAAGGACCCCTGCCATGCTTTCATCCGCCATCCAGGACACCCAGGACGCTGTGCTCGCACACGAATTGGAATCTGCCCGCTCGGTCGCACTGGCGTCCGGCCTGCCCTATGCGGGCGGCGTTGCGCCCACCGTGGCGTGGAAACTCGTCCTGGCCGGCGATGCCGTGCTGGTGGACGTGCGCTCGGCCGAAGAGCTGAAGTTCGTCGGCCAGGTGCCGGACAGCCTGCACGTGCCCTGGGCCACGGGCACCGCCCTGCAGCGCAACCCGCGCTTCGTGCGCGAGCTGGAGGCCCGCCTGGCCAGCCACGGCGGCAAGGAGGCCACGGCGCTGCTGCTGTGCCGCAGCGGCAAGCGCTCGGCCCTGGCGGCCGAGGCGGCGGCCAAGGCCGGCTTCACCCGTGTCTTCAACGTGCTCGAAGGCTTCGAGGGCGAGATCGATGGCCGCAAGCAGCGCGGCGGCTCCGACGGCTGGCGCTTTCACGGCCTGCCCTGGGTCCAGGACTGAAGAACCGACTGCCCGCGGCCAACCCCCTCACGACTGAACCACTGCTCTCTCTTCTTCCCATGGCCGTCTTCAACATCGAACCCATCGTGCAGTCCCTGCACGCCGTGCGCCGCGACTGGCGCAGCCTGCAAAAGCGCTCCCAGGAGCCGGGCGGGCGCGAGTTCCCATCGCGTGACGCACTGGCCGACATCGTGGACAAGCTCAAGGGCGTGCTGTTTCCCATGCGCCTGGGTCCACCCGACCTGCGCCAGGAGAGCGAGGACTTCTATGTAGGCCACACGCTGGACGCCGCCCTGCACGCGCTGCTGGCGCAGATCCGCCTGGAGCTGCGCTACGTGCTGCGCCACCAGCCGGTGGAAGAGCAGAACATCGAAAAGCGCGCCGTGCAGGCGGCACGCACTTTCGCCGCGGCGCTGCCCGAGACGCGCAGCCTGCTCGACAGCGACGTGCTGGCCGCCTACCACGGCGATCCGGCCGCGCGCAGCGTGGACGAGGTGCTGCTGTGCTACCCCGGCATCCTGGCCATGATCCACCACCGCCTGGCGCACACGCTGTACCAGCTGGAGTTGCCGCTGCTGGCGCGCATCGTGGCCGAGCAGGCCCATGCGCAGACCGGCATCGACATCCACCCCGGCGCGCAGATCGGCGCGGGCTTTTTCATCGACCACGGCACGGGCGTCGTGATCGGCGAGACCGCGGTGATCGGCGAGCGCGTGCGTGTCTACCAGGCCGTCACGCTGGGCGCCAAGCGCTTTCCCACGGACGAGGATGGGCATTTGCAGAAGGGACTGCCGCGCCACCCGGTGGTGGAAGACGATGTGGTCATCTACGCCGGGGCCACGGTGCTCGGCCGGGTGACGCTGGGGCGCGGCGCCACCATCGGCGGCAATGTCTGGATCACGCACGACGTGCCCGCGGGCGGCAACGTGACCCAGGCCCTGTCGCGCCACAACGGCGACGAACCCAGGGTGGGCGTGGCATGAGTGAGGTGCTGGTACGCAGTTTCGGCACCGCCGTGCGGCGCCTGCGCGAAGCTCGCGGCTGGTCGCAGGAGCAACTGGCCGGGCATGCCGACCTGAACCGCTCCTACGTGGGCGAGATCGAGCGCGGCCGCGCCATTGCCTCGCTGGTCACCATTGACAAGCTCTCGCAGGCCCTGGGCGTGAGCAGTGCCACGCTCCTCGGACATTGCGACGAATTGAACAGCGCCCATGTGCTGAAAGGCACGCGATTGGCGGCTATAGCATGTTGAAGCGATAGCGGGGGAATCCGACACTGGCTGGGAATCGAAACCTGTTCGTTTACCAACCTTTCTGATACGGAGCCTCACATGACGGCAACAGTGGGCGGCACGACCGCCCTGGGCGACAACGCAGCACGGCAACTTGCCAACGCGACCAAGACCACCGCACAACTCTCGACCATCTCGCCGCGCTGGCTCACGCACCTGCTGCAGTGGGTGCCGGTCGAAGCGGGCATCTACCGCCTCAATCAGGTCAAGAACCCCGAGCTGATCAAGGTCACCTGCACCGCCCGCGAGGAAGAGAACCAGTTGCCGCGCACCTTCGTGGACTACGAAGAGAACCCGCGCGAGTTCTTCCTGAATGCCGTGAGCACCGTGCTCGACGTGCACACCCGCATCTCCGACCTGTACAGCAGCCCGCACGACCAGATCAAGGAACAGCTGCGCCTGACGATCGAGACGATCAAGGAAAACCAGGAGAGCGAGCTCATCAACAACCCCGACTACGGCCTGCTGGCCCAGGTGACGGAAGAGCAGCGCGTGTTTCCGCTCACCGGCGCGCCCACGCCGGACGACCTGGACGAGCTGCTCACCAAGGTCTGGAAGGAGCCCGCCTTCTTCCTGGCCCACCCGCTGGCGATCGCCGCCTTCGGCCGCGAGGCCACGCGCCGTGGCACGCCGCCGCCCACGGTGAGCCTGTTCGGCTCGCAGTTCATCACCTGGCGCGGCATTCCGCTGATCCCATCGGACAAGGTGCCTGTGGCCGACGGCAAGAGCAAGATCCTGCTGCTGCGCGTGGGCGACAAGCGCCAGGGCGTGGTCGGCCTGTTCCAGCCCGGCCTGCCGGGCGAGCAAAGCCCCGGCCTGTCGGTGCGCTTCATGGGCATCAACAACCATGCCATCGCGTCCTACCTGATCTCGCTGTACTGCTCGCTGGCCGTGCTCACGCCCGATGCGCTGGCCGTGCTGGACGACGTGGAGATCAACAAGTACCACGACTACCCCGACACCTACAAGTAAAGCGCCGCGTGGTGACCACTCCATCCTCCCTTCCTGCCAGCGTACCCGCCACGCTGCAGCCGCCGATCGACCCGGCGCTGCTGGCCGGGCTGGCGACGGCCCTGTTCGCGGCCCGGCCTGGCGAAGAGCCGCGCTTTGCCGGGCCGGCCACAGGCCGGCCCTCCACGCCACCGGGCTCGCTGCCTGGTGCGGGGCAGGGCACGCCCTGGCCGCCTGGCGTGCAGGCGCCCGTCAACATCGCACCGGCCGGCTCGCCGCTGGTCAGCCCGGCGGGCTTTGGCCCCGGCGTGCCCGGCACCCCCATCCCGCAAGGGCTGGTGCCGGGTGCCAACCTGGTGCCGGCCTCGCCCACGCCGCTGGCCTCGCTGGCGCACCGTGCGCCGGCCCTGCTGCCTCATGCGGTGGCTGGCAACGGCGTACCCGACTCGGTGATCAGCACCTTGCCGGCCTACGAGCCGCGCTTTGGCAGCGGCGTGCTGGGGGTGCCCGAGGCGGCGCAGCCTTCCGCACCACCCGTCCCATCGACAGCATCGCCGTACTACTTTCTCGGTGAGCGCCATGGCCACCCGCTGGCGGCCGACCGCGCACCGCAGGTGGCACCGCCCGACGGGCATGGCGCCGTTCCCGGCGGGCTCGATGCCCTGGCGCGCCTGCCTTTTGCCGCACCCGAAGTGCCGCGCGTGGGCTCGCCCACGGCCGGCACCGGCGTGCCCAGCACGGTGCCATCGACCGAGCCGCGTTTCTACTTCGCCCACGCCGTGGTGCTGCCCGGCGGCTACACCACGCCCGGCCGTGCCCCGGCTGCCGGCAGCGTCCCGCAGGCCGACCGCAGCGCCCACCCCGCGTTCGACGTGCATGCGGTGCGCCGCGACTTCCCGGTGCTGCAGGAGCGCGTGAACGGCCGCCAGCTCGTCTGGTTCGACAATGCGGCCACCACGCACAAGCCGCAGTCGGTCATCGACCGCATCAGCCACTTCTACGCGCACGAGAACTCCAACATCCACCGCGCGGCGCATGAACTGGCGGCCCGTGCCACGGACGCCTACGAGGGCGCACGCCAGCGCGTGCAGCGCTTCATCAATGCGCCCGACGTGAACGAGGTGATCTTCGTGCGCGGCACCACCGAGGCCATCAACCTGGTGGCCAAGAGCTGGGGCGCGCAGCATGTGGGCGAGGGCGACGAGATCATCGTCAGCCACCTGGAGCACCATGCCAACATCGTGCCCTGGCAGCAGCTGGCGGCTGCCAAGGGCGCGCGCCTGCGCGTGATCCCGGTGGACGACTCGGGCCAGGTGCTGCTCGACGAATACCAGAAGCTGCTCAACGACCGCACCAGGATCGTCGCCGTCACCCAGGTCTCCAATGCCCTGGGCACCGTGGTGCCGGTCAAGGAGATCGTGGCCCTGGCCAGGCGGGCGGGCGCCACGACCCTGGTCGACGGCGCGCAGTCGGTCTCGCACATGCGGGTGGACGTGCAGGACCTGGGGGCCGACTTCTTCGTGTTCTCGGGCCACAAGGTCTTCGGACCCACTGGCATCGGCGTGGTCTGGGGCAAGCGTGCGGTGCTCGAAGACATGCCGCCCTGGCAAGGCGGCGGCAACATGATTGCCGACGTGACCTTCGAGAAGACGGTGTTCCAGCCCATCCCGAACAAGTTCGAGGCCGGCACCGGCAACATCGCCGACGCCGTGGGCCTGGGCGCCGCCATCGACTACGTGAACCGGGTGGGCATCGAGAACATCGCGCGCTACGAGCACGAACTGCTGGTCTACGGCATGCGCCACCTGGGTGCGATCCGCGGCGTGCGGCTCATCGGCACGGCCGACGACAAGGCCAGCGTGATGTCCTTCGTGCTCGCGGGCTACACCACGGAAGAGGTGGGCAAGGCGCTCAACGAGGAGGGCATCGCCGTGCGCACCGGCCACCACTGTGCCCAGCCCATCCTGCGCCGCTTCGGCGTGGAGACCACGGTGCGGCCTTCGCTGGCGTTCTACAACACCTTCGACGAGATCGACCGCCTGGTGGCCGTGGTGCAGCGCCTGGCCGGGCAGCGGCGCGCGGGCTAGCGGCCGACCGGGCGGGCCTTCATGGCGGCGCAATACGCTATACAAAATGCAGCAATTGCGCCGGGCCCGCCGCCCTGCGTTTTCACGGGGCTGTGGCTATCATGGCAAGCGCTGTGTACAGCATGGCCCGGTACGTTCCGGTCGATGCCATGCGGTGCTTTTTTTCTCCGTTGTCGTCCATTCACAAGGAGTTTTCATGAGCAATGTCCAGATCGCCGTCATCGTCGGCAGCCTCCGCAAGGATTCCTTCAATCGCCAGCTGGCCACCGCCATCGCGCGGCTGGCACCGGCGGATTTCCAGTTCACGCAGTTGCGCATTGACGACCTGCCTTTGTACAACCAGGACGACGATGGCCAGCAGGCCGCGCCAGTGTTGCGCCTCAAGCGCGAGGTCCAGGCCGCGCAGGGCGTGCTTTTCGTGACGGCGGAGTACAACCGGTCCATCCCCGGCGTGCTCAAGAACGCCATCGACCATGCGTCGCGGCCCTATGGCCAAAGTGCATGGGCGGGCAAGCCCGCGGGCGTGATCGGCGCGTCGGTGGGAGCCATCGGCACCGCCCTGTCGCAGCAGCACCTGCGCAACGTGCTGGCCTACCTTGACATGCCCACCCTGGGCCAGCCCGAAGCATTCATCCATGCCAAGGACGGTCTTTTCGATGCCGATGGCAACGTGGGCGAAGGCAGCAGGAAGTTCCTGCAAGGCTGGGTGGACAAATACGTGGCCTGGGTGAAGGCGCACGCGGCCTGAGCGGCCGCGCCATCTGCACCTTTGGCGTCAGCGCGCGCAGGGGCGCAGATGCCGCTCGAAGAAGCTCAGAGGGTCTGCGATCACGGCCGCCCTGATGCGGGGGGCCGCCGGCGGCAGCAGTTGCGGTGCAGCCGGCTGGCGGCGGTCCAGCCCGGCTGCGGATGCCGCTCAGGCTGCCTGTGCCACCCTGGCCTGGTTGGCCGCGACGGTGGTGTGGGCCTGCAGGTCACGGTCGGCATTGGCCAGGGCCGCTGCCTTGGCGTCCGGGCCCATGCCCACGCCTTCGGCGCGCACGAAGCGCACGTCGGTGATGCCGAAGAAACCGAACACGACCTTCAGGTAGCTTTCCTGGTGCTCCAGGGCCTGGCCGCCCTCGCTGGTGGAATACACGCCGCCGCGGCTGGACGCCACGATCACCGTCTTGCCCCCGGCCAGGCCCACGGGGCCCTTGTCGGTGTACTTGAAGGTGCGGCCCGTCTGCGCGATGCGGTCGATCCAGGCCTTGAGCTGGCTGGGTATCGAGAAGTTGTACAGCGGAGCGCCGACCACGATCACGTCGGCGGCCAGGAACTGGCTCACCAGCGCTTCGGACACGGCGTTTTCCTGGCGCTGGAGTTCCGTCGCCGCGGCCTGGCCGGTGCGAAAGCCCAGGGAGTCGGATGACAGGTGCGAAGGAGCCTGGGCGGCGAGGTCGAGGTACTGCACGCTGGTGCCGGGGTGGCTGGCCTGCCATGCGCCCACGATGCGGGCGGTGAGTTCGCGGGAGACGGATTGTTCGCCGGTGATGGCGGAATCGATGTGAAGCAGTTGCATGAGAGAACTCCTTGGGGGTGTGTCAGCGGTGGGACCACGGCGTGTGGCCATGGGATGAATTGTGGGGATGCATCAAAATGTTGATAAGGTAGTGAACTTGCGATAGATTGTTCTATCCATAGAACGATCAGGGCGTCTGATGCGCCTTGCCTTACCGTGGGACCTCCATGCCGGTGATCGCTGGGCGCGGGCACAGGCCTTGTGGTCCCGGCTTTCGCGGGCACGTCAACGTGCACAACACGCTCACAACACGCTCTCACCATGCAAGACCTCAACGACATGCTGTATTTCGCCGAAGTGGTGGAGCGGGGCGGCTTCGCCGCCGCCGGGCGGGCGCTGGGGATCCCCAAGTCGCGCCTCTCTCGGCGCGTGTCGGATCTGGAAACGCAGCTGGGCGTGCGGCTGTTGCAGCGCACCACGCGCAAGCTCTCGCTCACCGAGGTGGGAGAAGCCTATCTGCGCCATTGCCAGGCCATGCGGGAATCCGCCCAGGCGGCTGCCGACACCGTGGCCCAGGTGCAGACGGCACCGCGGGGCACCATCCGCGTGAGCTGTCCGGTGACGCTGGCGCAGACCGTGCTGGCCGAGCTGATGCCGCAGTTTCTTTCCACCTACCCCGAGGTGCGGGTGGAGATGCTGGTGAGCAACCGCGCCGTGAACCTGGTGGAGGAAGGCATCGACGTGGCGCTGCGCGTGCGGCCCTCGGTGGAGGACAGCGGCAGCATGGTCGTCAAGCGCCTTGACCATGCAACCCAGATCCTGGTGGCCAGCCCGGACCTGCTGATCCGCCAGGGCACCCCCGAGACACTGGAGGACCTGGGGCGGCTCGACAGCATCGCCATGTCGGCGCCCGATGGCCGGTCCACCTGGAACCTCATCGGGCCCGGCGGTGTGCACCAGGTGGTGCACCACGCCCCCCGCTACGTGGCCGATGACCTGCTGACCCTCAAGATCGCGGCGATGGCGGGCACCGGCATCTGCTGGATGCCGGACTACATGTGCTCCGAGGAAATACGGGCGCGCCGGCTGGTGCGGGTGCTGCCGGACTGGGCTCCCCTGCCCGCCATCGTGCATGCGGTGTTTCCATCGCGCCGGGGCCTGTCCCCGGCGGTGCGGCGTTTTCTGGACTATCTGGGCGAGGCCATGCCCGGACGCAGCAGCCTGAGCACCCGCCAGGCCCTGATGGGGGTGGACGGGGCGGATATCTGAGCCGTGGCTGCGGCGCGGCGCGCCCGGCGTGCGGCATCGCCGGCCGTGGAAAAGACGGTGCCCCACCCGTGCCGCGCCTGCGCCCCGCCTTTTGGCGCCACAATGCAACGAATTGCAACTGTGCGGGCAACCCCTGTGTGTACCGTACCGGGGCGGCCCGGTGATTCTTCGTGACCGCTCCACACCCCATCGATCAAGATATCCGGCAAGCCCGCGTGCACCCTGCGGTACGGGCCATCGTGGTCCCGCCGTGCCCCGAGTCGCTGCTGCGCCTGCAGCAGATCGTGGCCGCGCCCGAGCTGGACTCTGCCGCCCTGGAGCAACTGGCCTCCTCGGACGTGGCCCTGGCCGCCGCCGTGATGCGGCTGGCCAACAGCCCGCTGTATGGCCTGGCCCAGCCGGTGCAGACCGTGGGCATGGCGCTCACGGTGCTGGGCCTGCAGCCGGCGGTGGAGCTGCTGTCGGCCTTCATCACGCGCAATGCCCTGCAGGTGCGGTCTCCGCTGCTGGAGCATTTCTGGGAAAGCTCGCAGCGCCGCGCCATCGCGTGCGAGCACATCGGCCACCAGCTCTACAGCTTTGACCCGGGCCTGGGCTACAGCTTCGGGCTGTTCTGCCATGTGGGCATGCCCGTGCTGGTGAAGGCCGTGCGGGGCTATGCCGGCACCGTGACCGAGGCCCTGGCCCGCAAGGACCGCACCTTCACCCAGACCGAAAACGCCAGCCACCGCACCGACCACGCGGTGATGGGCGCCATCGTGGCCCGCACCTGGCACCTGCCGGGGGATGTGGCGCAGGCCATCTGGCTGCACCACGACTTTGCGTGCCTGGGCGATGAGCGCTTCAACCCCACGGTTCGGCACCTCGTGGCGCTGGGCCTGCTGGCCGAGTACCTGGTGAACCACCACGACAGCCTGGCCCCCACGCGCGAATGGCTGCAGCATGGCCAGGCCTGCATGCAGCATCTGCATGTGACGCAGGATGAGCTGGACCACTGGATCGACGCGCTGCACCCGGCTTTCGAGGCCGTGCGGTTCTGAGCCTGGACACTCCCTGCGCTGGAGGTTCCGCGGCTAGCGTTGTTCAGCCTCGATGAGGTCCGCAATGCGCGCATGTCCCCGTTGCCGGGCTTGCTGCGCCGCGTTCAGGCCTTCGCGGTCCACCAGGGTTCGGTTGGCGCCCAGGGCCAGGAGTTTCTGGACGGCGGTGGCCTGGCCGTGGATGGCCGCGAGCATCAGTGCCGTCCTGCCAGCGCTGTCGCGGGCGTCGATGGGCGCGCCCTGGCGAACGAGGCTTTCCACCTGGAGGGAGTCGCCTGTACGGGAGGCTTCCCACAAGTGCCGCGACAACAAGGCGCTGGAACCCGCATCGGCGCTGGGTGCGGTGGCAGCAAGTTTGCCGTTCGCAGCATTGCCCCCTTGTAGGCTGCGGGCCGCAGCAGCGGCGGCAGGTGCCGCAGCGGATGGCATGGCCTGGGGCTGTGGCACCACTTCCCTCGAAGCGGCACCATCTTGCGCAACGGAGCGCTCGCGCATCTCGGCGCGGGGGGCTGGCGCAGCGGAGGGCGCGGGGGGCGGTGCGGGACGGGGCGTGATGGCCTTCTCGGCCGTCATGGGCGGCGATGCGGGAAAGCCTGAAACGGCCCCGGCTGCGCTGTGGCCCGGTGAGGACTCGGCCTCGGGGGCCGCGATTGCGGGGGCCGGTGCCGGTACAGTCTTGGCCAGTGGCCTGGCCTGGCCTGGCGCCGCAGACGCAGGTTTTTGTGCCGTGGACCTGGCCGGTGGGATCGCCGTGTCGCGGGCACGGTCTGGCAAACCCGCAGCGGCCGATGGCGCCGTTGAGTTTGTTTCTGCCGCTGGGGCCGTGGAAGGTGCAGGTGCGGGAGCTGGCAATGCGGCGGGGGCTGGCGCTTCGGCCCGGCGCTGGCCATAGGCGACTTCTTTTTCTTCGGGCGTCCCGCGCTCGAATTGCAGCATCAGCAAGCCAGTCAGCCCCACCACGGCCACGGTGGCCAGGGCCGAGATCTTCCAGCGCGACTGGTTGGCGGCGGCACGGGTGGGTGGGGCTGCCGTGGGCGATGGGGCCGTGGCGGCTGCTGCCGCCAGCATCTGCGCATGCGCGCGCACAGCATCGCGCACCTGCGCGCCGGGGCGGGCATCTTCCTGCGCGCTGGCTTCGCGGTATCGCCGGACCAGTTCGTCGTCTGGCGCGCTCATGCTGCAAACTCCTTGAGGTGCTGGCGAAGGCTGGCCCGCGCATAACGCAGGCGGCTCTTGGCGGTTTCAAAATTCACGCCCGTGGCCTGTGCAATCTCCTGCACGCTGAGGTCACCTTCGGCCTGCAGCAGAAAGGCCTCCCGCTGTTCGAGGGGCAGTTGCTCCACGGCGGCGATCAGCGCCACCGCCTGCTCGCGGGACTGCAACTGCCGCACCGGCCCGAAGCCGGAGTCGGCCACCAGCGTGTCCGCCAGGCTGCGCGCGTCATCGTCGTCGCTCGCGTCCAGGCTGGCGTGGTTCTTGGCGGTGCGCAGGTGGTCGACCAGCCGGTTGTGCGCCAGGGTGAACAACCAGGTGCGGAATTTCGCCTTCACCTCGTAGCTGCCGGCATGGCGCGCCACGGCAAACCAGACATCCTGCAGCAGGTCGTCGGCCACGGCCTGGACCTTGACGCTGCGAAACACGAACCGCCACACCGCCAGTTCGTGCCGGCCATACAGCGCGTCGAATGCGCCCATGTCTCCTCCGGCATAACGCAGCATGAGCGTCTCGTCGGATTCGTCCGTGGGGGCGGGGGAAGGGGCGGTCGGCACCGGCGCATTATGCGAGGCCCTCATGCACCGGCGGGCCTGTGCGGGGCGGAAGCCCTCAAGGCCTACCTCGGGTCGGGCACATAGGACAGGTTGTCCGACTGCGGAAATGCGCGGGGCACATGCGGCCGGGCCAGTGGCTCGCGGATCACGCCGCTGGCGACGAGGTTTTCGCGGCTGTCATACCGGATGCTGATCACTTCATTGGGCTGGTCCTGCAGGCGCGTGAAGGTGGTGTGCGAGACGACCGAGGTCTCGCGCTGGCCATGGGCCGTTCCCAGCTTGGGAGACGGCATGGGCGCCGCCTTGGCCACACTGTCCGCAGCCATCGACCGTGCGGAAGACTCGGCTTCCGAGGAGGGAGCGGGTGCCGCAGCGGCGGGTGCTGCCGATGGCGAGGGCAGATGGGGGACAGGCTCCTCGCGCAGGCGTCCCAGGCTGTTGCCGTTGCCGCCGCTGTTGTCGCGGCGCTGGCTCTGGCTGTACGGCTCGGGGGTGACGGCGGGCGAGGGCACCGGCGGCTGTTCGCGGAACAGCGCGACACCGATCACGCCCACGTGGGCCGGGCGGCCCGTGCGGCTGGCGTAGGAGTTGGCAATGCTGGAGAACTCGAAGGCCGCGACCTGGCTGTCGCTCTTGCGCCAGCCGGTGATCTGGTAGCGCTCGTAGGGCGAAAACACATAGCCGCGCTGGTCCCAGGCGGCGGTTTCGCCGCTGAGCACATTGACGCCATCCACCGAGGGCACGGCCAGCATCCGTTCACCCGAGCGGTTGCGCACCGTGATGGCGTAGCGCGCGCCAGGGCGGCCAGCCACCCAGTATTCGCCCTTGGCGTAGTGCACCGGCAGCGTGGCGCCCGTGTCGCGGTCCACGATGGTGACATCGGCCAGGCGGCCAATGGCCTGGGCTGGCAGGCTGGCCACTGCCAGCAAGGCGGCCAGCGCGGTGAGTGCGGGAAGGGTGAATGAACCGGGTTTCATGGCAGCTCCATCAAAGTGTTGTTGGTGCTGGGTGAAACGAACGGGGCGGGGGAATGGGGTTGAAGAACAGAAAAATAATGGGAAATATTTTTCTATTACCTCCGGATTCGGCGCTGCCGCGGGATTGAGGGTCGATACCTGCCGTGCCACCGGATAAACCGCCGCCTGGGGCGCTTTATCAGTCTGCCGCTTGGCCATGCCGCCCGTTAGCATGGCGACATGCTGTCTGCCAAACCCTACCTCCAGAGCGCCTGCATCCGCCCAGATGCGGAGATCGACTACGACACCTACCCGTACAGCATCCCCGCCATCCGCGAGTTGGGCCGGCTGGAGTTTCACCCGGACGTGACGTTCTTCGTGGGCGAAAACGGCTCTGGAAAATCGACGCTGCTGGAGGGCATCGCCCTGGCCCTGGGCTACAGCCCCGAGGGTGGCACCCGCAATTTCCAGTTAGCCACGGCCGGTTCGGAATCGTCCCTGCATGAGGTGCTGCGGCTGGCGCGCAGCTACCGCTCACCGCGCGATGGCTACTTTCTGCGGGCCGAGAGCTTCTTCAACGTGGCCACCTACATGGACGAGGTGGGCTACCTGGACTCCTATGGCGGCAAATCGCTCCATGCCCGCTCGCATGGCGAAGCGTTCATGGCCCTGCTCACGCACAAATTCCAGGGCAGGGGGCTGTACCTACTGGACGAACCCGAATCCGCGCTGTCCCCCAATCGGCAACTCGCTGCGCTGTCGGCCATCCACCAGTTGGTAGAGGACAAGTCGCAGTTCATCGTCGCTACGCACTCGCCCATCCTGCTGTCTTACCCGAACGCCAAGATCATCCAGTTCGACGGTGGCGGTTTGACCGAAGTCGCTTTCGAGGAGACCGAGCACTACGTGGTGACGCACGATTTCCTCAACAACTACCCGGATCGGCTGAAACGCCTATTGGAAGGGTGACGGATTGCTCCGTTTATAGACGTTTTGGCGATTAAGTAAGAGCAATATATTCGTTTGGGTTTTAAAGGCCGGATCGCAGAATGCCCCCTCAGACATTGAAGGAGCGTTCCACATGGCCACCTTGCGACTCGGCGACACCGCCCCCGACTTCACCCAGGAATCCACCGCCGGCACCATCCGTTTCCACGAATGGGCCGGTGATTCGTGGGTCGTGCTGTTCTCGCACCCCGCCGATTTCACGCCCGTCTGCACCACCGAACTGGGCAAAACGGCTGCCCTGGGCGGCGAATTTGCAAAGCGCAACGTCAAGCCCATCGCCGTGAGCGTGGACCCTGTCGATTCGCACAACCGCTGGGTGGGCGACATCAACGACACGCAGAACACCACCGTCAACTTCCCCATCCTGGCCGATGCGGACAAGAAGGTGGCAGACCTCTACGACATGATCCACCCCAACGCATCGACCACGGTCACGGTGCGCAGCGTGTTCATCATCGATCCCAAGAAGGTCATCCGCACCACCTTCACCTACCCCGCCAGCACGGGGCGCAATTTCGACGAGATCCTGCGCGTCATCGACTCGCTGCAATTGACGGACAGCCACAAGGTGGCCACTCCCGCCAATTGGAGGGACGGCGACGACGTGATCATCGTGCCCAGCCTGCAGGACCCGGCCGAGATCGCGCTGCGCTTTCCCAAGGGCTTCAAGGCGGTGCGCCCCTACCTGCGCATCACGCCCCAGCCCAACAAGTAAGCAGAAGAAGCAAGACACAACAGGGCAGGGCCGCGGCGCGAGGCTGTGGCGGGCCCTCTGATTGCCGTGAGCACCTCCACCTCCATCATCATCGTTCCCGGCTGGCGCGACTCCGGTCCCGGCCACTGGCAAAGCCTGTGGGCCGAGCGCATCCCGCACGCCCGTCGCGTGGTGCAGGACGACTGGATCACGCCCACGCGGTCTGCCTGGGTGGGCCAGCTTGAAAAGACCGTGCTCGCGGCGCCCGGCCCGGTGGTGATCGTGGCGCACAGCCTGGGCTGCATCGCCACGGCCCACATCGGCCCCGAAGCGGCTGCCCGTGTGTGCGGCGCGCTGCTGGTGGCCCCGGCCGACCCCGAGCGCCGGGCCGTGCTGAGCGACTTCGCACCGGTGCCCTATGCCGCGCTGCCGTACCGCAGCATCGTGGTGGCCAGCAGCAACGATCCGTATTGCCCCATTCGCCTGGCGGGCGCCTATGCCCGTGCCTGGGGCAGCGAGTTCGTGCGCATGCAGAACGCCGGGCACATCAACATCGAGTCCGGCCATGGAGAGTGGCCCCTGGGCTGGGCGCTGCTGCAGTCGCTGGAGGGCGAACACGGCGCCCTGCCGCCATCCGCCGCCCATCCACACGCCACGTCGGCGGCATTCTGATTGCTATATTTTTAATAGCTTCCTGCGCTTGATCATCAAGCGCTGCGGGCCATTTTTTCTTGAAATCCGTCGCCAGGACGCTTGCCAGGCCCGCTGGCAATCACCAGCCGGCCCGCCATTGAAAATCTATATTCCAATAGCTGATTATTTAACAAGAATATATTCTTTTGAGTTTTAAGCACGGCTCCGCACAATGGAGCATCTCCAGTACTTTTCGGGCGAAGGCACCATGACCTCTTTGAAACTCAAGACCCTTCTGGCCACCGTGGCCCTGGCTGCCAGCGGCATGGCCGCTGCACAGAATTCGCTGCTCAACGTGTCGTACGACGTGGCCCGAGAGTTCTACAAGGACTACAACGCCGCCTTCGCTGCCCACTACAAGAAGACCACCGGCCAGGACGTGAAGATCGACCAGTCGCACGCCGGCTCCAGCGCCCAGGCGCGCGCCGTGAACGACGGCCTGGCGGCCGACGTGGTGACCATGAATACGACGACCGACGTGCAGTTCCTCGCCGACAGCGGCGTGGTGGCCAAGGACTGGGCCAAGAAATTCCCGCACGACGCATCGCCCACCACCTCGACCATGCTGTTCCTGGTGCGCAACGGCAACCCCAAGGGCATCAAGGACTGGGAAGACCTGATCAAGCCCGGCGTGCAGGTGATCGTGGTGAACCCCAAGACCGGCGGCAACGGCCGCTATGCCTACCTGGCCGCCTGGGGCGCCGTGCGCGAAAAGGGCGGCACCGAGGCGCAGGCCGCCGAATTCGTGGGCAAGCTCTACAAGAACGTGCCCATCCTGGCCAAGGGTGGACGTGATGCCACGGCCACCTTCCTGCAGCGCAATCAGGGCGACGTGCTGATCACCTTTGAATCCGAAGTGGTCTCCATCGACCGCGAATTCGGCGCCGGCAAGGTCGATGCGATCTACCCGTCGGTGAGCGTAGTGGCCGAGAACCCCGTGGCCGTGGTGGAGCGCACCGTGGCCAAGAAGGGCACCGCCCAGCTGGCCAAGGCGTACCTGGACTACCTGTACTCCGAGGAAGCCCAGGAAATCGCCGCCAAGCACGCGATCCGCCCGCGTTCTGAAACGGTGCTCAAGAAGTACGCCGATACCTTCAAGCCGCTCAAGCAGTTCACGGTGGCCAAGTACTTCGGTTCGCTGACCGAAGCGCAGAAGGTGCACTTCAACGACGGCGGCCAGTTCGACAAGCTCTACACGCCCGGCGCCAAGTAGTAGTGGACAACCCCCTGAGCCGCTGTGCGGCTTCCCCCTTCTCTGGGCTATCGCCGGGAAGGGGGACGACGCCAGCGCCGCGGGGCGGCCCTTGCGCGGCGTCTGCTGGCTTGGGTCGCGCCGGTTCCTACCGACGATGCGCAATGGATAACAACATATGAACGGTAAAAAAAGCGCACCAAGAAGCGCTAGGAGGGTATTGCCCGGCTTTGGGCTGACCCTGGGCTACACGCTTTTCTATCTGAGCATCATCGTGCTGATCCCGCTGTCGGCACTGATCTTCAAGACCTTCACGCTGACCTGGGAGCAGTTCTGGGCGGCCATCAGCGCGCCGCGCGTGATGGCCTCGTACCGGCTGACCTTCGGGGCCTCGTTCCTCGCGGCGCTGGTCAACCTGGTGTTCGGCCTGCTGATTGCCTGGGTGCTGGTGCGCTACAAGTTTCCGGGCAAGAAGATCGTCGATGCACTGGTGGACCTGCCGTTCGCCCTGCCCACGGCGGTGGCCGGCATCTCGCTGACCGCCTTGCTGGCCGGCAACGGCTGGGTCGGCAGCATCCTGGAACCCCTGGGCATTCAGCTCGCGTTCAAGCCCGCGGGCATCGTGATCGCGCTCATCTTCATCGGCCTGCCGTTCGTGGTGCGCACCGTGCAGCCCGTGCTGGAAGACGCCGAAAAGGAGCTGGAAGAAGCCGCCACCTGCCTGGGCGCCACGCGCCTTCAAACCTTCACCAAGGTCATCTTGCCTTCCATCACTCCCGCGCTGCTCACCGGCTTTGCCATGGCGTTCGCGCGGGCGGTGGGGGAGTACGGCTCGGTGATCTTCATCGCCGGCAACATGCCCATGGTGTCTGAAATCACGCCGCTCATCATCATCGGCAAGCTCGAGCAGTACGACTACGCCGGCGCCACCGCCGTGGCCGTGGTCATGCTGGTCATCTCGTTCATCCTGCTGCTCATCATCAACGCACTACAGGCCTGGCAACGGCGCCACGCGGGAGCACCAGCATGAGCGGCAACAACTCCCGGACCATCCGCCGCGCACAGGCGGGCACGACTGAAGCGCCCTGGGTCCGCTACACGCTGATCACCATCGCGCTGGCCTTCATGCTGCTGTTCCTGGTGCTGCCGCTGGCCGCCGTGTTCGCCGAGGCGTTGCGCAAGGGCTTCGGGGCCTACCTCGAAGGCCTGCGCGAGCCCGATGCCTGGGCGGCCATCAAGCTCACGCTGATCACCGCTGTCATTGCCGTGCCGCTGAACCTCGTGTTCGGCGTCGCGGCCGCCTGGTGCATCGCCAAGTACGAGTTCAGGGGCAAGGCGTTCCTGACCACGCTGGTGGACCTGCCGTTTTCCGTCTCTCCCGTGGTGGCGGGCCTGATCTACGTGCTGATGTTCGGCGCGCAGGGCTGGTTCGGCCCCTGGCTGCAGGCGCATGACATCAAGATCATCTTCGCCGTGCCGGGCATCGTGCTGGCAACGGTGTTCGTGACCTTCCCGTTCATCGCGCGCGAACTGATTCCGCTGATGCAGGCGCAGGGCAATGACGAAGAGCAGGCCGCCATCGTGCTGGGCGCCACCGGCTGGCAGACCTTCTGGTACGTGACGCTGCCCAACATCAAGTGGGGCCTGCTGTATGGCGTGATCCTGTGCAATGCGCGGGCCATGGGCGAGTTCGGCGCGGTGTCCGTCGTGTCCGGCCACATCCGTGGGCAGACCAACACCATTCCGCTGCACGTCGAAATTCTCTACAACGAGTACCAGTCCGTGGCCGCGTTCGCCGCTGCATCGCTGCTGGCCTTGCTGGCCCTGGTCACGCTGGTCATCAAGACCATTGCCGAACACCGCAACGAGCAGGCCTTGAAAGCCGCCGCCGAGTTGCCCCCCGAGCGGCCCGCACCCGCGCCAGCCGTCCGCTGAAGGAAGAAGACCATGAGCATTGAAATCCGTAACGTCAGCAAGCAGTTCGGCGACTTCCAGGCGCTGCGCGACGTGAGCCTGGACATCGCATCGGGCGAACTCATCGCGCTGCTCGGCCCCTCGGGCTGCGGCAAGACCACATTGCTGCGCATCATCGCCGGCCTGGAGACGGCCGATGTGGGCACCATCCACTTCAGCGGCGAGGACACCACCGACGTGCACGTGCGCGAGCGCAACGTGGGCTTCGTGTTCCAGCACTACGCGCTGTTCCGCCACATGACCGTGTTCGAGAACGTGGCCTTCGGCCTGCGCGTGAAGCCCCGTGGCGAGCGCCCGAGCGAGGCGCAGATCAAGCAGAAGGTGACCGACCTGCTCAAGCTCGTGCAGCTCGACTGGCTGGCCGACCGCTACCCCTCGCAGCTCTCGGGCGGCCAGCGCCAGCGCATCGCGCTGGCCCGCGCCCTGGCGGTGGAGCCCAAGGTGCTGCTGCTCGACGAGCCCTTCGGCGCGCTGGACGCCAAGGTGCGCAAGGAACTACGCCGCTGGCTGCGTCGCCTGCACGACGAGCTGCACGTGACCAGCATCTTCGTCACGCACGACCAGGAAGAGGCACTGGAGGTGGCCGACCGGGTGGTCGTGATCAACCAGGGCCGCATCGAGCAAAGCGGCTCGCCCCAGCAGGTGTGGGACCAGCCCGCGAGCCCGTTCGTCTACGGCTTCCTGGGCGACGTGAACCTGTTCCACGGCCGGGCGCACGAGGGCCTGGTGCACCTGGAGGGCATGCAGATCGACTCGCCCGAGCACCAGGGCGCGCAGAACGCCAAGGCTTTTGCCTATGTGCGCCCCCACGACCTGGATGTGGAGCGCTACTCCCCGGGCGCCGGGCTCGACGCCCAGGGCCGCCCGCGCGGCATCGTGGCGCAGCTGAGCCGTGCCATCGTGGTGGGCCCGATCGCGCGCCTGGAACTTATTCCATCCCAGGATCACAAACCAGCGGACAATGCGTCCCCGGAACACTTGATCGAAGCGCAGATACCTGCGCAGCAGTTCAAGGAGATGGGGTTCAAGGAGGGCGAAACGCTGGTGGTGACGCCGCGCCGCGCCCGTGTTTTTCTGGACCACGCCGCCGGGATCTGATTCCCCCGAGCCGCTGCGCGTCTTCCCCCTGGGCGGACGTACCCGGTGGACTGGCGGGGCCAGATCCACGGGTGCACTGGTGCGGGGCACGCCCGTTTCGCCGGCGGCACCGTTTGCAACGGCTATTGATGAGGGATAAGAAATGAACTGGTTGACTGCGGCCCCGCGCCGTGTGCTGGCGCTGATCAGCGTGGCGTGTGTGGCGATGCTCGCCTTCGGCATGTACCTGCAGCATGTGGTGGGCCTGGAGCCTTGCCCCATGTGCATCGTGCAGCGTTATGCTCTCATTGGTGTAGCAATCTTCGCAGGCCTGGCAAGCGCCAGGGACGCTAAAGGCTGGTGGATGGGCTGGGGCGTGCTGGCCCTGGTGGCCTCGGGCTTCGGCGCCTTCGTGGCGGCCCGCCAGAGCTGGCTGCAGTGGTACCCGCCCGAGGTCGCCACCTGCGGCCGCGACTTCTACGGAATGATCGAGAACTACCCCATCAGCCGCGCCATTCCCATGATCTTCCGGGGCTCGGGCGACTGCGCGGCGGTGGACTGGACCTTCCTGGGGGGCTCGATCGCCAACTGGTCGTTTGTCTGCTTCGTGGGTTTCGCGGTGGTACTGCTGGCGCTGCTGGTGCGCGGCATGCGCGGTGGCCGCCGTGGCGGCGGGCTGTCCATGGCCTGAGTTTTCCAGGCTTCGTTTCAAGGCAAAGGCGCCCCTCGGGGCGCCTTTTTTGTGGCTAGACCGCGTGGGCCCGCCCCGGCTCAGGCGAAATCTGCTTCGGCAAACGGAAACGCCACACCCTCCGTGCCATCCATCCACGCCGGCAGTTTGGGCATCACGCTGGCCAGCAGTGGTGATGACTGCCAATCAGCCAGCCAGGCCTGTAAATGCGGCCAGGGCTGGGCCGCCCACCAGCCCATGTCGATGCCCGCGAACTGGCGCACGAACGGGGCGATCGCCATGTCGGCCAGCGCTGCATGGGCGCCGAACAGGTGGGGCTGGGCGCACAGGCGCGCATCCAGCGTGCCCAGCCAGGCGGTGGCCGCCGCGCGTTCGGCCCCGATGTCCGCACCCGGGTGGCGGCTGGGGTACTTGCAGCGGTCCAGGGCCTGCTTGAAGGGGCCGTCGCATTCGGCAATCAGCGCCAGCATCTCTGGCACCGTGCCCCCGGCGGGCGCGAGCCAGCCTTGGGGGTCGTGCTGCTGCAGCGCCCACAGCATGATGTCCAGGCTCTGCTCCAGCACGCGGCCATCGGGCAGGACGAGCACCGGCACGGTGCCCTTGGGCGAGGCCTGCAGCAGGCCCCGGGGCTTGTTCTTGAGCACCACCTCGCGCAGTTCGCAGGCCTGGCCGCTCACGGCCAGGGCCAGCCGGGCGCGCATCGCATAGGGACAGCGGCGGAACGAATACAGAACGGGCAGGGCGGTGGCGGTGCTCACGCGGTGTCGTCCTTTTGGGGGGCGCCTTCCGGGGCTCCGCCGTGCACGCGCACTGGCGTGCCGGGCTGGCGCGCGCCGATGTGTTCCTGGCCGCGCCGGGCGGCCAGCTGCATCTGCCGCTCGCGCTCGGCCAGGGCGCGTTCCTGCTCGGCCGTGCGGGTGCCGTGGCAATAGGGGCAGCTCACGCCCGCCACGTAGTGCGGCGACTGCAGCTCCGCCTCGCCCAGGGGCATGCGGCACGAGCGGCACAGCTGGTGGTGCCCGGGCACCAGGCCGTGGCCCACCGACACGCGCTCGTCGAACACAAAACAGTCGCCGTGCCAGCGGCTGGTTTCCTCGGGCACGGTCTCCAGGTACTTGAGGATGCCGCCTTCGAGGTGGAAGACCTCCTCGAACCCCTGGGATTTGAGGAACGCGGTGGATTTTTCGCAGCGGATGCCGCCCGTGCAGAACATGGCCACGCGGGGTTTGCCCGCCAGCACGCCGCCGGGCCCCGATTGCGCGGCCACCCAGGCCGGAAACTCCGCAAAGCTCCTGGTGTGCGGGTTGACGGCGCGCTCGAACGTGCCGATGCCCACCTCATAGTCGTTGCGTGTGTCCACCACCACCACGCCGGGGTCGTCGATGAGCGCGTTCCAGTCCTCGGGCTTCACGTACGTGCCCGCGTTGCGGGCCGGGTTCAGGCCCGGTACGCCCAGGGTGACGATCTCGCGCTTGAGCCGCACGCGCATGCGGTAGAACGGCATGCGCTGCGCGTGCGCCTCCTTGTGCTGCAGTGCTGCAAAGCGCGGGTCGCTGCGCAGCCAGGCCAGCACGGCCAGCACATCGGCTGGCTCGCCCGCGATGGTGCCGTTGATGCCCTCGGGCGCCAGCAGCAGCATGCCGCGCACGCCGCGCTCGTCGCACAGGGCCTGCAGCGGCGCGCGCAGCGCGGCGCAGTCGGGCAGATCGACAAACTGGTAGAGGGCGACGGTGAGAAAGCGGGGTGTGACCGAGTGCACAAGAAATGGGAAAGCGGGAAACAGAAGGTCGATGATAGCCGTCACTTTTCGTTACGATGAGCGGTCGCCAACGCTGCACCCAAGGTGGTTTTATGGGCAAGGAATCCACAGTCAACCTGTTTCGCCGGCTGGAGCAGCTCAACGGCATCGGCGCCGCGCTCTCGCGCGAGCGGGACATCGACCGGCTGCTGGAGAACATCCTGGAGGCGGCCAAGGCCATCACCGGCGCCGATGGCGGCACGCTCTACAGCGTGACCGAGGACCAGTCGGCGCTCAAGTTCGAGATCCTGCGCACGGATTCGCTGGGCATCCGCCTGGGCGGCACCACGGGCAAGCCCATCGATTTTCCGCACCTGCCGCTGCGCAACGCCGATGGCTCGCCCAATGATTCGCTCGTGGCGGCGCACGCCGCCATCCACGACCGCACCGTGAACATCGCCGATGCCTACAGTGCCCAGGGCTTCGACTTCTCGGGCACGCGCGCCTTCGATGCGCGCACGGGCTATCACTCGCAGTCGTTCCTCACCGTGCCGATGAAGAACCACGACCATGAGCTCATCGGCGTGCTGCAGCTCATCAACCCCCGCGACCCGGAGACGGGCGCGGTCACGACCTTTTCCGAGGCCGACCAGGGCCTGGCCGAGTCGCTGGCCTCGCAGGCCGCGATCGCG
Source organism: Acidovorax sp. GW821-FHT09A11 (assembly GCF_059418365.1). Classification (NCBI taxonomy): domain Bacteria; kingdom Pseudomonadati; phylum Pseudomonadota; class Betaproteobacteria; order Burkholderiales; family Comamonadaceae; genus Acidovorax; species Acidovorax sp. GW821-FHT09A11. The sequence goes on from NZ_JBWKPS010000001.1 coordinate 199,889, forward strand.
CTCACGAACCGGCTGCTCATCTCGCAGCTCGAACGCCTGTTCGAGTCGTTCGTGAACCTCATCAACCTGGCCATCGACGAAAAATCGCCCTACACCGGCGGCCACTGCCAGCGCGTGCCGGCCCTCACGCTGATGCTGGCCGATGCGGTCAACGCCACACGGCAGGGGCCGCTGGCGAGCTTTCGCATGAGCGAGCGCGACCGCTACGAGCTCAAGATGGCCGGCCTGCTCCACGACTGCGGCAAGATCACCACGCCCGTGCACGTGGTGGACAAGGCCACCAAGCTGCAGACGATCTACGACCGCATCGGCCTGGTAGACACGCGCTTCGAGGTGCTCAAGCGCGATGCGGAACTGGCCGCGCTGCGCCGCCAGCTGGCGCTGCGCCCCGTGGTGGATGCGCGGGCCGAGGGCCAGGAGCTGCAGGCCCTGCAGCACGAGATCCAGGCGCTGGAAGAAGACCGCGACTTCCTGCGCCGCTGCAACACCGGCACCGAGGCCATGCGGCCCGAGGACCAGCAGCGCGTGCGCGACATCGCCGCCATACGCCACTGGCGCAACCCGCAGGGCGTGCAGACGAGCTTCTTGACGGCCGAGGAGGTGGAGAACCTCACCATCCGCGCGGGCACGCTGACCCAGGCCGAGCGCGACACCATCAACTACCACATCGTCGCCACCATCAAGATGCTGGAGACGCTGCCCTGGCCCCGCCACCTCAAGAACGTGCCCGAGTACGCGGGCGGCCACCACGAGCGCATGGACGGCAAGGGCTACCCGCGCGGCCTCACGCGCGAGCAGATGTCGCTGCAGGCCCGCATGATGGGCATCGCCGACATCTTCGAGGCCCTGACGGCGGCAGACCGGCCCTATAAAAGCGGCATGACCCTGTCAGAGGCGCTGGCCATCATGCGCAGAATGCGGGACAACGGGCACATCGACCCAGACCTGTTCGAGGTGTTCGTGCGTGAGGGGGTGTATCTGCGGTATGGACAGGAGTTTCTGGAAGCGGGGCAGGTGGATGGGGTGGATGTGGGGGCATTGGGGTTTGTGTAGCTGGGGTTGCTAGCTGCTGTTGATAGCTTGTGCTGTTGTTGTGCTGTGCTTGTGTTGGGGGCGGGGGCCGGGCGCACACCCCGGCCTCCGCCCTTCGATCAGAAGCAGTAATTACTATAAAAACAATAGCGGCTGGCGCTTTCTATATAAGCGCACACGGCCCATTTTGATCAAATCACACCCCATCCCGCACACACCCCTCCAGCTTTCCCCGATCCATCACCTCCACCACCCGGTACCCCACCCGCAGGATTCTCTCGTCTTCCCACAGCTTCAACTGCCGGTTCACGCTCTGCCGTGACACCCCCAGCATGAAGGCCAGGTCTTCCTGCGACACCGCCAGCGTGGTCGCCCCGTCCGAAGCCTCGGGCCGCGCGTCCAGCGTCAGCAGCCGGTGCGCCAGCCGCACGGGCAGCGGCTGCAGGATGGCGTCGTCGATCCACGCCAGCGCCTGGCGCAGCCGCATGCACACCAGCCTGGTAAACGCCATGTGCACCTGAGGCTGTGTGTTCACCAGGTGGTGGAAGTCGTCGGCATAGACCACCGCGATCTCGGTGGTATCGGCCGCGCAGGTGTCGTACACGCGCTCACGGCCCACGAAAAGGGAGACCTCGCCGAACCAGTGGCCGGGCTCCAGCACGGCGATCACGGCCTCGCGCCCGCCGGGGGCCACCACGCTCACGCGCAGCGAGCCGCTGACCACGCCGAACAGCGCATCGGGCGCCGAGCCCTTGAGGAACAGCGAATCGCCGCGCTGCAGCTGCTTGTGGTGCGCCACCTGCAGCAGTTGCAGTTGCACATCGTCCGGCAGGCGCAATCTGTTGGCCGCGTCGGGGGCGGTGAGCGCGTGGGGCGCGTCGGGGGACAAGGTGGGAGAGCGGGGCGGGGGCGTGCGCAGGGGCATGGGGTGGATGGCGGGCTTGTGCGTGTTGGCGAGCTGAGACGAGCGATCAAGGTGGGTGGCACGGTGTACCGCATGCGGGGGCGGGGCGGAAGGCCTGTGCGGGTTTGTCCGGGGCCGCAATTGCCAACAACAGACAGTCTGCGAAGGGCGGGTTGCGGATAGTCGATGGCTGTACTGCGATGCAACACGCAGATCACCATCTAGACCAAGGAACCCACGATGACGACTGCCACCACCTCCCCAGCCCCACAGACCGCCCTGCAGGCCCTGCGCGAGAAGACCGTGCTGGACCATTTTGCCGACGAGACCCGCCAGGACTTCGACGCGGTGCTGGACACCTTTCCGCACCCGCACTACGAACTGATTCCGACCGGCGAGGTGCACGACGGCAACGAGGCGGTGCGTGCCTACTACCTGGCCTCGCGCAAGGCCTTCCCGGACCAGCGGCACGAGATCATCCAGCTGCGCCACACCGACGACGCGGTGATCGTGGAGTTCTGGCTGCTGGGCACCCACCGGGGCCCGCTGGGCAACCTGCCGCCCACGGGCAACAGCTTCCGCTGCCGCATGATTGCGCTCTTCATCTTCGAGGGCAAGCGCCTGGTCTGCGAGCGCGTGTACTTCGACTCGATGACCATGCTGCGCCAGTTGCTGGCCGGCGTGCCGCCCGCGCAGCTGCCGGCCATTGTGGGCTCGCTCCTGGCGGCGGGGCCCACCAGCGCGCCCGCAGCTTCAGGGCGCCAACCAGAAACCACTGCGGCTGCCGCATGACGGCGGGCTCGGCGCTCTCGGGTCACCACGCGGTCATCACCGGCGGCGCACAGGGCATCGGCTTGGCCATTGCCCGGCGCTTTCTGGCCGATGGCGCCAGTGTGTCCCTGTGGGACCGCGACACAGAGGCGCTCCAGGTCGCCAGGGCCCCGCTGGATGCCAGCGCCCGCATCCACACGGCCCGGGTGGATGTGGCCCATGAGGCCGATGTCGAATCGGCCGCCCAGGCCAGCGAGGCGGCGCTCGGGCCTATCACCGTGCTGGTGAACAACGCCGGCGTGCTGGGCCCGCTGGCGCCGTTGTGGGAACACACCCCGGCGCAGTGGCGCCAGGTGATGGAGGTGAACCTCACGGGCGCCTTTCTGTGCTGCCGGGCCGTGGTGCCACGCATGCTGCGGGACCTGGCTGGCACCCAGCAGCCCGGCCTGGGGCGGCGCATTGTCAACATCGCCTCAGTGGCGGGCAAGGAAGGCAACGGCCTGAACGCGGCCTACTCCGCGTCCAAGGCCGGGCTCATCGCACTCACCAAGTCGCTGGGCAAGGAGCTGGCGGCGCCGGGCATTCTGGTCAATGCCATCACCCCCTCGGCGGCCGACACGGCGGTGTTCGATGCCGTACCGGCGGAGCACCAGGCCGCGCTGCGCCAGAACCTGCTTGCGCGCGTGCCCATGGGCCGCTTCGTGTTGCCCGATGAAGTGGCTGCGATGGCGGCCTGGCTGGCCTCGGCCGACTGCTCGTTCAGCACCGGCGCGGTGTTCGACATCTCGGGCGGGCGCTCGCTCTACTGACCTGCCTACTTCTCCAGGAGAACTCCATGAAAAGAGAAAACGCCCCTTCCGCCCTGGTGGCGGTCACGGACTTCGACGGCGCCCGCAGCGCGCCGTCGCCGCAGGACCGCCTGCGCGCGCTGCGCCGCAGCGGCGCGCAGTTCCGCGAGTGGTTCCTCGACGAGCCGGCCGTGCGCTACGCCCGCAGCTTCGACCTGCTGCGCATTCCCTATCCGGCCTGGTATGCGTTCAGCGGTGTGTATTCGCAGCAGCTGCTCAAGCCGCACATGGTGCATCTGCTGGCGCGCACGGTGCTCATCCAGTTCGAGGACTTCGGGGGGCAGCTGCGCCACCTGCTGTTCACGCCGGCAGACCACGAGACGGGGCGCGACACGCCGTACTTCCGCCGCCTGAGCGAGCAGACGCCAGCCTTCCTGCACGGCACCATCGCGCCTATCTACGGCACCGTGCTGGATGCCCTGGCCAGCGTGGGCGTGGCGCCCGAGTGCATCGACTACATCACCTACGACCACCTGCACACGCAGAACCTGCGGCGCTGGCTGGGCACGGACGGCGGGCCTGGCCTGCTGCCCAACGCGCGCCTGCTGGTGCATCGGCAGGAGCTGGCGAGCGTGGCGGGCCTCTTGCCCACCCAGGCCGACTGGTACTGCCCCGACGGCCTGCGCGGCGTGGCCGGCGACCGCATCGTGCCATTCGACGGCAGCGTGCAGCTGGGCCGGGGCCTGGCGCTGGTGCACACGCCGGGGCACACCGAGGGCAACCATTCGCTGGTCTACCGCGTGCCGGACGGCCTGCGTGTGAGCAGCGAAAACGGCGTCTCGGCCGACAGCTGGGCGCCCGAGGTCTCGTGCCACAACGCCATCCGCCGCTTTGCCAAGGCGACCGGGGCCGAGGTGGTCCTGAACGGCAACACGCAGGAAAACAGCAACGACCAGTACCTCTCGATGGTGCTGGAGAAGACCATCGCCGGCACCTCGGCGTCGCACGGCTTCAGCAACGTGGTGCCGTCGAGCGAATGTTCGCCGCACTGGCTGTTCCCGGGCGCGCCCACGGGCCACCTCTGGGGCGCCACCGAGTCGGGACAGCTGCAGCGCGTGTGACGCCTGTGAACTGCCGGTGCACCACGCGACAAGAACAAACCCAGGAGACAACCCATGAACACGGCCACCTATGGCGCGGCTGCGCCGGCATCCGCTGCCACCGAGCACACCAGCACCCACGCGCTCTACCGCAAGATCAGCTGGCGGCTCATACCGCTGCTGTTTGTCTGCTACATCTTCAACTACCTGGACCGCACCAACATCGGCTACGCGCAGTTGCAGATGAAGGCCGACCTGGGCTTCGGCGATGCGGTCTTCGGCCTCGGGGCCGGGGTGTTCTTCATCGGCTACGCACTGTTCGAGATCCCCAGCAATGTGATGCTGGCGCGCGTGGGCATGCGGGCCACGCTGCTGCGCATCATGGCGCTGTGGGGTCTGGCATCGGCGGCCACCTTGTTCGTCACCACGCCCACGCAGTTCTATGTGCTGCGGTTCCTGGTGGGGGTTTTCGAGGCAGGCTTTGCACCGGGCGTGCTGTTCTACCTCACGCTGTGGTTCCCGGCGCAGCAGCGTGCGCGGGCCACGGCGCTGTTCTTCATGGCCTACGGAGCGGCACCCATCGTGGCGGGCCCGCTGGCGGGACTGACCATGACGTACCTGGATGGCGCCCTGTCCCTGCGCGGCTGGCAGTGGCTCTTCGTGGTGGAGGGCTTGCCGTGCGTGTTGCTGGGCGTGCTGGCCTATCGCTGGCTCGACAACTGCCCCGAGGAGGCTGGCTGGCTCACATCGCAAGAAAAAGCCCAGGTGCGGCGCGATCTGGCGCAGGAGCAAGCCATCGGTGGCGGCGCGCCGCAGTCCTTTGGCAGCGCATTGCGCAACCCGCAGGTGTGGCTGCTGGGGTTCATCTCGTTCCTGGTGATCCTGGGCATCTACGCCATGTCGTTCTGGCAGCCCACCCTGCTGCAGTCCATGGGGCTGTCGGTGCTGCAGATCGGGTTCTACTCGGTGGTCCCGGCGGCGCTGGGCATCGCTGCCACGCTGGTGGTGGCGCGGCATTCGGATCGCACCCAGGAGCGGCGCTGGCACTTTGCCGTGGGCGCGGTGCTCGGGGCCGTGGGGCTGTCGCTGACGACCCTGTTCATGCACAGCCCCTGGGCGGCCGTGGCCTGCCTGTCGCTGTCGGCCATGGGGGTGTCCAGCGCCTTCGCGGTGCTGTGGGCGGTGCCCGCCAGCCTGCTGGCCAAGGACGCCGCGGCGATGGGCATTGCGCTCATCACCACGCTGGGCGGCACGGCGGGCGTGGTGGCGCCGGTGATGGTGGGTGCCATCAAGTCGGCCACGGGGAGCTTCAGCCTGAGCCTGTACATCCTGAGCGGCGCGCTGGTGCTGGCGGCGGCGCTGATGGTGGCCGTGGGGCCCCGCAGGCGTGTTGCCTGACGGGATACATCTGCTATTGTTGTGATAGCTGCTAGCGCTTTATGAACAAGCGCTGGAAGCCAATTCCCTTCATATTTCTTCCGCCGCCATGCGGGCCTGGGCCCGGAGCCAGTCGCTGAACGCCAGCAGGGCGTCCGTGGCCGGGCGCGACTGCAGCCGCGTGAGCCAGTAGGCGCCCCGGTGCAGTTCTTGGACAAAGGGCCGCACCAGGCGGCCCTGCTGCAGTTCGCGCGTGAACATGCGCACCGGCAGCAGCGCCATGCCCGCGCCCTGTGCCGCTGCTTCCGCCAGGGTGAGGGACGAGTCGAACACCGCGCCGCGCACCACGGGGCAGGGGGCGCCCGCGGCCTCGAACCACGCCGCCCATTCATCGGTGCGGTAGCTGCGCAGCAGTGGTTGCCGTGCCAGGTCGGCCGCCGTGCGCAGGCCGTGGGCCAGCGCGGGCGAACACATCACGGACATGGGCGCGTCCATGATGCGTTCGGCATGCGTGCCGTGCCAGGCGCCGTCGCCAAAGCGGATCGCGCAGTCCAGCCCTTCGCCCGCCATGTCCACCCGGTTGTTGTGCGTGAGCAGGCGCAGGTCCACGAACGGGCAGGCCTGCTGGAAGTCGCGCAGCCGGGGCAGCAGCCAGCCCACGGCAAAGGTGCCCACGGCGCCCACGGTCAGCACCTCGCGCGGGCGGGTGTCGCCCAGCTTTTCCAGCGCACGTTCCAGGCTGGCGAACGATTCCACCACCACCGGCAGCAGCGCCTGCCCCTCGTCCGTCAACGCCAGGCCGCGCGGCAGGCGGCGGAACAGCGGCTTGCCCAGGCGGTCTTCGAGCTTGCGGATGTGCTGGCTCACGGCGGTCTGGGTGACGTGCAGTTCCTCGGCCGCCCGCGTGAGGTTCAGGTGGCGCGCCGAGGCTTCGAACGCGCGCAGGGCATTGAGCGGAAGATGCATAAGTTTTTCTGGGGGCTGGCGGCAATTATTGTCGATGGTGCTGGGGGCTGTATCACCGTATCGTTCGGTCCTTGCTTCAACTCACCCCTCCATCTCTTATGCAAAGACGACAGTTTTCCTTGGGTTTGATGGCTGCCACCGCCCTGCCTATCTGGGGCTGCGCCGCCGCCGGCACCGCGGCGGACCGCGGCACCACGGCCCGCCAGTGGAATGACACGCTGGCCGGCATCGAACGCGCCGCCCAGGGCCGCCTGGGCGTGGCCATGCTGGACACCGGCTCGGGCCTGGCGCTGGGCTGGCGCCAGGACGAGCGTTTTGCCATGGCCAGCACCTTCAAGGCGGTGCTGGCGGGCTGGATGCTGGCGCTGGTGGACCAGGGCAAGGAGCGGCTGGACCACCGCCTGCACTACGACCGCGAGGCCGTCATCGCCCATTCGCCCGCGAGCGGCCCGCGCGCGGGCGACGGCGGGGGCCTCACGGTGGGCGAACTCTGCGCCGCCACCGTGAGCCTGAGCGACAACACCGCCGCCAACGTGCTGCTGGCGCGCCATGGCGGGCCGGCCGGGTTCACCGCCTTCGTGCGCTCGCTGGGCGACACCACCACGCGCCTGGACCGCACCGAGCCCACGCTGAACGAAGCCAAGGTGGGCGACCCGCGCGACACCACCACGCCGCTGGCCATGCTGCAGACCCTGCAGAAACTGGTGCTGGGCGATGTGCTCACACCGGCGTCGCGCGCCTGGCTGCAGCGCTGGCTGGTGGAGACGAGCACCGGCGACCAGCGCCTGCGCGCCGGCGTGCCGGGCTGGAAGGTGGGCGACAAGACGGGCACGGCCGGCGACAGCGGCACGGCCAACGACATCGGCGTGTTGTGGCCCCCGGGCGGCGGCGCGCCGGTACTGGTGACCTGCTACCTCACGCGGTCCGCCGCCGCGCCGCAGCAGCGCGACGCGGCCATTGCGCAGGTGGCGCGCGCCGTGGCGGCGGCGCGCGAAACACTCAGAGCCTCTTGACCAGCACCTGGCTGCGGCGGTCCCAGTTGTACTTGCGCTTGCGCGCGTCGGGCAGCCAGTCCGGGTCCACGGGCTGGAAGCCGCGCTTGATGAACCAGTGCATGGTGCGGGTGGTCAGCACGAAGATGCTGTCCAGCCCCTGCAGGCGCGCGCGCTGCTCGATGCGCTTGAGCAGCTTCTCGCCGTCGCCCGTGCCCTGGCTTTGCGGGGACACGGTCACCGCGGCCATCTCGGCCGTCTTGGCCTCGGGGTAGGGGTAGAGCGCCGCGCAGCCGAAGATCACGCCGTCGTGCTCGATGATGGTGTAGCTGGCGATGTCGCGCTCGATCTCGGTGCGGTCGCGCTTGACGAGGGTACCGTCCTTCTCGAAGGGCTCGATCAGCTGCAGGATGCCGCCCACGTCGTCGATGGTGGCTTCGCGCAGCTCTTCGAGCTTCTCGTCGATCACCATGGTGCCGATGCCGTCGTGCACGTACACCTCCAGCAGCAGCGAGCCATCCACCGCGAATGGCAGGATGTGGCTGCGCTCCACCCCGGCCTTGCAGGCCTTCACGCAGTGCTGCAGATAGAAGCCCGTGTCGGTGGGCGTCTGCGCGGTGGGCAGCGTGGCCAGCAGGGCCTGCGCGGCGGCCAGGGGCAGCTCGGTGTCGATGGGGTTGTCCTCGCTCTCGGGTTCGCCGGGCAGCATGCGGATGCCCGGCACCTCGGTCAGGAAGATCAGCTTGTCAGCGCGCAGCTCGATGGCCACGCTGGTGGCCACTTCTTCCATGCTCAGGTTGAAGGCCTCGCCCGTGGGCGAGAAGCCGAACGGCGAGAGCAGCACCAGCGCGCCCATGTCCAGCGTGCGCTGGATGCCGGCCACGTCCACCTTGCGCACCAGGCCCGAGTGCTGGAAGTCCACGCCGTCCACGATGCCCACGGGCCGCGCCGTGAGGAAGTTGCCCGAGATCACCCGCACCGTGGCGCCCGCCATGGGCGTGTTGGGCAGGCCCTGGCTGAACGCGGCCTCGATCTCGTAGCGCAGCTGGCCCGCGGCTTCCTGCGCGCAGTCGAGCGCCACCGAATCCGTGATGCGGATGCCGTGCGAGTATTTCGCCGCATGGCCCTTGGCCGCCAGTTGCTCGTTCACCTGCGGGCGAAACCCGTGCACCAGCACGATGCGCACGCCCATGGCCTGGATCAGCGCCAGATCCTGCGCGATGTTGTGCAGCTTGCCCGCCGCGATGCCTTCGCCCGTGAGCCCGATCACGAAGGTCTGGTTGCGGAACTTGTGGATGTAGGGCGCCACCGAGCGGAACCAGGGGACGAAGGTGAAGTTGAAAACGGCGGACATGGGCGGTGGAGGGCGGTGGGGTGGCCTTGGAGCGAGGGGAAAACCGGCAACGGCGGGCGGCCGCGTGCGGCCGCCAAGTCGCGCATCATAAGCATGCAGGGCTTTCGCTGTCCGGGGCAGGTGCGGGTTGGCTCCCGGTTTGTTGCCGAAACGCGGCCAGCCGGGCCGCGAAGGGCTCCAGGATCAGGGCTTCGTCGGGCCCCGTGTGGGCTGCCACCGCAATGGCCACGCCACTTCGGGCCATCAGCGTCTGCATCTCGGGCTGGGCGATCATGCCGTGGTCCAGCAGGGCCTCCACCAGGCGGGTGAGGGCCTCCCGGTGCTGGCGCAGCAGGGCGCTGGCGCGCTGGTACTGGGACTGCAGCAGTTGCTCGATGGCCGCATTGCTGGGTTCCACGTCGGTGTTGAGGTGGTTGTCCAGCTCCACCGTCACGTCGGTGCGGGACAGGCGCGTGCCAAAGCCGTGGTGGCGGATGAACCGCGCCGCTTCGGCCGTGACCTGCTTGTAGTCCTGCTCGGCGCCGGTCGTGCAGGCCATTTCGCCAAACACCAGCTCCTCGGCCGCCCGGCCCGCCAGGCCCACGCACATCATGTCGAGCGCGTTCTGCCGCGTGGTGACCTTCAGGCCCGCGAAGCTGTTGTAGCCGCCCTCGAACGAGGCGATGTTGATCTTCACCTCCTGCGGGGCCTGGCCGAACAGCAGGCAGTACACCAGTCCGTGGCCGGCTTCGTGCACCGCCAGCAGGGCGCGGAAGTCGGCATTGGCGCGCTGCTTGAGGCGGTTGAGCTCCAGCGCCACCGCAAACTGCGCCTGCCGCGCCTCGCCCTGGCCGCCGAGGCCGCGCACCACCAGGTGGCGCTTGTCGGCCGCCAGCGTGATGGCGACGTCCTGTGCCAGGGGCAGCTGCTGCTCCAGTGCCCACAGCGCGGCGTTGACCAGGTTGGCGCTCAGGATCGCGTGCACCGACGAGAACAGCGGCCGCGTGCCCTGCGCCGGAAACACCGCGTTGGCATACAGCTCGTCCAGCACGTCCTGCCCGATGGCAAAGCGCACGCCGCACTGTGCGGCGATGTCGTCGCAGTAGCGCGCGCACAGGTTGCGGATGAGCTGCTCGTAGGTGGCCTTGTTGAACGAGGGGTAGATCACGTGCTCGTTGCCCAGCCGGGCGATCTGCTCGGGCTTGAAGCGTTCGCTCAGGGCCTTCTTCACGTCGATGAGCGAGAGCTTGCGCGTGAGGCGGTGGAAGATGTCGGCGTCGGTGTCGCAGTCTTCCACGCGCTGCGCGGTCTCGTGGTACATCTCGTCGAGGTTGCCGCAGACGAACACCAGCAGCTTGCTGTAGTCGGTCTCCCAGGACGACAGCGACTGCTGGAACCGCGTGAACAGCGCCTGTACCTGCGCGGGCGGCCACTGCATGATCTCGGCCAGGGGCTCCGAGAGCTTGAGCATGCGCTTGAGCTCCTGGGCATCCCAGGCGTCGAGCTGGAAGCGGTAGGGCTTCTTGCCGGCGCGCTCGTCCTCGTTGTCGTCGGCGCGTTCGGCTTCGTAATGCGCGTCGGCCAGCTTGCGTTCGATGTTGGTGAGGGCGCTCAGCGCGGGCGGCAGGCGCCCGTCGGACAGCAGCGTCCACACGTCCTGGTAGCGCTCCACCTTCACGTCGGCGCCTTTGGTGTCCACCGTGCGAAAGCGCTGGAACTCGTCCAGCACCAGCATGCCCGGCGCGCCCTCGTGGATGCCGGAGTCCGCGAGCATGCCCGAGATGGACGAGCTGCGGTAGCTCGCGCCGTGGCTGAAGCCGTCCATCTGCACCTCCACGAAGCGGTCGTAGAAGCCCAGCAGCTGCGCCAGGCGCCTCGTGAGCTGCGTCTTGCCCGTGCCGGTCAGGCCCCACAGGCACACGATCACGGGCCGGGTGATGAGCTGGGGCAGCACGTACCAGGCGCGGATGGCGTCGACCACGCGGTCGATCACGTCGTCGATGCCAAACAGCTCGGCCTTGAGCTGCGCTGCGGCCAGCGCCAGCGCCTGCTGGCGCTGGGCCAGCAGCTCCCGCTGCGCGATGGGCGGAGTGGGCCGCTTGTGCGGCGTGTCTTCGGAAAGGGTGGAAAGGTCCATGGTTTTCAATCGTTGTGTCGCATCAGTCGCTTTCGGTGAAGCGGGATGTCTGGATCGCCTTGCGCAGGGCGACGTTGTCCGCGCGGCGCTGGGCCCCGCGGGCTCGGATGTGCTTGCCTGCCGCGCTCGACAGGCTGCGCCGGGCCAGTGCGGTGGCCACGGGATTTCGGGGCGGGCCCGAGGACTCGAGAACTACGACCAGGGGCTGCTTCATGCGGCGCAGCTTCTTGATCTCACCCTGGGCATAGGCCCGGGACAATTTTTTGGCACTCATGTGCACTCCACAAACAAAAAACCCCGGCAATGGAGCCAGGGCTTGCGGAGCGCGTGGGGGCGCCGGGGGCCAAGGCTGGACAGTGCGTGCGCACACAGTCCAGCCGGGGCGGTGGACGGTGGTCAGGCGGGAGCGGACAAGGGAACAAACATAGCGGTGACCTCCAGTGTTTTCAGGGGCTGCCGTGGCGGCGGGCACATGCCTGAAAGAAAGAAGCGCGAATTGTGGCGAGGCCCCCGGGGCTTGGCAAGCGCAAGGGGCCGCGAACGGCTGCATTTGTCGTGTGAAAGGAACAGTACCGGGCAGCCCGTGCCCTGCGCCTGTGTGCTGCGGTGGCTGCGGGGCGGGCAGGGCCGGCGCTCAGCCCTGCCGGCGGTAGGCCCAGCCGGCGGCGTGCATCCATTCCTCCTTGTCGCGGGTTTCCACGACCAGCTCCACCAGATCGCGGCCGTCGTTGAGCGGCACCTGCACCGCCATGCCGGCGCGGTCCGGCGACAGGGGCAGCAGGAACTGGCTGTCGTCCCAGAAGAGGTAGCCGGGAAGCTCGGGCAGCTCGCGCAGGGCGGCCGCCCCCACACCCAGGGCCAGCGGAATGGATTCGGACGCTTCGTTCGCGAGCAGCCAGGTGCTGTCCAGCCGCGATATCCACTGCGCAGGGAGCGCGGCGGCGGCGCGCGGCATCTGCTGGCCCACGGGCATGGTGACCCAGTAGTGTCCCGCCGTGGCGGGCTCGCGCGAAAGCAGGTAGCGGCGGCCGTCGGCCATCTCCCAGCGGTAGTGGGTGCGGGGCTGGGCATCCGACCACCACCACCCGTCGCTGCGCGGGCGAAGCCCCGTGCACAGCGGTGCCCAGTCCTTCGCCGGCGCGGACCAGATCCACAAGTCGATCTGCTGGCTGTCGGGCGAGAGGACTTTCAGGGGTTTCGAGGAACGGCCATAGATGCCGAGCACCGCATCGACCGCGCTGGACGACGAGGTGGCCAGCGCGGGGGCGGCGGTGGACACCTTGGGCGGCAGCGCAGGGAGCTGGCCGGTTTCCTGCAGCGCGCGCAGCAGAATGCCCTCGGCGATGGGCCCGGGCTTGAAGCTGGAGGCGCTGCCCGTGAGCAGCAGGGCCAGGCCCGCCTGCGGCAGCACGTGGAAGTCGCTGGCGTAGAACATCGTGCTGCCGCTCTTTTGCCATGCGAGGACGCCCGCGGCGCCCAGGCCCTGATGCCGCGTGCTGTCCCATCCCAGGCCGGTGTGCCAGTCGGGCGTGAGGTGAAGGTGCGTGCCCTGGCCCTGGTCGCGGCCCATTTCCAGCACGGCGGCTTTCGAGACGATGCGCCGGCCGTCGTATTCACCGCCCTGCAGGAGCATCGCGGCGAGCTTCATCATGTCGCCCGGCGTGGTGCACAGCCCGCCGGTGGCGTAGCCCATCACGAACTCCTGGCCCTGGCGCACCTTGTGGATGTACCCATGGGCGAAGCTGCCTTCGGGCAGGGGCAGCAGCGTGTAGCCCGAGCGGGCCATGGCCAGCGGGTTGAAGAGGACCGATTGCACGAATGCCGGGTAGCCTTGCCCTGTGACCGCGAGCACGATGCGCTCGACCAGCGTGAAGCCGTCGTTGCAGTAGGTCGCCAGCGCCCCGGGCGCATGTTTGAGGTGGACGCTGGCCAGCGCCGCCTCCAGCCCCGCCGCATAGCCCGACAGCGGCGCAAAGGAAAACATGTTGTGCGCGTGGGTGCCCGGCAGCCCGGAGGCATGGCTCAGCAGGTGGCGGACGGTGATGTCGCGGTAGTCTTCCGACAGCATCGTGAACCGGGGCAGATAGCGCACCACGGGGGCGTCGAGCTGCACGAGCTGGCGGTCCACCAGCACCATGACGGCCAGCGCCGCGAGCACCTTGCTGACGGAGCCGACATTGAAGCGCGTGTCGGGCGTTGCCGGGATGGCGGACGTGTCGTCCAGCACCCCGAACGCCTCTTGCCAGACGAGGCGGTCGCCGTGCAGCAGCGCGACGGAGGCGGCCCGCGCATCACTGCGCAGCATGGCCTGGCGTATTTCGTTGCGGCCCCAGGCCATGGTGGCCGACATCGCGGGGCCGGGGTTGCCGGTGCCCCCGCAGGCCGGCAGCAGGGGGGCCAGGGCTGCGGTGCCGGCCCATGCGAGCCAGTCGCGGCGCGAGGAGGGCGGTGGGGTGGCGCTGTCGCGGGCGGAAAAATTCGGGGCAGATGTCTGCGGGAGCATGCGGTCATTCCGGAGGGCACCCGCCACGCAGACATCTTCGGGGCGGAACCGGGGTATTACATACTGAAATCCCCGGCACCAAAAAGTGGCGTTTGACAAAAGACCGCGCAAGGGAGGGAGCGCGGGGTGCTCCGTTTGGCCGCGCGCATGGCCTGTGTTGCACGGGGCCAACGCCCGCCTCGGATAATGCGTGGCTTCATGACCGAATCCGCGCCTCCCACTCCCCCCCGATCCGCCCCGCGAACCGCGCCGCTGCGCATCACCTTTCCCGAATCGTTGCCCGTATCTGGCAAGCGCGACGAGATCATGGAGGCCATCGAGAAGCACCAGGTCGTCATCGTCTGCGGCGAAACCGGCTCGGGCAAGACCACGCAGCTGCCCAAGATCGCGCTGGCCCTGGGCCGGGGCAAGTGCAATGCGCCCGCAGGCCAGAAGGGCCAGTTGATCGGCCATACCCAGCCGCGCCGCATTGCCGCCAGCAGCGTGGCCAAGCGCATCGCCGAAGAGCTGCAAACGCCGCTGGGCGACGTGGTGGGCTTCAAGGTGCGCTTCCAGGACCGGCTCTCGCGCGACGCCTCGGTCAAGCTCATGACGGACGGCATCCTGCTGGCCGAGACGCAGACCGATCCGCTGCTCAAGGCCTACGACACCATCATCATCGACGAGGCGCACGAGCGCAGCCTGAACATCGACTTCCTGCTGGGCTATATCCGCCAGATCCTGCCGCGCCGGCCGGACCTCAAGGTGGTAGTGACCTCGGCGACCATCGATGCAGACCGGTTTGCCAAGCACTTCGAGTCGGCCAAGGGGCCGGCGCCGATCATTTATGTCTCCGGCCGCACCTTTCCGGTGGAGCAGCGCTGGCGGCCGTTCGAAGACACGCGCGACTACGGCCTCAACGAAGCCATCGCCGATGGGGTGGATGAACTCTGGCAGGGCAATGCGGCCGGTGACATCCTCATCTTCCTGCCCGGCGAGCGCGAGATCCGCGAGGCCGCCGACCACCTGCGCAAGCACCTGGCCCACCAGCCGGTGATGCGCAACGCCGAGGTGCTGCCGCTGTTCGCCCGCCTGTCGCAGGCCGAGCAGGACCGCATCTTCGACGGCCACACGGGCCGCCGCCTGGTGCTGGCGACCAACGTGGCCGAGACCTCGCTCACGGTGCCGGGCATCCGCTACGTGATCGACGCAGGCACGGCGCGCGTGAAACGCTATTCTTTCCGTAGCAAGGTGGAGCAGCTGCTGGTCGAGCCCATCAGCCAGGCGGCCGCCAACCAGCGCGCGGGCCGCTGCGGCCGGGTGGCCAACGGCATCTGCATCCGCCTGTACGACGAGGCGGACTTCAACGCCCGCCCGCGCTTCACCGACCCCGAAATCTTGCGGTCATCGCTGGCCGGCGTCATCCTGCGCATGAAGTCGCTGCACCTGGGCGACGTGGTGCAGTTCCCGTTCATCGAAGCACCCTCGGGCCGCGCCATTGCAGACGGCTACCAGCTGCTGGGCGAACTCGGCGCGGTGGACGAGGCCAACGAACTCACGCCCATGGGCGTGGAGCTGTCACGCCTGCCGCTCGACCCGCGCGTGGGCCGCATGATCCTGGAGGCGCGCGACCGCAAGGCGCTCGATGAGGTGCTGGTGATCGCCAGCGCGCTGAGCGTGCAGGACGTGCGCGACCGGCCCATGGAAGCCCAGCAGCAGGCCGACCAGGCGCACGCCAAGTTCGACGACGAGAAAAGCGAGTTCAGCGGCTACCTCAAGCTGTGGAAGTGGATCAACGAGGCACGGGGCGGGGCGCCCACGCTGCCTTCTGCCCGCGCGCAGAAGGCCATGGCCCACCAGCGCGCACCGTCGCAGGCCCACCTGCCCGTGGCCCAGCGGCTGGTGGCCGCGGCGGCACCCGCGCCCGCGGTGGCCAGTGCCACCGCACCGGCGCCCACCCACAAGCTGAGCAACCGCCAGTACGAGCAGTTGCTGCGCCAGAACTTCATCAGCATCCGCCGCCTGCGCGAGTGGCGCGACATCCATACGCAGCTGCTCACCGTGGTCGCCGAGCACAAGTGGCCCATCAACACGCAGCCCGCCAGCTACGAGCAGCTGCACCTGTCCATGCTCGCCGGGCTGCTGGGCAACATCGGCGCGCGCAGCGAAGAGGAAGACTGGTACCTGGGCGCGCGCGGCATCAAGTTCTACAAGCACCCGGGCGCCCACTTGAACAAGAAGCCCGGCCGCTGGATCGTGGCGGCCGAGCTGGTGGAGACCACACGCCTGTTCGGGCGGGGCATCGCCGCCATCGAGCCGCAGTGGATCGAGCAGGTAGGTGGTCACCTGCTGCGCAAGCAGCTGCTCGACCCGCACTGGGAGAAGAAGTCGGCCGAGGTCACGGCGCTCGAACGGGCCACGCTCTACGGCCTGGTGGTCTACAACGGCCGGCGCATCAACTTCGGCAAGATCGACCCGCACGCCGCGCGCGAGATCTTCATCCGCGAGGCCCTGGTGGGGGGCAACTGGGAGAGCAAGCTGCCCTTCCTGGCCGCCAACCAGAAGCTCATCGCCAAGGTGGAGGAGCTGGAACACAAGTCGCGCCGCCAGGACGTGCTGGTGGACGACGAGCTGATCTATGCCTTCTACGACCAGCAGCTGCCACCCGACGTGTGCAGCGGCCATGGCTTCGAGGCCTGGTACCGCGAGGCCTCCCGCCAGCAGCCCGATCTGCTCAAGCTCACGCGCGAAGAGCTCATGCGCCACGAGGCGGCCGGCATCACCAGCAACGCGTTTCCCAAGACCGTGCGCCTGGGCGGCGTGGACTGCGCCGCCAGCTACCTGCACGAGCCCGGCGATGCGCGCGACGGCATCACCGTGACCATCCCGCTCTTCGTGCTCAACCAGGTGAGCGACGAGCGCTGCGAATGGCTGGTGCCCGGCATGCTCAAGGACAAGATCCAGGCGCTGCTCAAAAGCCTGCCGCAGCGCCCACGCAGCCGCTTCGTGCCACTGCCCGAGTCCGCTACCCGCCTGGCCGAGCTGCTGGGCACGCCCGAACGTTTTGGCACCGGCAGCCTGACCGATGTGCTGCTCAAGCAGGTGCGCGACGAGACCTCGCTCGATGTGAAGCGCGCCGACTTCAAGCTCGACATGCTCAGTCCGCACCTGTTCATGAACTTCCGCGTGGTGGACGAGCACGGGCGCCAGCTGGGCCACGGCCGCAACCTGGGTGCGCTGAAAGCGGAGTGGGGCGCCAAGGCGCGCGGGGCATTCCAGGCGCTGGCGGGACTCAAGCTCGGCGGCGCGGCGGCAGAGGGTGCGAAATCTGATTCAAATATGCCTCCAGCGCTTGATGGTAAAGCGCAAGCAGCTATTAAATCAGGAGTAAGAGGTGCCGCGCAGCCTGCCCAGCCTGCGAAACCCGCCAGCGCCACGCCGTCTGCCCCCGCAGGCCAGCGCTACGCCACCTGGACGTTCGGCGAGCTGCCCGAGCTGATGGAGATCAAGAAGGCGGGCCAGACGCTGATCGGCTTCCCAGCGCTCATCGATGGCGGTGACGCCGTGACCATCGAAGTGTTTGACGAGCCCGAGGTGGCAGCGGCCAAACACCGCGCGGGCCTGCGCCGTCTGTTCGCTCTGCAGATCAAGGACGCGCTCAAGTACCTGGAAAAGAACATTCCCGACCTGCAGAAGATGGCGGTGGCCTACATGCCGCTGGGTACGCAGGAAGAGCTGCGCACCCAGATCATCGACGTGGCGTTGGACCGGGCCTTTCTGCTCGACC
This sequence comes from Acidovorax sp. GW821-FHT09A11, assembly GCF_059418365.1. Lineage (NCBI taxonomy): Bacteria > Pseudomonadati > Pseudomonadota > Betaproteobacteria > Burkholderiales > Comamonadaceae > Acidovorax > Acidovorax sp. GW821-FHT09A11. Next base: position 217,558 of record NZ_JBWKPS010000001.1, read on the forward strand.
CGCTGCCCACCGACGAGTTCGCCTTCAAGCGCCGCGTGGAGGAAGGCCGGGGCCGCCTCACGCTGATCGCCAACGAAGTGGCGCGCCTGGCCGCCACCATCCTCACCGAATACGCGGCCGCCGCCCGCAAGATCAAGGACACCAAGAACGCCCCCGAGGCCACGCAGGACGCGCAGCAGCAGCTGCAGCGCCTGGTGCCCAAGAACTTCATTGCGGCCGCCCCGTGGACACAGCTGGCGCACTATGCCCGCTACCTCAAGGCCATCACGCTGCGCCTGGATAAATACCGCGCCGACCCCGCCCGGGACGCCGCCAAGCTGGCCGAGCTGCGCCCGCAAGAGCAGCGCTACTGGCGCCTGGTGGCCGAGCGCAAGGGGCAGGTTGATGCGCGCATGCAAGAGCTGCGCTGGCTGCTGGAGGAGCTGCGCGTGAGCTTCTTCGCCCAGGAACTGCGCACGCCGCAGCCAGTGAGCGTGAAGCGGCTGGACAAGCTGTGGGCGCAGGTCAATAGCTGACGGCCGGGGCCGGTGGAGCCGGTTCCGGCGGGCACCTGCCGCCATTTCAGGTGCGAGAGCAGGGCCTCATGCCCTGAACCAGATCTTGAGGGCCACGTACATCGTGTAGCCCAGGGCCAGCACCATCCACACCACAAAAAACAGGTTGGCCCAGTAATGGCCGGAATGCTCTGCCAAGGTGTAGATCTGGCCTGCGCAGCCTTTCCCGACGCACGGAATCTTGCCCAGCACCAGGGCGCGCAGGGCCTCGAACAACAGATAACACGCCACACCGCCGATGAGCACAAAACCGACGGGCCCGACAGGCGGCTTGGTGAACTCATCGTTCTCGTCGCGCAGGCCCTTGTCGAGCAGTTTCTGTCCATACCTGTACCAGGCGTATCCGACCAGGAGCATCAGGGCGTAGTAAGTGGCGGTGAGCATGCGTCAACTCGTCGTTGCTGGAAGGGAAACAATGCGGCTTCGCAAGGATGGTATCCGAGACATCCTCATTCCCCGGCGGCCCCCGCTGCGTGTCCGCTGCCCGTGCGGCGCGGCGCCTCGGCGTCACATGCGCGACCCGGCATCAGTGGCATCCCCAATGCCACGCGGGTGCAGGGCCTCTAGGCTGCGGGTTCAAAGGAACCGAATCACCCATGCGCCCTCACTACAAGTTCTGGCCCCAGCGTCTGCCCCGCTCCATCACCCTGCCGTCCACCTCGCTGTGGGACAACCTGGCCATCAGTGCCCGCCGGTATCCGGACAAGACGGCCCTGGTGTTCTTTGGTGCTTCGCTGAGCTACCGCGCCCTGCTCGAAGGCGCCGAGCGCCTGGCGGCGAAACTGGTGGCCCTGGGGGTGCAGCGTGGCGACCGCGTGGTGCTGTGCATGCAGAACTGCCCGCAACTGGTGATGGCGCACTTCGCCATCCTGCGTGCCAATGCGGTGGTGGTGCCGGTCAACCCGATGAACCGGGCGGAAGAGCTCAAGCACTACATCACCGATCCCGACACCCGGGTGGCCTTCACCACGGGCGACCTGGCTCCGGAGATGGCCAAGGCAAGCAACGCGCTGCCAGCGGGCGAACGCCTGGCACACCTGGTGGTGACGCAATTCACGGATGCGTTCGATGCGCAGGTGACGGGCACGGATGCGCCGCCCGAGGCCTGGCGGGAGTGGCTGGGCACGCGCCACCCGCTGCCTGCCCTGGAGGGCGGCCAGGCCCATGCCTGGACGGACGCCCTGGCCTGCGCGGAGGCCCCCCCGGAGCTGGTGGTCGGGCCAGACGACCTGGCGCTGCTGCCCTACACCAGCGGCACCACGGGCCTGCCCAAGGGCTGCATGCACCTGCACCGCAGCATCATGCACAACGCGGCGGCTGGCGCCCTGTGGGGCACGGGTTCGGTGGACAACGTGACGCTGGCCGTGGTGCCCATGTTCCACATCACCGGCATGGTGAGCGTGATGCACACCGCCATCTACTGCGCCGCCACCCTGGTCATCATGCCCCGCTGGGAGCGCGACCTGGCCGGGCGCCTCATCTCGCGCTACCAGGTCACCAACTGGACCAACATCCCCACCATGGTCATCGACCTGCTGGGCAGCCCGAACTTCGCAAGCTACGACCTCTCCAGCCTGGTCTACATTGGCGGCGGCGGCGCGGCGATGCCGCAGGCCGTGGCGCAGCGTTTGCTCGAACAGTACGGACTGCGCTACTCGGAGGGCTACGGCCTCACCGAAACGGCCGCGCCCTCGCACTCGAACCCGCCCGACCACCCCAAGCAGCAGTGCCTGGGCATCCCGTTCATGAGCACCGATGCGCGGGTGGTCGATCCCGACACGCTGCAGGAAGTGCCCGTCGGCGAACAGGGCGAGATCATCATCCATGGTCCCGAGGTGTTCGAGGGCTACTGGAAGCGCCCGGATGCCACCGCCTCGGCCTTCATCGAGTTCGAGGGCAAGCGCTTCTTCCGCTCGGGCGACCTGGGCCGCATGGACGAGGACGGCTACTTCTTCCTGACCGACCGCTTGAAGCGCATGATCAACGCGAGCGGCTTCAAGGTCTGGCCGGCGGAGGTCGAGGCGCTGATGTTCCGCCACCCCGCCATCCAGGAGGCCTGCATCATCTCCGCCAAGGACAGCTACCGGGGCGAGACCGTGAAGGCCGTGGTGGTGCTGCGCGCATCGCACAAGGACACCACCGAACAGCAGATCGTCGACTGGTGCCGCGAGAACATGGCGGTGTACAAGGTGCCGCGCATCGTGCAGTTCGTGAACGCACTGCCCAAGAGCGGCAGCGGCAAGGTGATGTGGAGGCAGCTGCAGGAGCTGGAAGCGGGCTGAAAAAATAGCCCGCACGGGGGCGGGCTAAATCATTGCATCACTCGCACAGGGAGGGGCGAAACCGCCAGGGATTTGACGGTAGGTGCATCCTAGGTCCGATTCTGGCCGCCCGCCCGCCCGTGTGCGGCGCAACCGTGAAATAAGTCCGGTTTGGATGGGGCAGCGACCCTTGCCAGGGTCAGAGCCTCGAAGGCTCGGGGGCAGCGGTGATGGAGCCACTGGCAGGCGCGGGTGGGGCTCAGATGCCCACGATCGCGGCGGCCAGCGCCACGGCGATCAGCTGGATCCCGAAGAAAATCACGACGATTGGCATGGCCATCCCCTTTGATGAAGCAAGGATGCTAGGTGTGCGTACTCCAGGCCGGGGTGCGACAACAGCGAAGGACCGCGTAGGCGGTTTCCTACGGTAAGACCGGTATGGATGGTGCGGGATTTGTTACAAAAATCCGAATGGCAACAATATCGGCAGGGGTTTACGCGGCTGCCAGCGGGGCGCCCAGCCGCGCTGGTGCTTCATTTGGGGCCCCTGGCTGCCGGGCCCGCAAGGTTGTAGCTTCGTGTATCAATCCTTGAACCCGGGGGGCTCGCGCCGCACAATATTCCTTCATTCACGCCGGAGGCCGCCATGCCAATGGAGTATCTAAGGGAACTGGAGCGCGATGCGCTTCCCCTGATTGAATCGGACGTGGTCAACATCGACAAGCTGCGCGTGTTGCGGGCGGCCGGTATGGTGGAAGTGCAGCTCCCGCCCGTCGATTCGCCACAGCAGAAGGCGCAGGTGCTGTACATCACCGGCCTGGGTTGCGCGACGCTCAGAGCCTATCGATCCCGCGTGAGGGCGCCCCGCCCGCAGGCGCACACCGATCTGGAGGCTTCATACGACTGATGGGCCGTGCCACGTATCCGGCCTCATGCCCGTAAACCCCGCTCGGAGTCACTGTCCTACAAATTGATGCGCCGCACCAGAAGTGCCGCGGCCGCGCTGCGTAAATACGATGGGCCATCCGTATTTACTGGCACGGCCAGGTGAAAGGCGCATATGAGCAGTTGGTACAAATTGGCACTCGGCAATGATGATCAGGCCTTTGAGCCCACGCTGCGCATTCAGCAGATGTTCATGTCGAAGTTCCTGATGTGCCCCCCGGGGTCCGGCAGGGCGCTCTTTTCCTGCTATGACAAGGAAAAGGACAATCTCTGGCTCTATTTCTCTCCCGCCGCCCAAGACATAGCCTTGCGCGTCTATGCCGAGCCCTGCGATCCGCCGACGGCCCTGGACTGCATCGGTCTTCTGGCGGGCGAGGGGGATGCCCTGGGGATCGGGGAATCCCCGCTGCTGGCAAAGGCTGCCTGACGGCGCCCAGGGCTTTGCGATCCTGCCGGCGGGACGGCGTCCGCATCCACGTCAGTGTTGTCCTACACCTGTCTTCACGGGGTTCCGACATGCGTGTGTTCGGGCCCATGCCTCAATCACCACGGGGCCAGTGCGGTGCCCGTGCGAGGAGTTCAGCATGTTTTCTTTCGATCCCCCATCCCATCATCTGGAAGCGTGGCCAGAAGCGCCTGCCTTGCAAATGGGGCAGCCGATGGAGCGGGTTTTCCAGCGCCAGCAAACCGACGATCTCGCGCCTTGGGGGGGAGACAGCCATGGCATGGAGCGGGAATTACAGTTTGCAGACCTGGAATACCGCGAACCCCAAGCGATGGGTTGACGACAGGCCTGAGTGCGCCCCGGGTGCGTGCAGCGAGAAACCATGCGGGTGTTGACATTGCACATTCGGCCCGAGGGCGCCGCGCAGTACCTGGCCCGGGTGTTTGACGGAAAGGTCCTGGTCGGCACCCCCACCCTGCATGCCGAAATTGACGAGGCCATCGAGGCCTATGGCCACGCCGACGGGTTCCCCGGCGTGACCGCCTTCAACATCTGGTATGGCGGGGGCAGCGTGGGCACGGTTCCGCTCATCCAGATGCGCACCGACGCCGTGGAGCTGTCAAACCGGCTGGTGGTGCTGTCCGCCGTCCTGCGCTGAGATTCCGCCTGTCTCGATCTGGCTGCTGCACCCCACCTGCGGGCGCGGCTTGAAGCGCTCCAAAGGACCTGGGCCTCTGCCAGCGCCTTCTCCCGCGAAACAAAATGAAATAAACCGAAACTGCGTCGAGACCACTCCCGAAGCACCTGCCGGCACCATCAGGGCCATGTTCAACACCGTCCCGAAAGGACTGATCATGAAACCCTGGATCAAGAGAACGCTGGTAGGAATCTTTGGCGCATCCATCATGGTGGGTGGTCTGACGGCCTGTTCCAGTGGAGCCCACCGCCACGGGCCCATGAGCCCGGAGAAAATGGCGGAGGTGCGCGCCAAGGTGGTCGACCGGGTCAGCGGCAAGCTGGACCTGAACGATGCGCAGAAGCAAAAGCTCAATGTGCTGGCGGACAGGATGGAGGCACAGCGCACGGCCTTCCTGGGCAAGATAGCCGATCCGCGCGCGGAAGTGCAGGCCATCGTCGCGGGCGACAAGTTCGACCGTGCACGCGCGCAGAGCCTGCTGGAGGAGAAGACCCGCGCGGTACAGGCGAACAGCCCTGACGTGATCAATGCGCTGGCGGACTTCTACGACAGCCTGAATCCGGACCAGCAGCAGAAGGTGCGCGAGCTGATGCAGCGGCGCAGGGGCTGGATGGCGCGCGGCTGAGGCAGGAGCATTTTCCATGTCACCGATGCTGGATCCCATCCACCACTTGACGCAGGAAGTGCGCATGCACGGCCCTGTGCTGCTGGCAGGCATGCCCGAGCCCCATGACGAGTTGATGTCGCTGGTATGGGGGCCGCGCTTTGACAGGGAGCATGCGCTCGGGCTCGTGGCGCGCCAGCCCGCTGCCGCCGCGCCCGCCCTGCCTGCGCTGCTCGCGGCCGCGGACGCCTTCGATGCGCTGCACCTGCCTGCGCAGCACCGCCTGCGGGAGCTCATCCGGCGGCACCGCGCATTGCTTGCTCCGCCGGTGGCCGGCAGCGGCCTGCCAATGTAAGAATCGCGCATGCACCGCATCCTGCTCATTGACGACGACGCCCAACTGGGTCCGCCGCTTGCCATCTATTTCCAGCGTTTCGAGCTGGAACTGGTCCATGCGCTCAAGCCCAGCGAAGGCCTGGCCCGGCTCGGGGCGGGCGGCTTTGATGCCGCCATCCTTGATGTCATGCTGCCCGAGATGGACGGCTTTGAACTGTGCCGCACCATCCGCAAGCAGGGGGACCTGCCCATCGTGATGCTCACGGCCAGGGGTGAGGTGATGGACCGCGTGGTGGGCCTGGAGCTGGGTGCCGACGACTACCTGCCCAAGCCTTTCGAGCCGCGCGAGCTGGTGGCACGGCTGCAGACCGTGCTGCGCCGCAGCCGCGCGCCGGGGCAGGGCGGCGATTCGGGGACGCTGGAGTTTGAAGGCCTCAGCATTGATGCCGCGCGCCGCAGCGTGCTGCGACAAGGGGGCATCGTCGAGCTGACCGGCACCGAATTCGACCTGCTGCATCTGCTGGCACGCGAACCGGGCAAGGTGTTCAGCCGCGATGACATCCTGAACCAGTTGCGCGGGCACGAGGCCGAGCTGTACACCCGCGCCGTCGATATCGTGGTGAGCCGCCTGCGCAAGAAGCTGGAACCGCTCGACTGCATCAAGACCTTGCGCAACGCGGGCTACTCGCTGGCCCTGCGGCGGGCGGCGCCATGAGGTTCTGGCGGCGTTCGCGCCCTGGCGAGGGGGCCGAAGACGGGCACGATTGCCCCTGGCACCGCCGCGCGCGGCGCGCGGTCGGGTATTCGCTGCGCATCCGGCTGGTGCTGGTGTTCATGGCGCTCGCGGTGACGGTGGCCGTCACCTTCATGGGCGGAGTGCAAAAGGCGGTGTCCGTGGGCTGGCGCGAGGCGGCCAGGCCCCTGCTGATGGACTACGTGGACCGCCTCGCGGACGAGATCGGCAGCCCGCCCAGCATCGAGCGGGCGAAGGCCATCGCGAGCCGGTTGCCGGTCACGCTGCGCATTGACGGGCCGGTGGTCCACTGGGAATCCCACCCCGATCAGCCGCGCAGCGACTGGATGAGCGACAAGTTCCAGCGCGAGGAGCACTGGAACGGCCATGGCAGCGACGACCAGGGCCGCCGGCTCCTGCAGCGCACCACGGCGGACGGACACAGCATCGAGTTCGGGCTCAATGCGCTGTCCTGGGAAAAGCGCCCGCGCATTGCGTGGGGCACGCTCACGGTGCTGTTGCTGCTCACCGCGCTGGCCTATGTGTACGTGCGGCATCTGCTGCGCCCGCTCGACGACATCCGCCGGGGCGCGCAGCGGTTTGGCGAAGGCAATTTCGCCCAGGCGATCCCCGTGCGGCATGCCCACCGGCCCGACGAGCTGGGGCAACTGGCGGCCACCATCAATACCATGGGGGATGACATCCACCAGATGCTGGAGGCCAAGCGGGCCCTGCTGCTGGCCATGAGCCATGAATTGCGCAGCCCCCTGACCCGCGCCCGCCTGAACACCGAGCTGCTGCCCGAGACCGCCGACGTGCAGGCCCAGCGGCAGGCCCTGATGCGCGACCTGAGTGAAATGGCCGGACTCATCACCGACCTGCTCGAAAGCGAGCGCCTGGCTGGACGCCACGCCGCCCTGCACCGCGAGCCCGTGGACCTGGCTGCGCTGGCGCGGGAGGTGGTGGCCGAGCTCGGCGGCCGCCATGCCGGCGCGGCGGGGATCACCCTCCATGCACAGCAGGGCATGCCGCCGCTGTCGCTTGACCGCTCCCGCATGCGCCTGCTGCTGCGCAACCTGCTGGACAACAGCCTGCGCCACAGCAGCGATCCGGCCGCGCCGCCGCCCGAGTTGCATCTGCGCCTCGCGGCGCAGACGCTCGAACTGGAGGTGCGCGACCACGGACCGGGTGTTCCCCCAGAGCACCTGCCGCACCTGGCGCAGGCGTTCTACCGGCCCGACACGGCGCGGCAGCGCACCACCGGCGGCGTGGGCCTGGGCCTGTACCTGTGCCGGCTGGTGGCACAGGCGCACGGCGGCACGCTGCAGATGCGCAACGCCGGGCCCGGCCTTTCGGTCACGGTGCGCCTGCCGATCGTCGCCTGAGCTGGGTGCCCCGCGGCCCCCCGGCCTGCCGAGGGCGCCGCACTGCACCGCGATGGTGCGTTGGCGTGGCGCGGTGTTTTTCTCCGTACGATTTCGCGAAGCGCAAAATGGATGCCAGACCGGCGTTGGTATACACCTGCCATGGATGGTTTGCTATCAATTTCTGATTTTCACCGGCGGTCGCCGGCGTGGGGTACTTACGTTGGCCTCATTCTTGCTCAGACTGGCTACCGGCCCCTTTTGGGGACTCTTTAGCGTTTACCCTGTATATACAGGTATGCTGCGGCTGTCATCATGGCGGCTGGAATGCGGGTGCGACCCGGCCGGGATGGGCTAAGGTACTTTCTTCAAACAGGAGCAGATGATGACTCGATCGGTTGTGAAATGGACGTCGCTGGCAGCGGCAACGGCATGCGTGATGGCCCTGGCCGCCCCGGCCCAGGCGCAGGAAACCAAGATTGTGCTGGGCATGTCCGGCTGGACGGGTTTCGCGCCGCTCACCCTGGCCGACAAGGCGGGCATCTTCAAGAAGAACGGCCTGGATGTGGAGATCAAGATGATCCCGCAGAAGGACCGCCACCTGGCCCTGGCCTCCAAGTCCATCCAGTGCGCCGCCACCACCGTCGAGACGCATGTGGCCTGGAACGCCAACGGCGTGCCCATCGTGCAGATCTTCCAGATGGACAAGTCCTACGGCGCCGACGGCATCGCGGTGCGGGGCGACATCAAGGGCTTTGCCGACTTGAAGGGCAAGACCATCGGCGTGGATGCTCCCGGCACCGCCCCGTACTTCGGCCTGGCCTGGATGCTCAGCAAGAACGGCATGAGCCTCAAGGACGTGAAGACCACCACGCTGTCGCCCCAGGCGGCCGCGCAGGCCTTCGTGGCCGGCCAGAACGATGCCGCCATGACGTACGAGCCCTATCTTTCCACCGTGCGCGACAACCCTGCCGCCGGCAAGATCCTGGCCACCACGCTCGACTACCCCATGGTGATGGACACCGTGGGCTGCGACCCCACCTGGCTCAAGGCCAACGGCAAGGCCGCGCAGGCCCTGGCCAATTCGTACTTCCAGGCGCTCGACATGATCAAGGCCGACCCCACCAAGTCCAACGAGATCATGGGCGCGGCCGTCAAGCAGACGGGCGAGCAGTTCGCCAAGTCGTCGTCCTTCCTGCGCTGGCAGGACAAGGCCGCCAACCAGAAGTTCTTCGCGGGCGAACTGACCACGTTCATGAAGGATGCCACCGGCATCCTGCTGGAGGCCGGCATCATCCGCAAGGCGCCTGAAGATCTGGCCGCCACCTTCGACGCGAGCTTCATCAAGTAACAACTGAGTTTTTCCGAGCCAAAGAAGAGCGCGCCATGTCTGCAGTGCAACCCCTGTCCGTTACCGAGTCCCACGCTCCCGTGCGCCGGCGCTCGCTGGCTCCCCTGGAGCCCGTGAGCAGCCGTGCCCGCTGGATGCTGGGGCTGGCCTTCTTCGTCGTGTTCGTGGCGGTGTGGGCGTTCTTCACGCTGGGCGGCTTCGTGTCGCCCACCTTCCTGGCCAGCCCCATCACCATGGCCAAGGAAGGCTGGCTGCTGTTCACCGAATACGGCTTCATCAAGGACATCGGCATGACCATCTGGCGCGTGGTCGGTGGCTTTGTGCTGGCCGCAGTGATCGCCGTGCCCCTGGGCATCGCCATGGGCGCCTACAAGGGCATCGAGGCGTTCTTCGAGCCCTTCGTCTCGTTCTGCCGCTACCTGCCCGCGTCGGCCTTCATTCCGCTGCTCATCCTGTGGGCCGGCATTGGCGAGACGCAGAAAATCCTGGTCATCTTCATCGGCTCGGTCTTCCAGATCACGCTGATGGTGGCCGTGACCGTGGGGGGCGCGCGGCGCGACCTCGTGGAGGCCGCCTACACGCTGGGAGCCGGCCACAAGGGCATCGTGACGCGCGTGCTCATCCCGGGCGCCGCGCCCGAGATCGCCGAGACCCTGCGCCTGGTGCTGGGCTGGGCCTGGACCTACGTGATCGTGGCCGAGCTGATCGGTTCTTCGAGCGGTATCGGCCACATGATCACCGACAGCCAGTCGCTGCTCAATACCGGCCAGATCATCTTCGGCATCATCATCATCGGCCTCATCGGGCTGGTGTCCGACTTCGCCTTCAAGGCGCTCAACCACCGTCTGTTTGCCTGGAGTTTTGTGCGATGAGCCGCGTATCCATCCAAGCCGTTTCGCGCGTCTTCGAGACCGCCAAGGGCCAGCGCACGCAGGCGCTGCAGCCGGTCGACTTCGAAGTGCAGGACAACGACTTCGTCACCATCCTGGGCCCCTCGGGTTGCGGCAAGTCCACGCTGCTGCGCATCGTCGCGGGGCTGGACCACGCCACCAGCGGCCGCGTGCTGCTCGACGGCGCGCCCGTGGAAGGCCCGGGCGCCGAGCGCGGCATGGTGTTCCAGAGCTACACGCTGTTCCCCTGGCTCACCATCGAGCAGAACATCCGCTTCGGCCTGCGCGAGCGCGGCATGCCCGAAGCCCAGCAGAAGGAACGCGCCGCGTACTTCATCGCCAAGGTGGGCCTGCGCGGCTTCGAGCAGCACTTTCCCAAGCAGCTGTCGGGCGGCATGCAGCAGCGCACCGCGATTGCGCGCGCGCTGGCCAACGACCCCAAGATCCTGCTGATGGACGAGCCCTTCGGCGCGCTCGACAACCAGACCCGCGTGCTCATGCAGGAGCTGCTGCTGAGCATCTGGGAGGCCGAGCGCAAGACCGTGCTTTTCGTCACCCACGACATCGACGAGGCCATCTTCATGGCCAACCGCGTGGCCGTGTTCAGCGCGCGGCCCGGCCGCATCAAGACCGAGCTGGCGGTGGACCTGCCGCACCCGCGCCATTACACGATCAAGACCAGCCCCGAGTTCATGGACCTCAAGGCGCGCCTGACGGAAGAGATCCGCGCCGAATCCATGGCGGCCGACCTGCACTGAACGCCTTGGTCCCATGAGCGCCCGTCCTTCCCGCCGTCCCGCAGCAGCTGCCCCGCGCAGCGCACCGCTTGCCGCTCCAGCCAGGGCGGTGGCGGCCGTGGCGGCGCCCGCGCAGGCGATGGCGCTGTACGAGCAGATCAAGGACCATATCTCGCGCAAGATCCAGGAAGGCATCTGGCGCGCGGGCGACCGCCTGCCGTCCGAGAACGAGCTGGTCACCCAGTTCGGCATCTCGCGCATGACGGTGAACCGCGCGCTGCGCGAACTGGTGGAGCAGGGCCGCATCGTGCGCGTGGCCGGCGTGGGCAGCTTCGTGGCGGAAGACAAGCCACAGTCCACGTTGCTGCAGATCGCCAACCTCGCGAGCGAAATCCGCCAGCGGGGGCACGACTACCGCTGCGACGTGCTGGCCGTGGAGCGCATCTCGGCCACGCTCGAAGTGGCGGCAGCGCTGGACCTGCGCACGGGGGAGTCGGTGTTCCACTCGCTGTGCGTCCACCGCGAGGACGGCCTGCCCGTGCAGCTGGAAGACCGCCACGTGAATCCGCGCCAGGTGCCCCAGTTCGCCGCGCAGGACTTCACGCTGCTGCAGCCCTCCGAATACCTGGTGCGCAACGTGCCGTTCGACCAGATCGAGCACGTGGTCGATGCCGTCATGCCCACCGCCGAGCAGGCCACGCTGCTGGAGATGTCGCCGCAGGAGCCCTGCCTGCTGCTCACCCGCCGCACCTGGTCGCGCGGGATTCCCATCACCGTGGTGCGTTGTTTGCACCCCGCTACCCGCTACCGCCTGGGCAGCCGCTTTCGAGCCGACGGCAACCCGGTCGCTGGTTGAACGCTTGCCTGAAGGGCCCGATTTTTTTACGCTTGTACCTACTTGTATATACAGGATCAATGCCATGACAAAAACCACCACTTCCTCCCTGATCTTGCATCCCGGCCGGGTCACGCTGGCTGAATTGCGCCGCATCCACGCCGCGCCCGTGCAGCTGTCGCTGGACCCGTCGGCGCGTGCCCTCATGCAGGCGTCGCTGGCCACGGTGCAGCGCATCGTGGATGAGGACCAGGTGGTCTACGGCATCAACACCGGCTTCGGCAAGCTCGCCAGCACCAAGATCGCCCACGAGCGCCTCGCCGAGCTGCAGCGCAACCTGGTGCTGTCCCACAGCGTGGGCACGGGCGATGCGCTGCCCGATCCCGTGATGCGCCTCATCCTGGCCACCAAGGCCATCAGCCTGGCGCGTGGGCATTCGGGCATCCGTCCCGAGATCGTGGATGCGCTGCTGGCCATGGCCAACGCCAACGTGCTGCCCGTGATTCCGGCCAAGGGTTCGGTGGGCGCGTCGGGCGACCTGGCGCCGCTGGCCCACCTGGCCTGCGTGCTGATCGGCGAAGGGCAGGCCAAGGTCGATGGCACGGTGGTGTCTGGGGCCGAGGCCATGCGCTCCATCGGCCTTGCGCCGTTCGTGCTGGGCCCCAAGGAAGGGCTGGCGCTGCTCAACGGCACGCAGGTATCCACCTCGCTCGCGCTGGCGGGGCTGTTCGGCGCGGAGAGCGTTTTCGCCGCCGCGCTGGTCGCAGGCTGCCTGTCGCTCGAGGCCATCAAGGGCTCGGTCAAGCCGTTTGACGCACGCATCCACGAGGCGCGCGGCCAGGCGGGGCAGATCGCCGTGGCGGCCGCCGTGCGCGCATTGCTGGATGGCAGCGCCATCGACCCTTCACATCCCCACTGCGGCCGCGTGCAGGACCCGTACTCCATCCGCTGCGTGCCGCAGGTGATGGGCGCGTGCCTCGATAACCTGCACCACGCCGCGCGCGTGCTGGCCATCGAGGCGAATGCCGCGTCCGACAACCCCCTGGTATTCGACAACGGCGACGTGATCTCGGGCGGCAACTTCCACGCCGAGCCCGTGGCCTTCGTGGCGGACATCATCGCGCTGGCCGTGGCCGAGATCGGGGCCATCTCCGAGCGCCGACTGTCGCTGCTGCTCGACCCCGGCCTGTCGGGCCTGCCGGCCTTCCTGATCCGCGACAGCGGCGTGAACTCGGGCTTCATGATCGCCCAGGTCACCGCCGCCGCGCTGGCGGCCGAGAACCAGTGCCTGGCCAACCCCAGCAGCGTGACCAGCCTGCCCACGTCGGCCAACCAGGAAGACCACGTTTCCATGGCCACCTACGGCGCACGCCGCCTGGGCGACATGGTGCGCAATGCGGCGGTGATGGTGGGCATCGAGGCCATGGCCGCCGCGCAGGGCATGGAGTTCGACCGCAGCCTGAAATCTTCTGTGCTCATCGAAGACCAGTTCGCTGCCATCCGCCAGCGCGTGGCCTACCTGGAGCAAGACCGCTTCCTGGCCACCGACATCGAATCCATGCGCGAATGGGCCTCGGAGACGCCATGGCCCGCGCCGCTGCTGCAGTGCCTGCCCAGCCATTCCTGATTTTTTCCTTTCTTTCTCTCTTTGCCACGCCACCCATTCACAGGAGCCCACCATGAACGCCAACGACGCCATCATTGCAGCCGCTTCCAACACCGATCCCCGCCACGACGCCAGCCGCGTGATCCGTGCGCCGCGCGGCAGCCAGCTCACCTGCAAGAGCTGGCTCACCGAAGCCGCCTACCGCATGATCCAGAACAACCTGGACGCCGAAGTCGCCGAGCGCCCGCAGGACCTGGTGGTGTACGGCGGCATCGGCCGCGCCGCGCGCAACTGGGAGTGCTATGACCAGATCCTCGCCTCGCTCAAGGACCTGAACGACGACGAAACCCTGCTCATCCAGTCCGGCAAGCCGGTGGGCGTGTTCAAGACCCATGCCAACGCACCCCGCGTGCTGCTGGCCAACTCCAACCTGGTCCCCAAGTGGGCCAACTGGGAGCACTTCAGCGAGCTGGACCAGAAGGGCCTGTTCATGTACGGCCAGATGACCGCCGGCAGCTGGATCTACATCGGCACGCAAGGCATCGTGCAGGGCACGTACGAGACCTTTGCCGAAGCCGGCCGCAAGCACTATGGCGGCTCGCTCGAGGGCAAGTGGATCCTGACCGCGGGCCTGGGCGGCATGGGCGGCGCGCAGCCGCTGGCCGCCACCTTCGCGGGCGCGGTGTCGCTCAACATCGAATGCCAGCAAAGCAGCATCGACTTTCGCCTGCGCACGCGCTATGTGGACAAGCAGGCGCGCGACATCGACCACGCCATCGAGCTCATTCAGCAGCACACGGCGGCCGGGGAGGCCATCTCCATCGCTCTGCTGGGCAATGCGGCCGACGTGCTGCCTGAACTGGTGAAGCGCGCCCAGGCGGGTGGGTTGAAGCCCGACCTCGTCACCGACCAGACCTCCGCCCACGACCTCGTCAACGGCTACTTGCCCGCAGGTTGGACGGTGGCCCAGTGGCGCGCCGCGCAGCAGGATGTGACGCAGCACGAGGTGCTGAAGAAGGCCGCTGCCAAGTCCTGCGCCGTGCATGTGCAGGCCATGCTCGACTTCCAGCACATGGGCATCCCGGTGGTGGACTACGGCAACAACATTCGCCAGGTGGCGTTTGACGAAGGCGTGAAGGACGCCTTCGACTTTCCCGGCTTTGTGCCCGCCTATATCCGCCCCCTGTTCTGCGAAGGCAAGGGCCCGTTCCGCTGGGTGGCGCTGTCGGGTGACCCGGAAGACATCCGCAAGACCGACGCCAAGATCAAGGAGCTGTTCCCGGAGAACAAGCACGTGCACCGCTGGCTCGACATGGCGGGCGAGCGCATCGCCTTCCAGGGCCTGCCCGCGCGCATCTGCTGGCTGGGCCTGGGCGAGCGCCACATCGCGGGCCTGGCCTTCAACGAGATGGTGAAGAGCGGTGAGCTGAAGGCGCCCATCGTGATCGGCCGTGACCACCTCGATACCGGCAGCGTGGCCAGTCCCAACCGCGAGACCGAAGGCATGAAGGATGGCACGGACGCCGTGAGCGACTGGCCGCTGCTTAACGCCTTGCTCAATACCTCGGGCGGCGCCACCTGGGTCAGCCTGCACCACGGCGGCGGCGTGGGCATGGGCTACTCGCAGCACTCGGGCATGGTCATCGTGGCCGATGGCACCGATGCGGCGGCCGAGCGCCTGGCGCGCGTGCTGGTCAACGACTGCGGCAGCGGCGTGATGCGCCATGCCGACGCAGGCTACGAACTGGCCGTGGAAACGGCGAAGAAGCAGGGCCTGAAGCTGCCCATGGTGAAGTGAAACAGCGTCGGCAAGGAGGTGTGACAGGGATGTGAAAAAAGGGAACGGCATTCCCATTCGGTGGGAATGTTGGGTTTGAATGCCGCTGCAATCCTTTGATACTGAGTCCATGCCCACCCGTGGACCGACCTCCGTTGCCGCCGCCGACCGTGTTCTGCACGTGCTGGCGGTGCTGGCGCAGCATGGCCAACCCATGTCGGCCGCCGAGCTGATGGAGGCCACGGGCCTGGCGCGCAGCACGCTGTACCGGCAGCTCGCGCGGCTCAAGCTGTGGGGCTTCGTGCTGGAGAGCAGCGGGCACTACGCGCCCGGGCCGCTGAGCCTGCAACTGGCCCTGGGCTTTGACATGGCGTCGCACCTGGTGCACCACGCACGGCCGGACATGCAGGCCCTGGCCCGGCAGTCCCACGAAAGCGTGGGGCTGGTGGTGGCCGTCAACGACAGCGTGGTATGCCTGGACATGGTGGACAGCACGCAGGCCCTGCGCTGCTCGTTCGAAAAGGGGCGCAGCGTGCCGTTGCGCGCCGGCGCCTCCGCCAAGTGCCTGCTGGCCCATGTGGCCCCGGCCACGCGCAATGCCATTCTGGACCTGCACTACGGCGCGGGCACCCCCGAGCGCCAGGCGGCGCTGGCCGAGCTGGAAGGCATTGCCAAGGCGGGCTACGCCGTCAGCTCCGGCGAGGTGGATGCCGGTGTCTGGGGTGTCAGCGTGCCCGTGTTCGGCTCTCCCCGGCAGGCCGCGGGGGCCATCACCCTGATGGCCCCGATCTTGCGAGCCCAGGGGCAGGAGGCCGCGCTCACCGGCATGGCCGTCATCGCCGCCGCGCGCATCTCCCGCCAGCTCACTTCTCCCTGATTTCCCTCACCCCTCCCCAGGAGCTTTCCCCATGAACCTTCGTCGCAACCTTCTTCTGGCCAGCCTGGCCGCCGCCGCCTTTTGCACCACGGGTGCGCAGGCCCAGGACAACGTCCTGCGTGTGGGCACCGATGCCACGTTCCCGCCCATGGAGTTCGTCGAGAATGGCAAACGCACGGGCTTTGACGTCGAGCTGGTGGAAGCGATCGCCAAGGCCATGGGCAAGCAGGTCGAATGGGTGGACATCGACTTCAAGGGCCTGATTCCCGGCCTGATCTCCAAGCGCTTCGACATGGCGGTATCGGCCATCTACATCACCGACGAGCGCAAGAAGGTGGTGGACTTCACCGACTCCTACTACGCCGGCGGCCTGGTGGTGATGGTGAAGGCCGACAACAAGACCATCCACAAGCTGGCCGACCTGGACGGCAAGAAAGTCAGCGTGCAGGTGGGCACCAAGTCGGTGGCATACCTGACCGAAAAATTCCCCAAGGTGCAGCGCGTCGAGGTCGAGAAGAACCAGGAGATGTTCAACCTGGTGGACATCGGCCGGGCCGATGCCGCCGTGACCGGCAAGCCCGCCGCGTTCCAGTACGTGCGCACCCGCCCGGGCCTGCGTGTGCTCGACGAGCAGCTCACCACCGAGGAATACGGCATGGCCCTGCGCAAGGACACGCCCGAGCTGACGAAGGCCGTCAACGGCGCCATCACCAGGCTCAAGGCCGACGGTACCTATGCGGCCATCGTCAAGAAGTGGTTCAGCAACAGCGCTGCCAAGTAAGCCACGGACCGTTGCCGGACTGAACCATGGAACTCGATTTTTCTCCTGTCTGGGCCGGGCTGCCCCAGTTGCTGGCGGGCGCGCTGGTCACCGTGGAAATCACGGCCGCCTCGCTGCTGCTGGGCTGCGTCATGGGCCTGCTGGTGGGCATTGGCCGCCTGAACCCCAGGCGCCGCGTGGTCTACGCCCTGTGCACCGCCTACGTGGCCGCGATCCGCGGCACGCCGCTGCTGGTGCAGCTGTTCATCCTGTTCTTTGGCCTGCCGCAGTTCGGCATTCTCCTGCCCGCCTTTGTGTGCGGCGTGATCGGCCTGGGCATCTACTCGGGCGCCTACGTGTCCGAGGTGGTGCGCGGCGCCATCCAGTCCATCGACAAGGGGCAAATGGAGGCCGCGCGCTCCATCGGCATGTCCTCGGGCCTGGCCATGCGCACCGTGGTGCTGCCGCAGGCGGTGGTGCGCATGATTCCTCCGCTGGGCAATGAGTTCATCGCACTCATCAAGAACTCGGCGCTGGTGTCGCTGCTCACCATCCACGACCTGATGCACGAGGGGCAGAAGATCATCAGCGTGTCGTACCGTTCGCTGGAGGTGTACCTGGCGATCGCGGTGGTGTATTTCATTCTGACCGGGGCCACCACGCTGGTGCTGCGCCGCATGGAACTGCGCCTGCGCGCCGGAGGGATGGTGCAATGAAGACAACGTCTGCAGTGACCGGCGCGAACCCGGCTTCCGAGCCCATCGTGCGCATTCGCAGCCTGCGCAAGTCGTTTGGCAGCCATGTGGTGCTCAGTGGCATCGACTTCGACGTGTTCCCATCGCAGGTGGTGGTGGTCATCGGGCCCAGCGGCTCGGGCAAGAGCACCTTCCTGCGCTGCTGCAACGGCCTGGAGCAGCCCGAGGGCGGCACGGTCGAGATCTGCGGCCGCACGCTGGTGCAGGAAGGCCGCATGCTGCCCGACCATGACCTCAACGCGCTGCGCGAGGAGGTCGGCATGGTGTTCCAGTCGTTCAACCTGTTCCCGCACCTGTCGGTGCTCGACAACGTGACGCTGGGCCCGCGCAAGCTGCGCGGCCTCTCGCGCAAGGAGGCCGACGAGCGTGCCCAGGCCCTGCTGGCCAAGGTGGGGCTGGCGCACAAGGCGTCGGCCATGCCCGCCAGCCTGTCCGGCGGGCAAAAGCAGCGTGTGGCCATTGCCCGTGCACTGGCCATGGAGCCGCGCGTGATGCTGTTCGACGAACCCACCTCGGCGCTCGATCCGGAGCTGGTGGGCGAGGTGCTGCAGGTCATGAAGCTGCTGGCCAGCGAAGGCATGACCATGATGGTCGTCACCCACGAGATGGACTTCGCGCGCGAGGTGGGCGACGTGGTCGTCGTCATGGACGGCGGTGGCATCATCGAGGCCGGCGCCCCCGCCACCATCTTCACCAACCCCACGCAGGAGCGCACGCGCTCCTTCCTGCAGGCCGTGCTCACCCGCGCCTGAGGCGCTGCGCGGCGCTGTGCACGGTTGCCGTCAACCCCAGAGGAGGAAACCCCCGATGTCCCCGCTTTCACCCGTGATGCAGCAGCGCCTGCAAGAGCGCCTGACCCAGGACGACATTGCCCGCTTCGACCGCGACGGCGCGCTGTGCATCAAGCAGTTGCTCACGCCCGGGGAGGTGGCGTTGCTGCGCGAAGGCATCGACGCCAACCTGGCCGCGCCCAGCCCGCGCGCCAAGGTGGCCAGCCGCCCCGACGACCCGGGCCGTTTCTTCGAGGACTTCTGCAACTGGCAGGACATCCCGCAGTTCGGCCGTTTCGTGCGCGAGACGCCGCTGGCCCTGGCCGCGCAGCGCCTCATGCGGTCGCGCACCGTGCGGCTGTACCACGACCATGTGCTGGTGAAGGAGCCCGGCACGCGCCAGCGCACTCCGTGGCATCAGGACCAGCCGTACTACAACATCGAAGGCCTGCAGAACATCAGCATGTGGATTCCGGTCGATCCGGTGTCGCGCGCGGCCACGCTTGAATTCGTGGCCGGTTCGCACAAGGGGCCCTGGCTCATGCCGCGCACCTTCATGGACAACCAGGCCAAGTGGTTCCCTGAAGGCAGCCTGCAGGACCTGCCCGATGTCGAGGCCCGCCGCGAGGCTTTCCCCATCGTCGGCTGGGAGATCGAGCCCGGCGATGTGGTGTGCTTTCACATGCTCACCCTGCACGCCGCGGGCGGGGTGGAGGGCGTGAACCGCCGGCGCGTGTTTTCGGTGCGCTTTCTGGGCGACGACATCCGCCACGCCCCCCGGCCCTGGAAGACCTCGCCCGAGTTTGCGGGCCTGACCGACGTGCTGCCCGCCGGAGCCGAGATGGACCACCCGCTGTTTCCGCTGCTGGTGGCCGAAGCGGTGCAGGCCGGGGAGGGTGCGCGATGAGCGGGGCACCGATGGGGATGCCAGTCTTCTTTGACCTTGCCGCCACCCCCGCCACGCCCTGGAAGAATGGCGGCGGCAGCACGCAGGAACTCGCCTGCTGGCCGCCGGGAGCGGACATGAACGCCTTCGAGTGGCGGGTCAGCCTGGCCACGGTCGACCGGCCCGGCCCGTTCTCGGTCTTTCCGGGCATCGACCGCCAGATCATGCTGCTGGGAGGCGACGGCCTGCACCTGCGCGGCCCGGGCTGGGAGCACGGGCTGGACCAGCGCTGGCAGCCGTTCGCCTTCCCGGGGGACGACGCCGTGGACGGCGCCATGCTGGGCGGCACCTCGAAGGACTTCAACCTCATGCTGCGCCGGGGCGCCTGGCACGGCGCCCTGCAGGTGGCAGGCGAGGCGCGGGCGCCCGCGGGCGTGCACGCCGGCCTGTGCATGGTGCTGCAGGGTGGCTGGCGATGGGTGCCGGGAGAGCAGGGCGGCGAGCCCCGCGTGCTGCACGCAGGGCAGGGCTTCTGGTGGGTGCAGGAGGGTGCTGCCTTGCAGGGGCGCCTGGAGCCCGCCCATGGCGGCAGTGCGGCGGATGCGCCGGCGCTGGCCTGGATCGCGCTGGAGCGTGGTTCCAGAACGGAATTTTGATAAAAATGGCCTCTGGCGCTTGCTGAATAAGCGCTGGCAGCTATTGTTTGCATAGCAATTGATACCATGAACCTTCCGGCAGACAAGCAGATGCAGCAGGCGCGGCCCGGTGGCCCGGCCGGCGAGAGCGCCGAGGGCGTGTGGGTGAATCTGAAGCCCGTGGCCGGACTCGTGGCGGCCGATGTGCCCGTGCCCGAGGGCGAACCCACCTGCGTGGTGGTGCAGGACGGCCGCATGGCCTGGATCGGGCCCGAGGCGCACCTGCCGCCGGCCTTCCATCCCCTGCACCGCTGGGATGGGCAGGGCGCGCTGGCCACGCCCGGCCTCGTGGACTGCCACACCCACCTGGTCTACGGCGGCCAGCGCGCCAACGAGTTCGCGATGCGGCTGGCGGGTGCCACGTACGAAGAAGTGGCCAGGGCGGGTGGCGGCATCGTGTCGTCGGTGAAGGCCACGCGCGGGGCGTCGGAAGACGAGCTCTTTGCCCTGGCCGCTCCGCGCCTCTCGGCCCTGCTGGACGAGGGCGTGTGCGCCATCGAGATCAAGTCCGGCTATGGGCTGGCCCTCGCGCACGAGCGCAAGCAGCTGCGCGTGGCCCGCCGCCTGGGCGAGGCGTTCGGCGTGACGGTGCGCACCACCTTTCTGGGCGCGCACGCGCTGCCGCCCGAATACGCAGGGCGCAGCCAGGACTACACCGACCTCGTCTGCAACGAGATGCTGCCCGCGCTGGCGGCAGAAGGCCTGGTGGATGCGGTGGATGTGTTCTGCGAACGCATCGCCTTCACGCTGGCCGAGACCGAGCAGGTGTTCCAGGCCGCGCAAAAGCTGGGCATCCCGGTCAAGCTGCATGCCGAGCAGCTCTCGGACATGGGCGGCGCGGCCCTGGCCGCGCGCTACGGCGCGCTGTCGTGCGACCACATCGAACACCTGTCGCAGGAGGGCATCGCCGCCATGAAGGCCGCGGGCACCGTGGCCGTGCTGCTGCCGGGTGCCTACTACACGCTGCGCGACACGCACCTGCCGCCCATCGCGCAGCTGCGCGAGGCCGGCGTGCCCATGGCGGTGTCCACCGACCACAACCCCGGCACCTCGCCCGCGCTCAGCCTGCTGCTCATGGCCAACATGGCGTGCACGCTGTTCCGCCTGACGGTGCCCGAGGCCCTGGCCGGCATCACCACACACGCCGCGCGCGCGCTGGGCTTGCAAGATTCCCACGGCCTGATCGCATCAGGCAGGCCCGCCAATTTTGTGCTGTGGCCGCTGGGCGATGCGGCCGAGCTGGCCTATTGGTACGGCCACAAGCCCGCTTGCACCGTCGTGCGGCAGGGGCAGGTGGTGGCCGATGGCATGGGCATCCAAACACAGCAGGGGGCCCGCCATGGCGCTTGACGCTTCACACAGCCTTTTTGCGGCCGATGCGCTGCTGCCCACCGGCTGGGCGCGCAATGTGCTGGTGCAGTGGGATGGGGCAGGGCGCATCACCGGCGTGGCCTCCGATGCTGCGGTGCCAGCAGGCACGCCGGTGGCTGCTGGCCCGGTGCTCCCCGGCATGCCCAACCTGCATTCGCACGCCTTCCAGCGCGCGTTTGCCGGGCTCACCGAGTACCGGGCAGAAAGCCAGGACAGCTTCTGGAGCTGGCGCAACCTCATGTACCGCTTTGCCGCCCGCATCACGCCCGAATCGCTGGAGGCCATCGCCACCTGGCTGTATGTGGAGATGCTGGAGGCGGGCTACACCTCGGTGTGCGAGTTCCACTACGTGCACCACGACCAGGGTGGCACACCCTATGCCGACGACGCCACGCTGTCGCTGGCCCTGCTGCGCGCCGCCCGCAACGCGGGCATGGGCATCACGCTGCTGCCGGTGCTCTACCAGACCAGCGGCTTTGGCGCCAAGCCACCACGGGCCGACCAGGCCCGGTTCATCCGCAGCACCGGCAATATGCTCTCTTTATTGGAGCGCCTGGCGCCCGCTGCACGGGCGCAGGGGGCCGTTCTGGGCCTGGCCCCGCACTCGCTGCGTGCCGTGCCGCCCGAGAGCCTGACCGCCGCCGTGCAGGGCCTCGCCGCCCTCGATCCCCACGCACCCATCCACATCCACATCGCCGAGCAGACGCAGGAGGTGGACGACTGCATCGCCTGGAGCGGCCAGCGCCCCGTGCGGTGGCTGCTCGACCACGCCCCGGTGGACGAACGCTGGTGCCTGGTGCACGCCACCCACATGACGCCCGATGAATACGCCGGCGCCGCGCGCAGCGGCGCCGTCGCTGGCATCTGCCCCACCACCGAAGCGAACCTGGGCGACGGCATCTTCGACATGCCGCTGTGGCTGCAGCAGGGTGGGCGCTGGGGCGTGGGCTCGGACAGCCATGCCTGTGTGAATGCGGCCGAAGAGCTGTTGATGCTGGAGTACAGCCAGCGCCTGTCACGCCGGCAGCGCAATGTGCTGGCCTCCGCCGCGCAGCCCGAGGTCGCAACCGCCATGACCTTGCAGGCCGTGGCTGGCGGGGCGCAGGCCGCGGGGCGGGCCGTTGGCGGCATCGCGGTGGGCCAGCAGGCCGACATGGTGGTGCTGGACGCGCAGCATGTGGCGCTGCGCGATCTGCCCGCGCACAGCATGCTCTCGGCCCATGTGTTTGGCAGCCACCGGACCTCGGCCATCGGCAGCCTCTGGGTGGCGGGCGTGCGCCGCGTGTCCGGAGGCCGGCATGTACTCCATGAATCGGCGGCCCGGGCCTTTGTGGCAGCCCGGTCGGCCACCATCGCGCCGGATTGAGGCTGTCTTTGTTTTATTTCTGAACCCACCATGACCGACACCGCACCATCTCCGTTTGTCTTTCACCAAGGCACCCAGCCGCTGCTGATCTCCATGCCCCACGCGGGAACCTACGTGCCGCCCGCGCTGGCCGCGCGGTTTACCGAAGAGGCCCGCCAGGTGCCCGATACCGACTGGCACATGGACCGGCTGTACGGTTTTGCGCGCGACATGGGCGCTTCCATCCTGGTGGCCACGCACTCGCGCTACGTGGTGGACCTGAACCGTCCGCCCGACGGCGCGAGCCTCTACCCCGGCCAGAGCGTCACCGGCCTGTGCCCGGTCGATACCTTTGACGACACGCCCATCTACGCCCAGGGCGACGTGCCGGGCGAAGCCGAAGTCGCCGCGCGCCGCGATGCCGTCTGGGCGCCGTACCACGCGCAACTGCGCGCCGAGCTCGATCGCATCCACGCCCGGCATGGCGTGGCCGTGCTGTGGGACGCGCATTCGATCCGCTCGGTGCTCCCGCGCTTCTTCGAAGGCAAGCTGCCGGACCTGAACCTGGGCACGGCCAACGGCGAAAGCTGCGATCCCGCACTGGCCCGGGAGCTGCTGGCCATCGCGGAGGCCGCGGGCGGCTACACGGCGGTGCTCAACGGCCGCTTCAAGGGGGGGCACATCACGCGCCACTATGGCCAGCCGGGGCAGGGCGTGCATGCCGTGCAGCTGGAGATGACGCAGTGCAGCTACATGCAGGAATCCTTGCCGTTCGACTACCTGCCCGACGTGGCGCAGCGCGTGCAGCCGCACCTCGAACGCATGCTGCGGGCCGCGCTGGCATTCGCGCACGCGCGCCAGGCTCCGCGCTGATCCACGGGTCCGCAGGGGCCCCAACGGTGCGGCGGTGTGCCCCTCTGCTCGAATTCTTGTAGCGGCATGGGCCAGGGTGGCGGGGGTTCGGTGCTAGTATGGCTGCAGCGATGGTTCGGAATCGCCCGGCGGGCGCCCCCTGTTTTCACCACCCTGTGCCCGGTCAGCCAATGCGGAAGGAGCCGCACCCCCTCATGGATCCAGCGGCCTACTACTACATGCCCCTTTTCAAGCCCGGAGCCTCCGTGCAATGGGGACAGCAGCGCGAGACGGTCAGCCACGTGGTGGTGCGCCGCAACGCGATGATGATCTACCTGGTGGGGCACGATGCGCCGGTGCACCCCGATGCCCTTCGGGTGGAGCCCACGGCCTTCCACCTCACGCGCGTTCCCGACCGGTTCTGACGCGGCGCCCGGCGCGCCGCCACCGCGGGCTGACGAACCTCAGCGTGCGCCGAACTGCGCCATCGCCTCGCCCAGCTGGATGGGCCGGGCGGGCGCCCACTGCGGGTTGAACTGCAGCGGGCCCTGGGGAAACAGCATCACCACGGTCGAACCCAGCAGGAAGCGCCCCATTTCCTCGCCCTGCCGCAGGCTCACCTGTCCCTGGGCATAGTCCCATTGGCGCGGCGTGCCCGGACGCGGTGGATTCACCTGCCCATGCCATACCGTGGCCATGCTGCCGACGATGGTGGCCCCCACCAGCACCAGCACGAACGGCCCCTGCGCCGATTCAAAGAAGCACACCACACGCTCGTTGCGGGCAAACAGCCCGGGCACGCCGCGCGCCGTGGTGGGGTTCACCGAAAACAGGTCGCCAGGCACATGCACCATGCGCGTGAGCTCGCCCGCGCAGGGCATGTGGATGCGGTGGTAGTCGCGCGGGCTCAGGTACAGCGTGGCGAAGTGGCCGTTGTCAAACCGCGCCGCGGCGGCGGCATCGCCGCCCACCAGCGCGGTGGTGGAGTAGGTGTGGCCCTTGGCCTGGAAGATCTGGTCCTTGGCGATGGGGCCGAACTGGCTGATGGCGCCGTCCACGGGGCAGACCAGATCGGCCTGCGCCAGCGGGCGGGCACCAGGCTTCAACGCACGCGTGAAGAAGTCGTTGAACGATGCGTAGCTGGCGATGTCAGGGTTGGCCGCCTCGGCCATGTTGACGTTGTAGCGGGCCACGAAGCGGCGGATCACCGAGGTCGTGAGGCCACCCAGCCGGGCCGACGCAAATTTGCCGGCCAGGGTGGTCAGGGCCTGCTTGGGCATGAGGTATTGCGGCAGGACTGCCAGGCGATCAGACACGGGTGGGGCCCCTTCAGGAGGAAAGCGGATGATTCTATCGGCGCGGGCTGCCGCCACCGGGGCTTCATACCCCCAGGTACTGCTCCAGCAGCTGCGGCTGCGCATGCAGGGCGTCGGAGCTGCCCTCGAACACCACCTGGCCCTTGACCAGGATGACGTTGCGGTCGGTGATCTGCGTGACGTGTTTCCAGTTCTTGTCCACGATCACGCTGCTGATGCCGCTGTCCTTGATGAGGCTGCAGATGCGCCAGATCTCGCGCGCGATGAGCGGCGCCAGGCCTTCCGTGGCCTCGTCGAGAATGAGCACGTCGGGGTTGGTCATGAGCGCCCGGCCGATGGTCAGCATCTGCTGCTCGCCGCCGCTGAGCTGCTGGCCGCCGTGGCCCAGGCGCTCCTTCAGGCGGGGGAAGGTCTCCAGCACGCGTTCGTAAGTCCAGTCCCGCTGGCCCCGGGTTCCCGCGCGCGCGGCCATCTGCAGGTTCTCGACCACGCTGAGGTTGCCGAAGATGCCGCGCCCCTCGGGCACGTAGGCCACGCCCAGGCGCGACACTTCGAAGGGCGGGCGGCCGGTCATGTCGCGGCCCGCGACGGTCACCGAGCCGGAGCGGGGCTTGACCAGGCCCATCAGCGACTTGAGCAGCGTGCTCTTGCCCATGCCGTTGCGGCCCATGAGGCCGATGGTCTCGCCCTGGCCGACGGTGAAGTCCACGCCGTGCAGGATGTGGCTGGGACCATAGAAGGTGTGGATGCCGCGCGCATCAATCCAGGGAGTCGCCATGTCAGTGATCCTCCCCCAGGTATGCGGCTTGCACCGTGGCATCGGCACGCACCTCGGGGGGCGTTCCGTGGGCGATGACTTCGCCGTTGACCATCACGGTAAGGTGGTCGGCCAGCGCGAACACGGCATCCATGTCGTGCTCCACCAGCATGATGGCGTGGGCGGGCTTGAGGCGCTGCAGCAGCTCGACCATGCGTTCGGCCTCGGCCACGCCCATGCCGGCCAGGGGCTCGTCGAGCAGCAGCACCCGCGGCTCGGTGGCCAGGGTCATCGCGATTTCGAGCTGGCGCTGCTCGCCGTGGCTCATGGCGCCTGCAATCGCCATGCGCCTGTCCTTCAAGCCAGAAAGCTCGATGGCGCTTTCCAGGCGTGCGTGGGTAGCTCTGTTTTTGATAGTGTTGGCGCGCGTGTCCTGCCACCAGCGCAGCGGATTCCAGGGCTGCTGCGCATCGCGCGACTGGGCGGCCAGGCGCACGTTTTCGTGCACCGTGAGCGGCAAGAAGATGTTGGTCTTCTGGTAGCTGCGGCCCAGGCCCTGGCGCGAGATGCGCTCGGGGGCCCACCCGGTCACCTCGGTGCCGCCAAGCTGCACCATCCCGGAGGTGGGCGCCAGGTCGCCCGAGAGCAGGTTGGTCAGCGTGGACTTGCCGGCGCCGTTGGGGCCGATCACGGCATGGATGCGGCCACGCCACAGGTCCAGCGACACTCCGTTGACGGCGGCCAGGCCGCCGAACCGCTTGGTGAGCTGGCGGGCCGAGAGCAGGGTTTCATCGGCCATGGTGCGGACCCTCCTCCTGCGCCCTGGCGGCCCGGCGCTGCCCCAGCATGCCCAGCAGCCCGCGCGGCGCGGCCACCACCACCAGCACGATGAAGCTGCCCATCAGCAGCTGCCAGTGCTTGGTGATGTCCTTGAACACGTGCAGCAGGTACTCGAACGCGAAGGCGCCCACGATGGCGCCCGCGAAGTTGCCCATGCCGCCCAGGATGATCATCATGATGGCGTGGGCACTCATGTGAAAGCCCATCAGCTCCGGGTTCACATAGCCCGTCTGCGCGCCCCACAGGTAGCCCGCCAGCCCCGCGAGCGCACCCGCCACGGTGAAGGCGGTGAGCTTGTAGCCGCGCGTGCCAAAGCCCATGGCGCGCATGCGGTGCTCGTTGATGCGGATGCCCGAAAGCGCGCGGCCCAGCGGACTCCAGAGCAGGCGGCGCAGCAGCACATAGACGATGACCACCAGGGCGAGGGTGAAGTAGTAGAAGGTCTTGCGGCCTTCCAGGTCGAACGGCAGCCAGCCGAAGATGGAGGCGTCGGGCCGGAAGTTGATGTACAGGCCATCCGAGCCGCCCAGGACCTTGTTGTCGAAGAACAGATAGAACACCATCTGCGCGAACGCCATGGTGACCATGATGAAGTAGATGCCGTGCGTGCGAACCACGAAAAAGCCGATGAACAGCGCCACCAGCCCCGCGCCGGCCACGGCCAGCGGCAGCGACCACCACAGGCTCACCGGCATGTCGGCGGGCGTGAGGAACGCGAGCGCGTAGCCCGCCACGCCAAAGTAGGCGGCATGGCCCAGCGACACCAGGCCGGTCACGCCCTGCAGCAGGTCCAGGCTCATGGCGAAGATGGCCATGATCATCATGCGCGTGACCATCTGCACGTAGAAGTCGCTGCCGACGACCGGGAACAGCAGCAGCGCAGCCAGCCCCAGTGCCAGGGCGAATTGCACGCTGCGCGGCAGCACCTCGATGTTGGCGCGGGGCGTGCTCATGCGCTGCCGCCGGGCCGCCCCGGGGCGGGCAGCGAAATACACGAAGTGATGAACGTGGGGGGCATCATTGCTTGAAAAGACCTTCAGGTTTCCACAGCAGCACAGCCGCCATCAGCATATAGACCAGCATCCCGGCCATGGAGGGCAAGAGCACCTTGCCGAATGTATCGACAAAGCCCACCAGCAGCGCCGCGATGAGTGCGCCGCGCACGGAACCGATGCCGCCGATCACCACCACCACGAAGCACATGATGAGCACCGAGGAGCCCATGTTGGGATAGACGCTGGACACCGGCGCGGCCACCATGCCCGCGACGGCGGCCAGCCCCACGCCGAGGGCGAACACGATGGCATGGATGAGCTTGATGTTCACGCCCAGCGATTCGGCCATGTCGCGGTTGAACGCGCCGGCGCGGATCTTCATGCCCAGCCGGGTCCTGGAGATCAGCAGGTACAGGGCCAGCGCCAGCGCGATGCAGACCCCGGAAATGAAGAGCCGGTACACGGGGTAGGAAAGGGTGTCGGTGAGCGGGATGGACCATTCCAGCACCGGCGGAATCGCCACGCCGTGCACGTCGTCGCCCCAGAGGATGGAGCGCAGTTCCTCGAAGATGTAGATGAGGCCGAAGGTGAGCAGCACCTGGTCCAGGTGGTCGCGGTGGTAGAAGTGGCGAAACAGCAGCCACTCCAGAGCCAGGCCAAAGACCACGGCCAGCACCGTGCCGCCAAGGATGGCGAGCGTGAGGCTGCCGAAGTAGCCCGACAGCGAATAGCCCAGGTAGGCTCCCAGCATGTAGAAGCTTCCGTGCGCGAGGTTCACCACGCCCATGATCCCGAAGATCAAGGTGAGGCCCGCCGCCAGCATGAACAGCAGCAGCCCGTACTGCACGCTGTTGAGCAGCTGGATCAGGAAAGTGGCGAAGTCCATGGCGTGCTGGCGCAAGGGTCAGGCGGCGCGGCGCGTGGCCAGCAGGAGCGTGCCCATCAGCGTGAACAGGCCGCCCGAGACGCGGTTGAACCAGCGCATGCGGGTGCCTGAACGCAGCACCGGTGCCAGGCGCGCCACGCCCAGGGCGCACAGCGTGAGCACCGTGAATTCAAAGACCACAAAGGTGCTTGCCAGCACGGCGAACTGTGGCGCCCACGCCGCTGCAGGATCCAGAAACTGGGGAAAGAACGCGGTGAAGAACAGCAACGCCTTGGGGTTGCTGCCGCCCACGATCAACCCCTGGACGTAGAGCTTGCGCGCGAAGGCCGTGGCCTTGGACTGGTCGCCCTTCGCGGGCATGTGGTCGAACACCGTGGTCTGGCTGCGGAACGTCTTGATGCCAAGCCAGATCAGGTAGGCCGCGCCCGCGGCCTTGAGCACCCAGAATGCGGTTTCGGAGGCCGCCAGCAGCGCCCCCAGCCCCAGGGCGGACAGCAGCATCGTGCCCAGAACCGCTGTCACGCTGCCTGCCGCCGCGGCCAGGGCCTTGCGCGGGCCGTGCTGCAGGGAACTGGTCATGCACATGAGCATCGTCGGTCCGGGGGACAGGACCAGCAGGGCCACTGCGGCGAGGTAAAGCAGGTAGGTACTGAGCGACATGGAAAAAGGTTCGAGGAAGGTGGCCGCAAAGTCCGGGCGCACGGCAGACGGGCCTGCCCCCGGGCAGCCCCTTGGTGCATTGTGTCAAAGTCGCGGGTTGCCGCCACGGAAGGCGGGGCGCGCCTTGGGCGGGCCGTCCGCGGCGCGCGGGGGCTTCAGCCCATTCGGCATCCTGCGCCGCTGTCGGCCAGGGCCTTGGCGGCCACGCCGATCACCTTGTTTTCCTTGTTCTCCACGCGGCGCAGGTAGATGTCCTGCACCGGGTTGTGCGACTTGCTCATCGTCCACTTGCCGCGCGGGCTGTCGATGGTGGCGTTTTCCATGGCCTTGATGACGGCGGGCTTGGCAGACAGATCACCCTTCACGGCATTGGCGCCCTGCACCAGCAGCAGGCCCGTGTCGTAGCCCTGCACCGCGTAGACGTCGGGCTGGCTGCGGAACGCCTTGGCGTATTCCAGGCGGAACTGCTTGTTGCGCGGCGTGTCCAGCGAATCGCTGTAGTGCATGGTGGTGATGATGCCGTCGGCCGCAGGGCCCGCGGCGTCCAGCACGCCTTCGGTCAGGAAGCCCGACCCGTACAGCGGAATCTTGTCCTTGAGGCCTGCCGCCGCGTAGTCCCGGATGAACTTGGCGGCGCCCCCGCCGGCGAAGAAACAGGCCACGGCATCGGGCTTGAGCGCGGCGATCTCGGTCAGCAACGCCTGGAACTCCACATTGGGGAAGGGCAGGCCCAGCTCCTTGACGATGGTGCCGCCCGCGGCGGTGTAGCTTTGCTTGAAGCCTTCGAAGGCCTCGTCGCCGGCCGCGTACTTCCAGGTGATCCAGACGGCCTTCTTGTGGCCCTTCTCGACCATGGCCTTGCCCAGGGCCAGCGTGGGCTGGGAATTGCTGAAGGAGGTTCGGAACACGTTGGGGGCGCACAGGGCGCGCGTGGCGGCATGCACGCCCGCGTTGGGGATGAGGTTGAGCACGCCGGTGTCGCGCGCCACCTTCTGGATGCCCATCTGCACGCCCGAGTGCACGGTGCCGATCAGCACGTCCACCTTGTCGCGCTGCACCAGCTTGCTGGCGTTTTCGACGCCCTTGCTGGGCTCGGACTCATCATCCACCTTGAACCACTCAATCTCGCGCCCGCCGAGCTTGCCGCCTTGCTGGTCGATGGCCAGGCGCACGCCGTTCTCGATGGCCACCCCCAATTGGGCGAAGGTGCCCGTGTAGGGCAGCATGAAACCCACCCGTACCTTGCCGCTTTGCGCACGCACGATGGAGGGCAGCAACAGGCCCGTGGATGCGGCGCCAACGAGGGCGGCGCTGCGGCTGATGACGAGGCGGCGGGTGGTCATGGAATGGAGCTCCTTTGTTTAGGCTTAAAGCAATTTACCCCAACGTCCCCTGCAGGAAACCTATGGCTTACCCGTACCGGGGACACAGCGATGGGGGCTTGGTGGGGCGCCCCGGGATCGCCTGGCATGAAGGCGGCAAAATAGGGGTTGTCCAGAATCTCCTTTCGAACGCCCGTGCCTCATGCCCCTCGTGACGGCGAGGGACTCCGCCCTGAAGCGGTTGCGTTGCCGCGAACCGCTGCTGCTGCTCCATGCCCCCATCCGACTCCGATCATTCCGTGTCTTCTTCTGCCGCCATGGAGGGGGCAGACGCATCTGCGTATGTCCGGACCCTGCGTTGGCTTCGCAATTTCTGGCCTGCGCCGCTGGGCATCGACGGGCGTGAACGCCTGCGCTTTATCGCCGGTGCCGTGATCGGGGTTCTCATCACGGCATTGCTCAGCCGGTGGTGGGCGGGCGATGCGGCCTCGGGCCCCTGGATGGTGGCGTCCCTGGGGGCCAGCGCCGTGCTGGTGTTCGGCATGCCGTCGAGTCCCCTGGCGCAGCCGTGGCCGGTGCTGGGCGGCAGCACGCTGTCGGCGCTGGTGGGGGCGCTGTGCTCGGCGGTGGTGCCTGACCCCGTGATATCCGGCGCCCTGGCCGTGGGACTGGCCATCGCGCTCATGGTGCCGCTGCGCTGCCTGCACCCGCCTGGCGGTGCCATGGCCCTGTATGTGGTGCTGACGGCGGGCGATGGCTTGCATCTGGCCGTGTTTCCCATCCTGTTCAATGTCGTGATCCTGCTGATCGCGGCCATGGTCTACAACGGTCTCACCGGGCGCCGGTATCCTCATCCACAGCGGGTGGCGCCCAGAACCCACGTCGCCAAAGGCGCGTTCACCGCCTCTGACGTGGACGCGGCGCTGGCCCACTACAACCAGGTGCTCGATGTCAGCCGGGCCGACCTGGAGGGCCTGCTCCATCTGGCGGGGCGTGCCGCGTTCCAGCGCACGCTGGGAGATGTGCGCTGTGCGGACATCATGTCCAAGCCTCCGTTCGCGGTGGAGGCGGGTGTCTCGCTCAAGGAGGCATGGACGTTGATGCGCAGCGAGCAGATCAAGGCGCTGCCCGTGGTCGATATGCAGCGGCAGGTCATCGGGATCGTGACCGTGGCGGATTTCATGCGGCTCGCCAACCTGGACCTGCATGAAGGCCTGGGCCAGCGCCTGCGTGCGCTGGTCATGGGCCGCAGCGGCCAGCCCACTGCGGTGGACCAGATCATGTCCCACCCGGTTCAGGTGGCCCGGACCGGGCAGCACGCCATGGACCTCGTTCCCCTGTTTTCGCAGGGGGGCCACCACCACATCCCCATCGTGGACGAAGAAGACCGCCTGGCGGGCGTCATCACCCAGACCGATCTGGTGCGGACCCTCGCCGTGGCCGTGCAGGGGCGCGCCGAAGATGGCATGTCTGCACCGCCCCGGGCGCCTCGTGCGCAGGCGGCCCCGGCCGCCCAGGCAAGGCCGTAGGCAGATTGCTGCACATCGCGGTACAATCGACAGGCTTTGCACAGCGCTCTGCCTGTCCATTGACGCCGTCTCCCCCGGCCCTCTGCCTGATCTGCGCCCCGGGTGCAGCGACTCCCACCGCCCGCAATGCACCGTGTGTCGAGCACCGTCCCACGCGGTAGCTGCCGTGGCGGATGCACGAATCAGGCGCCGATCACAGAATATTTGTTTTGAAGAGATAGAACATGGCCAAAGAAGAACTCATTGAAATGCAAGGCTCCGTGACGGAAGTCTTGCCCGACTCGCGCTTTCGCGTCACGCTGGACAACGGTCACCAACTGATCGCATACACCGGCGGAAAGATGCGCAAGCACCACATCCGCATCCTGGCGGGTGACAAGGTGTCCCTGGAAATGTCGCCCTATGACCTGACCAAGGGGCGCATCACCTTCCGCCATCTGGCCGGCCGCGGCCCTGGCCCTTCCAGCAACCGCTGATCCCCTGGGCTTGAGGTCCGCTGGTTTTCTTGCTGTTCCCGTGACCGCGCGCTGCTTCGCACGGGGCGTGATACCTGTCGGTGCCGGTCCCCATGAATTGCTTTCAGAAAAATCACAAAAAGCGGGCATCGAGCCAAAAACAGGCAAATTCCCGGGTTAGAATACGAGCTGTCGGAGCGTAGCGCAGCCTGGTAGCGCATCTGCTTTGGGAGCAGAGGGTCGCGAGTTCGAATCCCGCCGCTCCGACCAATGTTTGAGGGCCTTGCAGCACATGCTGCAGGGCCTTTTTTCTTGCCTGCTGGTTTTCCCGGTTCCTGGTTGCGGTTCCACGGGGCTGCCGCGGCGGCATCGGATTTCCGTACCATCGGGGCTCGCCGTGGCGAGCTGCCATCCGCACCCCCGTCACCGCTCGCCGCCCCTTCGCCTGCAATGCAATGAACCGCGTGCCTTCCCCTTTACCCGCTTCGTTTTCCCATTCGTCGCCGCGCTATGACAGCGTGGATGCCCTGCGCGGCCTGGCGATGGTGTGGATGACGGTTTTTCATTTTTGCTTTGACTTGAGTCATCTGGGTTTCTGGCCCCAGGATTTTCGGGGCGATCCGGTCTGGACCCTGCAGCGCACGGCGATCGTGAGCCTGTTCCTGTTCTGTGCCGGCCTGGGGCAGGCCATTGCACTACAGCAGGGGCAGGGGTGGCGACGGTTTGGGCGGCGATGGCTGCAGATCGCCGGCTGCGCGCTGCTGGTGTCCGCGGGGTCGTTCGTGATGTTCCCGCGCAGCTTTATCTATTTTGGCGTGCTCCACGGCATGGCGGTGATGCTGCTCATCGCCCGAGGCACGGCGGGCTGGGGGCGGTGGCTGTGGCTGGCAGGGCTGGTGGCGGTGGCGCTTCCGCCGCTGGCGCAGCAGCTTCTGGCCAGCGCATGGTCCGAGGCCGCGCCGTGGTTCAACGGACGTGCCCTCAACTGGCTGGGCCTGGTTTCTCGCAAGCCGTTCACGGAGGACTACGTGCCGGTGCTGCCCTGGCTGGGCGTGCTGTGGTGGGGGCTGGCCGCTGGCCAATGGGCCATGGCGGCGGGGGCGCGGGCCGGGGGGGCGCCGTTTGGGCGGCTTCCGGGGGCTTTTCAGCCCCTGGCACTGCTGGGCCGGTGGAGCCTGAGCTACTACATGCTGCACCAGCCCGTGATGATCGGACTGCTGATGGCCGTGGCCTGGATCGCGACGAAGGGCTAGCTAGCGCGCGGGGAGCAGGGGGGCGCTGATGCATGCGCTGCATGCGGCATCGACAGAAACGCGGCTGTGCCACCATGAAAAAACGCGGCCTGGGCCGCGTTCGTTTCGGGCGGGCATCGCAGCAATGCGATGCGGCGGGACCCGTTACTCGACCTTGGCCTTCGCGCGCAGGTCTTCCTGGAACTTCGCCAGCTTTTGCTGTTGCAGCTGCTGTGCCACCTGGGGCTTCACTTCTTCCAGCTTGGGCAGTTCTGCCTGGCGCACATCGTCCAGGCGGATGACGTGCCAGCCGAACTGGCTCTTCACGGGGGCGTCGGTCATCTTGCCCTTTTCGAGCTTGACCAGGGCTTCGGTGAATTCACTCACATAGCTGGAAGGGTTGGCCCAATCCAGGTCGCCGCCCTTGGCACCGGACCCTGGGTCCTTGGATTGCTTCTTGGCGATGTCTTCAAACTTGGCGCCCTTCTTGATGGAAGCGATGATGGCCTTGGCATCCGATTCCTTTTCCACCAGGATGTGGCTGGCCTTGTATTCCTTGCCGCTGTTGGCCGCGACGAACTTGTCGTACTCAGCCTGGATTTCGGCATCGGTCACCGGGTTCTTCTTCTGGTAGTCGGCGAACAGTTCGCGGATCAGGATGGTCTGGCGGGCCAGATCCATTTGCGCCTTGTAGTCCGCCGAGCCTTCCAGGCCGCGCTTTTGCGCTTCCTGCATGAAGATTTCGCGGGTGATCACTTCTTCCTTGATCTGGCCTTCGATGTCCGGTGTCACGGGGCGGCCCGAGCGCTCCACTTGCTGCTTGAGTGCCTCGACGCGCTCTTTCGGCACGGCCTTGCCGTTGACGATGGCGACATTCTGGGCGGAAACGGGCAGGGCCATCGTGCCCAGCACGGCGGCGGCCACGAGGCCGGACAGGAGCTGTTTCTTCATGCGGAATCCAAAAAATGAGAGGTTGTTTGCCAGCTGAGTTCCGGCAACTGGGGACATGGGGGCCGGTTCAGAGAACTTCAATGGCAAGGGCGTGAACCCCTTGGTCAATAAATTCTTGCAGCGCATCATACACAAGGCGGTGCTGCGCGACCCGGGCCTTGCCTGTAAACAAAGGTGACGAAATGCGGACCCGGAAATGGGTGCCGAAACCAGTGCCGTTGGCCCCCGCATGTCCCGCATGGGCGGCGCTTTCGTCGAGCACTTCCAGGGCCGTGGGCGTGAGCCGGTCCGTCAGGGCCTGGTGCATCTGCTGCGCGAGTGTGGTCATGGCAGGTCGTCCTTCAGGCTGCGGGCTCATCGCCTTCGTCGCCCTTGAGGTGGGGCGCCACATAGATGCCCTGGCCCACCAGGAAGACCAGCGGGAAGGCATACCCCCAGAGCTTGAAGTCCACCCAGGCCTCGGTGCTGAAGTTGACGACGACATACGCGTTGATGGCCGACATGAACGCGCAGTACACGATCCAGGCGACGTTCAGCCGGTGCCACACACCCTCTGGCAGGGTCAGCTGGCTGCCCAGCAGCATCTTGAGGAAGTTCTTCTTCATGATCCACACCGCCACCGCGAGCGCGACGGACATGGCGCCGTACAGCACGGTGGGCTTCCACTTGATGAAGCGGTCGTCCTGCAGCACCAGCGTGAGCGTGCCGAACAGCAGGATCAGCACCAGGGTCACCTTGTGCATGGTCTGCAGGCGCCGGTCGATGGCGTAGATCAGGGCCATCTGCGCGACGGTGGCGCCCATGAGCACCGCGGTGCCCACATAGATGCCGTACAGCTTGTAGGCCCCGAAGAACAGCAGGATGGGGAAGAAGTCGATCAGGATTTTCATGGGGTCAGGGGCGGGTCTCGGGGCTCAGTCCTTGTCGGATTCGAAATCCAGCGAGGCCGAGTTCATGCAGTAGCGCAGGCCGGTGGGGGTGGGGCCATCTTCGAAGACATGGCCCAGGTGGGCCCCGCATTGTGCACACACTGTCTCGGTGCGGACCATGCCATGGCTGCGGTCCACGATCTCGGTGATCGCCCCGGGGATGGCCTCGGAGAAACTGGGCCAGCCGCAGCCGGCATCGAACTTGGTCACCGAATCGAACAATTTCGCGCCGCAGCAGATGCAGTGGTAGCTGCCATCGGCCCAGTGGGCCTCGTATTTGCCGGTGAAGGGGCGTTCGGTGGCGGCATGGCGCGTCACCTGCAGGGCGGCGGGTTCGGCGCCCTTGCCCTGCAGGATGGCTTGCCACTCGGCTTCGGTCTTCTGGACGGGGTAGGTCATGATGAACAGCTGATCTCGATGGAAGACGCCCAGTCGGGCGGGAAGGCTGCGT
The DNA here is from genome assembly GCF_059418365.1 of Acidovorax sp. GW821-FHT09A11. NCBI lineage: Bacteria > Pseudomonadati > Pseudomonadota > Betaproteobacteria > Burkholderiales > Comamonadaceae > Acidovorax > Acidovorax sp. GW821-FHT09A11. The sequence goes on from NZ_JBWKPS010000001.1 coordinate 253,327, forward strand.
AGGCGTCGTGCCCGGGGTGCTCGTCGAAGGGGTACTCCAGCAGCCGCTGAAGGGTTTGGAGTTCACTGAAGTCGCCAAGTTTCGCCGCACGGATGGCTTGCTCGCCCAGGTGGTTGCGCAAGACGAACTTGGGATTCGTTTTCAGCATTAAATCGGCTGCTGGCGCTTGCCCATCAAGCGTCAGTAGCTCTGAATAGGATAGCAACCACTGGTCCAGGGCGGCGCGGTCGGCAAACAGGTCCCGCACGGGCTCGAAATCGCGCCCGGCCACTGCATGCGACAGGCGGCGCCAGAAGATCGTGTAGTCCACACCGTTGCGGGCGAGCAGCTGCAGGATGCCGTCGATCAGTTGCCCATCGCCTTCGCTGGCGCCCGCAAGCCCCAGCTTGGCGCGCATGCGGGCCATGAATTCCTCGGGGAACACGCTCTTGTAGGACTCCAGGGCCTGCTTGGCCAGTTCCTGGTCGCCGATCAGGGGCAGCAGCGCCTGCGCCAGGCAAAACAGGTTCCAGTACGCCACGTTGGGCTGGCGGTTGTAGGCATAGCGGCCCTGGGTATCGCTGTGGTTGCACACGTGGCCGGGCACGAAGGCATCCAGAAACTGGAAAGGGCCGTAGTCGATGGTCAGGCCCAGGATGCTCATGTTGTCGGTGTTCATCACCCCGTGGCAAAACCCCACGGCCTGCCACTGCGCCATCAGCCTGGCCGTGCGCTCGCTCACGGCCTGCAGCAGCGCGGCGTAGGCATTGCCGCCGACCTCGGTGGTGCCCCGGCATTCGGGGTAGTAGCGGTCGATGACATAGTCGGCCAGGGCCCGAAGCTGTGGCTGCAGGTCGTTGGCGGCGAAGTGCTCGAAATGGCCAAAGCGCACGAAACTGGGGGCCACGCGCGTGACCACGGAGGCTGTTTCGATCTCTTCGCGGCGCACGGGCGCGGGCGAGCCGGTGATGCACAGCGCGCGCGATGTCGGAATGCCCAGGCCATGCATGGCCTCGCTGCACAGGAATTCGCGGATGCTGGAGCGCAGCACGGCCCGCCCGTCGCCCATGCGGGAGTAGGGCGTGCGCCCCGCGCCCTTGAGCTGGATTTCCAACCCGCCGGCGGTTTCCCCCAGCAGGATGGCCCGGCCGTCGCCCAGCTGGCCGGCCCAGACGCCGAACTGGTGCCCGCTGTAGACGCTTGCAAGGGGCCGCGAGCCAGCGAGCAGCACGTTGCCCGTGAAGGCCTGCAGGGCTTCGTCGCTCTCCAGCCATGCAGGGTCCAGGCCGATCAGCCGCGCCACGGCGGCGCTGGTTCCCACCCAGTGCGGCGCGGGCAGCGGGGTCGGGCGCAGTTCGGTGAAAAAGTCCGGTCCCAGGGCCGCGAAACCATGGTTCCAGGCCAGGCCGATGTCGGCGGTGGTGTCGCTGTCGGCGGGCAGGTTCATGGGGTCGATTGTCTCGCACCGGTGATGCCCCGGCCCCGGCAGGGCCATGGGTGGGGGAGGGTGGAACCCGTTGCGCCGCGCGCAGGCCGCCGCGCGGCCCGCGTGGGTTCGCCGGGTGTTCTCAGGCGCCCTGTTCGGATGCCGTGCTTTCGGGCTCCGCGTGCAGTACGTGGGCCCGGTACTGGCCGGGCGGCATGCCGAACCAGCGCTTGCACGCCCGAAACAGGTTGCTCTGGTCGGCGAACCCCAGCAGATCGGCCACCTCCGCCAGGCTGCGGCGCTCATCGCTCAGGTACTGGCCGGCCAGCTCGCGCCGCGTGTCGTCCAGCAGTTGCTGGTAGCTCACGGATTCGGCCTGCAGGCGCCGCTGCAGCGTGCGGTCGGTCAGGTGCAGGCGCGCCGCCACGTCTTCGCGGCGGGGTTCGCCCAGGTGCAGGATGCGGGCCACCTCGGTGCGCACGCGCGTGCTGGCCAGCGTCTGGCCCAGGTGGTCCAGTTCGGTCTCGACCAGTCTTTCGTGCAGGGCCCACAGGCTGGGGTTGTGGGTGGGAATGGGGGCCAGAAGGTCGGCCTCGGCCAGCAGGAAGCGGTTGGCGGGCTGGCTGAAGTGCGGCAGCAGGCCGAAGGCGGAGCGGTAGCGCGCCTCGTCCGCGGGCGGCGGGGTGATGAGTTCGACCGCCAGCGGCGTGAGCTCGCGGCGCGTCAGCCAGCCGCACAGGGTCAGCAGGGTCAGCACGGCGAACTCGACCCGCTGGCGCGGAATGGGCCGGGTGGCGCCGATGTGGCTCAGGACGAGCCAGTACCCGCGCGGCCCGCGCTCCATCTCGAAGGTGGTGGCGTCCGAGATCACCGCCATGTGCCGCTGCAGGTGCTGAAACCCAACAAGGAGATTGGGGCCCGACGCCAGCGCATAGCCCACCAGATCCACGTTGCCGTAGCGCCCGGTCAGGTTGCGGTCGAGCCCCAGCCCCGGCTTGCCATACTGCGCCGCGGCCAGCTCCCACAGGCGGCTCACTCGGTCCACGTCGACGCGGGTCTGGGGCAGGTGCAGCGCGGCCAGGTCGATGCCCGCCTCGGTGCACAGCTGCGCGGCCGGCAGGCCCTCGGCCGCGAACATGTCCGCGATGCCCCGCACCCAGGCGGCCGAACTGGTGCGTGGGGTCATGGGTGGTTTTTCCCCTCAGGGTTAACGCTAGGGTGGTGTTCTGAAGTCACTGTTTTGGCGAGGTTGCGATAGTGGGCCGAAGGCGAAGCATTCACACAATCGTCGCTGAGGACGGGCCCTGCCGCAAGTGTGACGCTTCAGAGAGGCCCGCCCCATTCCTGAAAACCCCAAAGGAGACAAAACATGCCCGATTTTCAGTGGTGTCTGCGGTGGAGTGCCGCCGTGCTGTCGGTGTTGGCGACAACGGCGTGTGGCGGTTCGGACGGCAAGCCCCCCGAGCTGCGGGAAACCCGCTACGGCATGGTGCGTGGCGTGGACGACAGCGCCGCCACCGGCACCTATGCCTGGAAGGGCATTCCCTTCGCGAGGCCGCCGGTGGGCGAGCTGCGCTGGCAGCCGCCGGTGGAGCCCGTGGCGTGGTCGGGCGAACGCAATGCCAGCCAGTTCGGCAATGCCTGCCTGCAGATGGGCCGCATCTACGGTCCCGGCGCCAACAACCGGTTCGACGACACCATCGGCCAGACGCTCAACACGCCCGTGGGGAACGAGGATTGCCTGACGCTCAACATCTGGCGCCCGGCCACGTCGCAGGACAACCTCCCCGTGCTGCTGTTCCTGCACGGCGGCAGCGCCATCTCGGGCTATACCGCCGATCCCGTGTACGACGGCGCGGCGCTGGCCCGCGCGGCCAATGCCGTGGTGGTGACCGCCAACTACCGCCTGGACGTGCTGGGGTTCATGCAGCTGCCCCAGCTGCACGGCGGCGGCCAGCCCTATACAGGCAACTACGCCCTGCTCGACAACGTGCTGGCACTGCGCTTCATCCAGAACAACATCGCCGGTTTTGGCGGCAACGCGGGCAATGTCACCCTGATGGGGCAGTCGGCGGGCGCCATCAATGCGCTGGCGCTGCTGACGGCGCCCCAGGCTGCTGGGCTGTTCCACAAGCTCCTGCCGGTGAGCGGGGGGATTTCGCTGGCGGCGAATCTGCCGCCCGGCTCCATTCCCACGCTCAATCCCGCATCCCGGTATGCCACCCAGTCCGGCATGCTGCTGGCGCATCTGGCGCTGGCCGACGGCCTGGCGCCCGCGTTGCCCGCGGCCCAGGCGCTGGTCGCGGGCTGGCCCGCCTCCCAGGTGGCCGGCTACCTGCGCGGCAAGGATGCGAGCGTGATCCTGCAGACGCTGCTCAAGAACGGGCTCACCGGGTCCGGCCCCATCCCCGACGGCGTGGTGGTGCCCGCCGATCCGATCGCCGAACTGGGGGCCGGGCGCTATCACAAGGTGCCTGTCCTGTCCGGCTACACGGCGGACGAGGGCAAGCTGTTCGCGCCGTTCCTGGCATTGCTGGGGGGCAAGCCAGGGATGAAGATTTCCGACGCGGACCGCTTCGCGATGATGCAGAAGTTCAACCCCGACGCGCCCACCACGCTCACGGCCGGCGACATCCTGGATGCCTCCTATCTGCCCGTGACGGCGCCCGGCACGGGCTACAACGCGCGCACCCGCCTGCTGGGCAGCGTGTTCATCGACCCGAGCCGCGACAACCTGCTCAACACCCTGCGCAGCCAGCAATCCGCGGTATGGAGCTACCAGTTCAACTGGGCGCAGCAGCCCGCGCCCTGGAACGACGTGTACGGCGCGGCGCATGCGTTCGACCTGCCGTTCCTGTTTGGCAACTTCGGGCCCTCGGTCTTTGCCAGGGCCACCAACAGCGCGGCCAACCAGCCAGGGCGCCTGGCGCTCTCCAAGGCCATGATGGACAGCGTGCGCGCCTTCGTCCACACGGGAGATCCGAACAACGCGACGGTGAACCAGAACTGGAAGCCGTGGCCCAGCCGGCTCCTGTTCGACGCCGACCAGAAGGCCGTGCGCCTGAGTGTGCAATAAGGTGAGGGTGCCAGTGCGATCTGCAGGGTGTCAGCGCGCCGCGGTGGCGGCGAGGTACGCGTTCAGCGCCTCGTCGTCCACGATGGCCACACGTCCGAAGTCCAGCGACACGATGCCCATGCCTTCCAGCGCGCGCAGCACCTTGTTCACCGTCTGGCGCGACAGGCCCACCAGCTGGCCCAGCTCGTCCTGCGTGAGGTTCAGCCGCCGCGTGCTGCGCCAGAACAGGCGGCTCAGGTACAGCGCGACGCGGTGCTCGGTGGACTGGGTCCGTCCGGCCTCGATGATCGTCATGGCCTGGCCCAGCCGCATGTTCAGGTGCAGCACCAGAAACTGGTTGAACGCCAGGCTGCTCTCGCGCAGCGTTGCGAACAGCGGCAGCGGCAGGCACAGCAGCGTGGTGGGGCGCAGGGCGACCACGTGGTACCGGCGGGGCTCGGGCTTCATGGCCGATCCTTCGCCGAACCATTCGCCATCGGGCACGCCGATGAAGGCCGAGGAGCGCCCCTGGCTGGCGGGGCTTTGGAGCATCACCAGGCCGGACAGCACCGCGTGCCAGCCTTGCACGGCACTGCCGGCCGGCATCATCACTGCGCCCTTGTCGCCGTGCGTGGCGAATACCTCGGCGCGCAGGCGCTCCTGCAGGGTTGCGGGCACGCTGGCAAACCAGGGCTGGGCCGCGATGAACCGTGGGGCGGAGGGGGCGGAACTGAGCATGGGCGTGATTGTCACCGCCCACGCCAGGCGTTCAGGGTATTCCCTTGGCCTTTGTCAATGGGACGACAGGTGTTGGCAGGCGCGGCCGCCGCGCGCACACTGCGGCCCTGTTGCATGTGCGCCGGCCGGCCAGTCCGCTTGCCCTGGGCGACACCGCAATGAGACACGCCGCGCTACGATGACCATTCCATTCACCACAACATCCAAGGAGCACACATGCTGGGCCTGATGCAGAGCCAACCGTTGCTGATTTCGTCGTTGATCGAGTTCGCAGAGCGCCACCATGGCGATGCCGAAATCGTCTCGCGGCGGGTCGAGGGCGACATCCACCGCTACACGTACCGCGATCTGGGCGCGCGTGCACGCCGGTTGGCCAATGCGCTGGACGAGCTCAAGCTCGCGTTCAGCGACCGCGTGGCCACCCTGGCCTGGAACGGTTACCGCCACATGGAGATGTATTTCGGCGTGAGCGGCTCCGGCAGGGTGCTGCACACCGTGAACCCGCGCCTGCACCCCGACCAGATCGCCTGGATCATGAACCATGCCGAAGACCAGGTGCTGTGCTTTGACGTGACGTTCCTGCCCCTGGTGCAGGCCGTGCATGCCCGGTGCCCCACGGTGAAGAAATGGGTGGCCCTTTGCGATGCGGACAAGCTGCCCGCGGATTCCGGCATCCCCGGCCTCACGAGCTACGAAGCCTGGATCGGCGCGCAGTCGCCGGACTACGCCTGGCCCGCGTTCGACGAGAACTCGGCATCGAGCATGTGCTACACCAGCGGCACCACGGGCAACCCCAAGGCCGCGCTCTACAGCCACCGCTCGACCACGCTGCACGCCTATGCCGCCGCGCTGCCGGACGTGATGTGCCTGTCGGCCCGCGACTCGGTGCTGCCCGTGGTGCCCATGTTCCACGTCAATGCCTGGGGCATTCCGTACTCGGCCGCGCTCACGGGCTGCAAGCTGGTGTTCCCCGGCCCGGCCATGGACGGCAAGTCGATCTACGAACTCATCGAATCCGAGAAGGTCACCTACGCGGCCGGCGTGCCCACCGTGTGGCAGATGATGCTGGGCCACATGAAGCCGGCCGGCCTGAAGTTCTCCACGCTCCGGCGCACCGTCATCGGCGGCTCGGCCTGCCCGCCCGCGATGATCCATGCGTTCAAGGAAGACTTCGGCGTGGAAGTCCTGCACGCCTGGGGCATGACCGAGATGAGCCCGCTGGGCACGCTGTGCACGCTCAAGAACAAGCACCTGGCCATGTCCAAGGACGACCAGATGAAGATCCTGCAGAAGCAGGGCCGCGCGATCTACGGCGTGGACATGAAGATCGTGGGCAGCGACGGCAGCGAGCTGCCCTGGGACGGCAAGACCTACGGCGACCTGCTGGTCAAGGGGCCGTGGATCGTGGACAGCTACTTCAAGGGCGAGGGCGGCCATCCGCTCATCCAGGATGCCCAGCGCCGGGGATGGTTTCCCACCGGCGACGTGGCCACCATCGATGCCGACGGCTTCATGCAGATCACCGACCGCAGCAAGGACGTGATCAAGTCCGGCGGCGAATGGATCAGCTCCATCGACATCGAGAACATCGCCATGGCGCACCCCGCGATTGCGATGGCGGCCTGCGTGGGCATGCCGCATCCCAAGTGGGATGAGCGCCCCATCGTGGCCGTGGTCAAGCGCCCCGGCACCGAGGTCACGCGCGAGGAGCTGCTGGCCTTCTACGAAGGCAAGACCGCCAAGTGGCAGATCCCCGACGACGTGGTGTTCGTCGAGGCCATTCCACTGGGCGCCACCGGCAAGATGCTCAAGACCAAATTGCGCGAGCAATTGAAGGACTACAAGCTTCCGGGCCTTTGAAGAAAGCTTGACGGCGGTGGCCTCAATGCATCGCCGTCGTCGTGGCCGTCGAATCTGGCGCAGACCAGACCAGGCCAGGCCAGTGCACCCGTGGAACCGGCTTTGCCGGGCCACCGGGTGCGTCCCCCTCCCGCGCAGCGAGAGAGGGTGAAGGCGCGCAGCGCCACAGGGGGTGACACCGATTCCAGTCACGTGTGCGACGCTGGTAGGGGCAATCCCTGAGCATCGCTTTGTTGCAACGCGGTACGCTGCGTTGTGTTGATTTACAAGGAGACAAGACCATGAAATTTGCTATTAAGGCTGTAGCAGCCTCGGTACTGTTGGCAAGCGCTGGCGGGGCATTCGCTCAAAAGGGCGAGACGGTGAAGATCGCCTGGCTCGACCCGCTCTCCGGCCTGATGGCGGCAGTGGGAACGAACCAGCTCAAGAGCTTCCAGTTCATCGCTGAAGAGTTCAACAAGAAGAACCCGGCGGGCGTCAAATTCGAGATCATCGGCATCGACAACAAGCTCAGCCCCCAGGAGACCACGAGCGCCCTGCGTTCGGCCATGGACCAGGGCGCACGCTACGTCGTGCAGGGCAACGGCTCCGGTCCGGCCCTTGCCATCATGGACGCGCTGGAAAAGCACAACGCGCGCAATCCCGGCAAGGAAGTGCTGTTCCTGAACTACGCGGCCGTGGACCCCGACCTGACGAACAGCAAGTGCAGCTACTGGCACTTCCGTCTCGATGCAGACACCTCCATGAAGATGGAAGCGCTGACGACCTACATGAAGGACTTGCCTGAAGTCAAGAAGGTCTACCTGATCAACCAGAACTACTCGCACGGCCACCAGGTGGCGAAGTTCGCCAAGGAAATGATGCAGCGCAAGCGCCCCGACGTGCAGTTCGTCGGCGACGACCTGCACCCCCTGGCCCAGGTGCGCGACTTCTCGCCCTACATCGCCAAGATCAAGCAGTCGGGTGCCGACAGCGTGATCACCGGCAACTGGGGTTCCGATCTGGCGCTGCTGATCAAGGCGGCCAACGACGCGGGCCTGAACAACGTCAACTTCTACACCTACTACGGTTCCGTCACCGGCAGCCCCACGGCCATGGGCGCCGCCGCGGCAGGCCGCGTGTACATGGTGGCCTATGCGCACATGAACCTGCCGGGCGAGCTCAACAAGATCGTGGTGGACTACAAGAAGAAGTTCAACGACGACATGTACACCGGTGCCGTGTACCACGCGTTCACCATGCTGTCCGAAGGCTTCGCCAAGGCCAAGTCCACCGACCCGGTCAAGGTGGCCGCCGTGTTCGAAGGCATGAAGTTCAAGAGCTTCAACGGCGAGGTCGAGATGCGCAAGACCGACCACCAGCTGCAGCAGGGCCTGTTCATCTCCAAGTGGGAAAAGGCGGGCGCCAAGTTCCCGATCGACTCGGAGAACACCGGCTACACCTTCGTCCCTGTGAAGTACTACGAGCCCTATGTGGCCAGCACGCCCACGTCGTGCCAGATGAAGCGCCCGTAAATCCGGTTCCATCGCTTCGAGGCCCGACCTACTCGGGCCTTTTTTTTACCTTGCAATGAAAAATTCCAATGAATCCTGAGTTTTTCGTGATTTCCCTGCTGAACGGCGTGAGCTACGGGCTCCTGCTGTTCATGCTGAGCTCGGGCCTCACGCTGATCTTCAGCATGATGGGGGTGCTCAACTTTGCGCACACCAGCTTCTACATGCTGGGGGCTTATTTCGCGTTCACCATCTCCGGGGTGGTGGGCTTCTGGCCGGCGCTGGTGCTGGCCCCGCTCGTCGTGTTCGCGCTGGGCGCCGCCTTCGAGCGCTACTGCCTGCGCCGGGTGCACAAATTCGGGCACGTGCCCGAACTGCTGGTCACCTTCGGCCTTTCGTACCTGATTCTTGAAGTGGTGCAGCTGGTGTGGGGACGCTCCACCGTGCCCTATGGCCTTCCGGAGCAACTGCAGGGACCCCTGTTCTCCCTGTATGGCACGCAGTTTCCCAAGTCGCGCTCTTTCGTGATGCTGGTGGCGTTGCTGATGCTGGTGTCGGTGTGGCTGCTGCTCACGCGCACACGCATCGGCCTGGTGATCCAGGCGGCACTCAAGTACCCCGAGATGGTGGAAGCGCTGGGCCACAACGTGCCGCGCGTCTTCATGCTGGTGTTCGGCGGCGGCGCCGCGCTGGCCGGCCTGGCCGGCGTGATCGGCGGCAACACCTACGTGACCGAGCCCGCGATGGCGGCATCGGTGGGCTCCATCATCTTCGTGGTGGTGGTGGTCGGCGGCATGGGCTCGCTGGCGGGGGCCTTCCTCGCGTCGCTGCTCATCGGCCTGGTGCAGACCTTCGCCGTGGCGCTCGACTATTCGCTGATCCATGTCTTCCAGGCCGTGGGCGTGGCGGTGACCGACCAGACCTTCGGCTATCCCTTGCTCAAGCTCACGATTTCCCAGGTGGCGCCCATCCTGCCCTATCTGTTCCTCGTGCTGATCCTGATCTTCCGCCCCAAGGGCCTTCTGGGCACGCGGGAGGACTGATGCCATGAATTCCACTACGACAACCACCCCCGCTGTTTCCAGCGCCACCTCCTACTACCGGTTCAAGCCGTGGAACGTGGGCCGGTTCATGATCTGGACCCTGTTCGCGGTCATGCTCATCGTCGCGCCCATGCTGTTTCGCAGCAGCCTGGCACTGACCATGCTCTCGCAGATCGGCTACCTGATCATCATCTGCCTGTCCTACAACATCCTGCTGGGGCAGGGGGGGATGCTGAGTTTCGGCCACGCGGTGTACACCGGGCTGGGTTCGTTCATCGCCATCCACGCGATGAACATGGCGACCAAGGGCTCGGTCAACATTCCCCTGGTGTTCATCCCGCTGGTCGGCGGCCTGGCCGGAGCGTTCTTCGCCATCCTGCTCGGTTTCGTGACGACCAAGAAGTCGGGCACCACCTTCGCCATGATCACGCTGGGCATTGGCGAACTGGTCGCCTCCATGGCGCTGATGTTCCCTGAGTTCTTTGGCGGGGAGGGCGGCATTACCACCGACCGCGTGTATGGCAAGGCCTTCTTCGGCCTGAACTTCGGCTCGGGCATGCAGGTGTACTACCTGATCGCAGCCTATTGCTTCGTCTGCACCGCCGCCATGTTCGCGTTCACCGGCACGCCGCTGGGCCGCATCCTGAACGCCGTGCGCGACAACCCCGAGCGCGTGGAGTTCATCGGCTACAACACGCAGCGCGTGCGCTACTTCGCGTTCATCATCGCGGGCTTCTTCGCGGGCATTGGCGGGGGGCTGGCCACCATCAACTTCGAGATCATCACGGGCGCCGACAGCCTGAGCGTGATCCGATCCGGCGGCTACCTGCTGTTCACGTTCCTGGGCGGTGCCACCTTCTTCTTCGGGCCCATCATCGGCGCGGTGCTGCTGGTGCTGGCGTCGGTGCTGCTGTCCGAGCTGTCCAAGGCCTGGCTGCTGTACCTGGGCCTCGTGTTCCTGTTCATGGTGATGTATGCGCCCGGCGGCATCGCCAGCCTGATCATGATGAACCTGCGGCTGGCCAAGTACGGCAAGCTGCGCCCGCTCTGGAGCTCCTACCTGGCCCTGGCCGGCACGGCGCTGGTGGGCGTGATGGGTGCGGCCTGCATGATCGAGATGACCTACCACCTGCAGCTCAACGCAGCGCTGGGGCCTGAGCTGACGTTCCTGGGCGCGACACTCAATGCCAAGGGCTTCACGAGCTGGTTCGGCGCCATTTTCGTGATGGTCACGGGCTTTGGACTCTTTGAACTCTGCCGTCGCCAGTTCGTGCGCCAGTGGAGCACGATCCAGGAAGAGATCGAACATGAAATCAAGCGTGGGGAGGCGCTGTAAACATGGCGGCTGACAACGCAACCAATACCTATGCGCTCGAACTGCGCGACCTGCGCAAGAGCTTTGGCAAGACGGAAATCATCCGTGGCGCGAACCTGGCGGTCGCTCCGGGCGAACGCGTGGCCATCATCGGCCCCAACGGCGCGGGCAAGTCCACGCTGTTCAACCTCATCAGCGGGCGCTTCGCACCCACCAGTGGGGACGTGATCCTCAACGGCCAGCGCATCAACGGCCTGGCACCGTACGAGATCAACCGCAAGGGGCTGTCGCGCAGCTTCCAGATCACGAACATCTTTCCCAAGCTCTCGGTGTTCGAGAACCTGCGCTGCGGCGTGCTGTGGAGCATGGGCTACCGCTACACCTTCCTGCGTTTCCTGTCGAACCTGCACGACGCCAACGAGCGCGCCAAGCAGCTCATGGAGATGATCAAGCTCGACAAGAAACGCGACACGCTGGCCATGAACCTCACGTATGCCGAGCAGCGCGCTCTCGAGATCGGCATCACCATCGCGGGCGGCGCCAACGTGATCCTGCTGGACGAACCCACGGCCGGCATGAGCAAGAGCGAGACCACGCGCTTCATCCACCTGATCAAGGAGGTGACCGAGGGCCGCACCCTGCTCACGGTGGAGCACGACATGGGCGTGGTGTTCGGCCTGGCCGACAAGATCGCCGTGGTGGTGTATGGCGAGGTGATCGCTTTCGATACACCCGAGAAGGTGCGCGCCAATGCGCGCGTGCAGGAGGCCTACCTGGGATCGGCCGTGGCCGACGAGCAGGGCGCGGGACACTGACTTATGCTGAAAATAGACAATCTCCACGCCTACTACGGCAAGAGCCATGTGCTGCATGGCGTGAGCTTCGACGTGCAGCCCGGCGAGATCGTGGCGCTGCTCGGGCGCAACGGCTCGGGCCGCTCCACCACCGCCAAGGCCATCATGGGACTGGTGGACTGGGAGGGCACGCTGCAGTTCAAGGGCCAGGACCTCAATGGCAAGAAGGCCTATGAGATCGCCCACCTGGGCCTGGGCTACGTGCCCGAGAGCCGGGACGTGTTCCCCAACCTCACCGTGCACCAGAACCTGCTGCTCGGCCAGAAGGGCAACGGCAAGGGCAGCCGCTGGTCGTTCGACGACATGTACGAGATGTTCCCGCGCCTCAAGGAGCGCCAGCACACCGAGGCGGGGGTGATGTCCGGCGGCGAGCAGCAGATGCTCACGCTGTGCCGCACGCTCATGGGCGACCCGGACCTGATCATCATCGACGAGCCGACCGAGGGCCTGGCGCCCAAGATCGTCGAACTGGTGGGCCAGTACCTGCAGACCATCAAGGCGCGCGGCATCTCGGTGCTGCTGATCGAGCAGAAGCTGACCATCGCCATGAAGATCTCGGACCGCGCGCTGGTGATGGGGCATGGCTCCATCGTCTTCCAGGGCACGCCGGACAGCCTGCGGGCCGACAACTACATCCGCAAGGAATGGCTGGAGGTATGAAGGCCCTCCTGAGTCGCTTCGCGCCATCCCCCCACGGGGGGGGGCGCTCCCAGCGCGGCGGGGCGGCCCTTGCGCGGGAGCGCTGGCCTTGGCCGCGTCCGATTCAAAGGCCATGAGCCCTGCTACAGCCTGTGATTGGCCCAGAGAGGCGCCTGGACTGACCTGGCGCCTCTTTTTTTGCCCGAAGAGACGGGTTGGCGGCCAGGAGCCATGTCCCCACCGGGACAAATTGACACGCCAGCGCCGCGCGAAGTCTCTACAATAAAAACGCACGATCGTTCTTTTTCACTCTCCAAGGAACAACAGCACCATGACCGCTGAATACAAAGTCCACGGCTCCGTTGCCGTGATCACCATGGCCAATCCCCCCGTCAACGGACTCGGTCTGGCGACCCGCCAGGGCATCGTGGACGGCCTCGGCCGTGCCAATGCCGATGCAGCGGTCACTTCCATCGTCATCACCGGCGCTGGCGGGGCCTTCTCCGGGGGGGCCGACATCAAGGAGTTCGGCACCGACAAGTCCCTGCAGGAGCCCAACCTGCTGTCGGTGATCGCCGCCATCGAGAACTCGGCCAAGCCCGTCGTCGCCGCCATGCACACGGTCGCCATGGGCGGTGGCCTGGAGCTGGCTCTGGGTTGCCACTACCGCATTGCCGCGCCTGGCTGCGCCATCGCGCTGCCGGAAGTCAAGCTGGGCCTGATCCCCGGCGCGGGTGGCACGCAGCGCCTGCCGCGCGTGATCGGCGTGGAGGCGGCGCTCAACATGATCGTGAGCGGCGAGCCCGTCAAGAGCGAAATGATTGGTGGCGTGCCAGGCCAGAAGCTGTTTGACAAGATGGCCGCGTCCGCCGAGTCCCTGGCGCAGGAAGCCCTGGCCTTCGCCCAGAGCGTGGCTGACGCCCGTCCGCTGCCCCTGGTGCGCAATTTCCCCTGCAAGCATCCCGAAGGCGACGCGTACTTCCAGTTCGCGCGCAACATGGTCAAGGGCATGGCCAAGAACTTCCCGGCGCCCGCCAAGTGCGTGGACGCGGTCGAAGCCGCCACGAAGAAGAAGTTTGCCGAAGGCATGCTGGTCGAGCGCGAGATCTTCATCAACCTGATGTGGACGGCCGAGTCGCGCGCGCTGCGCCACCTGTTCATGGCCGAGCGTGCGGCCAGCAAGATTCCCGACGTGCCGTCCGACACCCCCAAGCGCGACATCAAGCTGGTGGGCGTGATCGGCGCCGGCACCATGGGCGGCGGCATCTCCATGAATTTCCTGAACGCGGGCGTCCCCGTCAAGATCCTGGAGATGAAGCAGGAAGCCCTGGACCGTGGCGTGGCCACGATCAAGAAGAACTACGAAGCCCAGGTCAAGAAGGGCAAGCTCAAGCAGGACAAGTACGAGCAGCGCATGGCCCTGCTTAGCACCACGCTGAGCTACGACGATCTCAAGGACTGCGACCTCATCATCGAAGCCGTGTTCGAGGAGATGGGCGTCAAGGAAGCCGTGTTCAAGCAGCTCGACGCCGTGGCCAAGCCCGGTGCCATCCTGGCCTCCAACACCTCCACGCTCGACGTGGACAAGATCGCCGCCTTCACCCAGCGTCCGCAGGACGTGGTGGGCATGCACTTCTTCAGCCCCGCCAACGTGATGAAGCTGCTGGAAGTGGTGCGCGGCAAGCACACCGCCAAGGACGTGCTGGCCACCGTGATGGCCATCGGCAAGAAGATCAAGAAGACTTCCGTGGTCTCGGGCGTGTGCGATGGTTTCATCGGCAACCGCATGATCGAGCAGTACAGCCGCCAGGCAGGATTTCTGCTGGACGAAGGCTGCACTCCCCAGCAGGTGGACAAGGCGGTCGAGAAGTTCGGCTTTGCCATGGGTCCGTTCCGCATGGGCGACCTGGCCGGCAACGACATCGGCTGGGCCATCCGCAAGCGCCGCGCCGTGGAGCGCGCCGACATGAAGTACAGCCGGACCGCCGACAAACTGTGCGAGCTGGGCCGCTTCGGCCAGAAGACAGGCGCGGGCTGGTACGACTACCAGGCCGGCAAGCGCGATGCGATCCCGAGCGACCTGGTCAACAAGATGATCGAAGACCACCGCAAGGAACTGGGCATCACGCCGCGCAAGATTTCGGACGAAGAGATCGTCCAGCGCCTGGTGTTCGCCCTGGTCAACGAAGGCGCGCACATCCTGGAAGACGGCATCGCCAGCAAGTCGGGCGACATCGACATGGTGTACCTCACGGGCTACGGCTTCCCCATTCACCGCGGCGGCCCCATGCACTACGCCAGCGAAGTGGGCCTGTTCAACGTGGTGCAGGCTATGGACCGCTTTGCCAAGAACCCCAACGACGATGCGGCGTTCTGGAAGCCCGCCCCGCTGCTGGCCAAACTCGCCGCAGAAGGCAAGGCGTTCAACTGACATCGATGCGAAGCCGCACCGCGTGCGCAGGCCGCAGGCCGCCACGGGTGCGTTCCACCCCCTGAAAGGATTTCCCCATGACCTCCGCAGTGATTGTTTCCACCGCCCGCACCCCGCTCGCCAAGAGCTGGAAGGGTTCCTTCAACATGACCCACGGCGCCACGCTGGGCGGCCATGCCGTGCAGCACGCCGTGGCGCGCGCCGGCATCGATGGCGCCGATGTCGATGACGTCATCATGGGCTGCGCCACGCCCGAAGGCGCCACCGGCAGCAACATCGCCCGCCAGATCGCGCTCAAGGCCGGCCTGCCCATCACGAGCTCGGGCGTGACGGTGAACCGTTTCTGCTCCTCCGGGCTGCAGACCATCGCCCTGGCCGCCCAGCGCATCATCGCGGGCGAAGCCGACGTGTTCGTGGCCGGCGGCGTGGAGAGCATCTCCTGCGTGCAGCAGGAGATGAACCTGCACATGATCCAGGACCTGGCCCTGGCCAAGCAGAAGCCCGAGATCTACTGGAGCATGCTGCAGACCGCCGAGCAGGTGGCCAAGCGCTACAACATCGGCCGTGAAGCCATGGACGAATACGGTGCCGCCAGCCAGCAAAAGGCCTGCGCGGCGCAGGCCGCCGGCCTCTTCGACGCCGAGATCGCCCCCATCACCGTCACTGCCGGCGTGGCCGACAAGACACTGGGCCTGATCACCAGGCAGGTCACGGTGAGCAAGGACGAAGGCACGCGTGAAGGCACCACGGTCGAGGCGATCCAGGGCCTGCGCTCGGCGCTGCCCGGCGGCCTGATCTCGGCCGGCAATGCCAGCCAGTTTTCCGACGGCGCGGGCGCCTGCGTGGTGACCAGCGAGGAGTACGCCAGCAAGAAGGGCCTGAAACCCCTGGGCCGCTTCCTGGGCTTCGCGGTGGCGGGCTGCGAACCCGACGAGATGGGCATCGGCCCGGTCTTCGCCGTGCCCAAGGTGCTCAAGAAGCTGGGTCTCACGGTCAACGACATCGACCTGTGGGAGCTCAACGAAGCCTTCGCGGTGCAGGTGATCTATTGCCGCGACAAGCTGGGCATTCCGGCGGACCGCCTGAACGTGAACGGGGGGGCCATTGCCGTGGGCCATCCCTACGGCGTGTCGGGCCAGCGCCTCACGGGCCATGCGCTCATCGAAGGCAAGCGCCGCGCCGCCAAGCGCGTGTGCGTGACGATGTGCATTGGCGGCGGCATGGGTGCCGCAGGCGTGTTCGAGGTGTTCTGAGGCATGGCCTCGGACCGCTCCACCGACATGCGGTCCGGGATGGCCTCGCCCGAGGCCTTCCTGGCGCTGGGCCGGCAGGTGCTGGCCAACCAGCCCTTCAGCGTGCTGCTGGGGGCGGAGCTGGCGGCGCTGGCGCCGGGCCGGTGCGAGCTGTCCCTGGCGTTCACGCCGCAGCTGCTCCAGCAGCATGGTTTTGCGCACGGCGGGGTGGTGAGCTATCTCGCGGACAACGCGCTCACCTATGCCGGCGGAACGGCCATGCAGGTGCCGGTGGTCACGTCCGAGTTCAAGATCAACTACCTGCGGCCCGCGGTGGGCGAACGCCTGCTGGCCCGTGCCGAGGCGGTGCACCATGGCAAGAGCCAGGCTGTATGCCGCTGCGAGGTATTTGCGGTCCGGGGCGGGCAGGAAAAGCTCTGCGCCGTGGCGCAGGGCACGATTGCGGCATTGCCCGCTGCGGCGGGGCAGGGCGTGCCGGGGCGAAGGGGCCGCGGCGGGCGAAGACTGAGGGGATGAAGGGGCGGACTACAAATTGTTTCTTTGTCGGGGCGTGACGTGGAGGTCCGGTGCCGGCCGCACGGGCAGAATCCCCGCGGCCACCGGTGTGCTGGTGGCCCTGGCCTCCGTCCTCCACCCCAACCCGGTACCTTCCATGCGTTGCCTGCTTCCTTCCGCCCCCCTTCTTGTCGCCCTGTCGGCCCTGGCCATGGCATGTGGCGCCCACGCCCAGAGCTTCAAGCTCCAGCTGCCGCTGGAGTCCGATCCTGACGTGGTGCTGCAGGACATCGTGCTCGACGCGCGGCAGACGCGTGCGACGCTGCTGGTGAAAAACACCACCGACGAGGCGTTTGAGGCCTGCGCGCAGCCCACCGGCTCGGCCGATGCGTTCACGCTCAAGGACCTGGGCAGCGGCGCCGTGCTGCAGCAGCAGGCGATCAGCGGCCTGACGTTCTGCAATGTGAAGATGGATGTGGTGAAGCCCGGCCGCACCAAGATCCTCAAGATCACCTTCCCGCCGCTCCCCGCGGGTGCATCGCGCCTGCAGCTGGGCGAGGCCAGTTGCCAGCCCAGGCCCGATTCGGACATGGACTACTGGTGTTTCAAGAATATTGTGCTGCCCGCACGCTGAGCCCCTGAACGCAGGGGCTGGACCGGGCATTGCACGCAGTGACAAGGAGACCTTATGACCCTGCGTTCCACCCTCGACTTCCTGCTGTACGACTGGCTTGATGCCAAGGCCCTGACGGCCCGCACGCGTTTTTCCGACCATTCGCGCGACACCTTCGACGCGGTGCTCGACACCTGCGAGCGCATCGCGCGCGAGAAGTACGCGCCCTTCAACCGCACGGTGGACATCGAGGAGCCTCATTTCGACGGCGAGAAGGTCACGCTGCCCCAGTGCACGCACGATGCGCAGAAGGCCTACGCGGCCTCGGGCATGCTCAGTGCCGCGCAGGACTACGACATTGGCGGCATGCAGCTGCCCTACACGGTGGAGGCCGCGGCCAACAGCTTCTTCGCCGTGGCGTCGATCAGCATGGGCTCGGGCCTGCTCACGGTGGGCAATGCCAACCTGTTGATGGTGCATGGCACCGAGGCGCAGAAAACCGTGTTCGCGCTCAACGAATTCTCGGGCCGCTTCTCGGGCACCATGTGCCTGTCGGAGCCGCAGGCGGGTTCGTCGCTCAGCGACGTGGCCACGCGCGCCGTGCCCGATGGCGAGGGCTTCGAGAGCGACCCGCTGGGCCCGCGCTACCGCTTGAAGGGCAACAAGATGTGGATCTCGGCCGGCGAGCACGAGCTCACCGAGAACATCATCCATCTGGTGCTGGCCAAGATCCCCGGGCCCGACGGCAAGCTCGTGCCCGGCACCAAGGGCATTTCGCTCTTCATCGTGCCCAAGAAACTGGTGGACACCGACGGCAAGCTCACCGGCGTGCGCAACGACGTGGCGCTGGCGGGCCTGAACCACAAGCTCGGCTGGCGCGGCACGACCAACACGCTGCTCAACTTCGGCGAGGGCAAGTACCCGGTCGATGGCGAGGCCGGCGCCGTGGGCTACCTGGTAGGCCAGCCCGGCAAGGGCCTGCACTGCATGTTCCACATGATGAACGAGGCGCGCATCGGCATCGGCATGGCCGCGACCATGCTGGGCCTGGCGGGCTACTACGCGAGCCTCGACTACGCGAAGAACCGCCCCCAGGGCCGTCCGGTGCAGGGACCCAAGGATGGCGCCGCTGCCGTGGTGAAGGACGTGGCCCAGCCGCAGGTGCGCATCATCGAGCACGCCGACGTCAAGCGCATGCTGCTGGCGCAAAAATCGTACGGCGAGGGCGCACTGGCGCTCAACCTGTTCTGCGCGCGCCTGGTGGACGAGCAGGCCACGGGCGATTCGGCCGCCGCCGACGAGGCGCGCCTGCTGCTGGAGGTGCTGACTCCCATCGCCAAGAGCTGGCCCAGCGAGTGGTGCCTGGAGGCCAACAGCCTGGCCATCCAGATCCACGGCGGCTACGGCTATACGCGCGATTTCCCGGTGGAGCAGTACTGGCGCGACAACCGCCTGAACATGATCCACGAGGGCACGCACGGCATCCAGGCCATGGACCTGCTGGGCCGCAAGGTGCTGATGGAGGGCGGGCGTGGCCTGCAACTGCTGGCCGGGCGTATCAATGCCACCATCGAACGCGCGATCCAGGTGCCCGCGCTGGCCGCGCATGCCAACGCGCTGGGCGCGGCGCTGCAGCAGGTGGGCGCCGCCACCAAGGCCGCATGGGCCACGGGCCAGCCCGCCGACGCGCTGGCCAATGCCGTGCCCTACATGCAGGCCTTTGGCCACATGGTGCTGGCCTGGGTGTGGCTGGACGTGGCGCTGGTCACGCTGGCCGCCGATGCACAGCTGGCCCGGCCGGCCAGCGTGGGCCGCATGGGCGCGATGCGCTTTTTCTTCCACTACGAGCTGCCCAAGATCGGTGCCTGGCTGCAGGTGGTGAGCGCGCGCGATGCGACCTGCGCCGCCTTTCCCGAAGAGGCGTTCTGATGGTGGCACCCCGAACGCTGCAACGCCTGCACAAGCTCATCTGGACACTCATCTACGGCGGCCTGCTCACGCTGGTGCTGGGCATCGCCACGGGGCGCGCCGATGGTGCGCTGGGCTGGAGCCTGGTGGTGGGCGGCGCCCTGGTGGCCGTGGTGGGCGTGGCGCTGATCGCGGTGCGCGCGCGCCTGAAGGCGGGCTGACCCCGCCGGCCGACGCGGTGGCGACACAATGGCCCCGCGTTGCGCCGCACAATCATTGACTGATTTCCCCTGCCGGAACAGCGCGGCGCGTGGCGCCTCCGTTCCGGGCAGACGACCCATCCAGAGCAACCCAAGGAGACAACCCATGACCCGCACCATCCAACAATTGTTTGACCTGACTGGCAAGACCGCGCTCGTCACCGGCGGCTCGCGCGGCCTGGGCCTGCAGCTGGCCCATGCGCTGGGCGAGGCCGGCGCCAAGATCGTGCTGAGTTCGCGCAAGGCGTCCGACCTGGAAGAAGCCGCCGCCGACCTGCAGGCCGCCGGCATCGACGCCCGCTGGATCGCCGCCGACTGCGCCAACGAGGCCGACATCCGCCGCCTGGCCGACGAGACGCTGCAGCGCCTGGGCCACGTGGACATCCTCGTGAACAACGCGGGCGCCGCCTGGGGCGCACCGGCCGAGGACCATCCCGTGGAGGCCTGGGACAAGGTGATGAACCTCAACGTGCGCGGCTATTTCATCCTCTCCCAGCACATCGCCAAGCACAGCATGATCGGCCGCCGCGGCGGCAGCATCATCAATGTGGCATCCATCGCCGGCCTGGGCGGCAACCCCAAGGGCATGAATACCATTGCCTATAACACCTCCAAGGGCGCGGTGATCAACTTCACCCGTGCGCTGGCGGCAGAATGGGGCGCCTACAACATCCGCGTCAACGCCATCTGCCCAGGCTTCTTCCCGAGCAAGATGACGGTGGGTACCCTGAAGGCCATGGGCGAGGAAGCACTGGCGGCGCATGCTCCCCTGGGCCGCCTGGGCGACGATGAGGATTTGAAGGGCCTGTGTGCGCTGTATGCGTCCGATGCCGGCAAGCACATCACGGGCCAGTGGCTTGCGGTCGATGGCGGCGTGAGCATCGTCACGGGCGGCTAGTTGGAGTACAACCTCCCGAGGCGCTTCGCGCCTTCCCCCTTCTCTCGGCTTCGCCGGGAAGGGGAACACCGCCAGCGCGGCGGGGCGGCCCTTGCGCGGCGGTCGCTGGCTGGGGCCGCGCCAGTTTTTGAGTTTGTGTACTGAGGAAATGCCGTGAAAAGTTTTGGTGTCGAAATTCCCTTTGTCAGCCACCTTGGCTTCACCCTGCACCGCATGGAAAAGGGCGAATCCGAACTGCGCTACGAAGCCAGGCCCGAGCACCTGAACTCCTTCGACGTGACCCACGGCGGCGCGTCGATGACGCTGCTGGACGTGACCATGGCCACGGCCGCGCGCAGCGAGACGCCCGACATGGGCGTGGTCACCATCGAGATGAAGACCAGCTTCATGCAGCCCGCCCGCGGCCCGCTGGTGGCCAAGGGGCGGCTCATCCACCGCACCGCCACCATGGCGTTCACCGAAGGCACGGTGTACGACGCGCAAGGCAAGGTGTGCAGCCACGCCACCGGCACCTTCAAGTACGTGAAGCGCCTGCCGGTGGACAGCCGCACCGCGAATGGCCTCAAGGTGATTTCCACCGACTGAGTTCGCTCAGAATTTGAGTAAAAATGGCCGCTGGCGCTTGATGGATAAGCGCTGGAAGCTATCAAAATAGTAGCAAATGTTCAAGGAGCTTCCCATGCCACGCAACCAACAGATCGTTCTCGACAACCGCCCCCAGGGCGAGGCCGTGGCCAGCAACTTCAAGCTGGTGGCGGTGGACACGCCTGCGCTGCAGGACGGCCAGGTGCTGGTGCGCCACCACTACCTGAGTTTGGACCCCTACATGCGCGGCCGCATGAACGAGAGCAAGAGCTATGCGGCGTCCCAGGGCCTGGGCGAGGTCATGATCGGCGGCACCGTGGGCGAGGTGGCCGAGAGCCGCCACCCCAAGTACGCCGTGGGCGACAAGGTGGTGGGCATGGGCGGCTGGCAGGAGTACAGCGTGGTGGACGGCAATGCCGTGGGCGCGCTGCGCAAGGTGGACACCACCCATGTGCCGCTGTCGCACTACCTGGGCGCCGTGGGCATGCCCGGCGTGACGGCGTGGTACGGCCTGGTGAAGATCATCGCCCCCAAGGAAGGCGACACCGTGGTGGTGAGCGCCGCCACTGGCGCCGTGGGCAGCGCCTTCGCCGCGCTGGCCAAGGCGCGCGGCTGCCGCGCGGTGGGCATTGCCGGCGGTGCCGACAAGTGCCGCTATGCGGTCGAGGAACTGGGCTTCGACGCCTGCATCGACTACAAGGAACACAGCGATGTGAAGGCCCTGTCCAAGGCCTTGAAGGAAGCCTGCCCGAACGGCATCGACGGCTACTTCGAGAACGTGGGCGGCTGGATCATGGACGCCGTGATGCTGCGCATGAACGCCTTCAGCCGCGTGGCGCTGTGCGGCATGATCGCCGGCTATGACGGCCAGCCCCTGCCCATGGCCAACCCCGCGCTGATGCTGATCAACCGCATGAAGATCGAGGGCTTCATCGTGAGTGAACACATGGAAGTGTGGCCCGAGGCGCTCAAGGAGCTGGGCACCCTGGTGGGCACCGGCAAGCTGCGCCCGCGCGAGACGGTGGCGCAGGGCATTGCCGCCGCGCCCGAGGCCTTCCTGGGCCTGCTCAAGGGCAAGAACTTCGGCAAGCAACTGGTGAAGCTGATCTGATGACGCTCCGTTGGGTCTGGGCCCGCTTCGATGACCTGGGCGTGCACGCGCTGCATGACGCCCTGGCCCTGCGCTGCAGGGTCTTCATCCTGGAGCAGGGCCCGTACCAGGACCCGGACGGCGCGGACAAGCAATCGTGGCACCTGCTGGGCTATGGCGAGGCCGGTGCGCTGCAGGCCTGCCTGCGCGTGGTGGACCCGGGCGTGAACTACCCCGAGCCGTCCATCGGCCGCGTGGTCACGGCCCGGGAGGCGCGCGGCAACGGCACGGGCCGGGCGCTGATGCTGGAAGGCATCGCCCGTTGCAGCGGTGCGTGGCCCGGCCAGTCCATCCGCATCAGTGCGCAGGCCCACCTGCAGCGCTTTTACGGCAGCCTGGGCTTCGCGGCCGTGTCGGACGAATACCTCGAAGACGATATCCCCCATATCGAAATGTTGTGGAGCCCATCATGACCACTGCCGCTGCCCGCCCCGCCAGCACCCATGAGGTGTTCAACCAGAGCACCCCCTGGGCCGACGTCAATCTGTTCACCACCAACCGTCCCTTGCAGGATGCGCTGCGCCTGCACAGCCCGGCGCTGCCGCTGGAAGGCCTGACCGCGCTGGGCGCCGAGATGGGCTCCGCCGAGATGCAGGCCCATGCCCGCCTGGCCAACACCTGCCAGCCCCAGCTGCGCACGCACGACCGTTTCGGCCACCGCACCGATGTGGTGGAGTTCCACCCCAGCTACCACGCGCTCATCGGCGCGGCGCTGCGCCACGGGCTGCACGCCACGCCCTGGTCGCGCAAGGATGCGGCGGGCGCGCCGGTGCCGCATGCCCACATCGAGCGCGCGGCGGGCTTCATGCTGTTCACCGAGGCCGAGCCCTCGGTGCTGTGCCCCGTCTCCATGAGCTACGCCGTCACGCCCGCGCTGCGCGGCAACCCCGCCGTGTGGGCCGACTGGAGCGCGGGCCTGGCCAGCACGCGGTACGACCCGCGCCTGGCCCTGTTCTCGCAAAAAACCGCGCTCACCATGGGCATGGGCATGACCGAGAAGCAGGGCGGCTCGGACGTGCGCGCCAACACCACGCAGGCGGTGCCTGATGGCGAGGACGCCTGGGGCCCGCGCTACCGCATCACCGGGCACAAATGGTTCTTCTCGGCGCCCATGTGTGATGCCTTCCTGATCCTGGCGCAGGCGCCCGGCGGGCTCACCTGCTTCTTCCTGCCGCGCGTGCTGCCCGGTGAAGGGGAGGGGTCCGTCAACACCATCCGCATCCAGCGCCTGAAGGACAAGCTGGGCAACCACGCCAACGCGAGTTCCGAGGTCGAGTTCATCGATGCGCTGGCCTGGCGCGTGGGCGAGGAGGGGCGTGGCGTGGCCCAGATCCTGGAGATGGGCACCATGACGCGCCTGGACTGCGCCCTGGGCACCAGCGGCCTCATGCGCCAGGCGCTGAGCATCGCGCTGCACCACACGCGCCAGCGCTCGGCCTTTGGCAAGAAGCTCATCGACCAGCCGCTCATGCGCAATGTGCTGGCCGATCTTGCTCTTGAAAGTGAAGCGGCTACCGCACTATCCATAAGGCTTGCCAGCGCTTTTGATCAAAAAGACAGCAGTGGGCACGAGGCCGTGATGGCCCGCCTGCTCACGCCCGTGGCCAAGTTCTGGGTGTGCAAGCGCGGCAGCGCGTTCGCCCAGGAGGCCATGGAGTGCCTGGGCGGCAACGGCTATGTGGAGGAGGGCGGCGAAGGCACCATGGCCCGCATCTACCGCGAGATGCCGCTCAACTCCATCTGGGAAGGCGCGGGCAACATCATGGCGCTCGATCTGCTGCGCGCCGTGCGCCGCGCCGACACGGCGGCGGCCCTGGCAGACGAGCTGGCCCCGGCGCGCGGCGCCCACCCGGCACTCGACCGCATGGCCAGCGCGCTGCCGCTGCGCGTGGACGCGATGACCACCGAGGCCGAGGCCCGGCGCCTGGCGCAGGACGTGGCCCTGGCCGTGCAGGCCGCGCTGCTGTACAGGAGCGCGCCGGCCAGCGTGTTCGGCGCCTTCTGCGATGCGCGCCTGGGCGGCGACTGGGGCTACAGTTTCGGCACGCTGGGCGCGGGCGTGGATTTCGACGCCCTGCTGGACCGCGCGCTGCCTGCATGAGCGGCACCCCCACCACCACAGCCTTGCCGGAGAGCCCCCGATGACCACCTCCCTGATCCTGCACCACTACCCCTCGTCCCCTTTCTCGGAAAAGATCCGGCTGGCGCTGGGCTACAAGCAACTGGCCTGGAAGTCGGTGATCATCCCCAGCATCGCGCCCAAGCCCGATGTGGTGGCGCTCACGGGCGGCTACCGCAAGACGCCGTTCCTGCAGATCGGTGCCGACATCTACTGCGACTCGGCCCTGGTCTGCGACGTGCTCGAGCACGTGCAGCCCGAGCCCGTGCTCTACCCGCCACACCTCAAGGGCGTGGCGCGGGTCTTCGCCCAGTGGGCCGACACCACGCTGTTCTGGGCCGCCATGGCCTACAACCTGCAGCCCAAGGGCGCATCGGCCATGTTCGCCAACCTGCCGCCGGCCGCGGCCCAGGCCTTTGGCGAAGACCGCCGCGAGATGAGCGCCGGCATGCAGCGCCTGCGCCCGGCCGATGCCACGGCGGCCTACCGCTCCTACCTGCGCCGCATCGCGCACATGGCCGAGGAGCATGACTTCCTGTTCGGCGCCGAGCCCTGCCTGGCCGACTTTGCCGCCTACCATCCGCTGTGGTTCACGCGCCAGTGCGTGCCGGTGATGGCCGACATCTTTGCCGCCACGCCCGCGTTGCTCGAATGGATGGACCGCGTGGCGGCCCTGGGCCATGGCCGCATGGAAAAGCTGAGCGCTGAGGACGCCATCACCGTGGCGGCGGGGCTGGACCCGCTGCCCCTGGCGGACGACGTGTTCCAGGACGAGCACGGCATCCCGCTCGGCAGCCCGGTGGCGATTGCCGCCGAGAGCTTCGGCACCGAACCCACGGAGGGCGAACTGATCGCCGCCACGCGCACGCGCTACACCCTGCGCCGTACCGACCCACGTGCGGGCACGGTGCATGTGCACTTCCCCCGGATTGGCTACACATTGCGAAAGGCCGAAGCCACCAAATGATCGACGATTTCAAAGGCAAGACAGCCGTTCTCACCGGCGCGGGTTCGGGCTTCGGCCTGGAATGCGCGCGCATCGGCGCGCGCCTCCACATGAACCTGGTGTTGGTGGATGTGCAGCAGGACGCGCTCGACGCGGCCGCCGCCGAGGCGCAGGCCGCCGGTGTCCAGGTGCTGGCGCGCAAGGTGGACGTGTCCGACGCAACGCAGATGGAGCAGCTGGCGGCGGACGTGGAGCAGCGCTTTGGCGCGCCGCACCTGGTGTTCAACAACGCCGGCGTGGGCGCGGGCGGCCTGGTGTGGGAAAACACCGCCAAGGACTGGGAGTGGGTGCTGGGCGTGAACCTCTGGGGCGTGATCCACGGCGTGCGCCTGTTCACCCCCATGATGCTCGCCGCCGCGAAGAAGGACCCCGCCTGGCGCGGCCACATCGTCAACACGGCCAGCATGGCCGGCCTGGTCGATGCCCCCAACATGGGCATCTACAACGTCAGCAAGCACGCGGTGGTGAGCCTGTCCGAAACGCTGTACCAGGACCTGGCCCTCGTCACCGACCAGATCAGCGCCAGCGTGTTGTGCCCGTACTTCGTGCCCACCGGCATCGCCCAGAGCCACCGCAACCGCCCAGGCGAGCTGCAGGCCGGCAAGCCCACGCGCAGCCAGCTCATCGGCCAGGCCATGAGCGACAAGGCCGTGGGCAGCGGCAAGGTGACGGCGGCCGAGGTGGCGCAGAAGGTGTTCGACGCGGCCTCGCAGGGCCAGTTCTACATCTACAGCCACCCCAAGGCGCTGGCTTCCGTGCAGACGCGCATGGAGGACGTGCTGCAGGGCCGCAACCCCACCGACCCCTTCGCGGGCAAGCCCGAGATCGGCGCCCAGCTCAAGGCCGCCCTGCGTGCTGACTGAAAAACGCGGGCCTGCAGCAGCCCAGGGCTTCGCGCTGTTTTCGACGGCGGTGGGGCACTGTGGCCTGGCCTGGAATGGCCCCTTGCTGGTCGGTGTGCAGCTGCCCGAGGACGAGGGCGAGGCGCACACGCGTGCGCGCATGCAGCGGCGCTTTCCGGGTGCGCCTGAATCGCCCATGCCACCCGAAGTGGCCGCTTGGGCGGCCCGCGTGGTGGCCTTGCTCGCGGGCGCGCACGACGACCTGCTCGACGTGCCCTTGGCCACCGAGGGCGTGCCGCCCTTCAATGCCCGTGTCTACGAGCTGGCCCGGCGCATACCGCCCGGCAGGACCATGACCTATGGCGAAATGGCCGCCGCCCTGGGCGAGCCCGGCGCCGCGCGCGCCGTGGGGCAGGCGCTGGGCCACAACCCCTTCGCGCCCGTGGTGCCCTGCCACCGCATCCTCGCGGCGGGCGGCAAGACCGGCGGCTTCTCGGCCGGTGGGGGGGCCGCCACCAAGATGCGCATGCTGGAGATCGAGGGCGCGTTTGCCCATGAGACCCTGGCGCTCTTCGCGCCACGGGACTGAGCCCGGCCTCAGGGCCTACCCGCGTTTTCTGAGCAG
This sequence comes from Acidovorax sp. GW821-FHT09A11, assembly GCF_059418365.1. NCBI lineage: Bacteria > Pseudomonadati > Pseudomonadota > Betaproteobacteria > Burkholderiales > Comamonadaceae > Acidovorax > Acidovorax sp. GW821-FHT09A11. Next base: position 279,914 of record NZ_JBWKPS010000001.1, read on the forward strand.
GGTCGAGCCGCTGCTGGCCATGGCGAGTTCTTGCGTGGTGGCCAGCAGAGCGGGGCCCAGGGCCAGTATGCGCTCCTCGGTCAGGCGCACCAGAGGCCCCGCGATGGTGACCACGCCGATCACCGCGCCGTTGTGGCTGCTGCGGACGGGCGCGGCCATGGCGGTCATGGCGGGGGCGAACACTTCCACGATCATGCTGAAGCCGCGCTCGCGCGCCGCCTGCAGGTAGGCCAGCAGCGCCTTCACGGTGGTGGGCGCGTTGGGGCCGTAGTCCTCGGGCTTGCCAAAGCCACGCCTGGCGACCAGCGCCAGGGCTTCCTCGTCGGTCATCGTGGACAGCCACGCGTGGCCGGCCGAGCTGCACGACAGGTTCACCGACAGGCCCATGTCCGGGTCGTAGCGCAGACCGCGCATCGCGCCCTGCGCCTTGGCCACGAAGGTCAGTTCGTCGCCATCCACCACCGCGAGGCGCACCAGCTCGCCCGATTCGGCGGCCAGCCGGTCCAGCAGCGGCTGCGCAATGTCCACGATGCCGCTGGCGCTCAGGAACCCGAGGCCCAGCGACACCAGCTTGATCGTCAGCATGTAGTTGCCCTGGTTGTGTTCCTGGCGCACATAGCCGCAGCGGACCAGCTCGGCAAGCAGCCGGTGCGTGGCGCTCAGCGGCATGTCCAGTTCGGACGCGAGGTTCGACAGCGCCTTGCCTTCGGGGTGGGGCGCGAGGTGTTCCAGGACTTTGAAGCTGCGCTCGAGGATGCTGCTCATGGGCAATGGCTTTCGAAGATTTGTGCGGACGCACGCTGGGAGCGTCGGCACCGGTTCGGCAGCAATGTACCAAAAATTGTTAAAGGGTTTCTACTATGGAAACACTTTCCACTTTTTCCTACGATGCGTCCCAAGTGCTGCGGCGGCGACTTCGGTTACGCCCTGGCAAGCCTTGGTCCCTTTTTTGATGGAGATCCCCCGTGAAGAAAACTGCCTGCCTGCTGGCCACCGCCGGCCTGTCCCTGTTGCTGGCCCTGCCTGCCGCTGCGCAGCAAGAGCGCGTGATCCGCTTCGGCCATCTGAACAATGCGGACCATCCGGTGAGCTTTGGCGTGAAGCGCTTTGCCGAACTGCTGGCGGCCAAGAGCGGCGGCAAGCTCAAGGTGCAGGAGTACCCCGCCTCGCAGCTGGGCAACGAGATGCAGCAGCAGTCGGCCCTGCAGGGCGGCGTGCAGCAGATGTCGGCACCGGCGACCACCTCGCTGGCCGGCATCGTCAAGGAATTCGGGCTGGTGGACTTTCCGTTCGCCGTGGCCAATTTTGCGCAGGCCGATGCCCTGCTCGACGGCCCGCTGGGCCAGGCACTGATCGCCAAGTTGCCTGAAAAGGGCCTGGTGGCCCTGGGCTATTGGGACCTGGGTTTCCGCAACGTGACCAACAGCAAGCGCGCGATCACCAAGGCCGACGACTTCGACGGCCTCAAGCTGCGCGTGATCCCCAACCCGGTGTTCCTTGAGACCTTCAAGGCCTTCAAGGCCAACCCCGTGCCCATGCCGTTCGCCGAGCTGTACGGCGCGCTGGAAGCCAAGGCGGTGGACGGCCAGGAGAACCCGTACGCGGTGATCCTGTCGAACAAGATGTTCGAGGTGCAGAAGTACGTGAGCGCCACCAACCACGTGTACGCCGCCAACATCGTGCTCGTGAGCAAGAAGTTCTGGGACCAGCTTTCGCCCGCCGAGCAGAAGATGATGAACGACGCCGCCAACGAGGCGCGCGGCTACCAGCGCCAGGTGAGCCGCGCCGCAGCGCAGCGCTCGGTGGGTGACCTGCAGGCCAAGGGCATGGCCTACAACGAGATCGCGCCGGCCGAGCTGGCGCGCATGCAGCAGATCGCCAAGCCGGTGATCGAGAAGTTCGCGGCCACCTATGACCCGGCCATCGTGAAGCTCTACAACAGTGAACTCGCCCGCATCCGCAAGTAAGAGCGCCTGGCAAAACTCTTCTGGCGTCGTTGCTGCGTCTTGTCGTGCTATTCGCACTGCCTTCGACGCAGCGCCTAGCCAGAACCGCTTCGCTGAGCTTTGTCAGCCGCTCCCAACCCTGAACACCCCATGAAAATCCTCGTCCTCCACGGCCCCAACCTCAACCTGTTCGGGCGCCGCGAACCCCATATCTACGGCACCACCACGCTGGCGCAGATCAACGAGCGCCTGCAGAAGCTCGCCGCCGAGCTCGGCGTGGAACTCGGCATCCTGCAGTCCAACCACGAAGGCGCGCTGATCGACTTCCTGCACGAGCACATCGACGCGGCGCAGGGCGCGCTGGTGAACCCTGCCGGCCTCACGCAGCATGGCGTGCCGCTGCACGACGCGATCAAGGCCATGCCCTTCCCGGTGATCGAGGTGCACATGTCCAACATCGCCGCGCGCGAGGCCTGGCGCGCGCACTCCATCATCTCGCCGGCCGTCAAGGCCACGGTGCAGGGCTTCGGTCCGCATTCCTACCTGGCCGCGCTGCGCTCGCTGGTGGAAAGCCTGCGCGAAGCCTCCCAGCCCGCCTGAGCGCCGTTCCGCCAGGATTCACTGCGCTGCGCGTTGCGCGCAACGCATAAAACTGGCGCAGCCCAAGCCAGGGCCCCCGTGCAAGGGCCGCCCCGCCGCACTGGGGGCGTCCCCCTCCCGACTCGCGCAGCGAGACGAGAGAGGGGGAAGGCGCGAAGCGCCTCAGGGGGTGTTTTTAGGACGTACAACATGAACACATGGATGGACCGCGCCTGCCGCGGCCTGGAGGCGGTGATCGCCGCCCTGCTGGCGCTGATGGTGGTGCTGGTGTTCGGCAACGTGGTGCTGCGCTACGGCTTCAATTCCGGCATCACCGTGTCGGAAGAAGTGTCGCGCTGGCTCTTCATCTGGATGACCTTCCTCGGTGCCATCGTCGCGCTGCGCGAGCATGGCCACCTGGGGGTGGACATGGTGGTGCAGCGCCTGCCCGCGCTGGGCAAGAAGATCTGCCTGGCCCTGGGCCATGGGGTGATGCTCTACATCGTCTGGCTGCTGTTCCAGGGCAGCCTGGCGCAGGCGCGCATCAACTGGGACGTGACGGCGCCGACCACGGGCGCGTCCATGGCCATCGTCTACGGCGCGGGCCTGGTGTTCGCCGTCTGCGCGGCGCTGATCCTGGCCATCGACCTGTACAAGCTGCTCAGCGGCCAGATCGCCGAGGAGGACCTGGTGATGGTGCAGGAGTCCGAAGAGGCGGTGCAGCTGCAGCAGATCCTGGGCTCGGCAGGCACCACCGATGCGCCGCGCGGCAAGGAGGCCGCGCGATGACCATCTTCGTCTTTGTCGGATCGCTGCTGCTGGCCATGGCCATGGGCATCCCGATCGCGTTCTCGCTGCTGGCCAGCGGCGTGGCGCTGATGTGGCACCTGGACCTGTTCGACGCGCAGATCCTGGCGCAGAACCTGATCGGCGGGGCCGACAGCTTTCCGCTGCTGGCCGTGCCCTTCTTCATGCTGGCGGGCGAGATCATGAACGTGGGCGGCCTGTCGCGCCGCATCGTGGACTTCGCCCTGGCGATGGTGGGCCATGTGAAGGGCGGGCTGGGCTATGTGACCATCATGGCCGGCTGCCTGCTGTCGGCCCTGTCGGGCTCGGCCGTGGCCGATGCGGCGGCGCTCACGGCGCTGCTGCTGCCCATGATGGTCAAGGCCGGGCACGACAAGTCGCGTGCCGGCGGGCTGATCGCGGCCACCGGCGTCATCGGCCCGGTGATCCCGCCCAGCATCGGTCTCGTGATCTTCGGGGTGGCGGCCAATGTGTCGATCTCCAAGCTGTTCCTCGCGGCCATCGTGCCGGGCATCCTGATCGGCGCCGCGCTGTGGCTCACCTGGGCCTTCCTGGTGCGGCGCGAGAAGATCGTGCCGCCGCCGCGCAAGTCCGCTGGCGAGATCCTCACGGCCCTGCGCAAGGCCCTCTGGGCGCTGATGCTGCCGGTGATCATCCTCGTGGGCCTGCGCATGGGGGTGTTCACGCCCACCGAGGCGGCTGTCGTGGCGGCGGTGTACGCGCTCTTCGTCTCGGCAGTGATCTACCGCGAGATCACCTGGCGCGACCTCTACGGCATCTTCGTCGCTGCCGCCAAGACCAGCGCCATCGTGATGTTCCTCATCGCCGCGGCCATGGTGAGCGCCTGGCTCATCACCGTGGCCGACCTGCCGTCCAAGGTGGTGGGCCTGCTGCAGCCCTTCATGGACAACAAGATCCTGCTCATGGCGGCCATCATGGTGCTGGTGATGGCGGTGGGTACCGCCATGGACATGACGCCCACCATCCTGATCCTCACGCCCGTGCTGATGCCGGTGGTCAACGCGGCAGGGATCGACCCGGTCTACTTCGGCGTGATGTTCATCATCAACAACTCCATCGGCCTCGTCACCCCGCCCGTGGGCACGGTGCTCAACGTGGTGGCGGGGGTGGGCAGGATGTCGATGGACGATGTGACCAAGGGGGTCGTCCCGTTCATGGTCGCGGAGTTCGCCATCATGTTCCTCATGGTGGTCTTTCCCTGGCTGGTGACCTGGCCCGCGAAGTGGTTCCACGGCTGAAGCGGGGCGTGGAGGATGCAGGGTAGTTCCGTGTTTTCGCGGGGACAGGGCGGGTGTTACATTCAAAACATGCCTGCTGGCGCGGGCCGCGCGCGGCGGCGCATCCCCCCAGCACCCGACAAGGACCCACCGCATGTCACCGGAACGCGAGCGACTGACCCGCATGCTCTTCGATGAGTACATCGAGATGTATGCCGCGCGCGATGCCCGGCTGCTGGCGCGTTTCAGCGAGAATTTCAGCGGCTTCGCGGGCAGCAGCGACCAGCTGATCAAGACCCGTGCCGGATGGATCGAGGTGACGCAGCAGGATTTCGCGCAGGTTCCAGCGCGCATCGGCATCGAGATGGTCGAGCTTTTCGTGCAGGACCTGGGGGCCGACCTGCTTGCCGCCACCGCCTTCTTCCACATCCACCTGCCCATTCCCGACGCGCTGTTTGCCCGCGAGACCGCGCGCAAGGTGGTGCTGTTCCGGCGCGAGGGCGGCCAGGAGGCGGGAGGCGACTGGAAGATCGCGCACGTGAGCGTCTCCATCCCGTTCGGCAAGGCCCGTGGCAGCGAGGTGTACCCCATCGAGGAGCTGCGCCAGCGCAACCGCGAACTCGAGGCGCTGGTGCAGGAGCGCACCCAGGCCCTGGCGCAGGCCAATCAGCGCCTGGAGCTGCTGAGCAATACCGACGGTCTCACGGGCATCGCCAACCGCCGGCACTTCGACGATGCCCTGGCGCGTGAATGGGCGCGCGCGCAGCGGGCCCGCACGCCGCTGGCCCTCATCATGCTGGACGTGGATGTGTTCAAGCACTTCAACGACCACTATGGCCACCTCGCGGGCGATGCCTGCCTGCAGGCGCTGGCCCTCACGCTGGCGCAGACGGGCGCGCGGCGCGAGGGCGAGCTGGCAGCGCGTTTTGGCGGCGAGGAGTTCGTGGTGCTGCTGCCCGGCTCCGACCTGCAGGCCGCGGCCGATGTGGCGCGCCACATCCAGGAGGCGATCCACCAGTTGGCGCTGCCGCACGAAGGGGCGCCGCTGGGCATCGTCACCGTGAGCTTCGGGGTGGCCAGCGTGCAGCCGCAGCGCGACGAGTTGCCCGAGATGCTGGTGCGCCTGGCCGACCGCGCCATGTACCGCGCCAAGCAGGGCGGGCGCAACCGGATCGAACTGGCCGACGGGGCGGGCTGACAGGCAGCGCGCGCGGGCCCGGCGCCTTGCGTCGCAACCGGGGGGTGGCCGCGCTGTTGCGGGTTTTTGCAGGGTTAACCCGCAGGCTTGCACCAAACTGGTGACAATGGCCTGCTATGCATGCTTCCCGTTTCTTCAAGATGGCCCTGATCCTGGGCCTGCTGTCGGCCATCGGCCCCTTTGCCATCGACATGTACCTGCCGGCGCTGCCCGAGATCGGCGCGAGCCTGGGCGCGGAGGTGGGCGCCGTGCAGTGGAGCCTGACGGCGTTCTTCATTTCGCTGGGCGTTGGCCAGCTGTTCTATGGTCCGGTGTCGGACATGGTGGGCCGCAAGCCGCCGCTGTACGTGGGTCTGCTGCTCTTCACGCTGGCGAGCGTGGGCTGTGCGCTCGCCACCGACATCCAGACCCTGGTGGTCCTGCGTTTCGTGCAGGGGCTGGGCGCCGCTGCCGGCATGGCGATTCCCCGCGCCGTGGTGCGCGACCTGCACACCGGCACCGAGGCCGCGCGCCTCATGTCGCTGCTGATGCTGGTGTTCAGCATTTCCCCGCTGCTGGCGCCGTTGGCGGGCAGTGGCGTCATTGCGCTGACGGGGTGGCGCGGGGTGTTCTGGGCCGTGGCGGTGGCGGCGGTCGCCGGCCTCCTGCTGGTATCCCGGGGGCTGCGCGAAACGCGGCCGGCAGCCGAGCGCCTCGAGAGCAGCCTGGCGGGCGCGCTCTCGGGCTACTGGCTCCTCCTGCGCGACGGGCACTACCTCGGCCTCGTGTTCATCGGGGGCTGCTCGATGGCGGGGTTCTTTGTCTACCTGGCGGGCTCGCCCTTCGTGCTGATCAACCACTACGGCCTCACGCCCGTGCAGTACAGCCTGGCGTTCTCGGTGAATGCCGCCGCATTCTTTGCCGCCGCGCAGTTCACCGCCCGGCTGGGGCGCCGCTTTGGACTGGTGCCCACTGTCAAGGTGGCGGTCACCGGTGCGGGCGCCGTGATGGTGGCCATGCTGGCTTACTACCTGGCTGGCGGCGACCGGCTGGAAGTGCTGCTGGGCCTGTATTTCGTCGCCAGCGGCCTGATGGGGCTGGTGATTCCCACCACCTCGGTGCTCGCCCTGGAGGAGCACGGCGCCATCGCGGGCACCGCCTCGGCGCTGCTGGGCACGCTGCAGATGCTGATCGGCGCTGCCGCCATGGGCGTGGTCGGTGTGTTCGCCAATGGCAAGCCGCTGCCCATGGTGGTGGGCATGGCCAGCGGCGCGCTCCTGGGCCTGGTGCTGACCTGGGTCACGCTGGGCGGCGAGTGCGCGGCACGGCCGCTGGCCAAGGGCAACGCGCCGTAGCCCGATTGCTATTGAATTGATAGCTTTCTGCGCTTGTGCATCCAGCGCAGGCGGCCTTTTTCGTTCAAACCGCGTGATGCGGGCGAGCCCTGTGGATCACTTCGGTCCGGCATGGCGCCGTGGGGTGGCGCGCGGGCCCAGGGCATGGATCAGCGCAGGCACCTGCGCCGACAGTTCGCGCGCCAGGTAGCCCAGCGTGCCCTGGTCCCGCGCCAGCGCGCTGCCCGCGCGTGCATGCAGGAGCACGCCCCAGGCCGTGGCATGCAGCGGCGGCGCGCCGCGCGCGGCCAGGCCGCCGATGAGGCCCGCCAGCGTATCGCCCGAGCCCGACGTGGCCAGCCCCGGGGTACCGCCCGCAAACCGCAACGAACAGCCGTCGGGCTGCGCGATGCAGGTGGTGCTGCCCTTGAGCGCCACGCAGGCGCCCCAGCGTTGCGCGCCCGCCCGGGCGGCGGCCAGCGGGTCGGCCAGCACGGCGTCCTTGGATGCACCGGTCAGGTGGGCCATCTCCCCGGCGTGGGGCGTCATGACGACGGGCTGGTCGAACGCCGCGCCGACTGCGGCCGACATGGCGTAGGCGTCCAGCACCACCGTGCTGCGGCGAAACAGCGGCAGCATCGTGCGCACGAAGGCCACGCTGCGGGCTTCATCCAGCATGCCGGGGCCCAGCACCACGGCGCTCACCTGGTCGGACAGGGGCCCGAGCCGGTCGCAGTCGCGCGCGGCAAAACCCCCGGCCCGCGTCTCGGCAAGCCCCATCACGCGCGCCTCGGGGATGGCCAGTGCCAGGCCCTGCGCCACGCGCTCCGGTGCGGCCACGGTGAGTTTACCGGCCCCCGCACGCAGCGCGGCGACGGCCGCCAGCAGCGCCGCGCCGGGCATTTCATGGCTGCCCGCGACCACCAGCACGTGCCCGCGCGCTTCCTTGTCCGCATCGTCGCCGGGATGGGGCAGGGGCCAGCGCCGAAGCAGTGCCTCGGTCAGGGCTCTGGGCCGGGGCCAGGTAGGGTTGCGGGGCATGGCGTGCCGTCAGGGCTTGGGGGCGGTGGCGGCGTCGGGCTCCCGCGTCACCGGTGTCCGCGCGTCGCGCAGCGGGGCAAGGAAGTTGGCCTGGACCAGCTGCATGGCCTCGTCGGTGCGCCCCTCGTGCGCCCCATGGGCGCGGTAGATCGTCACCGCGCAGTTGGGCACGTCGCCCTGGCGGTCGATCTCCAGGATCTGCTGCTCGTCCATCTGCTCGATGAGGTAGCGCATGCAGTTGACGATGACCTGGTGCGCGACCACCAGCACCCGTTGCCCCGCGTATTCGCGCGTGACCATCTCCTGCAGGCTGCGCAGCCGCAGGATCACGTCGCACCAGCTTTCACCGCCGGGCGGCCTGAAGTAGAACTTGCCCACGTGGGTGCGTTGCTCATGCAGCTGGGCGTGCTGCTGCTGGATGCCGAACTTGGTAAGCCGGTCCAGGATGCCGAACTCCTTTTCCCGCAGCCGCTCGTCCAGCCGCAGGGTGACATGCTCCAGACGGCTGTGCCGCGCCACCAGGCGGGCGGTCTGCAGCGCGCGCACGTAGGGCGAGCACAGGATGACCTGCGGCTGCCCATCCACGGGCTGGCGTCCAAACCATTCCCCCAGCACCACCGATTGCGCGGTTCCCAGGTCCGACAGCGGCACATCGATGTCCCGCCATGCGAGGTCGATGGTCTGAAGCCCCGCCGCCTCGGCCGCGTCGCGCGCCACGTTGCCGGCGCTTTGTCCATGCCGCACCACCCACAGCCGCGCGGGCCAGCGTGTTTCCATGGCCTCGGGCTACCGAGGGGCACGAAGGCGGGCCCTGCCCACGGCGCCAGCCGCCGGGGCCTTTTCCGTCTCCCGTGCCAGCTTGCCGGCCACCCCGTCGCGCCCCGATGCGGCGCGCGCGATGAGGGCGCTGCCCAGGGCCCGGCCCGCTGCGCGGCGCACCAGGCCACGGCTGCGGTTGGCGCCGCGCAGCACCAGCAGGCCCGCACCCAGCACCAGCCAGTGCTCGCCTGGAAAACCGGCACGTTCGGCGTCCCATTGGCGCACGCCGCGGAGTTTTTGAAGAAGGTTCATGTGACGGGCCCTGACGTTGACAGCATGCCGCCATCGTCGCGCAGGGTACGGCCGCCCGGTGTCAGCGCACGGTTTTGGCGCGGGTGCTCCGCGTCCTACACCACGGGGCCGGGCGCTGCGGCGGGCGCCGGGCCGCCAAGCTGGGCCGCCACGCATTCGGCCAGCGCCTGCACGGTGCGCGGCGCGCAGCCTTCCGCATGGTTGCTGATGGCCACGAAGGCGTTGTGCCCCCGCCCGGTGATGCCCGCGATCAGGCTCGCCAGCGCGGCACGCGTGCCAGGGTCGGGGTGGTGGAGCCGGTCATAGGGCGCATAGTTCTTTTCCGCGTCTTCATAGCCATAGGGGCCGTGGATGGGGTGGAGATTCCAGCGGCACACCAGCGGACCGGGCCAGAGCGCGCGCAGCATGGGCAGCTGTTCCTGCAGCGGCGGCATCTTTGCGTGCAGGCCCAGGCAGTAGGTGGCCCCGGCCTCGCGCAGCACCGCCGCGAAGCGCGGGGTGAGCCATTGGGGATCGCGCACCTCCACGGCCATCACGCCGTCCGGCGCGGTGGGGTGCAACGCAGGCTGCGCACACAGCATGGCGCGCAGGCGCTCCAGCAGCTCGTGCATGCGGTCCAGCTGCGCCAGGGGCAGGGGGCTGATCTGGAACACCAGCGCCCCCAGCTTGTGCCCCAGGCCCTGCAGCGCGGGTTCCACGAATTCACTGAGGGCGAGTTCGGGGCTGAGGAAAGCCGGATTGGGCTGGCGCCCCCGCCCGTCCTCGCTGCGCACGAGGGCGTCGGTCACCAGGCTGGGCGCCTTCACCACGAAGCGGAAGTCATCGGGCACCTGCGAGGCATAGCGCTCGTACTGGCTCACCGTGAGCGGCCGGTAGAAGCTGCGGTCGATGCTCACCGTGCGCAGCAGCGGGTGCTGGGCGTAGACGGCCAGCCCCTGCTTGGAGAGCATGGACTCGGAATGCTCGCCTTCCCAGACCAGTCCCTTCCATCCGGGGTATGTCCATGACGACGTGCCCAGCCGCAGCTGGCGGGGGAGGGCGGCGGCCAGGGCGCACAGACCATCGTGCCCGGGGGCCGGATGCACCCCGGTGCGGCGCGGCCTGGCCGCCGCGGGCTCATCTGCATCGGCCGCGAAGCCAGCGGCGGCGGCCTTGTGGGTGGGAGGGGGCGGCACCGGCGGGCCGCCGAAAAGGTCGTCTTGCATGTGAAGGACGCGGATGGTGTGGCGGGCGCGAGCCGGAATGGGGTACCGCAGAGGAGGTCACAGGCCCGCGAACAGTCCACCTTCGTTCAGCAGTTCGTAGGTGATTTCCGGGTGCTGGTCCATGCTCTTGCGGATCGCGGCGGGAATCGCCTGGCGGGTCTTGCGGCACAGGCCGGGCTGCTCCAGCACCAGGATCGCAATGCCTCGCAGGCTGCGCACCTCGTGGGGGCTGGGGGTGATGGAAAGGCGCACGCCCAGCTGGTCTTCCATGCGGCCCAGCAGGCGGCGCAGGTCGCTCAGGCTGGTGAGGTTTTCCAGTCGTTCGAGCAGTTTTTTTTCCTCGTTGCGCGTGAGGCGCAGGATGCGGACATCGCCGCCCGGCGCCTCCAGCAGTGCATCCCGGCCGCACACGCAGGTGCCGGGAGGGCATTCGGTGCGGATGGGGAAGGAAAGAGGGGCGGCGTCCATGCGTGTGCTTGGGGTGGCTTGGTGGCCCGGCACATTCTAAGAGCGGCGGTGCGGGCGTTCGCGGCGTGGTACTTCTTCGGACCGTTGCTGTGCCCGCACCGGGTGGCCCCCCGCCCTTTGCCGGTGTCCGCTTTCGGTGATGGCCGTGCCCTGCCGCGCCTGCGCGCCCGGGGGACGCTACCGCTCCAGCGCTTGCGCACCGTTGCCAGAAACGACCGGCGCGCCTCGAGGGCGCGCCGGTCTGTTCAATGTCGATGCATCAGCCTCTCGTGAGAGAGACCCGGGTCAGCGAAGGTTGCCCCGCTTGCGCTGCAGCCACACATAGGCCATCAGGGCCAGGCCCAGCAGCATCATTCCGTACTCGCTCAGGGTGGGGATGTTGCTGGCCACGACGGCACCTCGGGTCAAAGTGTAAAGCTCGCCCGTAGTGAAATTTCCATTGCCAGCACCCGGACCACCAAGGGTGAAGCTTGCGGGCGCTGGACCCATGATGGAATCGTTGTCCACGACATCCAATCTGATCGTGCCACTGCCGGTGCCTGTATTCACAGTGACGGTGTAGACGGCTCCTGAACCGCTGACGCCAGTCACCGAGGCGCCTGCGATGCCTCCGGTTGTCAACACGAAATCCGACGCGTCCACCCCGGTCACAGCCTGGTTGAACGTCACCGTGTAGTTCACAGCTGCCGCCGTGGTGGGGTCGGGATCGGCCCGCACAATGGATTGCACGTTCGGAAGGCAGGCGGCGTCCGTGCAGCCTGCTATCTCAAAGACGGTGCCGCCTTCTGGCAGGCCTTCGATGACAACGCCCAGCTTGTAGGCACCCGTTTGCTGGATACCCAAAAGGAAGCGCAGATCCAGGGTTGCACCCGGGGCCAACGGAGTGCCAAGGGTTACTGTGCCCGACGACAGCGTCGAGTTGAAGCCACCGCCGTTCGGTTGAGAAGGTGGCTGCTCCAGCGTGGTTCCTTGCACCGTGACGTTGCTGGTGCCCGATCCGCAAGGTGCGCGGTCCACTGTGACCACAACGGCAGTGGACGTGCGGGGGCGCAGGTCCGCGATGCCAGAGGGTGCAGGGAAGGTCGTCAGGTCAATGATCTTGAAGCGCAGCCGGGTGAGGTTGCTGCCACTGGTGTTGGTCAGCGTGCGGCGGACATCCAGCGTACCGAAGGTGGAGTTGTTGGCCGGATCACTGGTGAAGTCCCGGACCACGTTGGGCGGTGAGCTCGGTGCGACGCAAGGGTCCAGAAGAGCTGGGCTTGCAATGGTGCCGAGTATGGGGCTGCTCAAGTTTGCAGGGGACGGTGCGCCCAGCCGCTGGCCGGCGCCGGCCGAGGTGCCATTGGTGTCGACAAAGATGAAATCGACTGCGTTGTTGTTGGTGTCGATCGCCACGCCCGTGTTCAGGCACGCTGTAAAGCTGGTGATGGAGCCTTGCTTTCCGCAAATGTCGCGGGTGAAGGCGTAGTCGATGGAGAACGGCGTGAGGGCCGGGTAGCCTGCGCCTTCCTTGTACAGCGTATTGGCTTCCGACGTGGAGCCCACGGCGTCAAGGCGGTTTGGCAGGGTGAAGTCCACAGCGACGCTGGTGTTGAACAGCGCGATACCTGCATTGTCGGGAATGTCGGTGGTGTATGTGGCGTCGCCGGTGGCCGTGGTGCCATTGCCCGCTGGATAGGCAGCCAGCGAGTAGCCGACACTATTCACGCACAGGTAGTAGCCAAAGCCAGGAATCACCGTGCCGTTGGGAACAACGCAGCGTGCCACGCCATCCGAGGCCGCGACGGCAAAGCCCGTGCCGCCGCCCGCCACTGTCAGCGGCGAGGCGGTTTCGTTGTAGAGCTTGATGAATTCATCGTTGGCACCGTTGGGGCCGCGGACCCGGAACTCTCCGATGATCAGCGCGGAGGCCTGCGGGGCAGCCACGCACAGCAAGATGAATGCAACCGCGCTGAAGCGTCGGTGCAGGAGATCCAGAAATGCCCGTACCAGGTATTGAAATCCCATAGTGCCTCCGAAAACGCCTTCGGCGTGGTTGCTGTTTGTTACTAATTGACAATTGTTGCCTAATTTTTCGCTGGCGAACAGGATTTAACGGAACTTTCTCAAATCTTCCCTGTAGGACGGCACCGCCTCCGGGTCAGCCGGTATGCCAGCCACATGGCGGCAGGAGCAAATGCAGCCTTCATCCCCTTCGGGAGCAGGGGCGCGGGTCGAGTGTGCTCACAGAATTCTCGGTGCATTGTTTTCACGTTTCCATGCGCTGTGGGGTGGGGGACGTGGGCCCTCCGGTAACGCGCGGGGCGCCTGGTGGCCCGGAGAAGTTTGCTGGCGCCTGTCAGCCAAAGTCCCTGTGGCAAACTCGCGCGCTTCGCGTTTTGTTTGATTGAGTCTCAGAGAGTTCGCCCACCCATGCAGCAGATCGTCCGGCAGTTGGCCGCAGAAATCAAAGTCAGTGAATCCCAGGTGCGCGCAGCGGTGGAGCTGCTCGATGGCGGCGCCACGGTGCCGTTCATCGCGCGCTACCGCAAGGAAGTGACCGGCGGGCTGGACGACATCCAGCTGCGCGAACTCGAAGCGCGCCTGTCGTACCTGCGCGAACTGGAAGACCGCCGCGCCGCCGTGCTCAAGAGCATCGACGAGCAGGGCAAGCTGACCGATGCCCTGCGCCTGGCCATTGCACAGGCGCCCACCAAGCAGGAGCTGGAAGACCTCTACCTGCCCTTCAAGCAAAAGCGCCGCACCAAGGGCCAGATGGCCCGCGAGTTCGGCATCGAGCCGCTGGCGGACAAGCTGTTTGCCGACCCCACGCTGGACCCGGCGACCGAGGCCGCGGCCTTCACGCGGCCGCCCGAAGTGCTGGACGACGGCAAGACGGGCGCCGATTTCTCCACCGTACCGGCCGTGCTCGACGGCGTGCGCGACATCCTGTCCGAACGCTGGGCCGAAGACGCCGTGCTGGTGCAGAACCTGCGCGAATGGCTCTGGGCCGAGGGCCTGCTGCGCAGCAAGAAGGTGGAGGGCAAGAACGAGAACGACCCCGAGGTCTCCAAGTTTCGCGACTATTTCGAATACGACGAACCCATTGGCCGCGTGCCGTCGCACCGCGCGCTGGCCGTGTTCCGCGGCCGGGGGCTGGAGATCCTGGAAGCCAAGCTGGTGCTGCCCGTGGAGCCCGAGCCCGGCAAGCCCAGCCTGGCCGAAGGCAAGATCGCCCTGCACCTGGGCTGGAGCCATGCAGGCCGCCCGGCCGACGACCTGATCCGCAAGAGCGTGGCCTGGACATGGCGCGTGAAACTGAGCCTCTCGACCGAGCGCGATCTGTTCGCCCGCCTGCGGGACGACGCCGAGAAAGTCGCCATCAAGGTGTTTGCCGACAACCTGCGCGACCTGCTGCTGGCGGCCCCTGCGGGCCCGCGCGTGGTGATGGGCCTGGACCCCGGCATCCGCACCGGCGTGAAGGTGGCCGTGGTCGATGCCACGGGTAAGCTGGTCGAGACCGCCACCGTGTTCCCGCACGAGCCGCGCCGCGACTGGGAAGGTTCTTTGCACACCCTGGCCAAGCTGGCCGAGAAGCACGGCGTGAACCTGATCGCCATCGGCAACGGCACGGCCAGCCGCGAGACCGACAAGCTGGCGGCCGACCTCATCAAGCTGGCGGCCAAGGTGGACCGCGTGATCGAAAAGGTTGTGGTGAGCGAAGCCGGCGCCTCGGTCTACTCCGCCAGCGAATACGCGTCGCAGGAAATGCCCGACGTGGACGTGAGCCTGCGCGGCGCCGCCTCCATCGCCCGCCGCCTGCAGGACCCGCTGGCCGAGCTGGTGAAGATCGACCCCAAGAGCATCGGCGTGGGCCAGTACCAGCACGACGTGAACCAGAGCGAGCTGGCGCGCACGCTGGGCACGGTGGTGGAAGACTGCGTGAACTCCGTGGGCGTGGACCTGAACACGGCCAGCGTGCCGCTATTGAGCCGCGTGTCGGGCCTGTCGGGCAGCGTGGCCAAGGCCGTGGTGCGCTGGCGCGAGGCCAACGGCGCGTTCAAGAGCCGCAAGCAGCTCATGGACGTGGCCGGCCTCGGTGCCAAGACCTTCGAGCAGAGCGCGGGTTTCTTGCGCATCCGCGGCGGTGACAACCCGCTGGACATGACGGGGGTGCACCCCGAGACCTACCCGGTGGTCGAGCAGATCATGGAAAAGACCGGCAAGCCCGTGGCCGAGATCATGGGCCGTGCCGACATGCTCAAGACCCTGAAGCCCGAGCTGTTCGCCAACGAGAAATTTGGTGTGATCACCGTCAAGGACATCCTGGCCGAGCTGGAGAAGCCCGGCCGCGACCCGCGCCCGGACTTCAAGGTGGCGCGCTTCAACGACGGCGTGGAGGACATCAAGGACCTCAAGGAAGGCATGGTCCTGGAGGGCACGGTGAGCAACGTGGCCCAGTTCGGCGCCTTCATCGACCTGGGGGTGCACCAGGACGGCCTGGTGCACGTGAGCCAGCTGGCGCACAAGTTCGTGAACGACGCGCGCGAGGTGGTCAAGACCGGCGACATCGTGAAGGTCAAGGTCATGGAGGTGGATGTGGAGCGCAAGCGCATCGGCCTGTCGATGAAGCTCGATGCCGCGCCGCCGCGCCAGGGCGGGGAGCGGGGCGCGCCCCGCGACAACCGGTTCGAGGGCGCTGGCCGGGGCTACGCGCAGCCGCAGCGCCGTGCCCCCGAGCCCGCGCAGCAGTCGGCCATGGCGTCGGCATTCGCCAAGTTGCAACAGGCGAAGGGCCGTTGACGGATTGGGGGGTGATGGGGGCCATAATCGCCAGCAATCGAAACTCTGGCGCCTGACCCCATGGAGTTGAACGCATTGCTGGCACAACCAGTGGCTCTGCCCAGCCTTCCGCGTGCGGTGGCGCTGCTGATGAGCGAACTGGCCCATGAAGAGCCCAGCCTGCGGCGCCTGAACCAGCTCTTTGGCACGGACCCGGCGCTGGCCGGGCGACTGCTGGAGCTGGCCAATTCCCCCACCTTCCAGTTGCCGCGCCAGATCGCGGGCATCCCGGAGGCCCTGGCGCTGCTGGGCACGGCCCAGGTGCGCTCGCTGGTCAATTCGGCACCGCTGGGCACCACCTCCCGCTCGGTGCCCGGAGTGAACATGCAGCAGTTCTGGCGCTACAGCCTCAACACGGCCAAGCTGGCGCGGTCGCTGGCGGGTATCGCGCAGCAGGACCAGATCGCCGCATACACCGCGGGCTTGCTGCACGCGCTGGGCGAGCTGGTCATTCACCTGGCCGACCCGGAAAAGGCGCAGTCGGTCAACACGCTGGTGGCGCCATTCGATCTGCGGCGCGGCAAGATCGAGCAGCGCATCTTCGGCTACTGCTATGGCCATGTGACGGCCGGGCTGGCGCGCCGCTGGCAGCTTCCCGAGGTGGTGGTCGATGCGCTGCAGCACCAGAGCGTGCCGTTCGACAACAACGCCTACGAGCCCCTGGCGGGAGTGATCCACCTGGCCTCCTGGCGCGCGCGGGCCCGCGAGGCGGAGCTGGGCGAGAAGGAGATGGCCGTATCGTTCCCCGGCGAGGTCGGCCTGACCCTGGGGCTGGACATCGACATGGTGCTGCAGCAGGACCCCATCGACTGGACGGCACGGCCCGAGGCCGCCGACTACGTGGTCTGACGGCGGTTTGCGAACCGGGATGCTTGCGCCCGGCCCGGGCACCTTGCGCGACATGCCGGGGCGCGGTGCTTTGCGACAATGCCGTCCATGAAAGCCCTGCGCATCCATGCCGGCCCTCGCGCCCGGCAGCACCTTGAAAACCACGGCCTGCGGCCGGGCGACGTGGGCGTGATCCCCGCGGCGGCCGGTGGCCCCAAGGGGCTCATCCTGGGGCCCCTGGACCGCTTCATCTTCGGCGAATGGCTGGCCCAGTCGCGCCAGCCGGTGGACCTGGTGGGCGCGTCGATCGGCGCCTGGCGCATGGCCACGGCCTGCCTGCAGCAGCCGGTGGCGGCCTTCGAGCGGCTGGAGCACGACTACATCCACCAGGACTACGACCTGCCGCCCGGCAAGAAGCGCCCGTCGGCGGCCCACGTGAGCGAGCGGTTTGGCCAGAACCTGCAGGCGTTCTATGGCGGGCGTATCGACGAGGTGCTGAACCACCCGCGCTACCGCCTGCACATCGTCACCTCGCGGGGGCGGCACCTGCTGGGGCGCGAGCACCGCGTGGCCACGCCGCTGGGCTATCTGGGCGCCTTTCTGACGAACACGGTGCACCGCAAGGCGATGGGGGCGTGGCTGGAACGTGTGGTGTTCTCCTCGTCCGATGCGTCCGGTACCTCCGCCGAGGGGGCGGGGGCTGCGTGTGCTGCATTGCCCTTTGGCACCTCGGACTACCGCACCTGCCAGGTGCTGCTGCACGGCGGCAACTTCATGCAGGCGCTGCAGGCCAGCTGCTCGATCCCGTTTGTGCTGCAGGCGGTGCACAACATTCCGGGTGCGCCCCGTGGGGCGTATTGGGACGGGGGCATCACCGATTACCACCTGCACCTGGCCTATGGCAGGCAAGAGCAGAATGCTATTGAATTAATAGCTGATAGCGCTTTTCCATCCAGCGCTGGAGGCCAAAAAGACTTGAATTCTGACCCCGCTGCCTCGCCCGGCCTGGTGCTGTACCCGCATTTCCAGCACCGCGTGGTGCCCGGCTGGCTGGACAAGGGACTCAAGTGGCGCCACCGCTCCACGCCTGCGCTGGACAACATGGTGGTGCTGTCGCCCAGCCCCGACTGGGTGCGCAGCTTGCCCAACGCCAAGCTGCCCGACCGCAACGACTTCACGCACTACGGCGCCGACAGCGCCGCGCGCGCCAAGGCCTGGCTGGCGGCCACGCGGGCCAGCCAGCAGCTGGTGGACGAGTGGCAGGCGTGGCTGGCGCGGCCGGACATGAACGCCGTGCACCCGCTATAGGGGCCGCTCAGGTCGCTGCAGGCCGCCGTGCCGCATCCTGCACGGCCCGGGCCGCGTGGCGGGCCGTGTGTTGCCGTGCCCAGGTCAGTACCTCGTGCGCGGGCATGGGCCGGGCGATGCCAAAGCCCTGGGCACGCTCGCAGCCCAGCTCCAGCAGCCGTGCGGCCTGCTCGGCGGTCTCCACCCCTTCCGCGACCACGTGCCGCTGAAAGGCCGTGGCGAGCGCGACGATGGCTCCCACGAGCGTGAGGTCGTCGCCGTCTTCCAGGATGCCGCGCACGAACGACTGGTCGATCTTGATGGTCTCGGCCGGCAGGCGCTTGAGGTAGGACAGCGAGGAGAAGCCGGTGCCGAAGTCGTCCAGGGCGAAGCGCACGCCCAGCAGCTGGCAGTTCTGCATCATCTGGCGCATGTACTGCATGTCCTGCAGGGCCGCGGATTCCAGGATTTCCAGTTCCAGGCGGGTGGGCGAGACCTCCGGGCAGGTGTGCAGGATGTCCTTGAGCCGCTCGACGAAGTTGGGCCGGTGGAAGTGCGGCGCGGAGATGTTCACGCTCACCTCCCACTGCATGCCGGCATCGGTCCATTGCCGCATCTGCGCCAGGGCCTGGCGCAGCACCCATTCGCCCAGTTCCACCTCCAGCTCTGCGTCCTCGATCAGCGGCAGCACGTGCTGCGGGCCCAGCAGGCCGTGGTCGGGATGCTGCCAGCGCAGCAGGGCCTCCAGCCCCAGGATCTCGCCGGTGCGCAGGTGCACCTTGGGCTGGTAGTGCAGCACCAGCTCGCCCCCGTGCAGGGCCTGGGCCACGCGCGTCTGGCGGGTGTGCTGCGTCTGCACGGCATGGTCCAGCTGCACGTCGAACACGTGCATCTGGTTGCGGCCGAAGCCCTTGGCCTGGCACATGGCCTGGTCGGCGTGGCGCAGCAGGGTGTCGGGGTTGGCGTCGTCCTGCGGGAACACGGCCACGCCCACGCTCACGGTGGTGTGCAGCACGCGGTCGTCGATGGCGTAGGGGGCGGCCAGCTGCTGCATGAGCACGCCCACGCGGGCCTCGATGGCGGGCACGTCCGGCAGCTCGCCCAGCAGCAGCACGAACTCGTCGCCCCCCATGCGCGCCACCGCGTCCTGGGGCGTGATGAACGCGCCCAGGCGCCGCGCGGTTTCCTTGAGCAGCCGGTCGCCCACGCGGTTGCCGTGGGTGTCGTTCACGGCCTGGAAATGGTCCAGGTCGAGCATGCACACGGCCAGCAGCAGGCCTTTCTGCCGGGCGACGAAGATTGCGTGCGTGAGGCGCTCGGCCAGCGCCGTCCGGTTGTACAGGCCTGTGAGCGCATCGTGGCGGGCATGCCACGAGATCTGGTGGCGCAGGTTGCGCGTCTCGGTCACGTCGCGGAACACCAGCACGCAGCCCACGGCCGTGCCGTCGCCCTTGCGGATCGCCGACGCGGTGTACTCGATGGCGTAGCGCTCGCCGGAGCGGTGGATCAGCACCTCGTGCGCGACCTGGTGGAGGGCGCCCGGCACGGTCTCGCGCTCCGCGGCCGAGCTGGCATTGCGGCTCGCGAGCTCCTGGTACAGCCGGAACACGTCGTCCAGCTGACGGCCCAGGGCCTGGTCCGCCGTGAAGCCGGTCATGAGCTGCGCGGCTTCGTTGATGGTCTCGATGCAGCCGGCCAGGTCGGTGGTGATCACGCCGTCGCCGATGGAGGCGAGCGTGACCTCGGCACGCTCTTTCTCGGCGCGCAGGGCCTCCTGCGCGCGCTTGCGTTCGGTCACGTCGACCAGCGTGCCGATGGTGCCGGCGAGTGTGCCCCGGGTGGTGGTGAACGGGGCTTCGTAGTAGGCCATGTCCCGGGGCGGCTGGTGGTTGGCGGGGTGGATGCGGATCTCGTTGTCCTGCGCCTGCGCGATCTGCGCGGAGCGCGCGGGCGCCAGCTCTTCGGGGTACGCCGGGGGGGATGCGGGGGCCGTGCCCGCGCTGGCGGGCGTGTGAAAGAGCCGTTGCCAGGCCCGGTTGACTTCCAGGTAGGCGCCATTGGCGTCCCGCACGAAGACGGGCAGGGGCAGCGCGTCGATCAGCTGGCGTGTGAAATGCAGCTGCTCGCTTTGCAGGTGCTGGGTTTCGCGCAGCGACAGCACGAGCGACTGGACCTTGCCGGCCATGTCGTTGAAGGTGGCCGCCATGGCGCGTGATTCGAGCGTGCCGGTCACGTCCATGCGCGTGTCCAGATGGCCGTGGCGGAACGCGTCCGTGGCTTCGGCCAGCCGCCGCAGCATGCGCGCATTGGCCCGCAGCAGCAGCGTGAGCAGGAACAGGATCGTGAAGATATTGAGCGCCGAGATGCGCAGCTGCACCACGACGGTGCTCCAGATCTGGCCCACGAGGGGCGCGGATTGCAGCGTCACCGTCAGCCGCCCGGTCTGGCCGCCGGGCACGGCCTGCCCGAACTGCTGCGTGGGCGGCGCGATGCGCACCCATTCGGCGAACCATCCCGGGGCCGATGCGCGCAGGGGCGGCGCCTGGACATCGATGACGGGCCCGTCGCCCACCTGCCACTTCACCGACTGGACGCCCGGCCCGAAGCGGGCGACCCCTTCATGCAAAAGCGTGGCCTGGGCTTCGTGCTCCGAGGGGGGCAGGGCTGCCACCCCGGGCAGCAGCGCATCGCCCGCCCGGCGCAGCTCGGTGGCGGCATGGCGGCGGACTTCGTCGGTTTCCGCGGCCACCAGGTAGTGGTAGCGCACGGCGCTGACCAGCAGGATGATCAGGACAATCGGAACGTACAGCCGGGGATAGGTGCCCCGCAGGAGCCAGGTACTGAGATTTCCGGTGCGCATCGGTCGTGGCCCTCCCCCCAAAACCCCAGGGTAATGAATTGTTAATTAATTGTTGACCGACCGGAGTCTAGCGTGTGGGCAGGGGGTGTGCGGCACCCGGGGTAGCGCAATCCCGCCGGGCTTCGCCAGGGGGAAGGCTGGGGGTGCGTTGCGGGCGCGCGGGCACGGCGAAGGAGGGCCGCCGCCCGCTGGCCGCGCGCCGCGCCAGCGGGGCAGGCGCGGCGGGGGGCTGGCGAAAGCCGGGGGGACGGGAGCGGGCCCTACAGCGACTGGCTCAGGATCTCGCGGTACTCCTCGGGCGTGGCGATGCGGGGGTTGGTCTTGTGGCAATGGTCGGCCAGCGCGCCCCTGATGATGTCGTCGAACATGCCTTCGGTCACGCCCATGGCGGCAAGGCCCGTGGGCAGGCCCAGGCGGGCGTTCATGTCGCGGATGGCCTCGGGGATGTCGCCCGCCGCGCCCAGCCCCATGGCGTGGGCCATGCGCTCCAGGCGTTTTTCGTTGCGCACCGATTCGGCCCCGGCATTGAACCGGACCACGGCGGGCAGGAACATGGCGTTGAGCGTGCCATGGTGCAGGCGCGGGTTCACGCCACCCAGGCTGTGGCTGAGCGAGTGCACGGCGCCCAGTCCCTTCTGGAAGGCCATGGCGCCCTGCATGCTCGCGCTCATCATGTGCAGGCGCGCCTCGCGGTCGCTGCCGTTGCGCGTGGCCGGCTCGATGTGGGCCCAGCCACGCGTGAGGCCGTCCAGGGCAATGCCGTCGGCCGGCGGGTTGAAGGCGGCCGACATGAAGGTTTCCATGCAGTGGGCGATCGCGTCCATGCCCGTGGCGGCGGTCAGCATGGGCGGCAGGCCCAGCGTGAGCTCGGGGTCGCAGATGGCGGTCTTGGGCACCAGGTTCCACGAGTGGAACCCGAGCTTGCGGTGGTCGTCCACGATGATGATGGCGCCGCGCGCCACCTCGCTGCCGGTGCCGCTGGTGGTGGGCACCGCGATCAGCGGCGCGGCGCGCTCGGTGATGCGGGGCGAGCCGCCTTCGATGGTGGCGTAGTGCGTGAGCGGCCCGTCGTGCGTGGCGGCGATCGCGATGCCCTTGGCGCAGTCGATGGCCGAGCCGCCGCCCACGGCGATCAGGCCGTCGCAGCCCTCGGCCTGGTAGATCGCCACGGCGGCGCGCACGGCGGCCTCGGTGGGGTTGGAGGGCGTCTGGTCGAACACCGCCACGGTCATGCCAGGCAGGGCGTCCAGCGCCTTTTGCAGGATACCAGCGGCCTTCACGCCGGGGTCCGTCACGAGCAGGGGGCGTGTGATGCCGACGCGCTCGCATTCCTGCCGCAGCAGCTTGACCGCGCCGAACTCGAACTGGATCTGGGTGACGTAGTAGATGAAAGCCATGGTGAAGGTGGAAGTTACGTTTACGATTGCTGCAAAGACTCTACAACCCGGAGGCACCGATGACCACGAAGCAAACCCTCATTCCGCTCGCACTGGCCGGTGCATTCGTCGCGTTTGCGACATCCGCGCAGGCCGGCTGCCTGACCGATGCCCAGGCCGCCGAGCTGGTGGCCCACTACACCGCGAAGACCCCGGCCGCCAACCCCGAGGACCTGTCGGACGCCGATGGCGCCTGCACCCGCGCCAAGGTCAACCAGTTGCTGGCGCAGCGTCTGGGCAAGGTCGTGGGCTACAAGGCCGGCCTTACCAATCCCGCGGTGCAAAAGCGCTTCAACACCGACAAGCCCGTGTGGGGCAAGCTCTATGAAGGCATGGTCCTGCCCAGTGGCGCCACCGTGGACGCGGCCTTCGGCGCCCGGCCGCTGTACGAAGCCGACATGCTGGTGCGGGTGAAGAGCACCGCCATCAACCATGCCAGGACGCCGATGGAGGTGCTGGAGGCGGTGGACCAGGTCATCCCTTTCATCGAACTGCCAGACCTCATGGTGCAGGCGCCGCCCAAGCTCAATGGCGCCGGCGTGACGGCCATCAACGTGGGTGCGCGGCTGGGCGTGGCGGGCGCGCCGCTGCCCGTGCCGGCCTACCGGGCCGAGCGCTTCGCGATGCTGCAGGCCCTGGCCGACATGAATGTGTCGCTGGCCGACGGCGCGGGTGCGCGCCTGGGCGGCGGCAAGGGCAGCGACATCCTGGACCATCCCCTCAATGCCGTGGTGTGGCTCGCGGGTGCCCTCGCGCAGGAGGGGCTGGCGATGCAGCCGGGCGACCTGATCAGCCTGGGTTCGTTCTCGCCGCTGCTGCCGCCCAAGGCGGGCCTGGCGGTGACAGCGACCTACGACGGCCTGCCGGGCGCCGCGCCCGTGCGCGTGACCTTCAAGTAACAACAAACAAACAAACGACCCGCGGGCTGCCTGCCTGCGCGGGCTTCCTCCTGTTGCCGAGATCCTGACCGTTGGCCGACCTGCACATCCACCACACCCGCCTGACCCCCCAGATGCGCAGCGTGCTTGAGCGCATGGCGCGCGCGGGGCACCCCCCGCTGCACACCCGCTCGCCCCAGGACGCACGCACGGCCTACCAGGCGGGCGCCGATGTGCTGGAGGTGCCCAAGGCGGCCCTGGCGCGGGTGGAGGACCTGCACGTCCCCGCGCGCGACGGCCATGCGCTGCCCGCGCGGCTGTACGCACCGACCACGGAGGCGGGCCTGCCGGTGCTGCTGTACACCCACGGCGGCGGCTTCACCATCGGCAACATCGCCACGCACGACATCCTGTGCCGCGAGCTGGCGCGCCTGGGCCGCTGCATGGTGGTGTCGCTGGACTACCGGCTCGCGCCCGAGCACCGTTTTCCCACCGCGAGCAACGATGCCTGGGATGCGCTTGCATGGCTTGCTGCCCACGCCCGCGAACTGGGCGCCGACCCGGCGCGCATGGCCGTGGGCGGAGACAGCGCGGGCGGAACACTGGCCGCCGTGAACGCCATCCTGGCGCGCGACGCGGGCCTGCCGCTGGCACTGCAGCTGCTGTTCTACCCGGGCTGCGCGGCCCACCAGGACACGCCCTCGCATGCCACGTTCGCGCGCGGCCTGGTGCTGGAAGAGCCTGCCATCAGCTGGTTCTTTGGCAACTATGTGCGCAGCCGCGCCGAGCGCGAGGACTGGCGCTTCGCCCCGCTGCACGCCCCCGACGTGGACGGCGTGGCCCCCGCCTGGATCGGCCTGGCCGAATGCGACCCGCTAGTGGACGAGGGCGTGGACTATGCGGACAAGCTGCGGCTCGCGGGCGTGCCCGTGGACCTGGAGATCTACCGCGGGGTGACCCATGAATTCATCAAGATGGGCCGTGCCATTCCCGAGGCGCGCACCGCCCATGCCGACGCGGCCCGGGCGCTGCGCCAGGCGTTCTTTCAAACCACGGAGTGAATCTATCCATGCAACGCAGTGACTTCCGCTGTTTTCACCGCCTGCGCGTGCGCTGGGCCGAGGTGGACATGCAAAAAATCGTGTTCAACGCACACTACCTCATGTACATCGACACGGCGATGTCCGACTACTGGCGGGCGCTGGCGCTGCCGTATGAAGCGGGCATGCTGGCCCTGGACGGCGAGATGTACGTGAAGAAGGCCACGCTGGAATACCATGCGTCGGCGCGTCTGGACGACACGCTGGACGTGGGCCTGCGCTGCGCCAGGGTGGGCAATTCTTCCAGCCTGTTCCAGGCGGGCATCTTCAGCGGCGACCAGCTGCTCGTCTCGGGCGAGCTGGTCTATGTGTTCGCCGACCCGGCCACGCAGACTTCGCGCCCGGTGCCTGACAGCCTGCGCTCCATCTTCGAGGGCTTCGAGGCCGGCGCCGCGATGGCCGAGGTCAAGACCGGCGACTGGAACACGCTGGGCCGCGATGCCGGGCGCCTGCGCACCGCGGTCTTCGTGCGCGAGCAGGGCATTCCCGCGGACATCGAGGCCGATGCCCTGGACGCCAGCGCGCGCCACGCCGTGCTCTACAACCGCCTGGGCATGCCCGTGGCCACGGGGCGGCTGCTGCAGGAGGCGGCCGGCGTGGGCCGCATCGGGCGCATGGCGGTGGACCGCTCCGTGCGCGGCGCGCAGTGGGGCCAGCAATTGCTGGAAGCCTTGGTGGCCGCCGCGCGGGCCCGTGGCGACGGCGAGGTGCGCCTGCACGCCCAGCGCAGCGCGGAAGGCTTCTACCGCCGCGCGGGGTTCGCCGTGGTGGGCGAGCCCTGGGAAGAGGCGGGCATCGCCCACATCGCCATGGCGCGGCGCTGGTAGATTCTGCTATCAAAAAGAAAGCGCCTCGCGCTTTCCTGCAAACGGCCCTGGGGGATTCGTATCTGGATCCGCCCTGCATCAAGCGCGGGATGCTCCTGAATGCATAGCGGCGTGGCCTGATCCCGCAGCGGCCCGGTCCTGCCCGCGGGCGTCAGATGTCCGCGAGCAGCTCGTACGGCAGGGGCGCCAGCGCCAGCGCCAGCGGCACGCCCTGCACGTTGCCCACCTGCAGGGCACCACCCTGCGCGGCGGCGATCTGCAGCGACACGAGGGCGTCGGTGCCGCCACCGGGTGCCGGGGCGGCCTGCACGACGGTGCCGCAAGGCTGTTCCAGGTCCGGCACGGCGAACACTTCGGCCCCCACCGCCACATCGGCCGGGGCGTGGGCAATGTAGGTGCGGCGCTTGAGCGTGCCCCGGAACTGGCTGCGCGCCACCACCTCCTGCCCGGGGTAGCAGCCCTTCTTGAAGTTCACGCCGCCCACGGACTCGTAGTTGAGCATCTGGGGCACGAAGGCCTCGACAACCGGGGTGGTCAGCGTTGCCACCCCGCTGCGCACTTCGCTCCAGAGCCACAGGGCGGGTTCCATCGCGGGACCGGCGGGCGCGGGTTCTGCCGCGGGAGCCACCCAGAGCGCGCGCGGCCGGCCGTCGGCGGGATACAGGTGGACCACCGAGGCGGCACCCACGTCGGCCTTGGTCCAGGCGGGCTGGCCGCCGCCGGGCACCACATCGCCCGCCAGGCCGTACAGGGCGAAGTCGGCGGTGGCGTCGGTCAGCCTGGCCTTGGAGCGCAGCACGAACATCGACAGGCGATTGAGCGTGGGCGGCAGCAGGTCGCGGCTGCAGACCAGCAGGATCTCGCTGGCGCTGCGCTTGAAGCCGATGAAGGTGGCCTGCATGCGGCCCTTGGCGGACAGGAACGCTGCCAGGCGGGCCTGGTCCATGCCCAGCAGGGCGAAATCCTGGGTGAGCTGGCCGTGCAGGAACTTGGCGGCGTCTTCGCCTTCCACGCGAATCACGCCCAGGTGGGACAGGGGGGCTATGCCGTTCAAGGGGGTAGTCATCGCTGAATTATGATGCCCGGTTCTACACACACATTCATCAGGGTTGTGCGACGTCTATTGGCTTTGATTACGTTGGTTCTGATCGCCTCGGGCGGTGCGGCCTTCTGGTGGCTGCACCAGCCGTTGGTGACGGGCAGCGAACCCCTGGAGCTGGCCATCGAGCCCGGCACCACGCCGCGGGGCATTGCGCGCGACGTGGTGGCGGCAGGGGCGCGGGTCGATGCGCGCATGCTCTACGCATGGTTCCGCTTCTCGGGCCAGGACCGCGCCATCAAGGCCGGCAACTATGAAATCCCGCCCGGAACCACCCCACGGGGCCTGCTGCAGAAACTGGTGCGCGGCGAGGAAACCCTGCGCGCGCTGACCCTGGTGGAGGGCTGGAACTGGCGCCAGGTGCGCCAGGCCCTCGCCAGGGAAGACCAGCTCAAGCCCGACGCGGCGAACCTGAGCGACGAGGCGCTGATGGCCCAGCTGGGCCGCCCGGGCGTGCCGCCCGAGGGGCGGTTCTTTCCGGACACCTACGCCTATGCCAAGGGCTCCAGCGACATCGCCCTGCTGCGCCGGGCGCTGCACGCCATGGACCGCCGCCTGGAGGCCGCCTGGGCCCAGCGCGCGGCCGACACGCCGCTCAAGTCGGCCGATGAAGCATTGATACTGGCCAGCATCGTCGAGAAGGAAACCGGCCGTCCGGGCGACCGCGCCCAGATTGCCGGGGTTTTTGCCAACCGACTGCGCGCCGGTATGCTGCTGCAGACCGACCCCACCGTCATCTACGGCCTGGGCGAGCGGTTCGACGGCAACCTGCGCCGGCGCGATTTGCTGGCCGACACGCCGTGGAACACCTACACCCGGGCCGGCCTGCCTCCCACGCCCATCGCCATGCCCGGCAAGGCCGCCCTGCTCGCGGCGGTGCAGCCCGAGCCCACGCGTGCGCTGTACTTCGTGGCCAAGGGCGACGGCACCAGCCATTTCAGTGCCTCGCTGGAAGAGCACAACCGTGCGGTCAACCGCTACCAGCGCGGCCAGTAGCGCATGCGGCCTGGTGCGCGGGCGGCCGCGGCGCCCCGAGCCATGCGCCCCTGCAGATTCAACCCAAGGCTTTCATGTCACGACCCGGTCTTTTCATCACCTTTGAAGGCATCGACGGCGCGGGCAAGTCCTCGCACATCGAGGGCCTGGCGGCGGCTTTCCGTGCGCAGGGCCGCACGGTCACCGTGAGCCGCGAGCCCGGTGGCACGCCGCTGGCCGAAAAACTGCGCGAGATGGTCCTCAACGACCCGATGGACGCGCTCACCGAATCGCTGCTCATCTTCGCCGCGCGCCGGGACCACCTGCGCAATGTGATCGAGCCCGCCCTCGCGCGTGGCGACGTGGTGCTGTGCGACCGTTTCACCGATGCCACCTTCGCCTACCAGGGGGCCGGCCGGGGCTTCGATCTTGGCGTGCTATCGATATTGGAGCGGCTTGCGCAGACGGGTCTTTCGCCAGAGGCCGATCTGATGCGTGAGCCCGATCTGACCGTGTGGTTCGACCTGGCGCCGGAAGTGGCTGCCCAGCGCCTGGCCGGCGCCCGCGTGCCCGACCGTTTCGAGGCCCAGCCCGCCGAGTTCTTCCGCCGGGTGGCCCAGGGCTATGCCGACCGCGCGGCCGCCGCACCCCAGCGGTTTGCACGGCTGGACGCCGCGCAGGACCGCCACCGCGTGTGGCAGCAGCTCACCAGCGTCTTTGTGCGCAAGGGCTGGCTGGCCATCATGGTGGCCACCCAGGGAGGGGCGGCATGAGCGAGCCCGCCAACGCCCCTGCGACGGCCCTCGCGCCCTGGATCGCCGCACAGCGTGCCAGCCTGCTGGCCCAGCGCGGGCACGCCTGGCTGCTGCAGGGCCCGTCGGGCATGGGCCAGTACGCGCTGGGCATGGAGCTGGTGCGCGCCTGGCTGTGCGATGCACCGACCGCGCAGGGTGCCTGCGGCCAGTGCGGCAGCTGCCATGCGGTCAACGTGCGCACGCATGCCGACCTGTGCGTGCTGATGCCCGAGGTGCAGATGATGGCGCTGGGCTGGCCCCTGTCGGAGAAGGCCCAGGCGGACATCGACGACAAGAAGCGCAAGCCCAGCCGCGAGATCCGCGTGGAAGCGATGCGCGACGCGGTGGAGTTCTCGCAGCGTACCTCGGCCCGAGGCCGGGGCAAGGCCGTGCTGGTGTATCCCGCCGAGCAGATGAACCACATCACGGCCAATGCCTTGCTCAAGACCCTGGAGGAGCCGCCGGGGGATGTGCGCTTCGTCCTGGCCAGCGAGGCCGCGCACCAGTTGCTGCCCACCATCCGCAGCCGCTGCCTGGGCCACACGATGGTCTGGCCCGCCGAGGACCAGATGCTGCAGTGGCTGCAAGGGCAGGGCGTTGCCGGCGCCGCCGCGACGGCGTTCCTGCGCGCCGCCGGCGGGCGGCCCGACGATGCGCTGGCGCTGGCCCAGTCGGGGCGCAGCCCGCAGGCCTGGTCCGCGCTGCCCCAGGCCGTCGCCAAGGGGGATGTGACCGCGCTCGGGGACTGGGCGCCTGCGCAGGCCATCGATGCGCTGCAAAAGCTCTGCCATGACCTGCTGGCGGCGAGCGTGGGCGCCGCTCCGCGCTACTTCGCGGCGGCGGACCTCCCGAAGGCGCTGCCGCCGCTGGGCGCGCTGACACGCTGGTCGCGCGCGCTGGCCAAGGCCGCACGCACGGCGGACCATCCTTTCAATGCCGGCCTCATGCTGGAGGCGCTTGTCGCCCAGGCGCGAAACACCCTACACTCCAAGCACTGAGCCGTACCCACCCATCCATGAGCAGTCCATCCACCGCCCCCCGCCCCAGCGTCATGCAGCTGGCCATCAAGGAAAAGGCGGCCCTGTACGCGGCCTACATTCCCTTTTTCGCCGAAGGGGGCATTTTTGTCCCCACCCAGCGGGACTACAAGCTGGGCGATGATGTCTATGTGCTGCTGACGCTGCCGGACGACACGCAGCGCTACCCGGTGGCCGGTCGCGTGGCCTGGGTCACCCCGGCGCGGGCTGCGGGCAACCGCACGCAGGGCGTGGGCATCCAGTTTCCCAAGGACGAGAAGTCGCGCCAGCTCAAGGCCAAGATCGAGGAACTGCTCGGCACGGCGCTGGGGTCCGACCGGCCGACACAGACCATCTGAGCCGGCACCCGCCCACCGTGCCGACCCGTGCCAGGCGGGTCGGCATTTTTGTTTGCTGGCTGCGGCGGGCGGGCGGGGCTGCTGCCCACCCCGGAGGCTGCGATGGCCACCGGTGGCCCGCGTGGCGCGCAAACACGATTATTTTGAAACCGCATGTTCACTGATTCGCACTGTCATCTCAATTTTCCCGAACTGGCGAGCCAGCTGCCCGCCATCCGCCAGGCCATGGCCGACGCGCGCGTGGACCGGGCCTTGTGCATCTGCACCACCCTGGAAGAGTTCGAGGGCGTGCATGCCCTGGCCATGGCGCACGACAACTTCTGGAGCACGGTGGGCGTGCACCCGGACAACGAAGGCATCGCAGAGCCCACGGTGCAGGACCTGCTGGAGCGCGCCGCCTTGCCGCGCGTGGTGGCCATTGGCGAGACGGGGCTCGACTACTACGGCATGGAGGACCGCAAGGGAGGGCGCAGCATCGCCGACCTGGAGTGGCAGCGCGAGCGCTTTCGCAACCACATCCGCGCGGCGCGGGCGTGCGGCAAGCCGCTGGTCATCCACACCCGCAGCGCGTCGGACGACACGCTCTCCATCTTGCGCGAAGAGGGGGAGGACGGCCCCGGCAACCGCGCGGGCGGCGTGTTCCACTGCTTCACCGAATCGATGCAGGTGGCGCGCGCGGCGCTCGATCTGGGCTACTACATCTCCTTTTCGGGCATCGTCACATTCAAGAGCGCCCAGGAACTGCGCGACGTGGTGGCCTTCGTGCCGCTGGACCGCACCCTGATCGAAACCGACAGCCCCTACCTCGCGCCCGTGCCATACCGTGGCAAGACCAACAACCCGTCGTATGTACCCTACGTGGCCAGGCAGGTGGCCGAAACCAAGGGGCTGGCGCTCGAGGCGGTGGCCGAGGCTACGAGCCGCAACTTCGACGCCTTGTTCAAGGGAGTGACCGAATGATCCACC
Organism: Acidovorax sp. GW821-FHT09A11; assembly: GCF_059418365.1. Taxonomy (NCBI): domain Bacteria; kingdom Pseudomonadati; phylum Pseudomonadota; class Betaproteobacteria; order Burkholderiales; family Comamonadaceae; genus Acidovorax; species Acidovorax sp. GW821-FHT09A11. The sequence continues at coordinate 310,026 of NZ_JBWKPS010000001.1, forward strand.
ATCGCCGCAACGTGTTGGCGACCCTGGTGCTGGGGCTGGCTGCTCCCGCTATCTGGGCAGGAGCCTACGAGGATTTTTTTGTCGCCATCCTGCGCGATGACGGTGGCGCCATCACCGCGCTGCTGCGCAGGGGGTTCGACCCTGATACGCGCGACCCGAAAGGCCAGGTGGGCCTCACCATCGCCTTGCAAAACGGCGCTTCCAAGGCCTTCTTTGCACTGCTGGCCGCACGGCAGGTGAATGTGGATGCACGGAACGCACAGGACGAGAGCCCCTTGATGATGGCCGCGCTCAAGGGCAACGTGGAGGCCGTGAAGGCGCTTCTTGCACGCGATGCGGATGTGAACAAGACGGGCTGGACGCCCCTGCACTACGCGGCGTCCGCCGGCTCGCCCCAGCATGCGGCGATCATCGCGCTGCTGCTGGAAAACCATGCGTACATCGATGCCGCTTCGCCCAACGGCACGACCCCCCTCATGATGGCGGCGCACTACGGCTCCATCGAGTCCGTGCAGCTTTTGCTGGACGAGGGCGCCGACCCCACGCTCAAGAACCAGCTGGGCCTGACCGCCACGGACTTCGCCATGCGCGTGAGCCGCACCGATTCTGCGGAACGGATTGCCGCTGCCATACGCAAGCGCCAGCCCAACCGGGGCAGGTGGTAGGGCTCGTGCGAGGGTTTCCCGCGCGGGGTGGCGCGGGTTCAGTGGAGTGCGGCGGTTTCGCCCGAGGCCGGCCGCGCCTGCAGGCGCGCGTACAGCCCGCCCCGCGCCATCAGTTCGCCATGGGTTCCTTGCTCGGCAATGCGTCCACGCTCCATGACGATGACCCGGTCCGCATGTTCGATGGTGGACAGGCGGTGGGCAATGACCAGCGTGGTGCGCCCCTGCATCAGGCGCTGGAGGGCGTCCTGCACCAGCCGCTCCGATTCGGTGTCCAGCGCCGAGGTGGCCTCGTCCAGGATCAGGATGGGGGCATCCTTGTACAGCGCCCGGGCAATCGCCAGCCGCTGCCGCTGCCCGCCTGACAATTGGGTGGCGTTGTGGCCCACCACGGTGTGGATGCCCCGTGGAAGCGCCGCCACGTGTTCCGCCAGGTTCGCGGCTGCCAGGCATTCCTGCACGCGCAGGTCGTCCACCTCGCGCCCCAGCGCCACGTTGGCGGCGATGGTGTCGTTGAACATCACCACGTCCTGGCTCACCATCGCGAACTGCGACCGCAGCGATCCCAGGTCCCACTCGGGCAGGGGGCGGCCATCCACCAGGATGTCGCCCGACGCGGGCATCACGAACCGTGGCAGCAGGTTGACCAGTGTCGTCTTTCCGGCGCCGGAGGGGCCGACCAGGGCGACGATTTCACCGGGCTCCACGCGCAGGCTGACCTGGTCCAGTGCCGGGGCATGGTCGGGGCCGTACGACACCGTCACCCGGGACAGCTCCAGCGCGCCCCGCACGCGGTCCGTGCGGTACTGGCCGCCTGTTTCGGCGCCGGTGTCGCCCAGCAGCGCGAGTCCCCGTTCAAGGGCCGCCACCCCCCGGGTGATCGGGCTGGCGACATCGGCCAGGCGGCGGATGGGAGCTATGAGCATCAGCATGGCCGTGATGAACGACACGAAGCCGCCCACCGTGACGTCCTTCGCGTCCACCGCGCCACGGCTTTGCCACAGGGCGATGCAGATCACCACGGAGAGCGCCGCGGCGGCCAGCAACTGCGTGAGCGGTGTCATGGCCGCGGACGCAATCGTCGACTTGATGGCCAGGCGGCGCAGGCTCTGGCTCAGCCCGGCGAAGCGCCCGGCCTGGCCGGCCTGCGCGCCGTGCAGCCGCACCATGCGGTGCGCCAGCACGTTTTCCTCCACCACGTAGGCCAGCTCGTCGGTCGCCTGCTGGCTGCTTTTTGTCAGGTGGTAGAGGCGCCGGGAAAGTGTCTTCATGATCCAGGCCACGCCCGGCACCACCACCGCCACGATCAGCGTGAGCTGCCAATTGAGGTACAGCAGGTAGGCCAGCAGCGCCACCAGCGTGAACCCGTCACGCGATACGCCCAGCAGTGCCTGCACGAGCAAGGTTGCGCCGGTCTGCACTTCGTACACCACGGTGTTGGACAAGGTGCTGGCCGACTGCCGCGAGAACAGGCCCATTTCCGCCGCCAGGACCCTGTCGAACAGCGATTGCCGCAGCGTCAGCATGCCCTCGTTGGCAATGCGTGCCAGCGCGTACTGGCCGACGAACTGCGCGACGCCGCGCACGAAGAAAACGCCCAGGATGGCCAGGGGCACCATCCACAGCTGCAGGGTTCCCTGGGTGAAGCCGCGGTCCAGCAAAGGCTGCAGCAGCGCGGGAATCAGGGGCTCGGTCACGGCGCCCACGAGGGTGGCGACAACGGCAAGGCTCCAGGCCATCCGCTGGTTGCCGAAGTAGACCGATAGCCGCTGAAGGCGCGTGGTCAGGCTTGCGGCAGGAGGAGGAGGGGGGGCGGGCGTGGCGCCCGGGCCTGAATCTGTGGCTTGCATGTGGCCCGGATTCTACGGTCGCGGGCTGCCAGGGCCTGCACGCTCCTCTGAGCAGTGCCCATTGATCGGATGCGGGCCGGCGCGGCAGGAAAAAACCAGCGCCCGAAGGCCATGCGCACGGTTGGCTCGAAATCAAGGCCGATGGCCCTGGTGGCCGCACAGTTTGTCACAGGGGTTTTCCCGCTGTGTGTAACATTCGGGTTTGCCCTTCGGCATTTGTTCGGCTACCGCTGGATGCCAATGACCACAGATCGAATCTCTACACACCCATCTCCTGCGGCTTTGCCGCATCCCTTGCGCCGCCAGGTACTGGCCGCGCTCATTGCCACTCCCGCCCTGCCAGCACTGGCGCAATTTCGCGTCGAGGTGACGGGCGTTGGCCTGACCCAGCTGCCCATTGCGATCGCTCCGTTCCGGGGCGAGGCGCAGGCGCCCCAGAAGATGTCGTCCATTGTCCAGGCCGACCTGGAGCGCAGTGGCCAGTTCCGTGCGGTGGATGCGTCGGGCGCGGTGCTGGACGAAACCGCGCGCCCCGATGTGGCCCTGTGGCGCCAGAAAAGCGCGGATTCCCTGGCAACCGGTAGCATCACGCGCCTGGCGGATGGCCGCTTCGACATCCGCTTTCGCCTTTGGGATGTGGTGAAGGGGCAGGACCTGGGTGGGCAGAGCTTTGTGGTCACGCAGGGCGATCTGCGCCTGGTGGCCCACCGCATCGCCGATTTCATCTATGAAAAGCTGACGGGTGAACGCGGAATTTTCTCGACCCGCATTGCCTACGTCACCAAGACCGGCCCCCGCTACAGCCTGTGGGTGGCGGACGCCGACGGCGAGAATGCGCAGTCGGCCCTGTCGAGCCCCGAGCCCATCATCTCGCCCGCGTGGTCGCCCAATGGCGGCCAGCTCGCCTACGTCTCGTTCGAATCACGCAAACCCGTTGTCTACGTGCACGACGTGGCCTCCGGCCGCAGGCGCCTGATCGCCAATTTCCGGGGCTCCAACAGCGCGCCCGCCTGGGCTCCGGACGGACGCTCCCTGGCCGTGACGCTGAGCCGTGATGGCGGCTCCCAGCTCTACACCATCGACGCCAATGGCGGCGAACCGCGCCGCCTCATGCAGAGCTCGGGCATCGATACCGAACCCGTGTTCTCCGGCGACGGCCGCAGCATCTACTTCGTGAGCGACCGGGGTGGCGCACCGCAGATCTACAAGGTCCCTGCCTCTGGCGGCAATGCGGAGCGTGTCACTTTCACGGGCAGCTACAACATTTCCCCCAGCATCAGCCCGGATGGCCGCTGGCTGGCCTATATTTCCCGCGTTGGCGGGGCTTTCAAGCTGCATGTCATGGACCTGTCCTCCGGCACCGTGAATGCAGTCACGGACACCACGGCGGACGAGAACCCCAGTTTTGCTCCCAATAGCCGCCTCATCGTCTATGCCACCCAGCAGCAAGGGCGCGAAGCGCTCATGACCACCACGCTGGACGGCAAGATCAAGGCCCGGCTCGCGGGGCAGGCGGGAGATATCCGCGAGCCCGACTGGGGCCCATTTCAAAAGCAATGAACTTATCCGCACTTTCAGTTACCAAGCTTTCAGGAGAATTTTGGATGATCAAACGCATTACCCTTGCCCTTACCGTTGTCGCATTGATGGCCGGATGCAGTTCCGGCGTGAAGCTGGATGACGTGCCTGTCGAAGACAAGAACGCCACGTCCACCATGGGCACCAACAGTGGGGCCAACTCCGGCAACACTGCCCAGAGCGGCGTGGCCGGCGTGGACCTTGGCCAGTCGGGCCGCGATGCAGCCGGCCCCGTGGGTGTGAGCCGCATCGTCTATTTCGACTACGACAGCTACGTGATCAAGCCTGAATTCCAGTCCCTGATCGAAGCGCATTCCCGCTTCATCAAGTCTGGCAACGGCCGCAAGGTCATGATCGAAGGCCATACCGACGACCGTGGTGGCCGCGAGTACAACCTGGCCCTGGGCCAGAAGCGCGCCGAAGCCGTGCGCCGTTCGCTGGCGCTGCTGGGTGTGCCAGACAACCAGATGGAAGCCGTGAGCTTTGGCAAGGAAAAGCCCGCCGCCCAAGGCAATAGCGAAGACGTGCACGCACAGAATCGCCGGGCAGAACTGTCCTATCGTTGATGCGCACGTTGTCTTTTCCTGTGTCCTACCTGTTCAAGGCACTGGCGGCCGGGGCGCTGTCGGCGGCCTTGCTGCCCGCGGCGCATGCAGCCCTTTTTGAGGACGACGAGGCCCGCCGCGCCATCATCGAAATGCGCCAGCGTGTTGACGGGCTGCAAATGTCCCAGCAACGCGCAGCCGAAGAAATGCGCAGGCTTGGCGAAGAGAATGGCCAGCTCCGGCGCAGCCTGCTTGATCTGCAGGGGCAGATCGAGACGCTGCGCATGGAGCAGTCCAAGCTTCGGGGCCAGAACGAGCAGTTGCTGCGGGACGCTGCGGACCTGCAGCGGCGCCAGAAGGACATTGCCCAGGGAGTGGATGAGCGCCTGAAGCAGTTTGAGCCGGTGAAGGTGACGGTGGACGGCCAGGAGTTCCAGGCCGACCCCGCCGAAAAGAAGGACTTCGAAGCGGCCCTGTCCGTGTTCCGTTCGGGCAAGTTTTCCGATGCGAGTTCGGCATTTGCGGCGTTTGTGCGGCAGTACCCGCGCAGTGGCTTCGTGCCTTCCGCCCGCTTCTGGCTGGGGAACGCCCAATATGCCACCCGCGAGTACAAGGAGGCCATCAACAACTTCAAGCTGATGCTGGCTGATGCCCCCTCCCATGCCCGTGCGCCGGAAGCGGCCCTGTCCATCGCCAACTGCCAGATCGAACTCAAGGACATGCGGGCCGCGCGCAAGACGCTGGAAGATCTTCTGCGCGCCTACCCGCAATCTGAAGCTGCGATGGCGGCCAAAGAACGCCTTTCCCGCTTGAAGTGATGCCCGGCGCACCGTCTTTTCAAGCGGCGCCGTCCCCCATTGTCGTGCCTGAGTCCGCCGCCCCGGATCGCCGTTTCGGCGGACTGGAGCGGCTGTACGGCGTGCAGGGCGCCGCCCGGATCCGCCAGGCACACATCGCGGTGGTGGGGATTGGTGGCGTAGGCTCATGGGCCGCCGAGGCCTTGGCGCGCAGCGGGGTGGGGCAGATCACCCTGATCGATCTCGACCATGTGTCCGAGTCAAATATCAACCGCCAGATTCATGCGCTCACCGGGACCATTGGACAAGCCAAGGTTCTGGCGATGCGGGATCGGATCGCACAGATTCACCCGGAGTGCACGGTCCATTGCATCGAGGACTTCGTGGAGCCGGAAAACTGGCCTGGGTTGCTTCCCGTGCCCGTTGATGCGGTGATCGATGCCTGCGATCAGGTCAAGGCCAAGACGGCCATTGCGGCATGGGCCCAGGCCAGCGGGGTGCTGCACATCACCGTGGGTGCGGCGGGTGGCAAGCGGCATGCGCACAAGGTGGATGTGGACGACCTCGCGCGGACGACCCACGATCCTTTGCTGGCGCAACTGCGCTATCGCATGCGCAAGCACCACCGTGCCGCGCGCGAGGGCAAGAAGATCGGCGTGGACTGTGTCTTCAGCCGAGAGGCTGTGGCTCCGCCGGATGCGTCATGCCAAATCGATGGGGATGGCTCCCTGAATTGCCATGGGTATGGTTCGGTGGTCGCCGTGACGGCCACCTTCGGCCAGTGTGCCGCGGGCTGGGTGCTGGACAAACTTGCCGCAACTTCCAGGAAGGCCGTAAAAACAACGCTATAATCCAAGGCTTTGCAGCCATCGGCCACGATTGCTGCAACAGGTCGGGACGTTAGCTCAGTTGGTAGAGCAGCGGACTTTTAATCCGTTGGTCACAAGTTCGAATCTTGTACGTCCTACCACCCATACAAGGCCCTGTAGCAATACAGGGCCTTTTTTGTTTGCTGCGAAATTTGTAGCAATGCGCTCAATCACGTTGATGTGCTCTTTCCGCAATCTGGCTGGGTGTTCCGCAAAAATAGGTGCGATGTACTCCGTACTTGTCCAACTTTCCTCTCACTAAAGCTCAACTATCCAGGCCATAGGTCGCTCTGCGCAATTGCCAGACATGCATTGTTGGCCGCCAACTTTCCATTCGTTTGGCCGCTTGATCTGTCCGCTTTCTATCCCGGCCGTTGGTTCAACTCGATGGCTCAGGACCAAAAAAACTTGCGGATCTGTAACGGCCGGGATAGGCTTGTAAGCAGGAGGGATTAAAAATGAGATCTATCGCAGTTGCATTGGTGCTTTGTAGCTCTTTGTCTTGCCTTGCTGCCGATCCGTCGCCGCCCTGTTCAGAGAATCCATATGTCATCCAGACCGAACGTGGAAAACTGAGCATTAAGACGACTCTTCCTCCAAGTTTGATAGGTCCCTCCGCCAAACCTGATGGCACTTCTGCTGAAGCAGCACTTCAATTCACCCGAAGCATGTATGCGGACATGGCTCCTGGTGTTATTAGTGAGGTGCTTGGTATCTATACATGCTGGGTTGAGCGAGCGATCGAAGCAGACGCAACTAAAACACCTGAGCAAAAGAGAGCTATTAAAGATGCTTGGGACGCTGCTGTCATTGACATTTCCATTACTTCATCGCGGTACTTTACAGCCTTTGTTGCGAGATACGATACGGTTGACCAGCTGAACCCTGCAAAACTGAAAGAGTCCCTAGATGCGGATGGCAGATCTCCTTCAGCTTATCTCAGTGCTATCAAACAGGAGAATTTTTTGATCACCTCAGGTTTTGAAGGTTGGATAAGCGGCACCATCAATGGGATATCTGGGACGGTCTGTGGTACATACTTACGCAGAGCGCTCGCTACTAATGCTGCAGCAATTCAACACGTCGCAGCATCTGTCCGCCCTGTGCTTGCAAATTATTTTGCAGACAAAAAAAGCGGTGTAATCGCTGCGAAAGCCATGCTCTATACTCGGGCGGCCTCGTCGCTGTTGTTGCAACCGCCAACAGATGAGGAGTCACTTAAAGCGTTGAGCCAATGTGCGGCCTTGGGGTCATCTCCCAAATGAAATCTCTTCCTTGCTCAATTGGCGGAGTATTGCTGGCCGTGCTGGTGACAGGGTGCGCTTCTTGGCCTCCCTGGGGTCAACCTGAAGATCCTTTAATCGCTGAGACCTGCACCTCCATCAGCAACATCACCGAAAAGAATTATAGGCTTGGTGCAAGCATGAGCTATGTGTTGGTTGGTCTCGGATTGATTTTTGAAAAATCCGGTGTCACCCTCACTTCTCAAATGGCCGATCATCAAATAGACCAAGATAGAATATGTCGACTGCGTGCCAAGGGAAAAATAAGCGAAGAAAGTTGGCTCCAGGCCAGTCTAGCTTTCGCAACTGCTAGTTCTGCAGGGGCATCCCGCACCAAGGACCCAGAAGTATTACGGAAACTCAAAGAGAATCTTGCAGACTTACAGGTCCAGGTTCGCAAGATTTCAGAGATAGGACCGCGTACTCCTGAAATCCGTGGATCCGTTACCGAGCTAGACATTAGTCAGGTGATAGCTGACGCTCAGCTAGTTTCCGATACCGAGCTCAGTGCAAGACTAAAAGCGCTAAATGACAAGTTCGGATTTCAAGCGGATAGCGTCGCCACTTTGCGGGAGCAGTACGAGAAATCTCAAAAAGCTAGGGATGAGCAGGATTTCCGCCTCCTTGGAACACTTGCAGCGCTTCAGAAGCAAGTAGAAACTCTACGATCCGCCTCTGGCCCCATTACCGTTGCTGGAGCTCAACAACTTGCATGGCGACAGCAACAAACGTTTCGTATTGGTTTTGACCTGGGGTCGTCGAACCTGTCTGAGCGTGCCAAACTCACGTTGCGCTCAGCGCTAAGTGAGCTGACCCATTCGGAAGATTACCGCGTCGAACTTTTTGGATACACGGACACATCAGGGAGTGCTGTGACCAATGCCGCACTCAGCATGGCGCGTGCGCAGGAGGCGCGTGACTTTTTGATGGACATGGTTCAGCTGGAGCCTTCCAAAATTCTCGCAGTAGGACGACAGCGAGGAGTGAGCAAGTTTGGCTCGCCAAAAGAAAATCGAGTTGTGGAAGTGCGTGTGTTTGTCTTAGGCGCACCCGACGCGTTCGCTGAAGCTGTAGCACCACGCTGAACACTTCGCAGCGGGGCTACAACTTGGTGAATAGCTTGTTCCGCTGTTGATAGGGAAATCAGATGTGGATGTTGCAGCATTCAACGCACTGGCTTCACCTTCTTCCCCACCTTGTGCCTGATGTAGTGGGCGGTCATTCCCTCGGTGGTGTGCCCCAGTAGCGCCTGCGCAGACCGGGTTCCTGATTCCTCATCCACAGCGGTAGCAGCAGTGGCCCGGAGATCACGAAACTGAAAGTCGGCCTTGGCGATGCGAGCAGCAGCGCGGGCATCATCGAAGCGGTCCCGCAGCATGTGCTTTGACAGCTGCTCGCCCGACTCATTCACCAATAGCGCCAGCGGCCGCACCTTGAACTGGGCTTTGAAGGCCTGAATCTCTTCCAGCAGGCGCTTGAGTTCACCCTCGATTTCAATGCGCAGCTTGGCGCCAGTCTTGCCCTGGCGCACGTGCAAGACGCCTCCGCTGATGTGGCTCTCGCTCATGCGCAGCACGTCGCCCGGTCGTTGGCCTGTGAGGTCGGCCAGGCGGATGGCGAACTGGAGCGGCAAGCCAGCGTGTTCCAAAGATGCTCTGCATCATCTGGTCGCTCACCACCACATCACGGCCCGATTCCTTGAACCCCCTCGTTCCGGCGGAAGTGGTTTGGCGCTGCGTGCCGCCATGGCAGCTCCCTATAGGTAGCAAGTGAATTCAACCGTCCGATACACTTGAACACATATGTATTCATATGGAGGAGCGGAGATGAACTTGCGCAGTGCCTGCGTTGGCTTGGCGTTCTTGGCTGCGGCGAACGCGGCCCAAGCCATTTACACGATCAACATCGATCAGGTGGGCGCGGATGTTGTGATGACAGGCTCCGGCTCGCTCAATACGAGTTCAATGTCTGCGTTGACAACCATCGGGTTGTGCGCTGCAGGACACGGGTTGATCCACAACAACGCTATCTGCATCGGGACGGAAACGACTGCAGACATGTTCAGCGGTGTGCTATTCCCAAGCTTGACTGGCGTAGCCTCCACACCACAAGCCGGCACTGGTTCCATGGGGCCTGGCGTCTACATTCTCGGTGCCGATCTTTATTTGCCCGAGAACTACATCTCTGAGGCTTCCATCTCGAACTCAACGACGTTCGCGGGGACAACCCTCGCGGGAGCGGGGCTGACCGTCGGAACCCGAACGCTCTTCCTGCCCTCGGGCGACGAGATCATCATCAACATCGGGCTGGCTCCGCCGCCAGTTGTCCCCGCCGCCAGCATTCCTACCTTGAGTGAGTACGCCTTGATGGCCATGGCGTCAATGATGGCCATGCTGGGCGTCGCAGCAGTGAGACGCAGGCGGGGCTGAAGGCTGCCCGGGCTTTCCAGCAGGAACCCCGATCAGCGGCAGCGCCACTGCCGGGCCCCAGCTATGCACACAGGACCCGAAGTTGACGTGTCGGTTGACTTTTGACGTTGGCGGGTGCACGCCATCTGGCAGTTTCAGGCTGCTTGCTGCTGCCAATCAACCAACGTCCGCCCCAGGTCTTTTGGGTGGCCACGAGGACCGCAGCGTGTTCCTGGATCGCTGCGGGCCAGCTTCCGCACATCGACAACAGCCACGGCATCGCGCCGCGGGGGAACCTCCAGGCGGCGTGCACAGCGCTAGGCCACACGGCCATTCTTGAAGAACGTACGCTCGGTTTCGCGCGGCTGGCTGCCGTCGGGCTGGCTTGCCATGCGCACCACGGGGCCCTGCAGAAAGCCTGCCACCAGTTGGCCTTCGCGCCATTGGCGCATGTCGGCATCGAGGCTCAGCATTTCGAACAGGCGCCCCGTGCCCTGGGGGGCCAGGTCGTTTCCCTGCGCGTCCAGGCAGCGCAGGTAGCGCGTGGCGCCATCATGGCCCTCGATGCTTTCGGTGTTGAGTGCGCCGCTGGGCCAGTAGCGCAATTGATGTTCGCCCTTGTCTTGGCGCCTGCAGCGCAGCAGTGGTGCGCCGCAGGGGTAGAAGTGCTCGCTGCACAACTCCTCTCCGTACCAGTACAACTGCGTGCTTTCGCGCTGGCCCTGGGCGTCGAAAGCCTCATGCAGGCCATGGTGGCCCAGGCCCAGTGCCAGCCGGTCGCTGCGCACGGACTGCAGGGCGCCACTCATGAAGTGCTCGCCGCTGGTCCAACTGTTGCTGGCCTGGCTGGGGTAGTGGATCCAGTGGCGACTGCGCTCATTGCCAAAGCCCTGTGTCTCGCACTGCAGCAGCGTGCGGTCGGGCGAGAACCAGACCACGTCGCAACCGCAGTCCTGATTCTCGAAGACGTTGGGGCCGATGGGAAAACCATCCACGAAGCGCAGGCGGTGCGCACCGTCTGCAAGCGTCACATGCTCGACACCGCTGCCACGCAACCCGGGCACGGCCGCCAGGGAGAAATAGCGGTGTGGGTCGCGCACGATGTCCTGCTCCAGCCGCTGGCGGACGGCGTGGTGCAGGGCGAAGAATTCGGTGGCGATGGCTGCAAGGCGCTCCCCGTGCGGGGCGAGCAGATCCTGGTAGGCGTCCCAGGCATCTTCGTCACAGCCTTCTTCTCCCTCATCGTCATCATCATTTTCTTGGTCCGGATACGCCTGCGCGACCATATTCCAGATCGCGTGCACTTCCTCGATCAGCGGCAGCACGGACGCATAGACGGGATTGGCCGCGATGATGCCCGGCACCGCGCTTGCATCGTCCAGATGCGCGGCCACGTTGTCGAAGTATTGATCCACGCCGCCGTTGGAGACCTGCGCGTCGAACAGGTCGAAGTAGTACACCGCCCGCGCCAGTGGCGCGAAGCCGTCAGGTCCGGATGCGTGCAGCGCATCGACGATGGCACGGCTGAAGTACGGGGCGCAGCGCAGCAGCGCGGGCCAGTCGGCAAGGGGCAGTCGTGGGCTCATTCCATGTCCTTGTGCTGTTTCAGGAAGGTCTCGCAGACCTCGGGCCGGTTCAGCCACCGGGCCGATTGGTCCTCCATCGCTTCGGCATCATCGGAGCCGGGCGAGGTGATGAACAGAACCGCAGCGTTGGCCCCCTGGCGGTGCCGGCCCAAGAAGCCCTCGTTGTCCAGCCGCTTCAATGCCTCGATCAGGGCGTGAGGCTCCTGGGCCTTGACGGTGTCGGATGAAGCCACGTCACCGGAGCCATGGCCCTGTCCATGGTCTTCATTCTTTATGCTCCCGTATTGATAGCTGCTTGCGCTTTGTGGACGGGCGCTGGTGGCTATTTTCATTTACGTCACCTGTACGAAGAAGAGGCCGCTGCAGTCGGTGCTCTCGTTGGCCTGCGTGGGCAGGTACAGGTAGCCTACCCCGTCGGCCAGGTAAAACAGGTTGCGCAGCGGCGCGGGCAGGTTGCCGCCGTCGATCTGCAATGCGAAGGCCAGGCCGCCGAGTTCCAGGTCTTCGTTTTGCAGCCATTGCGGCGCACCGCCGATGAAGGACCGCGCGTCCCCGCCGGCCTGCACGTGGATGCCGTGCGGTGGCAGTTCCAGCGCGCTCTGCACCAATGTGCCGGCCTCGTGCACCAGCACTTGCGTGGTGCCCCGGCGCAGCAGCGCCAGTTCGGCCGGGTCGCCGTGGTAGGTGATCTCGTCGAGGAAGTACGTGCCCGGCGCGTAGGTGGTGAAGACCGAGGCGATGCGGCCCGCGCCGATGTCAATGCCCGCATGCTCGGCCAGGAATGCCGCGGGCAGCGATGCGGCGAGCACCAGCGGCCGGCCCGAGGGGCCGTGCGGCCAGTGGGCCACGCCGCCGATCAGCGCGCCGCCGCCCAGGCGGGGCGCCAAGGGGTGAACGCCGTCAGGGGTGATGGTGAGGGGTGTCGGCATGGTTTTGCTTCACATGTGATGGCTGCTTGCGCTTGCTGGGAGGGTGGTGGAGGTCGGTTTAGATCAAATCACTTCTTTCATCACACGCAGCGCCAGCAGTGCATACGGTACTGGGAGATGCTGGTCAATCGTAATCTGCGAAGCAAGGTGCGAAGTAGTCTTCGTAGAAGTCGATAAAGCTGGGTCCGGTGCGATCGACATGGCCGCTGTGCGAGCTGGGGTAGAAGTGCACCACGGGATTTTCGCCGTCCACCACGCGCGATGTGTCCAGGCAGGACGGCTCGTTGTCGTCCCCATTGCACTGAATGGCCACGAGGTAGCAGTGGCGTGAACCCGCGTCTTGCCGCCAATGCAACGTGTCGTCGTGCGCGGTGCCGCGCCCGCCCAGTGGCTCGCCCGCGGGTAATGAGGAAATCGGGAACAGATCCAACCCACCGTCGCGGGTGCGCAGGATGAAGTTGCGGACTGAGCCGGAGATGCGCAGGTTGAGTGCCGCCTCGACGTTGGCGATGGCCTGCTCGATGCTGGCACCGGCTCAGCTGACTTCGGCATCGGTATCCTGTCGCGCAAGATCATGCAGACGGATAACCAAAGTGCCGATGCGTTCACGGGAGCGTGAATTCCTGATGTTCTCTTTGGCAGTGGCATCTGATCTGGGGTTCATGGCACATCCTGCCTCCGTGCCTCCGTGCCTCCAGACCCAGGCTGGCGCCAAAGGTCCGGCGTGGATGTGGCGCAGCCCGGAGGCTGCCAAGGAAATCAAGATGCTGATTGGTGAAAGCGTTTCACGGGTTGGCCAGGGCGCCACACTGGTTGACCAGGCCGGCACAACGATGACCGAAGTGGTCAGCGCCATCAAGCGCGTGACGGACCTCATGGGAGAGATCAGCGCCGCCAGCGAGGAACAGAGTCAAGGCGTGGCGCAGGTGGGAGAAGCGGTGATGCAGATGGACCAGGCCACCCAACAGAATGCGGCGCTGGTCGAAGAGATGGCGGCAGCGGCTAGCAGCTTGAACAATCAAGCGTCAGAGTTGGTCAATGCGGTAGCGTTTTTCAAATTGTCAGGCGCAGATGGAGCCGTCGTGCGCAGCCGCAAGACCGAGTCATTCCCCGAACAACGACCTACCGTTGCCGCTCGTCTAAGGTAGCTCGCCGAGGAGGGGACCGCCTTGGTCGATGGCCAAGCGCGGACGCCAGGCATCCTCCACGGCGGCTTTCAGCGATCCCATCCCGCGCGCCCGCAACTGTCATCTCCGGGCCCTCCAGGGGCATATCCAAGATTGCCTACCTCCTCGGCTCAACCACCGGGAACATCGTCTCGAAGCTGTCGAACATTGCCAGCAGCTCGCCAAGCTTGGCGCGGTCACCCTCGACCTTGATCTGCCCGGTCTGCACCGCTTCGGGGAAGGTGGTCTGCCTGAGCGTAATTGCGTCCAGCGTGGCACGGCTCAGGGTGAGGGTTGTGTCTGCATTGCGGGCTTGGCCACTGGCATGGGTGAGCGCCGAGTTCTCCAGCGTCAGCGCGAACTGCTGCTTGGAATCGGTGAAGTTCCAGTTGATCACCATCTTCTTGCCTTCGGCCTTGGCCGCATCAACGCGCACAGCCAGGTAGTCGAAGTACAGCTCGTTGCTCACCGCCTTGAGCGTGTCGGGGGTGCTGCTGCTGCGCGCAGGGATCTTCGGTACTCCGCCGCGCAGTTCCATCGCACCCGCCAGGTAGGCGTTGCGCCAGGTGCTGGCCTCGGACTGATAGCCCAGCTGCTCCAGGGCATCGGCGCCCAATTGGCGCGCCGCGCTGTTGTCCGGATCGGCAAACACCAGCTGATTCATCACGCTGGCCACCCAGCGGTACTCGCCTTTCTTGAAGTCATCGCGGGCACGGGCCAGCACGGCATCAGCGCCACCCATGTATTCGACCGTCTTTTTCGCATGGGGCACGGGTGGTAGCGGGTCCAGGTTGGCCGGATTGGCGTCGTACCAGCCCAGGTACTTCTGATAGACCGCCTTGGCGTTGTGGCGCAGTGTGCCGTAGTAGCCGCGTGCCGACCATTCACGCTCCAGGCTGGCGGGCATGCGCAGTTGCTCGGCGATGTCTTGCGGCCCCAGGCCGTGGTTGAGCAGGCGCAGCGTCTGGTCGTTGATGAATTTGTACATGTCGCGCTGCTTCTTCAGCAGGTCGGCGACACGCTCGCGCCCCGTCACCGGCCAGTGGTGCTGCGTGATCATCACGTCGGTCTTGTCGCCGAAATCCAGGCGTGCGCGATCAATGTATTTGGCCCACAGGTTGCCGTCGCGCACCTCTGCGCCGCGGATGGTGTAGAGGTTGTGCATCGTGTGCGCCACATCCTCTGCCATGTTGAGCACGCGCTGTTGCGGCAGGTGGATCAGCATCTCTGCTGGAGCCTCTGAACCCGGCACCAGCTGGAACACGAAGGCCACGCCGTCGATGGTGCGCTCCTCGGTGGTTTTTTCGATAGTGCTGGTAGGCGCGATCAGGGTGGTGGTGCCGCTGGCCAGACGTTTGCCCAGGCCGGCGTCGACCTGGCCGCGCGGGCCCGAGGGCAGCAACACGCCGAACTGGTAGTGTGCACGGCGGCTCATCGCGGTGCCGGCCAGGATATTCTCGGCCACGGCCGACTCCATGAAGCCCGACGGCGCGATCACTTGTACCTTGCCGGCCGCGACATCGGCCTCGCTGACCACGCCCTTGACGCCACCGAAGTGGTCGGAGTGGCCGTGGGTGTAGATGACGGTGCCCACTGGTTTCCTGGGTCGGTGCTGGTAGTAAAGATCGAGCGCGGCGCGGGCGGTCTCCACGGAAAGCAGCGGGTCGATCACGATCAGGCTGGTGTCGCCTTCAACAATCGTCATGTTCGCGAGGTCAAAGCCGCGCACCTGATAGACCTTGTCGACCACCTTGAAAAGGCCGTGGATGAGATTGAGCTGGGCCTGGCGCCAAAGGCTCGGGTTGACGCTGTCAGCCGGCGCGTCGACCTTCAGGAAGTCGTAGGGCTTCAGGTTCCAGACCGGGCGCGCGCCGGTACCCGGCACCAGCGCATCGGGCACCGTTCCGATGAAGCCGCGCATCGCATCCTCGAAATCCTGGCGATCGGCGAAAGGCAGCGCCTTCGCCATCTCTGCATTGGCCTTCAGCGTGGCGGGCTCGGGCGCCTTGGGTGTGGTCTGCGCCAGGACCGGCGCGGTGGCGAGCATGCAGGCCCAGGCGGCGAAGGCAATGGGAAGGAGGGAAGAACGGGGCATGGTTGTCTGCTTATGTGAACGAGGAACAAGCGAGCGACCCATTCTCGAGAGCATTCAAATCGTTGGCAAATGCAAAATACGTGCTGACATTTAAAGAAAAACGCAAAATGCAACTACGACAGCTCGAACACCTTGTTGCCCTCGCCGACCACGGCAGCTTCGGCCGTGCCGCGCTGGCGGTGCATTTGTCGCAGCCCGCGCTTTCGCGCAGCATCGACACTCTCGAGGAGAGTCTGCAGGCGCGCCTGGTCGACCGCGCCTACGGCACCGTGCGCTTCACGCAAGCTGGAGAGCTGGTGCTCGCGCGCGCCCGCGAATTGATCGCCGATGCACAGCAGATCCGGCGCGATGTACTGCAGCTCGAAGAGCTCGCAATCGGCCGCCTCGCGGTCGGGCTGGGCCCGTTCGCGGCTGGCACGCTGGGCCGTGCGGCGTTGTCGCTGATGGCGCAGCGTTATCCGCAGCTGACGATGCAGGTGGAAGTGGCACATGCGAATTCGCTGTGTGAACGGCTGTACAACCGACAGCTGGACCTGTTCGTGGCCGACACACGAGACCTGAAGAAGCAGCCTGGCCTGAAGATCGCGCGTCTGCCCAACCAGCCGGTCTCGTTCTTCGTGCGGCCCAAACATCCGCTGAGCCAGCTCAAGCAGGTCACGCTGGCGCAGGCCATGCAATATCCCATGGCCGGTCCGCACCTTCCTGCCGAAGTGGCCATTCAATTCCATCAGCAGTTTCCTCGGGCTGACCGGGCTGTCTTCAACGTGGCCTGCGACGACGAAGGCACGCTGCAGCATCTTGCCCTGACCGCGGATGCGGTGATCCTCGCACCGCATGCCGCGGCACTCAAAGCGAATACCGACACTCTCGTGCAGTTGCGGATCGTGGGCTTCACGGACATGCAAACGCACTACAGCCTGGTGACGCTTGTGGGGCGCACGCCTTCGGCCGCGGCCCGCGCCTACATCGGCGTCCTGGCCGAATTGCTCGGGCCTGCAAGGTAGCGTGCACACAGGCCGCGGCGCCGGCAGATTGGTCAAGTGAGTTTTTGCTGCACGCCCAGCCGCACCGGCTGGGAAGAATGGACCTTGGCACCGTACCCGCTGCGCGGGGACTGGGCGAACGATAGTGGCCAGCTTGCGATGTTTTCTTACAAAGCACTGGTTCACATAGCGTTGACAATTTTTCCTCCACACGCCACCGGAGGTTGGTCATGCCATTTGAGTACCTGCAAGAACTCGCCGCTTGCGAGCTTCCATTGACTGTCCACGACCCTGCCTGCATTGACAAACTCAGGGTACTTCGGGCGGCCGATCTTGTCGCGGTGCTGGTGTCCAATGATGAAAGCCCGGTGCCATTCGCACGGGTGCTCTCGCTCACGGACAAGGGGCGAACGATGCTGGCCCAGGGCGAGGCGCGTGAAATCCTGTGACCGGGTATGGGGTGGGCAGCTCTGTGCCCGCGGTTTGGACCTCTCCGTGCGACCCCCTGCGACAAGGGCCCCGACGATGTCGGCCGATGGAGACCCCGCCAGGCGGCGATGGCTTGGTCACGCAGGCCGTCGCCCTGGCTCTTCAGGCAAGCGCCATGTCATTCTGTCGACGCTGATCCCGTCGTGCTGGGGGAGAAGAGATCCCAGCTAGCGATGAACAGGGCGGCGATGACAGGGCCGATCACGAAGCCTGTCAGGCCAAAAAGCGCCATGCCGCCCAGGGTCGAAATGAGCACAACGTAGTCAGGCATCTTGGTGTCCTTGCCCACCAGAATCGGCCGAAGGACGTTGTCCACCAGGCCGATGACCCCGATGCCGAACGCGGTCAGCACCACCCCTTGCCATACAGCGCCGGTGGCCAGGAAGTAGATCGCCACGGGCACCCAGATCAGTCCTGCGCCCACGGCGGGCAGCAGCGACAGGAATGCCATCGAAACGCCCCACAGCACGGGTCCCTGGATGCCCAGGATCCAGAAGATCAATCCGCCCAAGGCGCCCTGCGACGCGGCCACGACGATGTTGCCCTTGACCGTTGCGCGGATCACGGTGGTGAATTTGCTGACCAGCTGCCGCTTGTGCGTGTCATCCAGCGGTGTGGCCTGGCCGATGCGCAGCGCGAGGCTTGATCCATCGCGCAGCAGGAAAAACAGCAGGTACAGCATGATGCCGAAGCTCACCAGGAACTGCAGCGTGTTCTGCCCGATGCTCAATGCTTGCGCGGCCACGAACTGGCTCGCCTGGACGGCGACCGACGAGAACTTCTGTTGCAGTTCGCCAACGGTTGTGAGGTTCAGCCGGTCCAGCAGGTTGGCCGCCCAGGCGGGCAGGGCGGCGATCACCTGTTGCAGATAGAGCCCGAAATTGAGCTGGCCGGAGCGCATCCGCTCATAGATCACCGTGGCCTCTTGCACCAGCGACACCGTGATGGCGGTCATGGGCAGGATGACCACGATGAGGCACAGCCCCAGGGTGCACAGTGCGGCGAGATTGCGCCGCCTGGGCATGCGCCGCAACAGCTTGCGGTGCAGGGGGGCAAAGAGAATCGCCAGGATGACACCCCAGAAGACGGCCCCGTGAAACTGCCACAGGATCGCCCCGAAGGCAATGGTGACAAGGGCCAGCAACAGCAAGAAGGCCTTGTTCTGGGGGGTGGGTGGTGTCATGTTGGTGCGTGGCAATGGGATACCCGGAATGTACGCGAGCGCGGGTTCCCGCTGCTGGCCGGCCCGCTCGTGAAAACCTTTCCCGTTGGGCGGCAGGCTGTTCGGTGGCACAATGGCGCCCGTACCAAGGCCCTTCCCCAGCCACAGTCGCATCCGCCAATCGGTTCAGCCGTGTCGCGGAAGGTTTCTCAACCAGCTAATGCTTTCCCAAGGAAAGCGGAGGTCAGCGGAATATGAGCGATACGACGTCCGTCTATCAAGCCTACCAAGGCAACACCTACCTCTTCGGCGGCAATGCGCCCTATGTCGAAGAGATGTATGAGAACTACCTCGCCAATCCAGGCAGCGTGCCAGACAACTGGCGCGAATACTTTGACGCACTGCAAAACGTGCCCGCGGTGGACGGCAGCAATGCCAAGGACGTTCCCCATCTCCCCGTGGTCAATGCCTTTGCCGAGCGCGCAAAGCAGGGTGGAACCAAGGTCGTCGTCGCCACCGGCGCGGATTCGGAACTGGGCCGCAAGCGCACCGCCGTCCAGCAGCTGATCGCCGCTTACCGCAACGTGGGCCAGCGCTGGGCCGATCTGGACCCCCTGAAGCGCACCGAGCGCCCCGCCATCCCCGAGCTCGAACCCTCCTTCTATGGTTTCAGCGATTCCGACCAGGAAGTCGTGTTCAACACCAGCAACACGTTCTTCGGCAAGGAGTCGATGCCGCTGCGCGAGCTGATCAACGCCCTGCGTGAAACCTACTGCAGCTCCATCGGTGCCGAGTACATGTACGCCACCGACCAGAACCAGAAGCGCTGGTGGCAGGAAAAGCTCGAAACCATCCGCAGCAAGCCCAGCTTTGGCGCGGACAAGAAGAAGCACATCCTCGACCGCCTGACCGCGGCCGAAGGCCTGGAGCGCTTTCTCCACACCAAATACGTCGGCCAGAAGCGTTTCTCCCTCGAAGGGGGCGAAAGCTTCATTGCCGCCATGGACGAACTGATCCAGTCCGCCGGCGCCAAGGGCGTGCAGGAAATCGTGATCGGCATGGCCCACCGCGGCCGCCTGAACGTGCTGGTCAACTCCCTGGGCAAGATGCCTGCGGACCTGTTCGCCGAATTCGACCACACCGCTCCCGAAGACCTGCCATCGGGCGACGTGAAATACCACCAGGGCTTCAGCTCCGACGTGACCACCCCCGGCGGCCCGGTCCACCTGTCGCTGGCGTTCAATCCGTCGCACCTGGAAATCGTGAACCCCGTGGTCGAAGGCTCCGTGCGTGCCCGCATGGACCGCCGCGCCGACCCCCATGGCAAGCAGGTGCTGCCCGTGCTGGTGCACGGCGACGCGGCCTTTGCCGGCCAGGGCGTGAACCAGGAAACGCTGGCGCTGGCGCAGACCCGTGGTTATTCCACGGGCGGCACGGTGCACATCATCATCAACAACCAGATCGGGTTCACCACCTCCGACCCGCGCGACGCACGCTCCACGCTGTACTGCACCGACATCGTGAAGATGGTCGAGTCGCCCGTGCTGCACGTGAACGGCGACGATCCCGAGGCCGTGGTGCTGGCCACCCAGCTCGCCCTCGAATTCCGCATGGAGTTCCAGAAGGACGTGGTCGTGGACATCATCTGCTTCCGCAAGCTGGGCCACAACGAGCAGGACACGCCTGCGCTGACCCAGCCGCTCATGTACAAGAAGATCGGCCAGCACCCCGGCACGCGCAAGCTGTACGCCGACAAGCTGGCCACGCAGGGCCTGGGCGAAACGCTGGGCGACGACATGGTCAAGGCCTACCGTGCCGCCATGGATGCGGGCAAGCACACGGTCGACCCGGTGCTGACCAATTTCAAGAGCAAGTACGCCGTGGACTGGAGCCCGTTCCTGGGCAAGAAGTGGACGGACGCTGGCGACACCGCCATTCCCCTGGCCGAGTGGAAGCGCCTGGCCGAGAAGATCACCACCATCCCTGAAAGCGTGACGCCGCACCAGCTGGTCAAGAAGGTGTACGACGACCGCGCCGCCATGGGCCGTGGCGAGATCCCCGTGGACTGGGGCATGGGCGAGCACATGGCGTTCGCCTCGCTCGTGGCCAGCGGCTATCCCGTGCGCCTGTCGGGCGAGGACTGCGGCCGCGGCACCTTCACGCACCGCCACTCGGTCATCCATGACCAGAAGCGCGAGAAGTGGGACATCGGCACCTATACGCCCCTGCAGAACGTGGCCGAGAACCAGGCTCCGTTCGTCGTGATCGACTCCATCCTGTCCGAAGAGGCGGTGCTGGGCTTCGAGTATGGCTACGCGTCCAACGACCCCAACACGCTCGTGATCTGGGAAGCCCAGTTCGGCGACTTCGCCAACGGTGCGCAGGTCGTGATCGACCAGTTCATCGCCTCCGGCGAAGTGAAGTGGGGCCGCGTGAACGGCATCACGCTGATGCTGCCGCACGGCTACGAAGGCCAGGGCCCGGAGCACAGCTCGGCACGCCTGGAGCGTTTCATGCAGCTGTCGGCCGACGCCAACATGCAGGTGGTGCAGCCGACCACGGCCAGCCAGATCTTCCACGTGCTGCGCCGCCAGATGGTGCGTGATCTTCGCAAGCCGCTGATCATCATGACGCCCAAGTCGCTGCTGCGCAACAAGGATGCCACCTCGCCGCTGTCCGAATTCACCAAGGGCAGCTTCCAGACGGTGATCCCGGAACAGGACGAGGCCATCGTGAAGAAGGCCGCCAAGGTCAAGCGCGTGATCGCCTGCTCCGGCAAGGTGTACTACGACCTCGTGAAGAAGCGCACCGAGCGCGAAGACGATGACGTGGCCATCATCCGTGTGGAACAGCTCTATCCCTTCCCGCACAAGGCGTTTGCCGCCGAACTCAAGCGCTACCCCCATGCCACCGACGTGGTGTGGTGCCAGGACGAGCCGCAGAACCAGGGCGCCTGGTTCTTCATCCAGCACAACATCCACGAGAACATGCTCGAGGGCCAGAAGCTGGGCTACTCCGGCCGCGCGGCATCGGCGTCGCCTGCCGTGGGTTACTCGCACCTGCACCAGGAACAGCAAAAGGCGCTGGTGGACGGCGCGTTTGCCAAGCTCAAGGGGTTTGTCCTGACCAAGTAAGGCCAGCTACCCGAACGAACACAGAACAAACAGAACCCTACTGAAAGAATTCAAAATGGCTATCGTAGAAGTCAAAGTCCCCCAGCTGTCCGAATCCGTGGCGGAAGCCACCATGCTGACCTGGAAGAAGAAGGCCGGTGAGGCCGTGGCCGTGGACGAAATCCTGATCGAGATCGAAACCGACAAGGTCGTGCTCGAAGTGCCCGCGCCGTCGGCTGGCGTGTTGTCCGAAATCATTCAGGGCGACGGCGCCACCGTGGTGGCCGAACAGCTCATCGCCAAGATCGACACCGAAGGCAAGGCTGGCGCAGCCGCCCCCGCACCGGCTGCCGCTGCGCCGGCTCCCGCGGCCGCAGCGCCCGCCGCCGCACCAGCGGCTGGCGGTTCGAAGGGCGATGTGGCCATGCCCGCAGCCGCCAAGCTGCTGGCCGACAACAACCTGTCGGTGTCGGCCGTGGCCGGCACGGGCAAGGATGGCCGCGTGACCAAGGGCGACGTGCTGTCCGCCGTGGCCGGCGGCGCCAAGGCTGCTGTGGCTCCGAGCGTGATTCCCACGGGCGTGCCGACCAAGACGCTGCCCCAGGTGTCCGCGCCTGCCGCCAAGGAAGACCTGAGCGGCCGTCCCGAGCAGCGCGTGCCCATGAGCCGCCTGCGCGCCCGCGTGGCCGAGCGCCTGCTGCAGTCGCAGTCGACCAACGCCATCCTGACCACGTTCAACGAAGTGAACATGGCCCCCGTGATGGATCTGCGCAAGAAGTTCCAGGACTCCTTCACCAAGGAACACGGCACCAAGCTGGGCTTCATGTCCTTCTTCGTGAAGGCCGCCGTGCACGCCCTCAAGAAGTACCCCGTGCTGAACGCCTCGGTGGACGGCAACGACATCGTCTACCACGGCTACTTCGACATCGGTATCGCCGTGGGTTCGCCCCGTGGCCTGGTGGTGCCCATCCTGCGCAATGCGGACCAGATGAGCTTCGCCGACATCGAGAAGAAGATCGCCGAGTTCGGCAAGAAGGCGTCGGAAGGCAAGCTGGGCATCGAAGAAATGACCGGCGGCACGTTCTCCATCTCCAATGGCGGCACGTTCGGCTCCATGCTGTCCACTCCCATCATCAACCCGCCCCAGTCGGCCATTTTGGGTGTGCACGCCACCAAGGACCGCGCCGTGGTCGAAAACGGCCAGATCGTCATCCGCCCGATGAACTACCTGGCCATGTCGTATGACCACCGCATCATCGACGGCCGCGAAGCCGTGCTGGGCCTGGTGGCCATGAAGGACGCGCTGGAAGACCCATCGCGTCTGCTGTTCGACATCTGATCCCCTGACTGTATCGACCCACCCGCGTGGCCCGGCCTCTGGTCCTGCCCGCCGGTGGGTCTTTCTCCAACAGACTGAACGAGATTTCCCATGAGCAAACAATTTGATGTGATCGTCATCGGTGGCGGCCCCGGCGGCTACATCGCCGCCATCCGCGCTGCCCAGCTGGGCTTCAACGTGGCCTGTATCGACGAGTGGAAGAACGAGAAAGGTGGCCCCGCGCCCGGTGGCACCTGCACCAACGTGGGCTGCATTCCGTCCAAGGCGCTGCTGCAATCGTCCGAGCACTTCGAGCACGCCAACAAGCACTTCGCCGAACACGGCATCACGGCCACCGGCGTGAAGATGGACGTGGCCAAGATGATTGCCCGCAAGGACACCGTCGTGAAGCAGAACAACGACGGCATCCTGTACCTGTTCAAGAAGAACAAGGTCAGCTTCTTCCACGGCCGCGGCTCGTTTGTGAAGGCCGCCGAAGGGGGCTACGAGATCAAGGTGGCCGGCGCCGCCGAAGAGGCGATCACGGGCAAGCAGATCATCATCGCCACGGGCTCCAACGCGCGCGCGCTGCCCGGCACGCCGTTCGACGAAGAGTTCGTGCTGTCCAACGACGGCGCGCTGCGCGTGGGCGCGGTGCCCAAGAAGCTCGGCCTCATCGGCTCGGGCGTGATCGGCCTGGAAATGGGCTCGGTGTGGCGCCGTCTGGGCGCTGAAGTCACCATCCTCGAAGGTCTGCCGACCTTCCTGGGCGCGGTGGACGAGCAGATCGCCAAGGAAGCCAAGAAGGCGTTCGACAAGCAGGGCCTGAAGATCGAGCTGGGCGTGAAGGTCGGCGAGATCAAGACCGGCAAGAAGGGCGTCTCCATCGCCTACACCAACGCCAAGGGCGAAGCCCAGGCGCTGGAGGTGGACAAGCTCATCGTCTCCATCGGCCGCGTGCCCAACACCATCGGCCTGAACACCGAAGCCGTGGGCCTGGCCCTGGACGAGCGCGGCGCCATCGTCGTCGATGCAGACTGCAAGACCAACCTGCCCGGCGTGTGGGCGGTGGGCGACGTGGTGCGTGGCCCGATGCTGGCGCACAAGGCGGAAGAAGAGGGCGTTGCCGTGGCCGAGCGCATTGCCGGCCAGCACGGCCACGTGAACTTCAACACCGTGCCCTGGGTCATCTACACCAGCCCCGAGATCGCCTGGGTGGGCCGCACCGAGCAGCAGCTCAAGGCCGACGGCGTCAAGTACAAGGCCGGCTCCTTCCCGTTCCTGGCCAACGGCCGCGCGCGCGCGCTGGGCGACACCACCGGCATGGTCAAGATGCTGGCCGATGCCGACACCGATGAGATCCTGGGCGTGCACATCGTGGGCCCGCAGGCCAGCGAGCTGATCTCCGAAGCCGTGGTAGCCATGGAGTTCAAGGCCAGCAGCGAAGACATCGCGCGCATCTGCCACGCGCATCCGTCCCTGAGTGAAGCCACGAAGGAAGCGGCCCTGGCCGTGGACAAGCGCACGCTGAACTTCTGATATTTGAATAAAAACCGGCTCTAGCGCTTGACCATCAAGCGCTGGCAGCTATTAAATTCATAGTATCAGGACAACCACCACGTGACCGTCAAACAGGCTTACCTGGCCGAGCTGGCCGCCAAAGGCTTCCAAAGCGACCCTGCCCAGCTGCGTGCCGTGGATGCCCTCCAGCGCTGCGCCGATGAATGGGCGGCCTACAAGGCCCGCCGCTCCAACGCGCTCAAGAAGCTGATCAACCGGCCGGACATTCCGCGCGGCGTGTACATGTATGGCGGGGTGGGGCGCGGCAAGAGCTTCCTCATGGAGTGCTTCTTCGACGCCGTGCCCCTGAAGCGCAAGGTGCGCCTGCATTTCCATGAATTCATGCGCGAGGTCCATCGCGAGCTGGCGGCGCTGCAGGGCACGGTGAACCCGCTGGACGTGCTGGGCGAACGCATTGCGCGGCGCTACAAGCTCATCTGCTTCGATGAGTTCCACGTTGCCGACATCACCGACGCGATGATCCTGCACCGCCTGCTGGCGGCACTGTTCGACAACGGCGTGGGTTTTGTCACCACCTCCAATTTCAAGCCCGACGACCTGTACCCCGGCGGCCTGCACCGCGACCGCATCCTGCCCGCGATCGCCCTGCTCAACGAGCGGCTGGAAGTCGTCAATGTCGACAACGGCACCGACTACCGCCGGCGCACCCTGGAGCATGTGAAGCTGTACCACACGCCACTGGGGCCCGAGGCGGACGCCGAGATGGGCCAGGCCTTCGACCAGCTGGCCGAAGTGCACGACGAAGACCCGGTGCTGCACATCGAGGCCCGCGAGATCCGCGCCCGCCGCAAGGCCGGCGGGGTGGTGTGGTTCGACTTCAAGACGCTGTGCGGCGGTCCCCGTTCGCAGAACGACTACCTGGAGATCGCGACGCAGTTCCATACCGTGCTGCTGTCCGACGTGCCCCACATGCCCGTGAGCATGGCGTCGCCCGCGCGGCGTTTCACCTGGCTCGTGGACGTTCTCTACGACCGGCGGGTCAAGCTCATCCTGTCCGCGGCAGTGCCGCCCGAACAGCTGTACACCGAAGGCCCCCTGGCGCACGAGTTCCCGCGCACGATTTCGCGGCTCAACGAGATGCAGTCCAAGGAATTCCTGGCGCTGGAGCGCCGCACTGTCGATACGGGGCTGACATGATCATGCTGAAGCGCCTGGCCCTTGTTGCCCTCGCAGGCTTTGCCTGTGTTTTCGCGGCCCCTGCACCGGCGCAATCCGGTGCGCCAGCGGGTGTGCCGCAGGGCAGCCCACAGGCCGCGGCCGCCCAGCGCAAGGCGGAGCACGACCGTATTCGCCACGAGCGCGATGCCGTCAAGGCCCGGCGCCAGCAGGACGAAGCGGCCTGCTACCAGCGCTTCTCGGTGGAGGACTGCCTTCGCGGTGTCCGTGCGGGAGCGCGTGACGCGGAGTCCCGCCTGCGTGCCCAGGAGATCGAACTCAACGACGCGGAGCGCAAGGAAAAGGCGGCGGAGCGCCTGAAGTCGATCGAGGAAAAGCAGCGGGCGGTGGTGCCGGAGGGGCCGTCGGCGGGTGCCAGCGCGCCGGATGCCTTGCTGCGCAAGCCGCACGATCCGCAGGGCATGAAGTCCCAGCGCGACCAAGAGGCAGGGCAACGGGCGCAGCAGCAGCGCGACCGGGTGCAGAAGCAGGCAGAGGAACGGGCTGCCCACAATGCCACGAATGCCGAGCGTGCCGCGCAGGCGCGCGAACGCCACGCGGCCGCGCTCAAGGCCGCGCAGGAACGCCGCGCACGGATAGAAAAGTCGCAGGCAGAGGCTGCTGCCCAGGGGCGCAAACCCGCCGCGCCGCTACCCGCTGCTTCGGCGGCGCGCTGAGAACGGTTCTGGCGTAGGGCATGCGCAGGCGCCGCGCAGGGATCTGGCGGGGTGGCCTGGATCTGCTGGCGCAGGCGTGAGCCCACCAACCAGCGTCAGCCGGGCCCCGGGGCGTATCAGGGCCGGCCTGCGTCGGCGGGGACCAGGCGCGCCACCTTCTTTTCTTCCACCAGCGCTTCCATCTTCACGATGACCAGGGAAAGGTTGTCACCGCCGCCGCGCGCCCGGGAACGGGCTTTCTCGATCAGGAACTCCGTGGCTTCCCGTGGCGACAGCGAGTCCACCACGGAACCCAGTTCGGTGGGCGAAAAGTAGTGCCACACGCCGTCGCTGCAGGCCATGAGCACGTCGCCCGGCTGCAGCTGAGGAATCACATGGGTGGTGATGGGCGGGTCGCTTTCGGTCCCCAGGCAGCCCACCAGGATGTTGGAATGCGGATGGTTGTTGGCCTCCGCCTCGGTGAGCTCGCCCCGGTCCACCAGTGCCTGGACATAGGAATGGTCGCTGGTGCGAAACACCATGCGCGCGCCCTGAAAGTGGTAGATGCGCGAATCGCCCGCGTGCACCCAGTGGCAGTCGCCGCGCGGGTTGATGAGGAAGGCCGCGATGGTGCTGTGCGGCTCCTGCTCGGCCGCGATGGCCGTGAGGCGGATGACGATGTGGGCTTCCTCGACCATGCTCTTGAGCATGGCCACCGGGTCGTCGGTGTCCGGGGAATAGCGTTCGAACAGCTGGCGCGCCGTCATCATGACCTGGTCGGATGCCTTGCGCCCGCCGCTGCGGCCGCCCATCCCGTCGGCAATCACGCCCAGCACGCAGCCGTTGTGCCGCTCGTGCGAGATCAAGGTCACCTGGTCTTGCTGGTACTCCCGGTCACCCTTGTGGATACCGGTGGACGCGATGAGGCGAAACGCTTTGGTCATGCTGGTGATTGTGGGGGCGCGTACGCAAACGGCCGTCGCGGAATGCGGGCCAAGCGCGTATTATCCGCCCGCCTGTGGCATTTTTGCCATCCTGCGGCCCCCACGCCTTGAACCTCAGCCTCCATTCTCCGCACCGGCAGCTCATTGCACTGCGCATCGAACATGCCGATCTCGATGCCCTGATCGGCCTGTGTGCTCCAGACGGGGCACCTGACGAATTCACACTGCGCCGCCTCAAGAAGCGCCGCCTTGCGCTGCGCGATGCCATGCACCGCCTGGAGCGGGCCCTTCAACCCCAAGAGCCCGCCTGATGGCGCTGGCGGAAATGGTTCAGGAGGTGTTCGCCGCCGATGGCGTGCTGGCGCGGGCGGACGTGCATTTCCAGCCCCGCGCGGGACAGACGGACATGGCGGTGGCCGTGGCGCGCACCATCGAGGCCGGTGGCGCCCTGGTCGTGGAGGCGGGCACGGGGGTGGGCAAGACCTTCTCCTACCTCGTGCCGGCGCTGCTCAGCGGCGAGCGCGTGCTGCTGTCCACCGCCACCAAGGCCCTGCAGGACCAGCTGTTCGCGCGCGATCTTCCGCGCCTGGCCCAGACGCTGGGCCTGCCGGTGCGCATGGCGCTTCTCAAGGGCCGGGCGAGCTATCTGTGCCTGTACCGCATGGGGCTGGCGCGCCAGGACGTGTCTGCCCGTGAGCCCGGCGTGGCGCGCGTGCTGGCCAAGGTGGAGAGCTGGTCGCACGGCACCCGCTCGGGCGATCTGGCGGAGCTGACAGGGCTGGACGAGCGGTCGCCCGTGATACCGCTGGTCACATCCACCCGGGAGAACTGCCTGGGCTCCCCGTGCCCGCGTTTCCGCGAATGCCACGTGCATCTGGCACGGCGGGAGGCGTTGGCGGCGGACATCGTGGTCATCAACCACCACCTCTTCTTTGCCGACCTGGCGGTCCGCGAATCCGGCATGGCCGAGCTCTTGCCGTCGGTGCGCGTGGTGATGTTCGACGAGGCGCACCAGATCAACGAGACCGGCGTGCAGTTTCTGGGACTTGCGCTGTCCACGGGCCAGCTGATGGACTTCGGCAGGGACCTCCTGGCCGTGGGGCTGCAGCATGCGCGCGGCCTGGCGGACTGGACGGGGCTGGCCAGCCTGGTGGATCTTTCGGCCCGGGACTTGCGCCTGACGGTGGGAGAGCGGCGGGGCGGGGCGAAGCTGCGCTGGACGGATGAGGCCCCGCAGGGCGTGGCGGGTGATGCGTGGCATGCGGCCATCCGCGGCATGGCGGTCGCCTGCGCACAGGCCCAGGAGGCGCTCGACACGGTCAGCGAAATGGCGCCCGACTTTGTGCGGCTGTACGAGCGCGGGACCGAACTGCTGGCGCGGCTGGCGCATTTCGCCGGCCCTGGCAACCCTGACGCCGTGCGCTGGATCGATGTGGGTGCGCAATTGCGCCTGATGGAGTCGCCCCTGGACATCGCCGAGGCCATGCGCACCCGCCTGCTGGCCTCGCCGGCCGAACCGGCGGGCGAAGATGGCTGGCCCGAGGAGTCCGCGGCGGGCCCCGGCAGGGCATGGATCTTCACGTCGGCCACGCTGGGCGATGACGAGCGGCTGAGCTGGTTCACGGAGCGGGCCGGCTTGCAGGATGCCGAGATCCTGCGGGTCGCGAGCCCCTTCGACTATGCGTCGCAGGCGGCACTGTACGTCCCGCGCCACCTGCCGTCGCCGGCCGACCCCGCGCACAGCGGCATGCTGGCGCAATGGGTGGCCCAGGCGGCGGAGCAGCTCGGTGGCCGCACGCTGGTATTGACCACCACGCTCAAGGCCCTGCGCACGATCGGCGATGCGCTCGGAGACCGGTTTGCGGCATCGGGCAGCCTGGAGGTCCTGGTGCAGGGCGAGTGGCCCAAGCGGCGGCTGATGGAGCGTTTTCGGGAAGGGAGCGAGCACGGACAGCGGGGCTGTGTGCTGGTGGCGTCGGCCACGTTCTGGGAAGGATTTGATGTGCCCGGCGACGCATTGCAGCTTGTTGTCATCGACAAGCTGCCTTTTCCGCCTCCGGGCGATCCCCTGGTGGAAGCGCGCACGCAGCGCATCGAAGAATCGGGCGGGAAGGCGTTCAAATCCTACGCGCTGCCGGAGGCGGCCGTCGCGCTCAAGCAGGGGGCGGGGCGCCTGATACGCCGCGAGTCCGACCACGGCATTCTCGTGGTGGGCGACACCCGCCTGGTCACCATGGGCTATGGCAAGCGCCTGCTGGCGGCGCTGCCGCCGATGCGGCGCCTGGAATCACAGCAGGAATTCGAGGCCGCGGTTCAGGCGCTTACCAGAACTTCCACCACGGATCGGCCTTGGCCCTGAGGCCGCCGCGCACGTACTCGCTCTGGGGGTACGAGGTGTCCATCACCCGGCGCGCATCGTCGCGCAGCTGCGTCATGCCCAGCGCGTCATAGGACTGGATGAGGATGTACAGCGCTTCTTCCAGCGCGGGCACGCCCTGGTAGTCGGCCAGCGCCACCTGCGCGCGGCTGATGGCCGCCACATAGGCGCCGCGCTGGAAGTAGTAGCGCGCCACATGCACTTCGTATTGCGCGAGCGAATTGACGATGTAGGTCATGCGCTGGCGCGAGTCCTGCGCGTAGCGCGATTCCGGAAAGCGGGTGACCAGCTCGCTGAAGGCTTCGAACGAATCCTTGGCGGCTTTCTGGTCGCGCTCGGAGAGGTCCTGGCGCGAGATGAACGAGAACAGGCCCAGGTTGTCATTGAAGTTCACCAGGCCCTTGAGGTACAGCGCGTAGTCGAACGCCGGACTGGCAGGGTGCAGCTTCATGAAACGGTCCAGCGTCGCGATGGCCTGAGCCTTCTCGCCGGCCTTGTAGTGCGCGTACGCCTTGTCGATCTGGGCCTGCTGCGCCAGCGGAGTGCCTGCCGCGCGGCCCTCCAGCTTTTCCAGCAGGGGGACGGCCTTGTCATAGGCGCCGCTGTTCATCTCGTCCTGCGCTTCCGAATGGATGCGGTTGGGGCTCCAGTTGGCCGTTTTGTCTTCGGTCGTGCTGGAGCAACCCGCCAGCAGACCGGCAAGCAGCAGGGCGGAAACGAGGGGCAGTGGGGCACGCAGCATCGCAAGCAGCTTTCAGCAAAAGAGGAGGCAGGGGGTGCAGGATATCTGCGCCGGTCCAGCGGGCCGGGCGCCGTTGGCATCCGGGGCACGGAAAGGCATTGTACCGGCGGCCGTCCCTGTCAAGAGGCGCCGTGCGGCTGGCTTTCGTGGCGAGGCGCGTGGGGCTTTCTACAATGCTCCCATGTTTGTTCACCTGCGCCTGCACACCGAGTTTTCCGTCGTCGACGGTACCAATCGAATCGATGAGGTGGCCAAGGCCGCCGCCAAGGACGGCCAGCCCGCGCTGGCCATCACCGATCTCAACAACCTTTTTGGCGCGATCAAGTTCTACAAGGAGGCGCGGGGCAAGGGCGTCAAGCCCGTCCTGGGGGCCGAGATCTTTCTGGAGGGCGAGGCGGGCGCAGCGCCCTCGCGCCTCATCGTGCTGGTGCAGAACCGCCAGGGCTACCTCAATCTGTCCGAACTGCTGGCGCGCGCCTGGACGCGCAATGTCGTCAAGAACCTGGCGCTGTGCACCTGGGACTGGCTGCAGGAGCTTTCGGAGGGGCTGATCGCCCTGGCCGGGGCACAGGCAGGGCCCGTGGGGCAGGCCCTCCTGAAGGGGGATGAGTCGGGCGCCGCCCAGGTGGCCTTGCGCCTGGCGGGGCTGTTTCCACACCGGTTTTACATCGAGTTGCAGCGGGCGGGCCGCGTGGACGATGAAAGCCACGTGGTGGCCGCGGCGCAGCTGGCGGCGCGCCTGAGCTTGCCCGTGGTGGCGACGCATCCGGTGCAGTTCGCCACGGCGGACGACTACGAGGCGCACGAAGCGCGCATCTGCATCGCTGAGGGCGAGATCCTGGCCAATCCGCGCCGCGTGCGCAAGTTCACGCGCGACCAGTACTTCAAATCCTCCGCGGAGATGGAGGCGCTGTTTGCGGACGTGCCCTCGGCCATCGCGAACACGGTGGAAATCGCGCAGCGCTGCAACCTCACCCTGGTGCTGGGCAAGCCGCAGCTGCCGGACTTTCCCACACCCAACGGCATGCCGATCGACGAGTATTTTGGGCTTGCATCGTTCGATGGCCTGGAGGCGCGGCTGAAACTGCTGTTTCCCAAGGAGGCCGAGCGCGACCAACAGCGCCCGCGTTACGTGGAGCGGCTGGAGTTCGAGATCGGCACCATCCTCAAGATGGGCTTTCCGGGTTACTTCCTCATCGTGGGGGACTTCATCCAGTGGGCTAAGGCCAACGGCTGTCCCGTGGGGCCGGGCCGGGGCTCGGGCGCCGGCTCGCTGGTGGCCTATGCGCTCAAGATCACCGACCTGGACCCGCTGCAGTACAACCTGCTGTTCGAGCGCTTCCTGAACCCCGAACGGGTGTCCATGCCCGACTTCGACATCGACTTCTGCCAGTCCAACCGGGACCGGGTGATCGACTACGTGAAGGACAAGTACGGCAAGAACGCGGTGAGCCAGATCGCCACCTTCGGAACCATGGCCGCCAAGGCGGCCATCCGCGACGTGGGCCGGGTGATGGACATGAGCTACATGTTCTGCGACGGCATCTCCAAGCTGGTGCCGGGCAAGCCCGGCATGTCGTACACGCTGGCCTACCCGCCCGAGGTGAAGAAGGAAGGCGACAAGAACAACTACGCGCTGGAACTGGAGCCGCAGCTGTACGAGCGCGTGCAGAAGGAAGAGGACGTCAAGACCATCATCGAGATGGCCCAGAAGCTCGAGGGCATGACGCGCAACATCGGCATGCATGCGGGCGGGGTGCTGATCGCGCCGGGCAAGCTCACCGACTTTTGCCCGCTGTACCAGCAGCCGGGCAGCGAATCGGCCGTGAGCCAGTACGACAAGGACGACGTGGAGGCCATCGGCCTGGTGAAGTTCGACTTCTTGGGCCTGGCCACGCTGACCATCCTGGAGATCGCGCGCGAATTCATCATGAAGCGCCACAAGGGGCAGGAGAACTTCACGTATGAAGCCGTCCCGCTGGACGACGGGCCCACCTACCGCCTGTTCTCGGAAGGCAAGACCGAGGCGGTGTTCCAGTTTGAAAGCCGGGGCATGCAGGGCATGCTCAAGGAGGCGCGCCCCAGCCGGCTGGAGGACCTGATCGCGCTCAACGCGCTGTACCGCCCGGGCCCCATGGACCTGATCCCCAGCTTCGTGAACCGCAAGCACGGCAAGGAGGTCGTGGAATACCCGCACCCGCTGGTGGAAAAGGTGCTCGCCGAGACCTACGGGATCATGGTGTACCAGGAGCAGGTGATGCAGACCGCCCAGGTGCTGGGGGGCTACAGCCTGGGCGGCGCCGACATGCTGCGCCGCGCCATGGGCAAGAAGAAGGCCGAGGAGATGGCCGAGCACCGCGAGATCTTCCGCAAGGGGGCCGCCGAGAAGGGCATTGGCCAGGAGAAGGCCGACGAAGTGTTCGACCTGATGGAGAAGTTCGCCGGCTACGGCTTCAACAAGTCGCACGCTGCCGCGTACTCGCTGCTGGCGTACCACACCGGCTGGCTCAAGGTGCACTTCACGGCCGAGTTCTTCTGCGCCAACATGACCGTGGAAATGGACGACACCGACAAGCTCAAGGTGCTGTTCGAGGACGCGCAGAAGATGGGGCTCTCGTTCGAGCCGCCGGATGTCAACCGGGGCTTCTACCGCTTCGAGCCGGTGACCGACAAGATCATCCGCTACGGCCTGGGGGCCGTCAAAGGCACGGGGCAGCAGGCCATCGAAGCCATCGTGGCCGCGCGCGAGGGGCGGGGCGAGGGGCCGCAAGGCTCGACCACCGGCCCGTTCAAGAGCCTGTTCGACTTCTGCGTGCGGGTGGACCGGGCGCGCCTGAACAAGCGCACGGTGGAGGCGCTGATCAAGGCGGGTGCGTTTGACTCGCTCCATCTCAACCGCGCCTCCCTGGTGGCTTCCATCGACCGCGCGTTCGATTTTTCGGCGGCCACGCTGGCCAATGTGAACCAGGGGGGGCTTTTCGACATGATGGGCGACGACGCCCATGGATCGAGCACGCAGGAGCCGGATCTGGTGGATGCCATGCCCTGGGGCATCAAGGAGCGGTTGACGCAGGAGAAAACGGCGGTCGGCTTCTACCTCTCCGGCCATCTGTTCGACGAAGTCGCCACCGAGGTGCGGCGCTTCGTGCGCACCTCCATCGACGAGCTGCTGGACAGCCGCGAACCCCAGGTCCTCGCCGGGATCATCAGCGACTTCCGGGTGATCAATGGCCAGCGCGGCAGGCTGGGCCTCTTCCGCCTGGACGACAAATCCGGTGTCATCGAAGCCTCCGCGGACGAGGCACTGCTCAACACCTACAGGAACCAGCTCAAGGAAGACGAGTTCGTGGTGATGATGGGCCGCCTGCAGCTGGACCATTTCAGTGGCGGGCTGCGCGTGAAGGTGCAGCAGGTCTGGGATCTGGCCGGGGCGCGCTGCCGCTTCGGCAAGTATCTGCATGTGCTGGTGGGCGACAAGGGGCCGGATGTGCCTCGGCTGGTGCGGGAGTTTCCCGCCCGCCGCGAGGAGATCGCGGAGGGTGAACTGGTCCATGGCCTGCGGGTGCGCATGGGCGTGCGCTGCGTGGCGGGCGACGCGGCGGCGGTCGCGGAGCTGCAACTGGGAGAAAGCGCCCGTTTCTATCCCACCGACGCGGCGCTCGCGGCCTGGACGGCCCAGGCTGGCAGCGGGTCCGCCACCGTGGTCTACGAATAGGGCGGGCCCGCGACACCCAAGAGTGAATATCCGGCGTGCCATAGCTTGAAAAAAACAGGATCAACGTCAGATTTCTCTCACGGCATCACCCCGCGCGGATCGCTAGAATGATTTTCATGGCAACAAAACCACCTTCACCCCCCACCGCGCCGCCCGTGACCCGGCCAGCGCGGGATGATGGCGGTTCGGTCGTGCTCGAAAGACGCACACAAAAGACCCAGCCGCCCCAGATGTACCAGGTGGTCATGCTCAATGACGACTACACCCCCATGGAATTCGTCATCGTGGTGCTGCAGGAGTTTTTCAGCAAGGACCGCGAGCAAGCCACCCAGATCATGTTGAAGATCCACCTCGATGGCAAAGGCGTCTGCGGCGTTTACTCCCGCGATGTGGCCGCCACCAAGGTGGAACAAGTGCTTGACGCCGCCCTCAAGGCGGGCCACCCACTGCAATGTGTCAGTGAGCCTGTTGAATAACAGGTTTTTGATCCCGATCTACAGTTATCCCTTCCACGCAAGCACAAAGGAGTTCACATGATTGCCCAGGAACTGGAAGTCAGCTTGCACATGGCCTTTGTTGAGGCCCGTCAGCAGCGCCACGAGTTCATCACCGTGGAGCATCTGTTGCTTGCATTGCTCGATAACCCCAGCGCAGCGGAGGTGCTGCGCGCTTGTTCTGCCAACATCGATGATCTGCGTTCATCGCTGGCGAACTTCATCAAAGACAACACGCCCCAGGTGGCTGGCACCGACGAGGTGGACACGCAACCCACGCTGGGCTTCCAGCGTGTGATCCAGCGCGCCATCATGCACGTGCAGTCCACGGGCAATGGCAAGAAGGAAGTCACGGGCGCCAACGTGCTCGTGGCCATCTTCGGCGAGAAGGATTCCCATGCCGTGTATTACCTGCACCAGCAGGGCGTGACGCGGCTGGACGTGGTCAATTTCATCGCCCACGGCATCAAGAAGGGCGAGCCGCCAGAGCCCGCCAAGGCGGAAAACCAGGCCGAAGGGGAAGAGGGCGGTGGCTCCGAGCGCAACGAGAAGGCCTCGCCGCTGGAGCAGTTCACCCAGAACCTGAACCAGGCCGCCAAGGAAGGCAAGATCGATCCGCTGATCGGGCGCCACTACGAGGTGGAGCGCACGATCCAGATCCTGTGCCGCCGCCGCAAGAACAACCCGCTGCTGGTGGGCGAAGCCGGCGTGGGCAAGACCGCGATCGCCGAGGGTCTGGCCTGGCGCATCACGCAGAACGACGTGCCGGAGATCCTGGCGGAGGCCACCGTGTACTCGCTCGACATGGGCGCGTTGCTGGCGGGCACCAAGTACCGGGGTGACTTCGAACAGCGCCTCAAGGGCGTGCTCAAGTCGCTCAAGGACAAGCCCAATGCAATCTTGTTCATTGACGAGATCCACACGCTGATCGGTGCGGGCGCCGCGTCGGGTGGCACGCTGGATGCCTCGAACCTGCTCAAGCCGGCGCTTTCGAGCGGCCAGCTCAAGTGCATCGGCGCGACGACCTTCACGGAATACCGCGGCATCTTTGAAAAAGACGCCGCGCTGTCGCGCCGCTTCCAGAAGGTGGACGTGGTGGAGCCCAGCGTGGCCGAAACCATCGACATCCTGAAGGGCCTGAAGTCGCGCTTCGAAGAGCACCACAGCGTGAAGTACGCCGCGGCCGCGCTGCAGGCCGCCGCCGAGCTGAGCGCCAAGTACATCAACGACCGCCACCTGCCCGACAAGGCCATCGACGTGATCGACGAGGCGGGCGCCGCGCAGCGCATCATGGTGCCGAGCAAGCGCAAGAAGACCATCGGCAAGGCCGAGATCGAGGAGATCGTCGCCAAGATCGCGCGCATTCCGCCGGCCAACGTCTCCAACGACGACCGCGGCAAGCTGCAGACGCTGGAGCGTGACTTGAAGAGCGTGGTGTTCGGCCAGGACAAGGCCCTGGAAGTGCTGGCCAGCGCGGTCAAGATGGCGCGTTCGGGCCTGGGCAAGGGCGACAAGCCCATCGGCTCGTTCCTGTTCAGCGGCCCCACGGGCGTGGGCAAGACCGAGGCGGCCAAGCAGCTGGCCTACATCATGGGCATCGAGCTGATCCGCTTCGACATGTCGGAGTACATGGAGCGCCATGCCGTGAGCCGCCTGATCGGCGCGCCTCCAGGTTATGTCGGTTTCGACCAAGGTGGTCTGCTGACGGAAGCCATCACGAAGAAGCCGCACGCGGTGCTGCTGCTCGACGAGATCGAGAAGGCGCACCCGGACATCTTCAACGTGCTGCTGCAGGTCATGGACCATGGCACGCTGACGGACAACAACGGCCGCAAGGCCGACTTCCGCAACGTGCTCATCATCATGACCACGAACGCCGGCGCCGAGACCATGAACAAGGCGACGATCGGCTTCACCAACCCGCGCCAGGCGGGCGACGAGATGGGCGACATCAAGCGCCTGTTCACGCCCGAGTTCCGCAACCGGCTGGATGCCATCGTCAACTTCAAGGCGCTCGACGAGCAGATCATCCTGCGCGTGGTGGACAAGTTCCTGCTGCAACTGGAAACGCAGCTGGCGGAGAAGAAGGTGGAAGTCACTTTCACCGACGCCCTGCGCAAGCACCTGGCCAAGAAGGGTTTCGATCCGCTCATGGGTGCGCGGCCGATGCAGCGCCTGATCCAGGACACCATCCGCCGTGCGCTGGCCGACGAGCTGCTCTTCGGCCGCCTGACGGAAGGGGGTCGCCTGACGGTCGACATCGAGCTCAAGACCGATGACAAGGGCGTGGAAACGTCCGAGGTGCTGCTGGACATCCAGCCCTTGCCCAAGAAGGAGCGCTCGGCCAAGTCCGAACCTGCCGAGCCGGAAGAGGCCACGGCGGACTGACACGCGGCGGCGGCCGCCGCCCTGGCCGCGCGCGTGCCGGCCAGGTAAAAGCCCACGGTGTATGCCGTGGGCTTTTTTTTGGCCGGATTCGCGGAAGCTTGCGCTTTTCGCGCTGTCCGTGGGGGCGTGCAGCCGGGCGGGGCCCTGCGGGGTCAGGGCGCCTGCAGGCGCTGCAGCATCTCCAGGGTGGGGTAGCCGTCCGCCACGCTGCCGGTGCTGCGCTGGAAGGCGCGCAGCCCTGCGCGGGTGGCGGGGCCCATCACGCCGTCCGGGGTGCCGGCCGCGAAGCCCTTGCGGTTCAGTGCCTCCTGCAGGGCCTGCAGCTGGGTGCGCGACAGGGGCTCCAGGTCGCGTGGCCAGGGCGCGGCGATGGGGCCGCCCCCGCCGATCTGCCGGGACAACAGTGCGACCGCCAGGGCGTAGTTGACGGAGTTGTTGTAGCGAAGAATCGCCCGGAAGTTCGCCCCCACCAGAAAGGCGGGCCCGCGCGCTCCGGCAGGGGTCGCGATGGAGGCCGCACCCAGGGGGGGCAGCGGCTGGCCCCCTGGCGCGCGCACGCCCTCGGCCTCCCATTGCGCGCTGGTCTGGCGCACCGCCGGGTCCGCGCGCGCGTGGTCGAAGGCCGCCGGCAACTGGACCTCGGCGCCCCAGGGCTCGCCGGGTTGCCAGCCCGAGCGGGACAGGAAGTGGGCGGTGGATGCCACCACGTCCGGGATGCTGCCCCAGATGTCGCGGTGTCCGTCGCCGTCGGCATCCACGGCATAGGCCAGGAAGACGGAAGGAAGGAACTGCGTGTGCCCCATGGCGCCGGCCCAGGAACCCAGCATGCGCTCCGCCGGGATGTCGCCCTGGTCCACGATGCGCAGCGCCGCGAGCAGCTCCGCCTGGGCCCAGGTGCGCCGGCGCCCTTCGTAGGCCAGCGTGGACAGCGCGTCCACGGTGCGAAACGTGCCGAAATTGCTGCCGTAGTTGCTCTCCATGCCCCAGATCGCCGTGATGAGGGTGGCCGGCACGCCGTAGCGGGCGGCGGCCGCCTCGAGCGCGGCGCTGTGTTCGGCCAGCTTGACCTGGCCCTGGGCGATGCGCTGCGGGGAGACCGCGTTGTCGAGGTAGGACCACGGCGTGCGGGTGAATTCGGGCTGCGCGCGGTCCAGTTCCACCACGCGGGGCTGCCATTGCGCCTGGCCCAGCACGCTGCGCACCGTGCCGGGCTGGATGCCGGCCTCCAGGGCCTGCGCGGAAAAGGCGGCGCGCCAGGCGGCGAAGCCCGCTGCGTGGTCCACCATGTCGGCGGCGGGGCCGCCGGGGGAGGATGCGGGGGTGTCCGGGCCGGTTGCAGCGGGGGGCGCCACGCGGGCGGCTGCCGCCTGCGGCGCCGTCCCTGTGCTAGGGCGGTGGGAGGGGGACGGGGCGGCGGCGCAACCCGCCAGCGCCAGGGCGGCCGCCCAGGCCGCCAGCGGGAGCCGGAGTGGGGACGCGAGGGAGATAGGGTGCCGCAAGAACGGGAAAGGTGCTCGGTGGGTGCTGTGCATGCGCCATTGTCCCGTGCCGCAGCGCGGGAGCCGGGCCACAGGTGTATCACGGCGTGAAGCGGCCGTGGAAGCTGTGGCCTTCGATTACTACTATTTTGATAGCTGCCAGCGCTTGAACGGTATGCGCTGCGGGCTAAAAATGCCTGCAAATCAGGTTACAGTTCGCTGTTTCCCCTGCCTTGTTCCCGTCCCGCCCCTGTTTGCCCACCGACCATGGCCCCCCACACCTTCCTCTGGCACGACTACGAAACCTTTGGTGCCAACACGCGCCGCGACCGGCCCGCGCAGTTCGCGGCCATCCGCACCGATGCCGAGCTCAATGAAATCGGCGAGCCGCTGATGTTCTATTGCCAGCCGGCCAGCGACTACCTGCCGGATCCGCAGTCCTGCCTCATCACCGGCATCACGCCGCAGCTGTGCCTGGAAAAAGGCGTGCCCGAGCACCAGTTCGCTGCCCGCATCGAGGCCGAATTCGCGCAGCCCGGCACCATCGGCGTGGGCTACAACACCATCCGCTTCGACGACGAGATCACGCGCTTCATGTTCTGGCGCAACCTCATCGATCCGTACGCGCGCGAATGGCAGAACCAGTGCGGGCGGTGGGACCTGCTGGACGTGGTGCGCATGACGTACGCGCTGCGGCCCGACGGCATCCAGTGGCCCCGGAAGGAGGACGGCTCGCCGAGTTTCAAGCTCGAGCATCTCTCGAAGGCCAACGGCCTGGTGCACGAGGCGGCGCACGATGCGCTGTCGGACGTGCGCGCCACCATTGCGCTGGCGCGGCTCATCCGCGAGCGCAACGCCAAGCTCTTCGACTTCGCGCTCTCGCTGCACAAGAAGGACCGCGTGGCCGCCGAGCTTCGCCTGCCGGCCACCGCCATCACGGCCCGGCCGTTCCTGCACGTCTCGGGCATGTTCCCGGCCGAGCGCGGGTGCCTGGCCGTGATGTGGCCGCTGGCCAGCCATCCCACCAACAAGAACGAACTCATTGCCTGGGATCTCTCCCAGGATCCGG
Source organism: Acidovorax sp. GW821-FHT09A11 (assembly GCF_059418365.1). Taxonomy (NCBI): domain Bacteria; kingdom Pseudomonadati; phylum Pseudomonadota; class Betaproteobacteria; order Burkholderiales; family Comamonadaceae; genus Acidovorax; species Acidovorax sp. GW821-FHT09A11. The sequence goes on from NZ_JBWKPS010000001.1 coordinate 349,458, forward strand.
CGGCTCTCGCCACCATGGGGGCCGACGAGATCCGCCTGCGCATGTTCAGCAAGGCCGACGCGCTACCCGACGGCGTGACGCGCCTGCCGGTCAAGACCATCCACCTCAACAAGTCGCCCATGGTGGTGGGCAACGTGAACACGCTCACGCCCGCGCTGGCCCAGCGCTGGGGCATTGACCTGGCCCAGGCCGCCCAGCATGCCGAGGTGGCCCGCGGCCTGCCCGACATGAGCGGCATCTGGCCCGCCGTGTTCGCCCGCCCGCCCGAGGCCACGCCCGATGTGGACCAGGACCTGTACGGCGGCTTCGTCGGCAACAACGACCGCCGGCTGCTCAACGACCTGCGCACTATGAGCGGCGAGAAGCTGGCCCGCTCCCGCGCCGCGTTCGACGACCCGCGCCTGGCCGAGCTGCTGTGGCGCTACCGGGCGCGCAACTTCCCCGCTACGCTGTCGCCTGAAGAAGCGCAGCAGTGGGAGGCGCACCGCGCGGCCTGCTTGTTCGACGGGCAGGGCGGGGCACGTACGGTGGAGCAGCTGTTCACAGAAATCGACACGCTGTCGGAGACCGCCGAAGACGACCGCACGCAGGACATCCTGGGGGCCCTGTACGATTACGCGGAGCACATCGCGCCTGAACGATGACTCCCCCTGAGGCGCTGCGCGCCTTCCCCCTGAGGGGGACGCACCCGGTGGCCTGGCGGAGCCAGTTCCACGGGTGCGCTGGTATGGGGTGCTCCGGTTTTTGCCGCTTTGGGGCTTGCAGATAGACATCGAGTTTTTATGACGACACCGCAGAACCACCATTTCACGACCGAGATCCTTCATGCTGACCGCCATGGCGGCGCGGAGCATGGGGCCATCCACAAGGCCATCCACACCTCGGTCCAGTACGGCTACGACAAGGTCGAGGACCTGATCGCCGTGTTCCAGGGCACGAGCAAGGGCGGCTTCAACTACGCGCGCCAGGGCACGCCCACCACGGCGGCGCTGGAGGCCAAGATCACGCAGATGGAAAAAGGGCAGGGCACCATCGTGTTCGCCACGGGCATGGCGGGCATCTGCGCGATCTTTCTCACGCTGCTCAAGGCGGGCGACCACCTGGTGGCCAGCCAGTTCGTGTTTGGCAACACCAACAGCGTGTTCGGCACGCTGGCCGACCTGGGCATCGAGGTGACCCTGGTGGACGTGACGGACGCCGCCCACGTGGCCGCCGCGGTGCGGCCCAACACCCGCATGGTGTTTGTCGAGACCATCGCCAACCCCGGCACGCAGATCCCCGACCTGGACGGCGTGGGCACGGTCTGCCGCGAGCGCGGCCTGCTGTACGTGGTGGACAACACCGTGGCGTCGCCCTACCTGTTTCGCGCGTCCACGGTGGGCGCGGGGCTGGTGCTCAACTCGCTCACCAAGAGCATCGGCGGGCAGGGGGCGGCGCTGGGCGGCGCGGTGACGGACACCGGCCTGTTCGACTGGAGCACGTACCCCAACATCTTCGCCCCCTACCGCAAGGGCGACGCCAAGGGCTGGGGCCTTCAGCAACTGCGCAAGAAGGGCCTGCGCGACATGGGGGCCACGCTGTCTTCCCACGCCGCGCACCAGATCGCGCTGGGCGCTGAAACCCTGTCGCTGCGCATGGACCGCACCAGCGCCACGGCCCTGGCCCTGGCGCAATGGCTGGAGCAGCACCCGGCGGTCTCGCGCGTGCTGTACCCCGGCCTGCCGTCGCACCCCCAGTACGCGTTTGCCCAGAAGCACCTCAAGGCCGGTTCGTGGCTGCTGTCGTTCGAGCTGCGCGACCCCGGGCAGTGCCTGCCCGTGTGCAACCGGCTGCAGCTGCCGATCAAGGCCACGGGCCTGGCGGACACGCGCACGCTCATCATCCCGGTGGCCCACACCATCTTCTGGGAGGCCGGCCCGGCCGTGCGCGCCGCCATGGACATCGCCGACAGCATGATCCGGCTGTCGGTCGGGCTGGAAGAGGTGGAAGACCTGCTCGCGGACTTCGAGCAGGCCCTGGCCGGCTGCTGAGGCGGCACCCCGCAACCTGTCAGCGCGCCATGGCCACCACCACCTCGGCCCCGCCCGCCAGCATTGGCAAGTACCGCATCGAGCGCGAGCTGGGCCGGGGCGCCAGCGGCATCGTGTTCCTGGGGCTGGACGGTTTTCGGGGCCGCAAGGTGGCCATCAAGCAGACCCACGCGCACCTGCTCAGGCAGCCCGAGCAGGCCGAGCGCTACCGCAAACTGCTGCGCAACGAGGCCGCCTTGTCCGGCCGCCTGCGCCACCCCAACATCGTGCGCCTGCTCGATGCGGACGAAGAGGCGCTGCCGCCGTACCTGGTGCTCGAATACGTCGAGGGACAGCCCCTGTCGGCGTTTGCGACGCCCGACGCGCTGCTGCCCGTGCCCCAGGTGCTGGACATCGCGTTCAAGTGCTGCAACGCGCTCGAATACGCCTACCGCGAGGGCCTGGTGCACCGCGACATCAAGCCCGCCAACCTGATGCTGGCCCAGGGCGGCGACGTCAAGCTCACCGATTTCGGCGCGGCGCTGTCGCTGCGCAGCGATGCCACGCAGCTGTCGGGCCTGGTGGGCTCGCCGTCGTACATGTCGCCCGAACAGGTGCGCGAGCAGGACCTCACCCACCACAGCGACATGTTCTCGCTGGCCGTGGTGGTGTACGAACTGCTCACCGGCCGCCGCCCCTTCGACGGCGACACGGATTTCGCGACCCTCTACAAGATCGGCAACGAAGCCCCCACGCCGCCCAGCCTGCTGCGCGCCTCGCTGCCCGGCCATGTGGACGGCGTGCTGCTGCGCGCCCTGGCCAAGCAGCCCGCAGACCGCTTTGCCACCTGGCAGGATTTCGCCCAGGCCCTGCTCGCCGCCCACCAGGGCCTGCCGCGCCAGCGCTCGCAGGACACCGAGGCCGAACGCTTCGCGCGCCTGCGCGCACTGCCGTTCTTCGCCGACTTCCACGACGTGGCGCTGTGGGAGCTGATGCGCCTGGGCAGCTGGCGCCGGCTGGAGCGGGGCACCGTGCTCATGCGCGAGAACACGCCTGGCGACTCCTTCTGCATCCTCATCGAGGGGCAGGTGGCCGTGAGCCGCCAGGGCTGGACCCTCAGCACCCTGGGCCCGGGCGTCACCCTGGGCGAGATGACCTACCTGCGCCCTGAGAACAGGAAGCGCACCGCCACCGCCGTGGCAGAGACCGAGGTGCTGGTGCTCAAGGTGCGCAACCCGGCGCTGCGCGGGGCGTCGGAAGACCTGCAGTCGCACTTCGACAAGGCGTTCATCAAGCTGCTGGTGGGGCGGCTGATTGCCACCAGCGAGCAGCTGGCGGAGTGGGAACAGGGCCTGAGCGGGCCGGAGTGAGGCCGCCGCTCATCGCACCGCTGGTTCCCGCGCCGCGCGGCGCCGGCTCCACCCGGCGCCCGCTGCCGCCACGCCCAGCGACAGGGCCAGCAGCGCCGGGAGGGACAGCGTGGGGATGGCGGCGGGCCCGGCGGGTACCGCGCCGCTGTCGGTGATGCGCAGCAGCACGCTGTTCGTATCCGCCACCCAGCTGGCGCCAGCGTCGACGGTGTAAAACGTGTCACCGGCGTCCGCCGCCGTGCCCCAGCGGAAGGTGTCCCCGGCCACGGCGGCCTTGGCCACCACCCAGAGGTGCTGCCCGGCCGGCGCGGCGTAGCTGCCCGTGAACTGTACGGGTTCCAGTGACGACGAGATCGGACCGACGGGTGTGAACGCCGCGCACGATGGCCCGGGCGCCGTGCCGCCAGGGCCATCGTCGCAGACCTGCAGGTTCACCGTGCCGATCGCGCTGACGCCGCCGCCGTTGCTGAGCAGCAGCGTGACCTCGGCCACGGAGAAGCCGGCACCTCCGACGGGGATGCGCACGGCGGTGAACTGGGTGAAATTCAACCCGTTGAACCAACCCAGTCCCCCCATCCCCAGGTTGTCATGCAGCGTGGCGGCGCCAGCCGCCAGGGGGGTGGCTGCCAGCGCGGCAGCGGCGGCTGCCAGGGCCACGCGCCAGCGGCAGGCGCGCAAAAGGGACCGGGGTCGAAGCAGCAGGGGCGAAAAATGCATGGCAAACAGTGGTGGAACGATGGAGGGGGTCCGGGCGGGGTCTCTGACGGCACCACGGCGGCGACGGGTTGAGCGTAGGCGGAGTGCGGGCGGCGGATTGACTGGCTATCCCGCCGGCCTTTGACCCGGCGTTTCCGGGATGGCGTCCCATCTCGACAATATGAATGAGAATCAGTATCATTTAAGTGCCTGAGTACGCCACACCCGTCCACCGCAAAAGGCTTGTCCTTCTTCAAGGAGCATTGCCATGGACACCGGCGTACACACCAACTCCCACCAGAGCGCAGCCGTGCACCACGCGCCCGCCACGCTGGCGCGGTGGCAGCATGCCGTGCAGCGCGCACGGGCAGCGCAGCAGACGGGCCAATGGCGCATGGCGACCGCCTATCAGCACCAGGCCCTCGCGTTGTCGCTGCGGCTGTTGGAGCACACGCCGCCACCGGGGCGCGAGGACGACTGCGTGGCGGCGGTCGTGGTCTCGCACCTCAATGTGGCCGACCTGCAGGTGCAGGCGGGCGCCGTGGACGACGCCACCCAGATCCTGTGCCGCGCCCATGCCGTGCTGCTGGGCCTGATGGCCGATGCGCGCCACGGCGCGGGCCTGCAGCAGGCCGCGTGGCGCCACAGCCGCGAAACCCATGCCGCCTTGCTGCGCCATGTGCAGGCCCATGGCGCGCACCCGTCCGTCACGCAGGCCCTGGCCTCGGCCCATTTGGCCCACGGCCCGGGGCCGCACTGAAGGGCGTGCCGCTTCCTGGCCGTGGGGTGCCATGGCCCGAAGGACGACGCGCTCCGGCCTTTTTATCCACTCCGTTTCCGATCCAAGGACACCATGCCCCATACCTTGCCCGCCTTGCCCTATGCCTATGACGCGCTCGAGCCCCACATCGATGCCCGCACGATGGAGATCCACCACACCCGGCACCACCAGACCTACATCAACAACCTGAACGCCGCGCTGGAAGGCACGCCGCACGCCCAACTGCCCATCGATGAGCTGGTGGCGCGGCTGGTGCTGCTGCCCGAGAACCTGCAGGGCCCGGTCCGCAACAACGGCGGCGGCCATGCCAACCACAGCCTCTTCTGGAGCGTGATGTCGCCCCGGGGCGGCGGCCAGCCCCAGGGAGAGCTGGCGCGGGCCATCGATACGGATCTGGGCGGGTTCGGCGCCTTCAAGGAGGCCTTCACCAAGGCCGCGCTCACGCGCTTTGGCAGCGGCTGGGCCTGGCTTTGCGTGACCAAGGCGGGCCAGCTGGTGGTGGAAAGCACGGGCAACCAGGACAGCCCGCTCATGGCGGGCCCGATGTCGGGCCACACGCCCGTGCTGGGGCTTGATGTGTGGGAACACGCCTATTACCTGCAGTACCAGAACCGGCGTCCCGAATACATCGCCGCGTTCTACAACGTCATCGACTGGGCCGAGGTGGCCCGCCGCCATGCGCTTGCCCGGGCCTGACGGGCCATCGCGCCCGCTCCACCACCCGCATTCTGAAAACCGCCCCCCGACAACCCCAGGAGCCGCCATGCAGACCCCGCCCGCTTCCACCCATACGGTTCTCGAACCGCTGGCGCGTTCCGCCTCGGCGGCCCGCCGCGTCGCCACCCTGCGTGGGCGGCAGTGGCTCGGGCTGGGCATCGTGCTGCTTGGCATCGTGGCGGGCTCGGCGCAGGCATGGGCCTGGATCGCCGGCCAGCCGGTGGTGCTGGGTGCGCTCTGGGCCGGCCTGGCGGCAGCGCTGGCCACGGCGCTGGGCACCGCGCCGGTGCTGCTCTCGCAGCGCCTTTCCGAGCGCACGCAGGACACGCTGTTCGGCTTCGGCGCGGGCGTGATGCTCGCCGCCTGCTCGTTCTCGCTCATCATCCCCGGCATCCAGGCGGCACGCGCGGGCGGCGCCGGTGCCTGGGCGGCCGGGGGCACGGTGGGGGCGGCCATCCTGCTGGGCGCGCTGGTGCTGCTGATGATGGAGCGGCTGCTGCCGCACGAGCACTTCATCAAGGGCGTGGAGGGCGGGCAGGCCTCGCGCACGCTGCGGCGCACGTGGCTGTTCGTCTTCGCCATCGGGCTGCACAACCTGCCCGAGGGGCTGGCGATCGGGGTGGCCTACGCGGGCGGCGATGCCCTGCGCGCCAGCGCCCTGGCCACCGGCATCGCGATCCAGGACGTGCCCGAGGGCCTGGTGGTGGCCGTGGCGCTGCTCGCCGCAGGCTACCGGCGCTTGCTGGCCGTGGGGCTCGGGATGGCCTCCGGGCTGGTGGAGCCCGTGGGCGCCGTGCTGGGAGCCGCCGTGGTCAGCTACTCCGCAAGCCTGCTGCCCTGGGGGCTGGGTTTCGCGGCCGGGGCCATGCTGTTCGTGATCAGCCACGAAATCATCCCCGAGTCGCACCGCAAGGGCCACGAGGCCTGGGCCACCGGCGGCCTGATGCTGGGCTTCGTGATCATGATGCTGCTGGATACGGCGCTGGGGTGAATTTTGCTATCGAATTAATAGCTTTCAGCGCTTTCCTGTCAAGGGGGAGGTGCCGATTTGATCCGTAGTGCAGGGAATGCAGGACTGGCACCGCCCCCGCTGCCTCCGCCCGGCGCGGTCCGCACCCGTGCCACCGCGAAGCCGGCTTGCCGGGGGGAGGGGCAAGACATGCCGGGGGACCTTTTTCCCTACCCAAAGAACCGGTAGCACACCACGATGGCCGCCACCACGCCCGCCAGCTCGGCCAGCAGCGCGCAGCTGACGGTGTGGCGGGTGCGCTGGATGCCCACCGCGCCGAAGTACACCGCCAGCACGTAGAAGGTGGTCTCGGTGCTGCCCTGGATGGTGGCCGCTGCCAGCGCGGCAAAGCTGTCCACGCCCTGGGCCTGCATGGTCTCGATGAGCATGGCACGCGCGGCGCTGCCGGAGAATGGCTTGACCAGCGCGGTGGGCAGCGCATCGACGAACCGGGTGTCCGCGCCCAGCACCTGCACGCACCAGCGGATGCCGTCGAGCACATAGCCCAGCGCCCCCGATGCCCGGAACACCCCCACGGCGCACAGCATGGCCACCAGGTACGGCAGCAGGCCCTTGGCCACATCGAAGCCTTCGCGCGCACCCTCGATGAAAGCCTCGTACACGGCGACCTTGCGCCAGGCGCCCAGGGCCACGAACAGCACCACCAGCATGAACAGCGTGAGGTTGCCGAGCAGGGAAGACAGCTGCGACAGCGCCGCCGCGCTCAGCGTGGTCAGGAGTGCCATGAAACCGCCGAGCACCAGCGCCACGGGCAGCAGGTAGGCCAGCACCACGGGGCTCCACAAGGGCAGGCGCTGCACCACCGCCACGCTGAGCAGGCCCACAAGGGTGGATGCGGACGTGGCCAGCAGGATGGGCAGGAAAACGAGTGTCGGGTCGGGCGCGCCCTGCTGCATGCGGTACATGAAGATCGTCACCGGCAGCAGCGTGAGCGAGGAGGCATTGAGCACCAGGAACAGGATCTGCGCGTTCGTGGCGGTCTCTGGCTCGGGGTTCAGCTCCTGCAGGGCTTTCATGGCCTTCAGGCCCATGGGGGTGGCCGCGTTGTCCAGCCCCAGCGCGTTGGCCGCGAAGTTCAGCGTCATGAGACCCAGGGCCGGGTGGCCGCTGGGCACGCCGGGCATGAGGCGGCGGAACAGCGGCGCCAGCCAGCGCGCGAGGGCGTCCACGATGCCCGCCTTCTCGGCGATGCGCAGGAAGCCCAGCCAGAGCGTGAGCGTGCCGAACAGCAGCACCATCACCTCGACCGAGAGCCTGGCCATGGCGAACAGCGCCTCGACCATGGCGGCGAAGATCTGCGCGTTGCCCGCCACGAGCCACTGCGCCAGCGCCGCCACCGCGGCGGTCAGGAAAAAGCCCAGCCACAGGGTGTTGAGCATCAGGGGGTACCGGGAAGAGTGGGGGGATCAGCCTGCATGCCGCCAAGGTTACCCGGCTTGCCGCGCAACACCCGCCGATACCGTGGCTGGCAGGCAACGGATGGGTCAGTGGTACCCTATAGGGTTCGGTTTACCGCCGTGCGGGGGCTTTGGGAAGCGCTTTTCCCGCGCCTGCGGGGGCCGCACCACACATCCTCAGGCGCCTGGCGCGCCGCAACACCAACGAAAAGAGATCCAACATGGGCGCGCAGTGGAAAGCAAAAGGCAAGGCACAGGTGGCGGATGCCAAGGGCAAGCTGTTTGGCAAGCTGGTCAAGGAAATCACCGTGGCCGCGCGCGGCGGCGCCGATCCGGCCAGCAATGCGCGCCTGCGCCTGGTGGTCGAGCAGGCCCGCAAGGCCTCGATGCCCAAGGACACGCTGGAGCGCGCCATCAAGAAAGGCTCGGGCACGGGCGCCGACGCGGTCAACTACGAGCGCGTGATCTATGAAGGCTTCGCACCCCACCAGGTGGCGGTGATGGTCGAATGCCTGACCGACAACGTGAACCGCACCGCGCCCGAGATGCGCGTGCTGTTCCGCAAGGGCCAGCTGGGCACTTCGGGATCGGTGGCCTGGGACTTCAACCATGTGGGCATGATCGAAGCCGAGCCCGCCACGCCCGATGCCGACCCCGAACTGGCTGCCATCGAGGCGGGCGCGCAGGATTTCGAGGCCGGCGACGAGGAAGGCACCACCACCTTCTGGACCGACCCCACCGACCTGGACCTGGTGAGCCGCGCGCTCCCCGCCCATGGCTTCAATGTGCTGTCGGTCAAGCTGGGCTACAAGCCCAAGAACCCCGTGAATCCCGCCAACCTCTCGCCCGAGCAGCTCGAAGAGGTCGAGAACTTCCTGGCGGCCATCGACTCCAACGACGACGTCCAGAACGTGTTCGTGAGCCTGGGCGGCTGATGCCGGTGCGCCGGCTTCGCGGCCGGGCCCGCTCCCTGCATCGCCCTCGCAATTGACTTGTCCATGACCGCAGACCACTACGCAGCCCTCGGGCTGGCGGCCAACGCGTCGCTCGCCGACATCAAGAAGGCCTTTCGCCAGAAGGCGTCGTTCTACCACCCGGACCGCAACGACGCGCCCGACGCCGCCCAGCGGTTCCAGGCCGTGCAGAAGGCCTACGAAGTGCTGTCGGACGACACCGCCCGCCAGGCCTACGACGACAACCGCCGCCGCAACCTGCTGGACGACCCGCTGCAGACCGCGCAGGAGATCTGGCAGGCCTACTCCTCGCGCATCCTTTCCTCTCCTTCTTCCGCTTCGTGAAACTATCTCCCTACTTCTACGATCTGCGCTCCGCCTACCAGGCCGAGCTGGATGACCTGGTCTCCGACTCCGAGGGCAAAGACGTCCTGCGCAAGCGCCTGGCGGAAAAGCGCAACGAGATCGCCTTTCTGGTGCAGATGATGGAGCTGGCCCCCGAGATGGTCGCGGTGGTCTTTCACCACGGCTTTCGCTTCACCAAGCCCGGCGCGGTGGAGCACCTGCTGGGCCTGCCGGTGGACGAACTGCCCGACTGGCACAGCCTGGCCCATGCCGTCACGCTCGAGCCCTGGGCCCAGAGCCTGGCGCAGACCGTGCTGCGCGAGCCGCAGGGCGCCCGGTTCATGGCGGTGGCGGCCGGGCTCGAGTACCTGCACCTGCATGCCCGCATGGCCCCCGCGGCGCACGCGGCCGAGGGCGACGGCGACCAGGGCGAAGACGCTGCGGATGCGGCGGAACACGATGACGATTTCAGCGCCCTGAGCGCCGACGACGCCGTGGACCCGCAAAACAGCCGCACCCGCGAGGAAGCCAGCTCCAACTGGCTGGCCGATGTGGGGTTCGACAGGAAGGACTGAGGCCCTCCCGAGGCGCTGCGCGCCATCCCCGCGAGGGGGACGCCTGCTGCGGACCGGCAAAGCCGGACCAAGGCAAGGCGGCGCTGGCGACGGCGGCGCGCCAGTTTTTAGCGGTCTGCGCCCGGCGCAGCGACACACCAAGGAATACGCATGAGCAGCAACAACACCCACCTCGCCCTGATCACCAGGACCACCAGCCTGATCGCGGCCGGCGACATCGTGGGCGCCGAGTCGGCGCTGGCCGAGCTGGCCGATACCGACGGGGACGGCGCGCTGATGGTGGTGCTGGACCAGCTCGCGCCCAAGGACATCCTGGCCGTGATGCGCGAGTACGACGACTCCAAGGCCTCGGTGGTCAACCTGCTGGTCACGCCCGAGCAGTTCGCGCGCGCGATGGTGCTGGAAAAGCAGTACAAGGACCTCACGCACACGCACCTGCGCAACATGGTCAATGCCGTCATCTTCCGCGACGACGCCGATCCCGTCGAGTTCCTCACGGCCATCGGCGACCTGGAAGGCGGCGCCGAGGCACTGGCCAACTACTTCGCCGAAAAGTGGAGCCGCATCGAAGCCTTTGCCCGCACCGGCACGTTCGACGCGGTGGAAGACTACGGCCCCACGCTGACCGACGACGAACTCCTCGCCTCGGGCTATGTGCAGCCGCGCATCGACCAGGACGAGGTGGCGGACCGCGACTGGATGCAGATGGCCTGGCTGCTGCGCTACGAGTGCCGCGACCTGTTCATCGAAACCTTGCTGGTGCTGCGCGCCAAGGCCCGCGCCTTTGACCTGGGCCTGGAAGAGGGCGACGAATCGCCCGCCGAGGAAGACGACGGCAAGTTCGAAACCAGCGAAACCGACCGTGGCAAGGCCACGCCCGCCGCCCGCACGTCCGACGAAGAATCCGCGATTTAGATGACAACCCCCTGTGGCGCTTCGCGCCTTCCCCCTTCTCTCGAATGGCTGCGCCATTCGGGAAGGGGGACACCGCCAGCGAGGCGGGGCGGCCCTTGCGCGGCGGTTCTGGCCTGGAGCGTGCCAGTTTCATGGCCCATGAGCACTGCGAAGCGCGATAGATACTGATATGACTGTGCCCAACACGCCTTCTTCAACGACTGACGAGATTGCAGCCGCCAACGCGCTGCAGCTCCACGACGCCCGCCCGTTCTTTGAAAAGGCGCTGGCGCATGGCGTCCAGCATGGCGTGCTGGGTGCCGACAAGCTCGCGGCCATCAATGCCGATGCGCCCAAGGGCATGGTGCAGATCGCGCGCTACTTCGGCAGCGAATTCTTGCGGCCCGAGCTGGAGAAGGCGCGCGACCGCATGGTCAACCTCATCAGCCTGTACCTGCTGGACACCACCGGGGGCGACCTGCACGAGGCCGCCGTCTCGCTGCGCGACCATTCGTTCCTGTCGCGCTCCAAGGGGGGCTCGGACATGCTCAAGCGCCTGATCGCCATGCCCGAGAGCAGCAATTTCGGCATGGCCGGCTATGCCGATGCCGAAACCCCGTTGCTGGCCGTGTGGTCGCTGCGCAGCCACGCCGACTACCGGGCCGAGCTGGCGCGCCGCACGCAGATTGCGCAGGCCATCCGGGCCGCCCAGTGGCTGGCCGGGCAGTTCGACCTGGACCCCGACGAGCTGGAAGCCGCGGGCGCCGACGCGGAAGCCGTCATCCGCGCTGGCTTGCTCATGGTGGCCCTGGCGCCCAAGGCCATGGACCTCGGCGAGTGGCCCAACACCGTGTCGTTCGAAAAAGTGCTGATGGCACAGCGCAAGAAGAAGCTCGCGCCGCCCGTGCAGCTGCGCCTGCCTGCCGGCTTGCCCGCCGAACTGCGCGAGGTGGTGCAGGCGCATTGCGCCAGCGTGCTGGCCGACCTGCCCAAGCTACTCGACGCGGCCACACCGGTGCGCACGCTGCTGCGCCCCACCGGCGCTTTCCGCGCGCGCTACTTTCTGCTGGACGACCCCTTGGCCGAGGTGGACAACTTCCACCGCAGCCTGGATGCGCTGGAGGAGGGTGAGGAACCCCCGCTTCCCGCGAGCAAGACCTGGACGAGAACGGTGCAGGGCAACGATGACGAACATTCGCTGCTCACGCTGTGCCTGTGCCTGGCGGCCGGGGCCCCCAAGAAGACGCTGCTGACCGAGAAGACCGCCGCGAGCCTCGTCCGAAAGATCCGCAAATCGGGCCTGCAGCCCGCGCTGGCGGCCGACTTCATCCGCGCCCATGCGCCCGGCGTGCACCAGCAGGACTACATCGCCCTGTGGACCGGCTTCGTGCAGGACGCGGAAAAGACCCTGCTCAGCGACATGGACTACCAGATGCACGACGCCCTGGCACTGCTGCGCCGGGAGTGCAACGTGGTGGGCGACTGAGCACCAAGGAAGAGGTGGCCGGCCGCGGCCTGGGGCATGGGCGCTGGCACCGGCGGCCCGCGCCCGTGGCGCCGCCGCGTGGCCCCGCGCGATAGTTCCTGCATTTCGCAACGGCTCGGTTAACATTCAGCGCGTTTCTTGTCCTGCCGCAATCCCTTCATGCCAGCCCCGCGGGGCTCCCTTACGCCGCTGCCCCGTTCCGTCTCCGTGCACAGCCCCACACTCGTCATTCTCGCGGCCATCCTGTCGGCGCTGGTTACCGCAGTGCTGTATGCCGTGTGGCATTTCAACAAGAACATCCCGGGCCTGCGGCTGTGGACGCTGTCATTCCTGGGCGCGTCGGTGTTCTGCGCCACGCTGCTGGCGCGCGAGCGGATGCCCGAAGTGCCGGCCGTGGTGCTGGCGCAGGGGGCCAATGCGCTGGCGGCCTACCTGTGCTGGCTGGGCAGCCGCGCCTACATGGGGCGCCCGCCCATCGCCCACCGGTATGCCGCGGCCGCCATCGTGTCGCTGGTGGCGCTGTCGGTGTATTTCACGGTGGCGCAGCCCCATCCCGGCGCGCGGTTCGCCCTGGCGGGCTGGTTCGCGGGCGTGTGCTTCCTGCTCACGGCGCGCACGCTGGCGCAGGGTGGCTTTCGCCGTGTGCCGGCGCGTTACCTGCTCGCGGGCGTCATGGCCTTCCATGGGGTGTGCGTGCTGGTGCGCCCCGTGATCTTCCGGCTGGCCGCCCCTTCGGATGCCGGCCTGCTGACGCAGCTGTCGCAGTTCGTGGTGCTGGAGGCCACGGTGGCCCTCGTGATGATCGCGTTTGGCGTGCTGATGCTGACCAATGAATTCGTGACGAGCGAGCTGCGCCACCTCGCCGAGATCGACCCGCTCACCAGCGTGTTCAACCGCCGCGCCTTCATCACGCTGCTGGACAAGGGCCTGAGCAATGCCCAGCGCACCCGGGCCGCGCTGCCCGTGCTGGTGATGGACCTCGACCACTTCAAGAAGATCAACGACACCGGCGGCCACCAGTGCGGGGACGACGCGCTGCGCCACTTCGTGGACCTGGCCCACCGCTGCCTGCGCCGGGAGGATGTGATGGGCCGCCTGGGTGGGGAGGAGTTCGCCATCTTCCTGCCCAACGCGGACGGCCCTGGTGCCGCCGGCGTGGCCGAACGCCTGCGGGCGCTGGTCGAGTCCGAGCCCATGGATGCCGAACGGCGTCGCGTGGCCCTGACCGTGAGCATCGGCATCACGCTGTCCACCAGCGGGGATTCGGCCGAGGCGGTGCTGCAGCGAGCGGACGAGGCGATGTACCTTGCCAAGGCGCGCGGGCGCAACCGGGTGGAGGTCGTGGCGCTGCCGGACGATCCCGTGCCGTTGAAGTGGCCGCGCCCCGCGGAGCGGCCAGGCACCGCGCGCAGCGCGGCGGTGCTGTAGCCAGCTTCCACCAGGCGCGCGTGCGGTCGCGCCGCCGGGCCCTGCCGCTTGCCTGATGGGCCTGAAACGCTGCCTGTGTCGGCTGCCCGACCTTCGGGCGTGCCGCCGCGCAGCGCGCCGCCGCACAATGGTGGCCTTGCCTCGTCCCGTCCATTCCCAGACCACCACCATTCCCCATGGCATTGAATCCCCTCGGCAGCAACCCGCTCGGCGGCGCGGGCCCGGGCACCGCGCCCGGTGCATCGCCGTCGGCGCCCGCAGCGCAGCGCAGGGCGTTCCTGGCATCCGGCACGGGGCTGGCCGCCCTGGGTGTGGCGGCGGCCGCCGGGGCAGGCTACCTGCTGTACCGGCCGGGCAACGACCGGCAACTCGTCTTTGGCACCCTGGCGCGCGCCATGCAAGAGGTCGAGCGCCTTGCGGGCGCTGCGGTCCAGCCGCTGGCGCCCGCCACGGCCTGGAACTGGCCGCAGACGCTGGAGCACTGCGCACAGAGCATCGAGTTCTCGCTGCGGGGCTTCCCGGCGCCCAGGTCGGCGCTGTTCCAGAACACCCTGGGTGCGGCTGCTTTCAACGTGTTTGCCCTGCGCGGCCGCATGAGCCACGACCTGGCGGAGCCCATCCCGGGCGCGCCCGCGCTGGATGCGTCCACGCCCGGGGCGTCGGCGGCCCTGGCCCGGCTGCGCCAAGCCGTGCAGGACTTCTCCGTGCACGCGGGGCCGCTGCACCCGCACTTCGCCTACGGGGCGCTGGACAAGGCGCAGTACGAGCAGGCGCACGCCATGCACCTGGCCAATCATCTGTCGGCGTTTGACGCAGGGGGCTGAGCGCGGGCTGCGCGGCCCTGTGCAGTTCCATGCCATGCGGATGCCGGCTGGATGCTATTGAAGTTATAGCTATTGGCGCTTGTCCAGAAAGCGCCAGAGGCATATTTCACCCGAATGTGCCCATTCTCTCTCAGCCCAGATCGTCAAAATCCCATTGGGCGCAGAGGGCGTCAAAGCGCAGGGCGTCCAGCACGCTCAGGAACACACCGGGTTCCGCAAGCTCCCCCTCGGAGTGCAGGTACCACACCAGCGCCTGCGGGCCCACGGTGAAGATGCGCAGCCCCGCCATGTCCACGACGGGCCGCGCCCGCAGGGCGTCCAGCAGCGACGCCAACTCGCCGGGCGTTGAGAACGCCCCGCACGTGCGCATGCCGCAGAACGGATAGCCGCCCTGTGCCATCTGGTAGTAGGAGACGGTGTGCAAAAACGCCTCCAGGCCCACGGCTTCCTCGAACCAGTCCGGGGAATCCAGGTCGGTGGTCTGCCACACCCGCTGCCGGGCATCGGTGGCCCACCAGCACACGCCCTGGTTCTCTTCCAGAAACAGCAGCTTGTCGCCCAGGCACTCCCAGTCTTGCGGCGGCGCAAACCGCTGAAAACCGGCCATCAAATCGGCACGCCTGCCCACGGCGGCGTAATAAGCGTGCAGGGCAGGGGGCACTGGGCCACCCAGGCGATGGCTTGCGGCGGCCAGTTCATCTTCCGGCAGCCCGTCTTCGGGGCTGACAGGGCGGCCCAGCAGCCAGGCCAGGGTGTCTGAAAGGGGCGGGGTGGTGAGGGCAGTCATGGGTGTCGGTTCAAGGGGCCGCCACGCGCGGCAGGTGCAGGCCGGATGTTCGGGTGGCGATTGATGCAGGTCAAGGGAGGGCGTGCTGCGGCTTGGGGTAACGCGGGGTGCAAAGCTACCATCCCTCGACGGGCCCAAGTGCCCACAAGGATGGACCATGAGCAAGCAATGGAAGATCGCTGCGGCTTTGGCCGTGGTGCTGCTGGGGGGAGGGCTGCTGCTGCGCTGGGCGCCCTGGCAGGCCAAGTGGCCAGGCCCCGGCTTCGTGAGCGGCAACGGCCGCATCGAGGCCACCGAGATCGCCGTGGCCACCAAACTCGCGGGCAAGGTGCTCGATGTGCTGGTGGCCGAGGGCGATTTCGTGAAAGCCGGGCAACCCCTGGCCCGCATGCAGATCGACAGCCTGCAGGCCCAGCGTGAAGAGGCGGTGGCCCGGCTGCAGCAGGCGCAGCTGGCCATCGGCAGTGCCCAGGTGCAGGTGGCCCAGCGTGATAGCGACTACCAGGCCGCGCTGGCCGTGGTCGCGCAGCGCGAGAGCGACCTCGACACCGCCCGCCGCCGCCTGCCGCGCTCCGAGCAGCTGGCGCGCGAGGGCTTTTTCTCCAGCCAGTTGCTCGACGACGACCGCGCCAAGGTGCGCAGCCAGCAAGCCGCTGTGACCGCTGCAAAAGCCCAGGCGAAGGCCGCGCAGGCGGGCATCGGTGCGTCGCGCACGCAGGTGACCAGCGCCGAGGCCAATGTGCGCGCGCTGCAGGCCACGCTGGCCCGCATCGATGTGGAGCTGGCCGACAGCGAGCTCAAGGCGCCGCGCGATGGCCGCGTCCAGTTCCGCGTGGTGCAGCCCGGCGAGGTGGTGGGTGCGGGTGCGCGCGTGCTGCAGCTGGTGGACCTGAGCGACGTGTACATGACCTTCTTTTTGCCTGAGACCGTGGCGGGCCGCGTGGCGCTGGGCAGCGAGGTGCGCATCGTGCTCGATGCCGCGCCGGGCTTCGTCATCCCGGCCACCGTGTCGTTCGTGGCCAGCACCGCGCAGTTCACCCCCAAGACGGTGGAAACCGCGAGCGAGCGCCAGAAGCTCATGTTCCGCGTGCGCGCGCAGATCGACAAGGCGCTGCTGCTGCGCCACCAGGAACAGGTCAAGACCGGACTGCCCGGCGTGGCCTGGCTGCGGGTGGACCCTGCGGTGGAGTGGCCCGCAGAACTCGCCGTCAAGGCTGGCCAGTGAACCCAGCGGCCGGCGCTGCACCCGTGGCCCGCCTGCGCGGCGTGGGCCAGCGCTACGGGCGCACGGTGGCGCTGGAGGGCATCGACCTGGAGGTGGCCGCCGGCCGCATGGTGGGCCTGATCGGGCCGGATGGCGTGGGCAAGTCCAGCCTGCTGGCCCTGGTGGCGGGCGCGCGGGCGGTGCAGCAGGGCACCGTGGAGGTGCTGGGCGGCGACATGGCCCAAAGCCGCCACCGCAGCCGGGTGTGCCCCCGCATCGCCTACATGCCCCAGGGCTTGGGCAAGAACCTGTACCCCACGCTGTCGGTGGAAGAGAACCTGCAGTTTTTTGGCCGCCTGTTCGGGCACGACGCGGCCGAGCGGCGCCGCCGCATTGACGAACTCACGCGCAGCACGGGGCTGTATCCATTCCTGGCGCGGCCAGCGGGCAAGCTCTCGGGCGGCATGAAGCAGAAGCTGGCCCTGTGCTGCGCGCTCATCCACGACCCCGACCTGCTGATCCTGGACGAGCCCACCACCGGCGTGGACCCGCTGGCGCGCGCGCAGTTCTGGGATTTGATCGGCCGCATCCGCGCCGCGCGGCCGGGCATGAGCGTGATCGTGGCCACGGCCTACATGGAAGAGGCGCAGCGTTTTGAATGGCTGGTGGCCATGGACGAAGGGCGCATCCTGGCCACCGGTACGCCTGCCGAGCTGATGGCCCGCACCGGGCACGATGCGCTGGAGCAGGCTTTTGTGGCCCTGCTGCCCGAGGCCAAGCGCCGGGGCCACCGGGCGGTGCAGATTCCGCCGTTGGACCGGTCGCAGGCAGACGACGCTGCCAACGTCGCCATCGAGGCGCGCGACCTCACCATGCGCTTTGGCGACTTTGTGGCGGTGGACCATGTGAGCTTTCGCATCCAGCGGGGCGAGATCTTTGGCTTTCTGGGCAGCAACGGCTGCGGCAAGTCCACCACCATGAAGATGCTCACCGGCCTGCTGCCCGCCAGCGACGGGCAGGCCTGGCTGTTTGGCCAGCCGGTGGACCCCAAGGACATGGCCACGCGGCGGCGGGTGGGTTACATGTCGCAGGCGTTTTCGCTGTACAGCGAGCTGTCGGTGGAGCAGAACCTGGTGCTGCATGCCCGGCTGTTCCACGTGCCCGAGGCCGAGGTACCCGCGCGCGTGACGGCCATGCTCGAGCGCTTTGACCTGCAGGCCGCGCGCGGCTCGCTGCCCATGAAGCTGCCGCTGGGCATGCGCCAGCGCCTGTCGCTGGCCGTGGCCATGGTGCACCAGCCCGAGCTGCTGATCCTGGACGAGCCCACCTCGGGCGTGGACCCCATGGCGCGCGACAACTTCTGGCGCCTGATGGTGGAGCTGGCGCGGCGCGACAAGGTCACCATCTTCATCTCCACCCACTTCATGAACGAGGCCGAGCGCTGCGACCGCATCTCGCTGATGCACGCGGGGCGTGTGCTGGAGAGCGCCGCGCCGCAGGACATCGTGGCCAAGCGCGGTGCTGCCACGCTGGAGGAAGCCTTCATCGGCTACCTGGAAGATGCCGCGGGCACGGCCCAGGCCCCTGTACCCGTGGAGGCTTCGGACCACACCAGGCTATCGGCTGTACCCACACCCAACGCCTCCACCTGGCCCACTCGTTTGCGCCAGAGCCTGGCCCGCATCCACAGCACCCAGTGGCGCGAATCTCTGGAGCTGCGCCGCGACCCCGTGCGGGGCGCCATGGCGCTGCTGGGCTCGCTGATCCTGATGTTCGTGATGGGCTACGGCATCAGCATGGACGTGGAGAACCTGCGCTTTGCCGTGCTGGACCGCGACCAGACCGCGCTGAGCCGCGCCTACACCCTGAACCTCGCGGGCTCGCGCTACTTCACCGAGCAGCCGCCGATTGCCACCTACGCCGAGCTGGACGCGCGCATGCGCTCCGCCGAGATATCGCTGGCGCTGGAGATCCCGCCCGGCTTTGCGCGCGACGTGGCACGCGGCCAGCCGGTGCAGATCGGTGCCTGGGTGGACGGGGCCATGCCCCAGCGCGCCGAAACCGTCATCGGCTACGCCCAGGGCCTGCACCAGCAATGGCTGGTGGAGCAAAGCCGCAGCCGCACGGGCGTGGTGCCCCGGGGCCTTCTGGAGGTGGAGCCGCGCTACCGCTACAACCCCGACGTGCGCAGCCTGCCGTCCATGGTGCCTGCCGTGATCCCGCTGCTGTTGCTCATGCTGCCCGCCATGCTCACGGCCCTGGCCGTGGTGCGCGAGAAGGAACTGGGCTCGATCATCAACCTGTATGTGACGCCCACCACGCGCACCGAATTCATGCTGGGCAAGCAGCTGCCCTATGTGCTGCTGGCGCTGTTCAACTTTGGCTTGATGTGCCTGGCGGCGGTGACGGTTTTTGGCGTGCCGATGACGGGAAGTTTTGCCACATTGACGCTGGCCGCCGTGGTGTTCAGCCTGTGCTCCACGGGCATGGGCCTCTTGGCCTCCACCGTCACGCGCAGCCAGATCGCGGCGATGTTCTTCGCCATGGTGGGCACCATCATTCCCGCCGTGCAGTTTGCGGGGCTCATCAACCCGGTGTCGTCCATGACGGGGTTTGCGCGCTGGGTGGGCGAGGTCTACCCGGCCAGCCACATGTTCACCATCAGCCGGGGCGTGTTCAACAAGGCGCTGGGATTGCAGGACCTGCAGGCCGAGTTCTGGCCCATGCTGGTGGCGGTGCCGGTCATCGTCGGTGCCGCCATTGCCTTGCTGAAGAAGCAGGAGACCTGACATGGCGTTGCGTGGACGGTGGTCCAACATCTTTCGGTTAGGCATCAAGGAGCTTTGGAGCCTGTGGCGCGACCCGGCCATGCTGTTCCTCATCGTCTACACCACCACACTCGCGGTGTACTCGGCGGGCATGGCGCAGCCCGAGACGCTGCACCACGTGCCCATTGCCATCGTGGACGAGGACGACTCGGCCTTGTCCCAGCGCATCGCCACCGCGTTCTACGCCCCCCAGTTCACGCGCCCCGCCATGATCAGCATGCGCGAGGTGGACCCGGGCCTGGACGCCGGCCGCTTCACGCTGGTGCTGCACATCCCCGCCCACTTCCAGCGCGACGTGCTGGCAGGCCGGGTGCCGCAGGTGCAGCTCAACATCGACGCCACGCGCATGGGGCAGGCGTTCGCGGCCAATGGGGCGGTGCAGCAGATCGTGCAGCTGGAGGTGGCCGAGTTCGTGCAGCGCGACCGCTCCGTGGCCGAGCAGCCCATCGAGCTCACGGTGCGCTCGCGCTTCAACCCGGCGCTGAACCCCGCGTGGTTCGGCTCGCTCATGGAGCTGATCAACATCGTGACCATGCTCTCCATCATCCTCACCGGCGCCGCGCTGATCCGCGAGCGCGAGCATGGAACGGTGGAGCATTTGCTGGTGATGCCCGTCACCCCGGGCGAGATCATGCTGGCCAAGGTCTGGGCCATGGCGCTGGTGGTGCTGGTCGCCACGTGGATTTCGCTCACGGCGGTGATCCGCTGGGCGATTGGCGTGCCCATCGAGGGTTCGGTGCCGCTGTTCCTGCTGGGGGCCACGCTGCACCTGTTTGCCACCACGTCCATGGGCATCTTCATGGCCACGGTGGCGCGCAGCATGCCGCAGTTTGGCTTGCTGATGGTGCTGGTGATGATGCCGCTGCAGATGCTGTCGGGCGGCGTCACCCCGCGCGAGAGCATGCCGCTGTGGGTGCAGTACGGCATGGCGCTGGCGCCCACCACCCACTTCACCGAACTGGCCCAGGCCATCCTCTACCGGGGCGCGGGCTGGGCGGTGGTGTGGCCGTCGCTGGTGTGGCTGCTGGGGATTGGGGCCGTGCTGTTCAGCCTGGCGCTGGCGCGGTTTCGCAAGACGATTGCGCGCATGGCGTAGATGCTTGTAATGCTATGGAATGTGTAGCTGCCTGCGCTTGATACATAAGCGCGAGAGGCTAATTTGATGTGAAATTCACGTTGTCGGGCCGCCCCGGCAGGTGCAGTTGGGCCACGGGGGGCGGGCTGCTGGCCAGTAGCTTGCCGCGCCGCCACACGCCCAGGCGCGCGGCGCGCAGGCGGATTGCTTCCACGGGATTGCGTGCGTGCAGCAGCACGAAGTCGGCATATGCGCCCGGCTCGATGCCGTAGCCCTCCAGCCCCAGCAGCTTGGCGGGATTCACCGTCACCGCATCAAAACACTGCCGCATCGCGGCCTGGCTGGTCATCTGCCCCACGTGCAGGCCCATGTGCGCGGCCTCCAGCATGTCGGCGCTGCCGCCGCTGTACCAGGGGTCCAGCACGCAGTCGTGGCCGAACGCCACGGTCAGGCCCGCGGCCATCAGCTCGGGCACGCGGGTCATGCCCCGGCGCTTGGGGTAGGTGTCGTGGCGGCCCTGCAGCGTGATGTTGATGAGCGGGTTGGCCACCACGCCCAGGTCGGCCTCGGCCATCAGCGGGATGAGCTTGCTCACGTAGTAGTTGTCCATGCTGTGCATGGAGGTGAGGTGCGAACCCGTCACGCGGCCCTGCAGGCCCAGGCGCTGGGTCTCAAAGGCCAGGGTTTCGACGTGGCGTGACAGCGGATCGTCGGATTCGTCGCAGTGCATGTCCACGCGCTTGCCCTGGCTTGCCGCCAGTTCGCAGAGGACCTTCACGCTCTCGGCGCCCTGGGCCATGGTGCGCTCGAAATGCGGAATGCCGCCCACCACCTCCACGCCCATATCCAGAGCCCGTTTCAGGTTGTCGAGCCCCCCCGGCGCGCGCAGCACCCCGTCTTGTGGGAAGGCCACGAGCTGCAGGTCCAGGTAGGGCGCCACGCGCTGTTTCACATCCAGCAGGGCCTGCACGGGCAGCAGGCTGGGGTGGCTCGTGTCCACATGGCTGCGAATGGCCAGCAGTCCGCGCGCCACGGCCATGTCGCAATAGCGCAGGGCGCGCTCTACGATGGACTCGTGCGTCAGCATCGGCTTGAGCTCGCCCCACAGTGCAATGCCTTCGAGCAGCGTGCCACTCTCGTTCACGCGCGGCTGGCCGTAGCTCAGGGTCGAGTCCATGTGGAAATGCGCGTCCACGAACGGTGGGCTGACGAGCAGGTCGCCCGCATCCACTGTTTCGTGCGCGGGGGCTTGCAGGCCCTCGGTCACCTCGGCGATGCGGCCGTCCTGCACGGCAATCGACATGTTCTGGCGGCCGTCGGGCAGGGTGGCGTGGGTGATGAGCAGGTCGAGCATGGTGGGGGCGTCTGGTGTCGGGGTGTCGGGTTTTTTCAAGACCGTGGCGGGCTTTGTGCCTAAGCTGGGTGTCTCACAGGGCGCATCTATTTCAGCGCATTTTTGCAAAGGCAGTCTTCATGCAATTTGGCTACACCATTCTCTACGTCGAAGATGTTCCCAGGACCATCGCTTTTTATGAGGCCGCCTTCGGCTTCACCCGCCGCTTCGTGCACGAGGCCGGCGACTTCGGCGAGCTGGACACGGGCGCCACCGCGCTGGCCTTCTCGTCGCTGCGGCTGATGGCCGAGCTGGGCAAGAACCCGCAGCGCGCGTCGGCAGAGGCGCCCAGTTTCGAGATCGCGTTCACCACCACCGACGTGGCTGCTGCCGTGCAGCGCGCGGTGGATGCCGGTGCCCGGCTGGTGCAGGCGCCCGGGCAGATGCCCTGGGGCCAGACGGTGGCCTATGTCGCGGACATCAACGGTGCGCTGGTGGAGCTGTGCACGCCCATGGGGCCGCCCGCCGTTTGAACGGTCGTGGTGGCGCAGGCGTAGACGGTGGTGCCGGCCCCGGGGCGTGGGTTTCACATGAAATTCAGCCATAGCCCGCCTGCGCCACCGTGGCCAGCAGTTGTGGTGTGCGGCGCAGCGCTGCAGGCGTCTGCCCGAGCCAGCGCAGACAGTCGCGGTGGAAGTGGGCTTGGTCGGCGTAGCCGTTGTCGGCTGCAATCTCCGCCAGCGGTTTGGCCGTGCCGAGCGCCTGCGCTGCACGGCGCACGCGGGCCAGCGCGCGCCAGAAGCGGGGCGATTGGCCGGTGGAGCGTTGGGTCAGACGCTCCAACGTGCGTTCGGACACCCCTAGGCCGTGTGCTGCCGCGCCCACCGTGGCTGCATGCGCCAGCGCGTGTAGCGCCTCTTGGACGCGTGGGTCCCTGTCGGTGTGGTGGTCGATGGCCTCCAGCAGCAAGGCTTCCAGCGCCGTGGTGTCGTGGCCCAGGCCGCAGGAGCGTGGCCCAGCGCGGCGCCTGTGCTGGTGCCAGATGGCCCGTGCGGACTGCAGCAATGCTGCTGCATCGATGGTGGTGCCGGGACACAGGCGGTAGCCCAGCCAGTGCTCGCCAGCGCGTCCGGGCACCTCCATGACAGAGTCGGCCAGTGGTGAGATATGCCAGGCGGAGTGCCCGCAAGCGTCCACATGCAGGATGAGGTCGCTGCAGCCATCGGGCAGCACCGTGGTGGCACTGGCATCGGTGGTGTCGAACTGCCAGCGCGCCAGCACGGTCAGTGGCAGCAAGGGGCTGGTGCTGAGAGAAGGCGGCACGTCTGGCATGGCAGGCCCGCCGTCAGCGCTTTTGTGTGGTGCGAAAGCGCACCTCGCCCGGGTTGTGTCCTGCGTCGATGGTGATACGGAACACACTGTCGTCATGGCCAGACTGCGCCCGCGCTGTGAAGCGAATGCCCCGGCGCGTGGGCAGGCAGCTCATCTGGCTCAGGGTGATGGCGGCATGGTCGTTGTTGATCTGCGCAAAACCCTCGGTGTGAACCGCGGCGGCGCTGTCGGTGCGGTCCCGCGCGATCCACTGCAGGTAGAGAAAAGACTGCGCGTAGCGCGTGGCGTGCACGATGCGGTACGTGCCGCCGCCTTCACCCGGATGCACCGGGGCGGGCCACTGACCGCAAACCTTGACCCAGTCCACATCGGGCGCGGCGGTGAAGGATTCATACGGCATGTCTTGCCCCAGCGCGTGGGCATGCCCCGCACAGGCCAGCAGCGCGGCCGCCAGCCAAGGCGCGATGGGGCTGGGCACGCGCCTCACCGCTCGCCCTTGCGGTAGGGCTTCATCAGCGCCTGCGGGTACGCTGCCTTGCGCGCCACCAGCACCAGGGCCAGTATGGAGAGCAGGTAGGGCAGCATCAGATACACCTGGTACGGAAGCCACGCGCCGCCCGCCTGCTGCAGCCGAAGCTGCAGCGCATCGAAAAAAGCGAACAGCAGCGCGCCCAGCAGTGCCTTGCCGGGGCGCCACGAGGCGAACACCACCAGCGCGACGCAGATCCAGCCGCGCCCGTTCACCATGTTGAAGAAGAAAGCGTTGAACGCCGACAGCGTGAGGAAGGCCCCCGCCACACCCATCAACGCCGAGCCCGCCACGATGGCCCCCGTGCGCGTGGCCGCCACCGGGATGCCCTGGCCCTCGGCGGCCTGCGGGTTCTCGCCCACCATGCGCACGGCCAGGCCCAGCGGCGTGCGCATGAGCACCCAGGCCAGTATCGGCACCAGGGCCAGCGCCAGCAGCGTGAGTGGCGTCTGCGCTGAGAGAATGGGCACGCCCAGCCAATCCATGGCGGCGAAAGGCTCGATGGTGGGCGGCGTGTTCACCTTCGGAAAGCTCACGCGGTAGCCGTAGTAGCTGAGCGCTGTGGCCAGCAGCGTGATGCCCAGGCCCGAGACATGCTGCGACAGCGCCAGCCCCACCGTGAGCCAGGCATGCAGCAGCCCGAACACGCCCCCCGTGAGCGCCGCCACCAGCACCCCGGTCCACAGGCCGTGCCCGGCGTACACCGTGAGCCAGCCCGTGAAGGCGCCCGCCACCATGATGCCCTCGATGCCCAGGTGGAGCACGCCGGCGCGCTCGCACAGCAGCACCCCGAGCGTGCCCAGGATGAGCGGCGTGGCCACGCGCAAGGTGGCGATCCAGAAGGCCGGATTGGCCATGATGTCGAGGAGTTCGGTCATTTCCACCTCACCCGGTACTGCGTGAGCAGGGTGGCGACGAGCACCGCGATGAGCGAGGTGGCCACGATCACGTCGGCGATGTAGGTGGGCACGCCCACCGCGCGGCTCATGCTGTCGGCACCCACCAGCACGCCGGCCACGAAGGTGCCCGCCGCGATCACGCCCAGCGGGTGCAGCCCGGCCAGCATGGCGATCACGATGCCGCTGTAGCCATAGCCCGGCGACATGTCGAGCGTGACGTAGCCGGTGCGGCCCGCCACCTCGATGGCACCGGCCAGCCCCGCCAGCCCGCCCGAGAGCAGGGCCACCAGCACCACGGTGCGGGTGATGGGCACGCCGGCAAACGCGGCGGCCCGCGCATTGGCACCGGCCGCGCGGATGTCGAAGCCCGGCACCGTGCGCCGCAGGATGGCCCAGAGGATCAGTGCCAGGCCGATGGCCCACAGCAGTCCCGTGTGCAGGCGCGTCTGCGGCACCAGCCTGGACAGCTCCAGGTCTCCCTGCAGCGCCACGCTCTGCGGCCAGCCCATGGACAGCGGGTCTTTCATGGGACCGTCGAGCAGGGCCGAGACCAGCAGCAGGGTGATGAAGTTGAGCAGCAGCGTGGTCACCACCTCGTCCACCCCCAGGCGCGACTTCATGAGCGCCGGGCCCAGCAGCAGCAGGGCGCCGGCCAGGGCCGCCGCCAGCATCATCGCCGGGAACAGCAGCCAGGGCGACCATTCCAGCCCCGTGCCGCCATGCAGGCCGCCCACGGCCACGGCGGCCAGCGCGCCGGCATACAGCTGCCCCTCGGCACCGATGTTGAACAGCCGGGCGCGAAAGGCCACCGCCGCGGCCAGCCCGGTCAGGATCAGCGGCGTGGCGCGCGTGAGCGTTTCGGTCAGCGCGAAGACCGAGCCGAAGGCGCCTTTGACGAGCAGTGCATAGGTCTGGCCCACGGGCGCGCCGGCCCACAGCACCAGCAGGCCGCTGATGACGAGGGTGAACACCACGGAGCCCACCGGCGCCGCCACGTAGGCGGCGGGGGAGATGTGGTTGCGTTTCTCAAGCCGCATGGGTCGGCGCTTCGTGGGGAATGGAGGGCATCGGATTACCATCCGCGGCGGAGAGGTTCGGCTTGCACCACGCAGGCCGCCAATAACGGGAGAGAGAGATCATGCAAAACCTGGTGTGGGGATGGCTTGGGCGCCTGTTGCTGTGCGGCGCGCTGGCGCTGGGCTGCGCAGGTGCCATGGCACAGGCATTGACCGGCGAGGGCCCGGCAACGGCTGCGCCGGTCGCCCCGCCGGACCTGCCGCTGAAGAACGAAGCGGAATACACCGCCGACATCAACGAATGGCTGGACCACACACGCAGGCTGCAGGAAGAAGGTCGGGTGCGGCACAGGCGCATCACCATCGGCGTGGTGTCGGCCCTGGTGGCAGGCTTTCTCGGCCTGCTGCTGCATACCTGGCGCAGCGGCCGGCCCATGGCCTTCAAGATCAGCCGCGTGCTGCTGTGGGCGCCCCTGTTCCTGTTGGCGGGGGTGTGGTTCTTTCCATCCATCATCCTGATGGTGATGGGGTGTGCGCCCGTGATGCTCGGCGTGTGGTGGCGGCGCGCCCTAACGTGGTGGGAGCTGTCCATCGCCTCCGCGCTGTACCTGCCGGCCCTGGTGTTCACCTGGCTTGTCTTCAGGACACTGGCTGGCATGGGCGGCGGGTAAGGGCCCGGGCGCTGAATCGGCGCCTGCGCAGTCACGGGGTTTCCTCCGCGCTGCTGGCGGCGCCCGCCATCGCCAGGCCGATGGCCTCGCGCGTCCAGCCCTCTGCGGGCCGCGCTGCGCTCAGGTGCCCCTCGTGCATCACCGCCACGCGGTCGCCCAGGGCCAGCACCTCGTCGAGATCGTCCGAGATCAGCAGCACGGCGGCACCGCCGTCGCGCGCGTTGATGAGCTGCTGCTGCACGAAGGTGACGGCGCCGATATCGAGCCCCCAGGTGGGCTGGTGGGCCACGATGAGGCGCGGCGCAGGGGCGCTCTGGCTGGCGTCGTAGGGCGGCAGCAGGGCGCGGCCCAGGATGAGCTTTTGCATGTTGCCGCCCGAGAGCGCGCGGGCAGGGGTGTCGGGCCCGCCGCCGCGCACGTCGAAGGTCTCGGCCACGCGCTGGGCATGCTGGCGCGCGGCGCCGCGCTTGACCCAGAAGGCCCGGAACCAGGGGTGGGCGAACCAGTGGCTGCGCAGGCGTTCGGACACGGCGTTCTCCCACACCGGCAGGTCGCCCACCACGCCCACGGCATGGCGGTCCTCGGGGATGCGGGCCACGCCCTGGTCCACCACCCAAGCCGGGCGGGCCTGCAGCGGCGTGCCGAGCAGCGTCACCTGGCCTGCGGTGGCGGCGCGCACGCCGCACAGCACATCGGCCAGCGCCACCTGGCCATTGCCCGAGACACCGGCGATGGCGACGATCTCGCCGGCGTTCAGGGTGAGCGATACGCCCTGCAGCCGATCACGACCCGTGGATGCCGTGGATACGTTGGCCAGCGCGCACACCGGCGCACCCACGCTTCGGGCGGGGCGGCGTTCGCTGGCCTCGATGGCATGGCCCACCATCCACTGCGCGAGCTGGCCTTGCGTGGTGCCCTGCGCGGGCGCCTCGGCCACGAGCTTGCCCTGGCGCAGCACGGCCACGCGGTGCGAGACGCGCAGCACCTCGGCCAGCTTGTGGCTGATGAAGATGATGGACAGGCCCTGCACCACCATCTGCGCGAGCGTGTCGAACAGCGCTTCGCTTTCCTGCGGCGTGAGCACGGCGGTGGGCTCGTCCAGGATGAGGATGCGCGCGCCCCGGTACAGCGCCTTGAGGATCTCCACGCGCTGGCGCTCGCCGACCGAGAGGCCGCCCACCAGCGCCTCGGGCCGCACGGGCAGGCCGAACTGGCGGGACACCGCCAGCAGGCGCTCGCGCGCACCCGCGCGCCGTGAGAAGGGCTGCCACAAGGGTTCGGTGCCCAGCAGCACGTTGTCCAGCACCGTGAGGTTGTCGGCCAGGGTGAAATGCTGGTGCACCATGCCGATGCCCGCCGCCAGCGCCGCGCGTGGCTGGCCGGGCGGCAGCGGCTGGCCGAAGACCTCGATGTGGCCCGCGTCGGCCACGTAGTGGCCGAACAGGATGGACATCAGCGTGGACTTGCCCGCCCCGTTCTCCCCCAGCAGTGCCAGCACCTCGCCGCGCTGCAGCGCAAGGCTGATGCCGTCGTTGGCCACCAGCTTGCCGAAGCGTTTGGTGATGCCCTGCAGGCGCAGGACGGGGCCGGAGGGGTCCGTCATTTCCAGTTCGAGAGAAAGGCCTGCAGCACCTTGGCGGAGTTGGCCGCCGCCAGGCCCATGAAGGTGCCCATTTCATTCTCGCCTTCGCCACCACCGGCCAGATCGCTCAGCGAGCGAAAGGCGATGTAGGGCACGCCGTTGCTGTGGGCCACCATGGCGGTGGCGGCGGTCTCCATGTCGAGCACATTGGCCTCGAAGGTCTTGAACGCGTACTCGCGGAAAGCCTTGTTGTCCACGAAGGCCTGGCCCGACACGCCGTTGCCGCCCACCACGAGCTGCGGGCGCTGTTTCAGGCAGGTGCTGGCCAGGCAATGCGCCAGGCCCACGTCCTGCAGGCCGCGCGCGGTGGCCAGCATTTGGGGGTCCGCCTCAAACCAGAACTGTTTGGTGATGCCGGGCTTGGCCGCCGACCTCACCTCGACCGGGCGCGGATGCATCATGCCGAAGGCGGGCATCGTCAGCTCGCTTTTCATCCACGCGGGGGCGCTGTACTGGCCGGGCTGGTCTTCACGCGCCATCAGCCATTCCATGTACTGGCCCCACTGCGCGGGCACGGTCACGTCCCCAATGTGCAGGCCGGGGTTCACGCCGCCGGCGATGCCGGAAAAGACGATGTGGCTCACGTTGAAGCGGTCCAGCACCAATTGCGTGTTCATGGCCGCGTTGGTCATGCTGATGCCCGACAGGAACACCACCACGGGCTTGCCCGAGAGCGTGCCGGTGGTGAATTCCACGCCGTTGACGCTGTGCCTGGCGGGCTGCTGCACCTGCGGCAGCAGCACCGTCAGCTCGGGTGCAAAGGCCGAGATGACGGCGATGCGCGGCGTGCTGTCCAGCCGTGCCGCCTGGCCCGGCGCGACCGCGGCGCATCCCGCCACCAGCGTGGCCAGGGCCAGGGCGCCCAGCAGGCGCATGCACCGCGCGGCCAGGGCGGTTGTCTCGGGGCGGTGGGAAAGCGGTGCGGGCATGGCGTTCCTTGTCGGGAAAAAGAAGAAAAGGAAAAATCGTACAGCGCAGCGCACGGCGGCGCAGGCCACAGCGCAGCCGGTGCCCGCGCGCCGGGGTGCCTACCTGGCCGTGGACTTGGGCTGGCTGTCGTCCACCTTCACGCTGAACTTGCCGGCCAGGATGTCGGCCTCCTTGGCCTTGACCTTGGCCACGATGTCGGCGGGCACCTTCTTCTCGAACGTGCCCAGCGGCGCCAATTCAGAGCCCTTGTGCTTCATCATCGAGTAGGGGCCGTAGTCCTCGGCCGTGAACTTGCCGTCCTTGACCAGCTTGAGGGCGCGTTCGATGCTGGGCTCCATGTGCCACAGCGCGGAGGCGACCACGGTGTCGGGGTACTTGTCCTGGGTGTTGATCACGTTGCCGATGGCCAGCTTGCCCTTCTCCTTGGCCGCGTCGGACACGCCAAAGCGCTCGGCATAGAGCACGTCGGCGCCCTTGTCGATCATGGCGAAGGTGGCTTCCTTGGCCTTGGGCGGGTCGAACCAGCTGTTGATGAAGGTGATGGTGAACTCGACCTTGGGGTTGGTCTCCTTCGCGCCGGCCATGAAGGCGTGCATCAGGCGGTTGACCTCGGGAATGGGGAAGCCGCCGACCATGCCGATCTTGTTCGTCTTGGTCATGCCGCCCGCGACCATGCCGGACAGGTAGGCGGGCTCCTGGATGTAGTTGTCGAACACGCTGAAATTGGGCGCCTGCGGCTTGCCCGAGGAGCCCAGCAGGAACGAGGTCTTGGGGAAGTCCTTGGCCACCTTGCGGGCGGCGGTCTCCACCGCGAAGGCCTCGCCCACGATGAGCTGGTTGCCGCCGGTGGCGTACTCGCGCATCACGCGCTCGTAGTCGGCGTTGGAGACGTTCTCGCTGGCCTTGTATTCGATCTCGCCGCGCGCTTCGGCGGCCTTCAGGGCCTTGTGGATGCGGCTCACCCACTGCTGCTCGTAGGGCACCGTGTAGATCGCCGCGACCTTGAGCTTGGACTGCGCGTGGGCCAGAGAGGGCGCCAGGCCCATGGCGGCCGAAAGGGCCATGGAAGTGCAGAGCAGGCGTCCGGTGAAGATGCGGCGAGTGGTCATGGTGGGGTCCTTCAGACAGGCAAACAAGGAGGAATGGGTGTCAGCAGCCAAGCAAGGAGCGCGCCAATGGGCAGCCGCCCGGTGGCACGAGGCCGGAGGCAAGTCTGCCAGAGGAAAGCCACCAGTTGGTAAAAAAATGACGCGCCAAAAAAACCACCGGAGGGCCTGGCCCCGCGGTGGCTGGTTCGCGATGGCGTGCCGTGCGCCTACTTGGTGCCGAAGATCCGGTCCCCCGCATCCCCCAGCCCCGGCAGGATGTAGCCGTGGTCGTTCAGTTCGCGGTCGATGGCGGCGGTGAAGATCGGCACGTCGGGGTGGGCCTTCTGCAGCGTGGCCACGCCTTCGGGGGCGGCCAGCAGGCACACGAACTTGATGGAGCGGGGGTTGAGCTTTTTCAGGCGGTCCACGCAGGCGGCGGCCGAGTTGCCGGTGGCCAGCATGGGGTCCACCACGATGATGTCGCGCTCGTCCATTTCGGACGGCATCTTGAAGTAGTACTCCACCGGCTGCAGCGTGGCCGGGTCGCGGTACAGCCCGATGTGGCCCACGCGGGCGCCGGGCACCACGTTGAGCATGCCGTCGAGGAAGCCGTTGCCCGCGCGCAGGATCGAGACCAGTACCAGCTTCTTGCCGTCGATCACCTGGCCGGTCATGGTCTCCAGCGGGGTTTCGATCTGCACCTCCTGCAGGGGCATGTCGCGCGTGACTTCGTACGCCATGAGCGTGCTGAGCTCGCCCAGCAGGCGGCGAAAGCTGTTGGTGCTGGCGTCCTTCTTGCGCATCAGCGTGAGCTTGTGCTGGACGAGGGGGTGGTTGATGACGGTGACGTTGCTCATGGCTGGGCCTGTGTTTTGGGGGATGGAAAGAGGCGCGCCTGCATTTTTACCTGACAGAGGCGCTGGCGGCAGGCACTGTCAGGGTTGCGGGCTGCCGTGCTGCCGTGCTGCCGTGCTGCCGTGTGGCTGGCCGTGGCGGGCCGCTGGCGTCGCCCTCTGGGGCTGGCGGCGGCGCGGCGCATGGGTGAGTCTAATCCGACAGGAACCGCGCATAGCGCGCCAGGTCCACATTGCCGCCGCTGATGATGACGCCCACCCGTTCGCCCTGCAGCAGCTTGCCGCCGTCATCGACACCCGAGAACGCGTGCGCGCCCGCATAGGCAAGGGCGCCCGTGGGCTCCACCACGATCTTCATGCGCTCCGCGAAGAAGCGCAGGGACTGCATGAGCTGGGCGTCGCTCACGCTCAGGATGTCTTCCACCCGCTCGCGGATGATGGGAAAGGTGAGCTCGCCCAGCGCCTGGGTCTGCGCGCCATCGGCGATGGTGTGCGGCGTCGGGATGCGCACGATCTGCCCCGCCCGCAGCGACTGCTGGCCGTCGTTGCCGTTTTCGGGCTCCACGCCGATCACGCGGCAGCGCGGTGCCAGGGCGCCCGCGGCCAGCAGGCTGCCTGCCAGCAGGCCCCCGCCGCCCACGCACACGAACAGGTAGTCGAGGTCGGGCACTTCTTCAAAAAGCTCCAGCGCCGCGGTGCCCTGGCCCGCGATGACGTGGGGATGGTCGAACGGAGGCACCAGCGTCATGCCGCGCTCCAGCGCCAGGCGGCGGCTGATGGCCTCGCGGTCCTCGGTGTAGCGGTCGTAGGTGACGACCTGGGCTCCATAGGCGCGCGTGGCCGCCATCTTGGAGGCGGGCGCGTCTTCGGGCATGACGATGGCGACGGGCATGTCCAGCAGGCGGGCCGACAGCGCGATCGCCTGCGCATGGTTGCCGGCCGAGAAAGCCAGCACGCCGCGTTCGCGCTGCTCGTCGGTGAACTGGGCGAGCGTGTTGAAGGCGCCGCGGAACTTGAACGCGCCCGTGCGCTGCAGGTTCTCGCATTTGAAGAAGAGCTGGGCGCCCAGCATTTCGTCGGCGGTGGTGGAGCGCAGCACCGGCGTGCGGTGCGCGATGCCCTTGAGCCGGTGCGCGGCGGCGGCCACGTCGTCGTAGGTGGGCGGGGTCAGACTGGGCAATGTCATGGCGGCGTCCTCGGGGCAGGGGCGGGCAGGGGGTTGCCCGTGTTCGCCACATGATAGCCCCAGACGCGATCGCCGCGCGCCGAAAAGGCCTCTGCCGGTTGTCCTGTCAGCGCGGGCAGCTATCAATTTTGATTTTTCGCGCCGGTCTTGCGGCGCGGCGCTCTCAGCCCAGTTCGCTGAACCGTACCAGCGGCGCCAGGGCCGGGAAGTCGCCCGCGCGCTTTTGCTTCATGGCCGTGACCGACTCGCGCACGTGCTGGTTGCTCCAGATGGCGCCCTGCAGCCAGCCCATCTGGCGCAGGCTGTCTTCCACGCTGTGGTCGCGCGCGTAGTTCACGGCCTGCTTGGTGCCCCAGATGGCGACGGGGGGCTTGGAGGCGATCTCCTGGGCGCATTGCAGGGCGGCGGCCAGCATGGCCTCCTGCGTGTCGAACACCTCGTTGACCAGCCCGTGGCCCAGGGCCCTGGCGGCGCCCAGGCGGCGGCCGGTGTAGGCCAGTTCTTTCACCACGCCCAGCGGGATGAGCTTGGGCAGGCGCTGCAGCGTGCCCACGTCGGCCACCATGCCGATGTTGATTTCCTGGATGCAGAAGAACGCATCCGCCGTGGCGTAGCGCACGCAGGCCGCCGTCACCATGTCCACCGCGCCGCCGATGCAGCCGCCGTGGATGGCCATGATCACGGGGATGCGCAGGTTCTCGATGCGGGTGAAGGTGGCCTGCATGTCGGTGAGCAGGTCGAAGATGGCGGCGCGGCCTTCGGGGCTCTGGTCGTCCATGGTGATGGCGCCGCCGAAGGTCTCCAGCGCCATGCCCGCGCTGAAATGCTTGCCCGTGCTGCTGATGACCAGCGCGCGCGCCTCGCCCGCCTGTTGCAGGTGGGCCAGCACCTCGTCCAGCTCGCGCCAGAAGGTGGGGTGCATGGTGTTCATGGCCTCGGGCCGGTTCATCACCAGGTGGGCGACATGCTGGGAGATGCCGAGGCTGAAGCAGGTGAGGGTCTTGTTCATGGGGTGCCACTGTAGACCCGCTGGCCCCGGCAGTGTCGTCGCCTGGGTGACTTTGGATGATTCTGGCTTCAAGCCCTTATCTATCAAGCGCCAATAGCTATCAAATAAGGAGCATTTGCACGAGGGTGGCAGACGGCCGTGGCATGGCCCGTCAATCGCCGCCCCCGCCGCCGCAGCCGCCGCCATCCCCTGCGCCGTCGCTCCCGCCTCCATCCGAGCTGTCGGCGCCGCCGAAGTCGCCCGAGCTGCCGCTGTAGCCGCCGTCCGAGAAGCTGGTGCCGCAGTAGCTGTCGCCGCCGCTGCCGCCCGCATCGCTCTTGCGGGCGATGTCGGAGCAGTCAGGCACGTAGGCAAAGCCGCCCGGGATGGCGAACTTGGCATCCAGCGCGAACAGCAGGGGCAGGCGGCTGGGGGCCTTGGGGTCGATGGATTCCTCCTTGCACACCCAGTACCAGCAGCGGCGCAGGCCGTCGTTGTGCCGGGCCTTCGCGCCCAGCGCCTCGGCGGGCGTGTGGTGCAGGAAGAAGCCCAGCGCATGGTGGCACCAGTGCTTGTAGGCCTGGGTGTGCAGGATGAACTCATGCCACAGCACGTCGACCGCCCTGGAGGGCATGGCCACGAACTGCTTGTTGCCGCGCAGGCAGGCCATGAAGAACTGGCGCAGGCCCCGCTCCACCAGCTCGCAGTCGCGCGTGCTCAGGTGGGGGTAGGTTTCGCGCAGCTTGCGCTGCAGAAAGCGGGGCAGGGGGGCTTCGCGGATGGTGCGCTGGCGCACCGCGCGGGTCCACTGGATCGCCAGGGCCGTGATGATGACCGTGGCAAGGAAATACAGGAGCCAGGGCCAGCGCAGGCGCCAGGCGCCGCCCAGGAGCCCGGCGATGGCAACCACCCACGCGGCAATCGCCAGCGGCACGACCTTGCTTGCCCACCACAGCAGCATGTTGTCGATGCGTTTCATCGTCCCTCCTTTTTTGTTGTTGTGTGGCGATTTCACGGCGGTTTTGTGACCGATTGATGACACTTCGGATGGTGTCGCCAGGGGGGCACGGCTGGTGTGCCCGCCGCACCATCACCACCCTGCTGCAGCCGCGGCGACAGTGCCGCGCCGGGGACGCAGGGCAGGGGCGGGAATCTGCGCCCCGCCCGTGGTCAACGGCGCTTGCTGCCGCCGAAGATGCTGCCCAGCACTCCGCGCAGGATCTCCTTGCCCAGCGAGGTGCCCATGGTGCGCACGGCCGACTTGGCCATGGTCTGGGCCAGGCCGTCGCGTTTGCCGCCGCGCGGGCCTGTGGTGCCAAACAGCACGTCGTTGAGCCCGCCCATCAGGCCGCCGCCGCTGTCTTCCGTGTTGGCGGGCGTGCCTTTGCTGCCATTGGCTGGCGCCTGGGCGCTGGCTTCGGCCGCGCGGCCCTTGAGTTTTTCGTAGGCCGACTCGCGGTCCACCACCTTTTCATACACGCCCGCGACCAGCGAGTTGGCCACCAGCACCTGGCGCTGCTGCGGCGTGATGGGACCGAGCTGGCTGCCGGGCGGCAGCACGAACACCCGTTCGGTGATGCTCGGGCGGCCCTTGGCATCGAGAAAGCTCACCAGCGCCTCGCCCACGGCCAGTTCGGTGATGGCGGTCTCGATGTCGAGGCCCGGCTTTTGCCGCATGGTGGTGGCCGTGGCCTTCACGGCCTTCTGGTCGCGTGGCGTGAAGGCGCGCAGCGCATGCTGCACGCGGTTGCCCAGCTGGGCGAGCACGCTGTCGGGGATGTCCAGCGGGTTTTGCGTCACGAAGTACACGCCCACGCCCTTGGAGCGCACCAGGCGCACCACGAGTTCGATGCGCTCGATGAGCACCTTGGGCGCCTCGTTGAACAGGAGGTGGGCCTCGTCGAAGAAGAACACCAGCTTGGGCTGCTCGGGGTCGCCGATCTCGGGCAGTTGCTCGAACAGTTCCGACAGCATCCACAAGAGGAAGGTGGCATACAGCCGCGGCGAATTCATGAGCTTGTCGGCCGCCAGGATATTGACGACACCGTGGCCATCGACGGTTTGCATGAAGTCCTGGATATTGAGCATGGGCTCGCCGAAGAACTCGCTGCCGCCCTGCTGCTCGATCTGCAGCAGCCCGCGCTGGATGGCGCCCACGCTGGCGGCGCTCACGTTGCCATATTCGGTGGTGAACTCCTTGGCGTTGTCGCCCACGTACTGCAGCATGGCGCGCAGGTCCTTGAGGTCCAGCAGCAGCATGCCGTTGTCGTCGGCGATCTTGAACACCAGGTTGAGCACGCCCAGCTGGGTTTCATTGAGGTTGAGCATGCGGCCCAGCAGCAGCGGGCCCATGTCGGACACGGTGGCGCGCACCGGGTGGCCCTGTTCGCCGAACACGTCCCACAGCGTGGTGGGGCAGGCCAGGGGGGCGGGCAGGGGAAGGCCGCGCTCCTTGAGCACGGCGGCCAGCTTGTCGCCGATCTTGCCGGGCTGGCTGGCGCCCGTGAGGTCGCCCTTCACATCGGCCATGAACACCGGCACGCCGATGCGCGAGAAGTTCTCGGCCAGGGTCTGCAAGGTCACTGTCTTGCCCGTGCCGGTGGCGCCGGTGATGAGCCCGTGGCGGTTGGCCAGCCCTGGAAGCAGGTGGCATTCGATGGTGTCGTGCTTGGCAATCAGCAGGGGTTCGGCCATTTGGGGTTTCCTCGGGGGTACAGGTTCGGCAAAAAGTAAAATCGCGCTCAGTAGATTAAATCAATACAAAAGGATCTCTCGTGGCAGGACACAGCAAATGGGCGAATATCCAGCACCGCAAGGGGCGGCAGGATGAAAAACGCGGCAAGATCTGGACCCGCATCATTCGCGAAATCACCGTGGCTGCCCGCTCGGGCGGCGGCGACCTGTCTGCCAACCCCCGCTTGCGTCTGGCGGTGGACAAGGCCAAGGCGGCCAACATGCCCGCCGACCGCATCAAATACAACATCGACAAGGCCACGGGCAACGCCGAAGGCCTGACCTACGAGGAAATCCGCTACGAAGGCTATGGCATTGGCGGCGCGGCCATCATGATCGACACCATGACCGACAACCGGGTGCGCACCGTGGCCGAAGTGCGACACGCGTTCAGCAAACACGGTGGCAACATGGGGACCGAAGGCTCGGTGGTGTTCCAGTTCAAGCACTGCGGCCAGCTGATCTTTGCCCCTGGCACCAGCGAGGACAAGGTGATGGAAGTGGCGCTGGAGGCGGGCGCCGAAGACGTGGTGACCGACGATGATGGCGCCGTGGAGGTGCTGACCGCTCCGGCCGACTTCGAGGCCGTGAAGAACGCGCTGGAGGCGGCGGGCCTCACTGCCGAGGTGGCGGGCGTGACCATGCGGCCCGAGAACACCATTGAACTGACCGGCGACGACGCCGCCAGGATGCAAAAGCTGCTGGACGTGCTGGAAGACCTGGACGATACGCAAGAGGTCTACCACAACGCCGCGCTCTGACCTCTGCGCCCCTGGATCGCCGATTTTTTCTTGCGCTGACCTGTTTTCCGACTGATATTTCCCCGAACCCCGCCACGCAGCCCGGTGCTGCGGGCCGGGTTCACCAAAGGCTCCTATGAAAGTACTTGTGATTGGTGGCGGCGGCCGTGAACACGCGATGGCGTGGAAACTGAGCCAGTCCCCCAAGGTGACCAAGGTGTATGTGGCGCCCGGCAACGGCGGCACCGCGCTGAACCCCAAGCTCGACAACGTGGCCATCTCCGACGTGCGCGAGCTGCGCGTGTGGGCGCAGGCCGAGAAGATCGCGCTGACGGTGGTAGGCCCCGAGGCGCCGCTGGCCGCCGGCGTGGTCGATGAGTTCCGTGCCAACGGCCTGCGCATCTTCGGCCCCACCAAGGCCGCTGCGCAGCTCGAAAGCTCCAAGGCCTTCTCCAAGGCCTTCATGCGCCGCCATGGCATTCCCACGGCCGACTACGACACCTTCACCGACCCGGCCGCCGCCCACGCCTTCGTGGACCGCCTGGGTGCCCCCATCGTCATCAAGGCTGACGGCCTGGCCGCTGGCAAGGGCGTGGTCGTGGCCATGACGCTGCAGGAGGCCCACGATGCCGTGGACTTCATGCTGGTGGACAACAAGTACGGCGTAACGCACAACGAAGGCGGTGCGCGCGTGGTGATCGAGGAATTCCTCGAAGGCGAGGAAGCCTCCTTCATCGTGCTGTGCGATGGCAAGAACGTGCTGGCGCTGGCCACCAGCCAGGATCACAAGCGCCTCAAAGACGGCGACGAAGGTCCCAATACCGGCGGCATGGGTGCGTATTCGCCCGCGCCAGTGGTCACGGCCGATGTACATGCCCGCGCCATGCGCGAGATCATCCTGCCCACGATCCGTGGCATGGAAAAGGACGGCATCCCTTACACCGGCTTCCTGTACGCCGGCCTGATGATCGACGCCAAGGGCCAGCCCAAGACGCTCGAATTCAACTGCCGCATGGGTGACCCCGAGACGCAACCCATCCTCATGCGCCTGAAAAGCGACTTCAGCGACGTGATGGCCGCTGCAGCCGACGGCAAGCTCGACCAGATGGAGCTGCAATGGGACCGCCGTACCGCGCTGGGCGTGGTCATGGCCGCCCACGGCTACCCCGAAGCTCCGCGCAAGGGCGACCCCATCACGGGCCTGCCCGCCGAGGCCGACGATGCGGTGGTGTTCCACGCCGGCACGCAGTTGCAGGACGGCGTGGTCAGCGTGACCGGCGGCCGGGT
The DNA here is from genome assembly GCF_059418365.1 of Acidovorax sp. GW821-FHT09A11. Taxonomy (NCBI): domain Bacteria; kingdom Pseudomonadati; phylum Pseudomonadota; class Betaproteobacteria; order Burkholderiales; family Comamonadaceae; genus Acidovorax; species Acidovorax sp. GW821-FHT09A11. The sequence continues at coordinate 387,085 of NZ_JBWKPS010000001.1, forward strand.
GCTGTGCGTGACGGTGCTGGCCGACAGCGTCAAGCAGGCGCAGCAGCGTGCCTACGACGTGGCGCGTGGCATCCAGTTCGATGGCGCGCAATACCGCCGCGACATTGGCTTCCGCGCGGTGAAATAGCTCCCCCTGAGTCGCCTGCGGCGCCTTCCCCCGCAGGGGGATGACGCCCTCGCGGCGGGGCGGCCCTTGGCTTGGCGTCCCTGGCCTGGGCCGCGCCAGTTTTAGCGGCCACGCATGGCGCCGATGGCAATGGACAACTGAAATGCAACAACCTGGATTGAATCCGGCCACGACCGTGGCGACCGTACGCAGCTACTTGCAGGGCCTGCAGGCGCGCATCACCGATGCGCTCGAGGCCGTGGAAGGAGAGGGCGGTGCACGCTTTCTGGCCGATGCCTGGAGCAAGCCGCCCGGCGAGCCGCTGCAGGGCGATGGCATCACCAAGATCCTGGAGGGCGGCCGGGTGTTCGAACGCGCGGGCTGTGGCTTCAGCCATGTGCGCGGCCCGCAGCTGCCACCCTCGGCCACGCAGCACCGGCCCGAGCTGGCCGGTGCGCCGTTCGAGGCCATGGGCGTGTCGCTGGTCTTCCACCCGCGCAACCCCTATGTGCCCACCGTGCACATGAATGTGCGCATGATCGCGGCGGGCCATCCGGGGCAGGCGCCGACCTGCTGGTTTGGCGGTGGCATGGACCTCACGCCGTACTACGGCTTCGAGGAAGACGCGGTGCACTTTCACCGCACCTGCCGCGATGCGCTCAGCGCCTTTGGCGACGACAAGTACCCACGCTTCAAGCAGTGGTGCGACGAATACTTCTACCTCAAGCACCGCGGCGAGCAGCGTGGCGTGGGCGGGGTGTTCTATGACGACTTCTCGGAGCTGGGCTTTGACCAGAGCCTGGCCATGACGCAGTCGGTGGGCGACGCCTTCCTCAAGGCCTACCTGCCCATCGTGGAGAAGCGCCAGAACCTGCCGTTTGGCGAGCGCGAGCGCGACTTCCAGCTCTACCGCCGGGGCCGCTATGTGGAGTTCAACCTGGTGTGGGACCGGGGCACCCACTTTGGCCTGCAGTCGGGGGGGCGCACCGAGTCCATTTTGTTGTCCATGCCGCCGCTGGTGTCGTGGTCGTACCAGCGCTCCGATGCCGCCGATTCGGCCGAGGCGGCGCTGTTGCAGAGGTTCCTGGTGCGCCGCGACTGGCTTGCCGAAGGTGCCGCCCCCACCGCCTGAAAGCCGGTCCCAAGGGTGTGAACACTGCAAAAGCTATAATTTCAATAGCTGCCCGCGCTTTTCACACCAGCGCAAGAGGCCAAAAACACCTCAAACTGCTGCAGCGCCAAAGCACAACACCAGCGCAACACCCAAGGCTCAGCCCGCTGGCTGTGCGCTGCGTTGCACGCTATATTGATTCCATTCCCTCTCTATTCACCGCCTGATGACCACCTCCACCAAATCGGAAACCGCCGCCAAGAAAGACGTCACCAAACTCCAGCGCGCCATCGTCGATGGCCTGGAGGACGTCAAGGCGCAAGACATCCAGGTCTTCAACACCGAGCATCTCTCGCCGCTGTTTGAACGGGTGATCGTGGCATCGGGCACCTCCAACCGCCAGACCAAGGCCCTGGCCGCGAGCGTGCGCGACGCGGTGAAGGAAGCCGGTTTCACCAAGCCGCGCATCGAGGGCGAAGACAACGGCGAATGGATCATCGTGGACTGCGGCGCCGCCGTGGCGCACATCATGCAGCCCGCCATCCGCCAGTATTACCGCCTGGAAGAGCTGTGGGGCGACACGCCCGTGCGCCTGAAGCTCGGCGCGGCCAAGCCGGTCTCCAGCGCGGCCACCGAGCTGGCCGAGAAGAAGTCGGCCCAGAAGGCGGCGAAATCCGACGCCAAGGCCGCTGGCAAGGCGCCTGCAAAAAAGACGGCGGCGCCCACCGTGGCGGCCCGTTCCGGCAAGGCCACGGTGAAGGCCGTGGCCAGGACCGCCGCCAAGACTGCCGCGGCTGCGCCGGCCAAGTCTGCTGCCGCCAAGCCGGCTGCGAAGACCCACGTTGGCAAGCCCGCCGCCAAACCCGCCAGCAAGACCGCGGGCAAGGTTGCCGGCACGGCAGCCGCCAGGAAGCCTGCAGCGCCCAAGGCACCCGTCAAGACCGTGGTCGTGAAGCCAGGCGGCGCGAAAAAGCCCGCAGCCAAGAAATCATCGGCCCCCGTGGGCAAGGCGCCTGCGCGCGCCGCCGCCAAGCCGGCGTCCAGGACCGCTGGCGCCGCCGCAGCGGCCAAGCCCGCGGCCAAGAAGGCTCCAGCCCGCAAGGGCTGATGCGTGGGCGGGGCTGTGTGCTGGCCGCTACGCCTGCGCACGGCGCCCCCTCTGAACCCCAGGTGCACATCACATGAAGCTGCTTATCGTGGCGGTCGGGCAGCGGGTGCCTGACTGGGCGCAAACGGCTTACGACGACTACGCCAAACGCTTTCCGCCCGAACTCAAGGTCGAACTCAAGGCCGTCAAGACCGAACCGCGCGGCTCCAAGACCCTGGAGACGCTGTACGCCGCCGAGCGCGAGCGCATCGAGGCGGCCATCCCGCGCGGCACGCGCGTGGTGGCGCTGGACGAGCGCGGCACCAGCCTCACCACCAAGGCCCTGGCCGAACGGCTCAAGGGCTGGCAGCTGGGTGGCGACGACGTGGCACTGGTCATCGGCGGCCCGGACGGGCTCGATCCGGCGTTTCGCCAGGGCGCGCACGAGCGCATCCGCCTCTCGGACCTGACTTTGCCCCACGCCATGGTGCGCGTGCTGCTCATCGAGCAGCTGTACCGCGCCTGGTCGGTGAACGCCGGGCACCCTTACCACCGCGAATGAGGGCTGGATCGGCGTGCGGGTGAAATACTATATTTTTTTTATAGCTGCTAGCGCTTGATGGATAAGCGCTAGAGCCGGTTTTCTTCTCAAAATCCGTTCATGCCCGATTTCATCTACCTTGCCTCCCAGAGCCCCCGCCGGCGCCAGCTGCTCGAACAGCTGGGCGTGCGCCACGAACTGCTGCTGCCCAACGTGGACGGCGACGAGCCCGAAGACGCCGAGGCCATCGAGGCGGTGCTGCCCGGCGAGGCGCCCACGGCCTATGTGGAGCGCGTGACCGGCCTCAAGCTGGATGCCGCCGTGGCCCGGCGCGCGCGTCGGGGTTTGCCGGATGCGCCCATCCTGTGCTCTGACACCACCGTGGCCTTGGGCCGCGCGATTTACGGAAAACCCGACGACGCACAACACGCTGCGCGCATGCTGGCCGAACTGGCAGGGCACGAGCACCGCGTGCTCACCGCCGTGGCGCTGCAGGTGGGCCCCAGGCGCCTTTCTGCGCTGTCGGTGTCGCGCGTGACCTTCGCCGCCATGACGCCCGCGCAGATTGATGCCTACGTGGCCACGGGTGAGCCACTGGGCAAGGCCGGGGCTTACGGTATTCAGGGCCGGGCTGCTGCCTATGTGGAGCACCTGGCTGGCAGCTATTCGGGCATCATGGGGTTGCCGATGTACGAGACAGCGCAACTTCTGCGCGCCGCCGGGTTTCAGATATGACCCTCCTGAGTCGCTTGCGGCGCCTTCCCCCCAGGGGGACGCCGCCAGGGGCCTGGCAAAGCCAGTTCCCCGGCGGCCCTGGCGTAGCGCCTCGGTGATTCCAACAGCAGCAAGAACGCGACCGATTTCAGAAAAGAAGAAGCCATGCAACAAGACATCCTGATCAACTGGTCGCCCCAGGAAACCCGCGTGGCCGTGGTGGAGCATGGCGCCGTGCAGGAGCTGCACATCGAGCGCACGCTGGAGCGCGGCCTGGTGGGCAACGTCTACCTGGGCAAGGTCTCGCGCGTGCTGCCGGGCATGCAGTCGGCCTTCATCGACATCGGGCTGGAGCGCGCGGCCTTTTTGCACGTGGCCGATGTGTGGCAACGCCAGCCCGATGGCGAGCCGCCGGCATTCGCCCGCAAGAACGAGCCGCAGGTACCCATTGAAAAGCAGGTGTTCGAAGGCCAGTCGCTGATGGTGCAGGTCATCAAGGACCCGATCGGCACCAAGGGCGCACGCCTGTCCACGCAGATCAGCGTGGCCGGGCGCCTGCTGGTGTTTCTGCCGCAGGACGACCATGTGGGCGTGTCGCAAAAAATCCCCGGCGCGGAGCGCGATGCGCTGCGCGCGCGGCTGCAGGCGCTGGTGGGCGACAAGGCCACGGGCGGTGGCGGCGGCTTCATCCTGCGCACCAACGGAGAGGATTCGACCGATGCCGAGCTGGCGGAGGACATCGCCTACCTGCGCAAGACCTGGGCGCGCATCAAGGAGGCATCGCTCAAGCTGCCCGCGATGTCGCTGCTGCACCAGGACCTGGACCTGCTGCAGCGCGTGTTGCGCGACCTGGTGGGCGACCACACGCAGACCATCCGGCTCGACTCGATGGAGCAGTTCCAGCGGCTGCGGGCGTTTGGTGTGGAGTTCATGCCCGCCGCCGCCGGCAAGCTGCAGCACTACAAGGGCGAGCGCCCGATCTTCGACCTGTACTCCATCGACGAGGAAGTGGCGAAGGCGCTGGGCCGGCGCGTCGATCTGAAATCCGGCGGCTACCTCATCGTGGACCAGACCGAGGCGCTGACCACCGTCGACGTGAACACCGGTGGCTACGTGGGCGCGCGCAATTTCGACGACACCATCTTCAAGACCAACCTGGAGGCCGCGCAGGCCATTGCGCGCCAGCTGCGCCTGCGCAACCTGGGCGGCATCATCATCGTGGACTTCATCGACATGGTGCGCGAGGACCACCAGCAGGCCGTGCTGGCGGAGTTCCGAAAGCAGCTTGGCCGCGATCGCGTGAAGACCATGGCCGGCGGCTTCTCGCAGCTGGGCCTGGTGGAGATGACGCGCAAGCGCACCCGCGAATCGCTGGCCCACATGCTGTGCGAACCCTGCGAGGCCTGCCAGGGCAAGGGCAGCGTGAAGACCGCGCGCAGCGTGTGCTACGACATCCTGCGCGAGATCCTGCGCGAAGCCCGCCAGTTCAACCCGCGCGAGTTCCGCGTGGTGGCCTCGCCGCGGGTGGTGGAGCTGTTCCTGGACGAGGAAAGCCAGCACCTGGCCGGTCTCTCGGACTTCATCAAGAAGCCGATCTCGCTGCAGTCCGAAAGCGCGATGGGGCAGGAGCAGTACGACATCGTGCTGCTCTAGCCCTGGCCGCCTTTTTCGCCGCCAGCTCAGCTTTCGATCTGCATCGCCGGACGCGCCTGCACGCGCGCCAGCCAGGCCTGCACGTGGGGGTGTGCGTTGACGGGCGCACCCAGGTACACGCTGTAGCCCAGGACCGAGCCCACCACCAGGTCCACCAGCGAGTAGTCCGCGCCCAGCATCCAGGGCTGCGCGGCCAGCCGTGCATCCAGCAGCGTCAGCAGTTCGTTCAGCCCCCGGGTGGCGGCCTCGGCGTGCGCGGGGCTGCGCAGGGCCTCGTCGCCTTGCGTGGCCACCTGCAGGCGCACCAGGACCGTGCCGTAGGTGACATACGCCCAGACGCACCACGACAGGGCCTGCAGCGCCTCTGGCGTGCCCGCGGCGGGCCACAGCCCCCGCTCGATGCCGTAGCGGTGGCCCAGCCACAGGTGGATGGCCAGCGCCTCGAACATGGGGGCGCCGTCCACGGTCAGGGTGGGCACCTTGCCGTTGGGGTTGAGGGCCAGGTACTCCGGGCGGCGCTGCTCGCCAGTGCGGATGTCGATCTTCACGCGCTCGTGGGGCACGCCCAGTTCGGCAAGGGCGCAGGCAATGGGGCTGGCGCTGGACATGGGGTGCCAGTAGAGGACGATGGACATGGAAAACTCCTTGGTGGTGGAAGAAAAGGTGGTGCCACTGTAGATTCCATTGCGGACAGTTTCGGTCCTCAATAAAAAGTACAGTCGCACCATGCTCACTTCATCGACCCGCCTTTTGCGCCTGCTGTCGCTGCTGCAGACGCGCAACCACTGGATGGGGCCAGAACTGGCCGAGCGCCTGGAGGTGCACCCGCGCACCCTGCGGCGCGACATCGACCGCCTGCGCCAGCTGGGCTACCCTGTGCATGCCAGCAGCGGGGTGGCCGGCGGCTATGCCTTTCGCGCCGGACAGGCGCTGCCGCCCCTGCTGCTGGACGACGACGAGGCCCTGGCCGTGTCGATCGCGCTGCGCACCGCCACGGCCGGCGCGGTGGGCGGCATCGAGGAGCCCGCGCTCCGGGCGCTGGTCAAGCTGGAGCAGGCCATGCCCGCGCGCCTGCGCAAACGCGTGGACGCGCTGCGCTCGGCCATCCTGCCGCTGGACCGCACCGGGCCGGTGGTGGAAGCATCGCTGCTGGCCACGCTGGCGTCCGCCTGCCGCGACCAGCTGCGCATCGAGTTCAGCTACGAGGACGGCAAGGGCCGCAGCGCACAGCGCCAGGTGGAGCCGCAAGGGGTGGTGCACACCGGCGAGCGCTGGTACCTGGTCGCCTGGGACCGGGTGCGCACCGACTGGCGCACCTTCCGCATCGACCGCATCGTGGGCGACCCCCAGGTGGGCGCGCATTTCGCGCCCCGGGCCTCGCCTGACGGCGGCGATCTGAAGGGCTACGTTGCGCGCTCCATCTCGGCGCCGCACCACGCCGAGCAGGCGCGCGTCGTGCTGCATGCGCCGTATGCGGTGATGTCGCGCCGCATTCCCAAGTCCGCGGGCGTGGTCTCCACCCTGGGCAAGGGGCTGCGGTGCCAGCTGGAGTGCGCGGCCAATGATTCCCTGGTCTACTGGCTGATGGCGCTCGATGTCGAATTCGAGGTGCTCGCGCCGGCATCGCTGAAGGAGCGGCTGCGGGTGGCGGGCGAGCGGGCGTTGCGCTGCACGGCATGAGCCTTTGGGGGCTGTGGCAGGCATCGATGGCCGATCCCGCTCCGGCCACCAGAGCCGGGCCCTTCCTGGCAACTGCTGCACCCGTTGCAGGAGTCAACTGCATGCCCCCCGATTGCTGGATACGGCACCACAATTTACGCTCTGTGCATGGAATCAACCGACAAGGAAAAACCCATGCACCACCGCGTGCGGATCGATGCAGCCGGAGGGCCCGATGCCCTGCGGCTGGAAGGGGTGGAGCCCCAGGCGCCCGGCCCAGGCCAGGTGTGGCTCGCGCAGGCGGCCATCGGCGTGAACCCGCTGGACGTGAGCCAGCGCAAGGGCGCGGTGCCCATCCCGTTCCCGTCCGGCCTGGGGCTGGAAGGCGCGGGGCAGGTGGCGGCCGTGGGGCCGGGGGTGCTGAATGTGGCGGTGGGCGACCGTGTGGGCTACGCCACCGGGCCGCTGGGGGCCTATGCCAGCGCGCGCCTGTTCCCGGCCGAGCGGCTGGTCAGGCTGCCCGATGCGCTGGGGTTGGACGAGGCGGCGGCGGTGCTCTTCAAGGGCATCACGGCGCAGTACCTGCTCAAGACGACATATTCCGTGGCCCCGGGCTCGAAGGTGCTCATTTATGGCGCGGGCGGCGCGCTGGGCCAGCTGATGTGCGCCTGGGCCCGTCACCTGGGCGCCTTTGTGATGGGCGTGGTCTCCCGGCCCGAGAGCGTGGAGCGCGCCCGGGCGGCGGGCTGCGACGCGGTGTTCGTGTTCGACCCCGCCACGCTGGCGGACCAGGTGCGCGAGGCCACGCACGGCAGCGGGGCCGACGTGGCGTACGATCCCATCGGGCGGGCCACGCTGGAGGACTCGCTCGACAGCCTGCGCCCGCGCGGCCTGCTGGTGTCCTTTGGTGCCACCTCGGGCGTGCCGGCGCCCATCGCGGTGGGCACGCTCAATGCCAAGGGCTCGCTGTTCCTCACGCGCCCCTCGCTGGCCGCGCACACGGCCACGGCGGCGGAGTACCAGGAGCGCGCCCAGGACGTGCTGCGGGCCGTGGCGGACGGCGTCATCACGCCGCGCATCTGGCGCCGCTACGCGCTGGCCGATGCGGGCACCGCGCATGCCGACCTGGAGCAGGGGCGCTCGCAAGGTGCGATCATCCTGGCTCCGTAGCCTCTGCGCTCCCATGGCGCTTTTGATACCCGATGGACCTGCTCGACAGCCAGCACGCCGATGAACTGGCCACCCTTATTGCCCTGAGCGACGCGGGTTCGTTCGCGGCGGCGGGCCGCGCGCTGCAGCGCCACCCCTCGGTGCTGTCCAAGCGCCTGAACGCGCTGGAGCGCCGCCTGGGCGTGAGGCTGGTCGAGCGCACCACGCGTCAGCTGCACCTGACGCACGAAGGCCAGCGCCTGGTCGAGAAGGTGCGCGAGGCGACGGACTTGATCGCACAGGCCCAGAAGGAAGCGGCCGATGGCGCGGCGCAGGTGCGCGGGCGGCTGCGCGTGTCGGTGCCCGCCGCCATGGGGCGGCGCCTGCTCAGCCCGATGGTGGCCGAATTTGCGCTGGCCCATCCGCAGGTCACGCTGGAGCTGGAGTACGCCGACCGGCTGGTGGACATCGTGGGCGAGCGCTTCGACGCCGCGATCCGCATCGGCCAGCTGGCCGACAGCCGGCTGGTGGCCACGCGGCTGTGCAGCCACCGCCGCATCATGGCGGCGGCGCCGGGCTACTTGGCGAAGAACGGCACCCCGCAGGTGCCTGCGGACCTGGCGCAGCACAACTGCCTGGGCTTCACCGGCCTGCAGTCCTACCCTGAATGGCAGCTCACGCAGGCGGGGGCGAGCCACAGCGTGGTGGTGCGCGGCTCGCTGGTGAGCAACGACAACGAAGCGCTGCTCGCGGCCGCCATCCTGGGCGTGGGCATCCTGGCGGGCGGCGACTGGCTGATCGACCCCGGCATCGCATCGGGCCAGCTGGTGCAGGTGCTGCCGCAGTGGCAGCTCAACACCGACGCGGGGATCTATCTGGTGCGGCCCTCGGCACGCTTCAGCACGGCGGCGATGGCGGCCTTTCGCGCCTGGGTGGTGGACTGGTTTGCCGCGCGGGCGGACAACGGTCATGACCAGGCCACCGTGGATGTGCCCCCGTGAGCTTGGCGTCCTTGTGTTGTCAACTTCGTCTTGTTTCGGCTGTGATGCCGGTCCGCGCTTCTTCCTCTATTGACATTCCATGACCCAGGCAACGCCCCAGCCCCAGCAGCACCCCACCGCCACGCCGGGCACGCTCGACGCGCTCATTCCCCTGCTCTTCGTCGCGCTGTGGAGCACCGGCTTCATCGGCGCCAAGCTGGGGCTGCCGTATGTGGAGCCGCTCACCTTTTTGGCCATTCGTTTCGCGATCGTCGCCGTGCTGATGCTGGCGGTGGTGACGCTGGTGCGTGCTCCGTGGCCGCCGTCGGGCAGGGCGTGGCTGCACATCGGCGTGTCGGGCCTCTTGGTGCACGGGGTGTACCTGGGCGGGGTGTTCATCGCTATCGGCCACGGGTTGCCGTCGGGCATCACGGCGCTGGTGGTGGGGCTGCAGCCGCTCTTGACCGCGCTGGTGGCGGGCGCCCTGCTGGGCGAGAAGGTGCGGCCCGCGCAATGGGCGGGCCTGGCGCTGGGTTTTACCGGCGTGGCGCTGGTGGTGGCCGGCAAGGTGGCCACCGTGCCGGGCGGCGCGCTGGTGGACATGCTGCTGCCGGCCGTGGTGGCGCTGCTGGGCATCACGGCGGGCACGCTGTACCAAAAGCGCTTTTGCCCCGCGTTCGACCTGCGCACCGGCTCGGTCATCCAGTACCTGCCGTGCGTGGTGGCCATGGCAGTGCTGGCGTACGCGACGGAAACCATGGCCGTGCAGTGGAGCGGCGAGTTCCTGTTCGCGCTGGGCTGGCTGGTGCTGGTGCTGTCCCTGGGCGCCGTCAGTTTGCTGAACCTGCTGATCCGCCGTGGTGGCGCGGTGAACGTGGCCAGCCTGTTCTACCTGACCCCGCCCACCACCGCGCTGATCGCCTGGGCCGTGTTTGGCGAGACGCTCGGCGGCTGGGCGCTGGCGGGCATGGCGCTGGCGGTTCTGGGTGTCTGGCTGGCCCGGCAGACCCGGTAGGGCCGGGGGCCGTGGCCTGGTCAGAGCTTGCGCAGCCGCTCCAGCGCGGCGCGCAGCGTGTCGTCCTTCTTGGCAAAACAGAAACGCACCACGCGCTGGTCAAACCCGTCTCCGTAGAACGCCGACAGCGGAATCGCCGCCACGCCCACCTCGCGGGTGAGCCACTGGCAGAAGTCCGATTCGTTCAGGTCGCTCACGGCCGAGATGTCCACGCACTGGAAGTAGCTGCCGGTGCTGGGCAGCAGCTTCAGGCGCGAGCCCTCCAGGCCCTGGCGGAACAGGTCGCGCTTGGCCTGATAGAACGCGGGCAGCTGCAGGTAGGGCGCCGGGTCCTGCAGGTAGGCGGCCAGGCCGTGCTGCATGGGCGTGTTCACGGTGAACACGTTGAACTGGTGCACCTTGCGGAACTCGGCCGTCAGCGCTGCGGGGGCGGCCACGGTGCCGACCTTCCAGCCGGTGACGTGAAAGGTCTTGCCAAAGCTCGACACGATGAAGGCGCGTGCCGCCAGGCCGGGAAAGCGTGCAGCGCTTTCATGCTCGGCGCCGTCGAACACCATGTGCTCGTACACCTCGTCGCTGATGAGCAGGATGTCGGTGGGCGCGAGCAGGTCTTCCAGCTGGCGCATCTCCTGGGCCGTCCAGATGGTGGCGCTGGGGTTGTGCGGGCTGTTGATGAGGATGGCGCGCGTGCGCGGCGTGATGGCCGCACCGATCTTGCCGAAGTCGGGGCGGAAGGTGCCCGGCGTGAGCGGCACGCGCACCGCCTTGCCGCCCGCCAGTTCGATGTTGGGCACGTAGCTGTCGTAGCAGGGGTCGAGCACGATGACTTCATCGCCTGGGTGCACGATGGCCAGGATGGCTGTGATGATGGCCTGCGTGGCGCCGGCCGTGATGGTGATCTCGGTGCCCGGGCTGTACCGGCGGCCGTGCAGCGCCGCGATCTTGCTGGCGACCGCCTCGCGCAGGGCCGGGATGCCGGGCATGGGCGGGTACTGGTTGTGGCCGGCCTGCATGGCCCGCGTCACGGCATTCACCAGCTCCGGGGCGCATTCGAAGTCAGGAAACCCCTGGCCCAGGTTGACCGCGCCGTGCTCGGCCGCCAGGGCCGACATCACGGTGAAGATGGTGGTACCCACCTGGGGCAGCTTGCTGGGGAAGGCGGGTGTGCGGGCAGTGTCGGTGGTCTCAGTCATGGCGCTGTGGCGGGAGGTCAGGCTGGGAAGCAATGGGGCGGTGGAATGGGCAATCGGGCGGGTGCCGGTGTCAGAGTTCGTAGTCGTTGACGTGGCCGGTCATCGCGCGGGCGATGAGCTCGCGGCTCAGCCGGTCGCTGAGCAGTTCGGCGAACTTGTAGACGAAGTTGCGCAGGTACGCACCCCGCTTGAAGGCCACCCGCGCCACGCTCTGGCCGAACAGGTGCCCCACGGGACGCACGGCAAGGTCACCCACGGGGTCGTCGCGCATGGCCATTTCGGCCACGATGCCGATGCCCAGGCCCAGGCGCACGTAGGTCTTGATCACGTCGGAATCGATGGCCTCGAGCACGATGCGCGGCTGCAGCTTGCGTGCGGCAAAGGCATGGTCGATCTTGCCGCGGCCGGTGAAGGAGGGGTGGTAGGTGATCAGCGCCTCGTGGGCCAGGTCGTCCAGCCCGATGCGCTCCTTCTGCGCCAGCGGGTGGTCGTTGGGCACCACCAGCACGTGCTGCCATTCATAGCAGGGCAGGGTGACGAGTTCGGGGTAGTCGGCCAGGGATTCGGTGGCCATGCCGATCTCGGCCACTTCATCGATCACCATGCGCGCCACTTCGTGCGGTGTGGCCTGGTGCAGGCTGATGTTGACCTTGGGATAGGCCTCGCGCAGGCGCGCCACGGGCACGGGCAGCACGTAGCGGGCCTGGGTGTGGGTGGTGGCGATGCTGAGGGTGCCGCTGTCCTGGGCGCTGAACTGCTCGCCGATGCGCTTGAGGTTGCCCACCTCCCGCATGATGACCTCGATGCTCTTGAGCACGTGCTGGCCGGGTTCGGTGATGCGCTTGAGGCGCTTGCCATGGCGCGCGAAGATGTCCACTCCCAGTTCTTCTTCGAGCTCGATGATGGCCTTGGACACGCCCGGCTGGGAGGTGTGCAGGGCCTTGGCCGCTTCGGTCAGGTTGAGATTGCGGCGCGCAGCCTCTTGAACGAAGCGGAATTGGTGCAGATTCATATCTGATATCGCCTAAAGAGTTGCATCATTATGCTGCAGCTATCTAAGGGATTTCAGCGGAAGGCACCTCACAGGCAATTTCTGCCATCAAAGCCGTCATGCGCGGGTCTTCGCCAATGGCGGGCTGCACATGGAACCGCACGGCGGGATGGGCCGCTCGCAACTCCTCCACCAGCAGCGGCAGGTCGTTCCGCGCATGCTTGCCCGTGCCAAGGAACATGGGCACGACCGTGACATGGGCCGCTCCCTGCGCGACGAGCTGGTCCGTGGCCTGTGCCAGCGTGGGGGTGCACAGCTCCAGGTACGCGCAGGCCACAGGGCGGTCCGGGTGCTGCCCGCCGATGCGGGCGGCCACGGCTTCCATGGGGGCGCGCCACAGGGGGTCGCGCGAGCCGTGGGAGAACAGGACGATGGCGCGGTGGTTCATGGGTTGCAGATCGGGGCAGGGTGACAGCCGGGGCTAGCGCCGGAGCACCAGCCATCCAAAGGCCGCGAGCGAAAGCACGGAGTAGATCAGCCCGGGCGCGGCCGCCGTGAGCCACGGCGACCAGTTCTGCAGGTTGCCCGCATAGCCAAACACGTTGTTCAGCAGGAAGAAGCTGATGCCGGCCATGACGCCGCCAAACACATAGCCCGCGATGCCGCCCGAGCGGAAGTGCAGGTAGGCAAAAGGCAGGGCCAGCACCACCATCACCAGGCAGCTGAGGGGATAGAACACCTTGCGCCAGAACTCGATCTCGTAGCGCTGGGCGGACTGGCCGTTGGCGTCGAGGTGGCGGATGTACTGGAACAGGTCGATGGTGGCCATGCGGTCGGGTTTGAGCAGCGAGGCGGCCACCATGTCGGCGCTGATGCGGGTGGGCCATTGCAGGGTGGGGGCATCGAAGTGCTCCACGCGCGCTTCGTCGCCGCCGCGCTGCTCGAAGCGGCTGCGCTGCACCTTCTCCAGATTCCACGCGCCGTCCGGCCCAAACTGGCCCGCCGCCGCCCGTGTCTGCGATGCCAGCCGGCCCTTGGCATCGAACTCGAAGATGCGCACGTCCAGCATGCCGCCGTTGGTCGTGAGCGCGCGCACGTTCACCGCATAGGAGTGGTCGTCCTGGCGCTCCTTGAGCCAGGCGCCGGTGGCGCCCGTGGTCAGGCGCCCGAGGTACCGCACCTTGACCAGCTGGGCGGCGCGGTCGGTCAGCGGCGCGATGTAGTCGCCCACGGCGAAGGTCAGAAGCACGAAGAAGCCGCCCAGCGCCACCAGCGTGCGCAAGGCACGCCAGGGGCCCATGCCGCTCGTGCGCATGATGGTGAACTCGGAGCTTTGGGCGAGCCGCGCCATCACGAAGATGGTGCCGATGAGCACCGTGATGGGCAGCAGCTCGTACAGGTGGCTGGGAATGCTCAGCACCACGAACAGGAACGCGTGCGAGAGCTGGTAACCCTCGGCGCCGGTGCGGCCCACCCAGCGCAGTTCGTCCACCAGGTCAAAGAAGAAGAACAGCGCCAGAAACCCGGCGGTGACGAAAGCGACCGCGAACAGGGCTTCGCGGTGGATCAGGCGGCGGATGGTTTTCATGCGGGGCTCCCTGGCGGCGTGGGCTGCCAAAGCCGCCGCAGCGTCCAGTGATTGTGGCGCGCGGCCAGTACCAGCAGCGACATGAGCAGCATGCCGCCGTGCAGCAGCACCATGAAGCTCACCAAGCCGAGCCGGCCTGCGCCCACCCAGCTTTGCCCCAGCGTCATGAGGTTGTAGTACACGATGAAGGCAAAGAGCGCGAACACCAGGCTGGTGCTGCGCGCGGCGCGCGGGTTGACGCTGGCCACGGCCAGCCCCAGCACCACGAAGTTGAGCGCCGCCAGCGCCAGCCCCAGGCGCCAGCCCAGCTCGGCCCTGTAGGCGGGCAGGGGCTGCATGAGCAGCTCGTGCGTGGCGCGGGTCTTGACGGAGAGCTCTTCGGCCGAGCCCGCGGGCGCGGAGCCAATGCGGGTGCCGTATTCGACGAACTCGCTGATTTTCACGCCGGGTTTGTCGCGTGAGGTCTCCAGCCGCTGGCCCTCGCTCAGCACGGCCATGCGCTCGCCGCCCCGTGTCTCCAGCCGGGCGCTGCGCGCGGAGGTGACGGATTCGCGGGCACCGTCGGTGGCGGCGATGAAGATGTTGTTGCCGGCCTGGGTGTCCGGGCTGTCCTTGTCGATGAAGAACACCCGGCTGCCATTGGAGGATTCCTGGAACTCGCCGGGTGCGATGCGGTCGATGTCGCTGCGCTGTTCATAGCGCGTCTTGAGTTCCTGGATCTGGGAATTGGCCCAGGGCCAGACCAGCAGCGACAGCACGGCGATGATGACCATCACCGGCCAGGCAAAACGTAGCAAGGGCCGCAGCAGGCTGACCAGCCCGCGGCCGCTGGCGAACCAGATGACCATTTCACTGTCTCGGTACATGCGCGACAGCGTCCCGACCACGGCGATGAAGAGGCTCAGGCTCAGGATGGTGGGCAACTGGCCCAGCACCGTGAACCCCATGACCAGCATGACATCGGAAGGGCTCACGCTGCCCCGCGATGCCTGGCCCAGGGTGCGGATGAGCATCATGGTCATGACCACGGTCACCAGCACCACGAGGGTCGCACCGAAGCTGCGCGCCAGCTCCTTGCGGATGGATGAATCGAATAACATTGGCGAGGAGCGCGCTATGCACTTTTGCGTGCATGTCAAAGTGCATAGCACGCTCAAAAGGAAAACACCGATTATGAACTTTGATCTCAAGACCCTTGACCTTGCTGCGGCAGCTTCGGAAAAATGCGACCTGCTGGTCGTCCTGCTTCCCGAGGGCTTCAAGCCTGGCAAGGATGCGCTGTCTGCCCTGGCGGCGCTGGCGCTCAAGAACGGAGATCTGTCCACCAAGGCAGGCAAGCACCTGCAGCTGTACCAGGTGCCTGCCGTTGCCGCCCGCCGGGTGGTTCTGGTCGGACAGGGCGACGGCGCGGCCCGCGCCACGCGCCAGGCCCTGCAGGCGGCGGGATCGGCCATCAAGGCGCCGCAGACCAAGCGGGTGGCGCTCTGTTTTGCGGGTGCTGCGCAGCCAGCTGCCGTCAGTGCCGCCGTGCAGGCCGTGGCCGAAGCGAGCTACGTCTATACGACCACCAAGACAAAGGTGGAGGCGCGCAGCCTGAACCGCTGCGTGGTGGGTGTGCACAGCGTCCCCGAGGTGCGCGAGGATTTCGATGCCGGCGTGGCACTGGTCGCCGGGGTCGAGTTCGCGCGGGAATGGGGCAACCGCCCCGCCAACCACGCCACGCCCAGCCTGCTCGCCGATGCGGCCAAGACACTGGCCAAGCTGCCCCGCATCCAGTGCAAGGTCCATGGCCCGGCTGAGGTGGCCCGCCTGGGAATGGGCGCCTTCCTCGCCGTGGCGAGGGGGTCCGAGGAGCCTTTGCGGTTCATCGAGCTGCGCTACAGCGGCGCGGCCAAGGACCAGGCGCCTGTCGTGCTGGTGGGCAAGGGCATCACGTTCGACACGGGGGGCATCTCGATCAAGCCCGCGCCGGAGATGGACGAGATGAAGTTCGACATGTGCGGCGCCGCCAGCGTGCTGGGAACGTTCCGCGCGCTGGGCGAGCTGCAACCCGCCATCAACGTGGTGGGGCTGATCCCCGCCTGCGAGAACATGCCCGACGGCCGTGCTGTCAAGCCCGGCGACGTGGTCACGAGCATGAGCGGCCAGACCATCGAGATCCTCAACACCGACGCCGAAGGCCGGCTGGTGCTCTGTGATGCGCTCACCTATGCGTCCCGCTTCAAGCCCGCCGCCGTGGTGGACATCGCCACGTTGACCGGCGCGTGCGTGATTGCGCTGGGTGGCGTGCGCAGCGGGCTGTTTGCCAACAACGATTCCCTCGCAGCCGCGCTGCAGGAGGCCGGGGAGTCCGCGCAGGACCCCTGCTGGCGCATGCCGCTGGACGACGATTACGCGGATGGCCTCAAAAGCAATTTCGCGGACATGGGGAACGTGGCGGGCCGCGCGGGCGGTTCCATCACCGCGGCCAAGTTCCTGCAGAAATATGTGGGTGACCTGCCCTGGGCCCATCTGGATATCGCGGGGACGGCCTGGAAGGGTGGGGCCGCCAAGGGGGCCACGGGGCGGCCGGTCGGGCTGCTGGTGCATTACCTTCTGGGGCAGGCGGCCAACACCAAGCCCGCCTCCAAGGCCTCTTCGGCCGCGCGTGCGGCCTCCCCCAGGCCGGCGACGGTGAAGGCGCCGCGCGCCAAGCTCGGCTGATCTCGCCATGACCGAGGTCGCGTTTCACTTCAATGCGCCGGACAAGCTGGCCTATGCATGCCGCTTTGCGCGCAAGGTGCAGCGCAGCGGTGCACGGCTGGTGATTGCAGCACCGGCCGAGACGCTGGCGGTGCTGGACCGCATGCTCTGGGTGCTGGCGCCGCAGGATTTTGTGGCCCATTGCCTGGGCGGTGCCGACGAAGAACTGGTCCATGCATCGCCCGTGCTGCTGACGGCCGACGCGCGTTCCGCCGCGCACCACGAGGTGCTGTTGAACCTGCACGCCGAAGTGCCGGAAGGGTTTGGCCGGTTTGATCGCCTGGTCGAGGTGGTGAGCGCGCAGGATGAGGCCGATCGCGGCGAGGCGAGGTCGCGCTGGCGCCACTATGCCTCGCGCGGGTATGAGATCACCCGCCACGACCTGGTGCTGAAAGCCGGCTGATGGCACTGCCCCCCAAGACGCCTCCGCGCTTTGTCCCCACCCTCACCGAAGTGGTGCGGGCGCCGGATTCCGCTCCATCGCAGGCCGCGGCCGCTGCACCATCGCGCACCACGGTCATGCATCCCTCCATGCTGCCCGAGGCGCGGCCGGCGGCGAACGCCGTGCACCAGGCGGCGCAGCCGCCGGGTTCCTTCGTGCATGGCGCCCATCGGCCCGCCGTGGCCCCGCCAAGGCCCGCCGCTCCGCCGGGCATCGTGCCCGCGCCGGCCCGCAATGCTCCGGCAGCGGGCACCGTGGCGCCGCCCGTGTCCGTGGGGGCCGTGAGTCCGGTTGCGCTGACCCGACCATTGCCGGAGGGCATGGAGGAATACATGGTGCACAGGGTCATGCAGCGCGTGGACGTTGTGCTGGATCAACGTTTGCGCGAAGCGATCGCCACGGTGGTGCAGGAGCAGACACGATCGGTGCTGCCACGGCTGCGCGAAGAGATTGAATCGGTGGTCCGGCACGCTGTGTACGAGGCGGTGGCGGATGAGCTGGCCAGCGGGACGCCCTCGGTGCCAAAGGGATGACAGGGTATTCCCCTGTGGTTTCTCTCGCTTTTAATCGTGTTCCCTAATGATCTGGCCCGTAAATTGCGATATGTTCGCCTGCGTTGAGACACAAGAATATTCTCAGCGTTTATCTTTACTGGAGATTGATATGCAATTGAAGTTGAAACTGACCGTGGTTGCTGCTATCGCGGCTGCTGCTGGTGTGGCCTCTGCACAAGAGCAGGTGGTCAAGATCGGCCATGTGGCTCCGGTTTCCGGTGCCCAAGCCCACTACGGCAAGGACAACGAAAATGGCGCCCGCATGGCCATTGAAGAGCTGAACGCTCAAGGCGTCACCATCGGCGGCAAGAAGATCAAGTTCGAACTGCAGGCCGAAGACGATGCAGCCGATCCAAAGCAGGGCACGGCCGCTGCACAAAAGCTGTGCGACTCCAAGGTCGCAGGCGTTGTCGGTCACCTCAACTCCGGTACCACCATCCCAGCATCCAAGGTCTACAACGACTGCGGCATTCCGATGGTGACGGGCGCTGCGACCAACCCCAACCTGACCAAGCCAGGCTACAAGACCACCTTCCGCATCATCGCCAACGACAACGCCCTGGGCGCTGGCCTGGCTTTCTACGCGGTCGACACGCTCAAGCTCAAGACCGTTGCCATCATCGACGACCGTACCGCTTACGGCCAAGGCGTGGCAGACGTGTTCAAGAAGACGGCCACGGCCAAGGGCATGAAGGTGGTGGACGAGCAGTTCACGACCGACAAGGCCACCGACTTCATGGCCATCCTGACCGCCATCAAGTCCAAGAACCCTGATGCGGTGTTCTACGGCGGCATGGACCCACAAGCCGGCCCCATGCTGCGCCAGATGGAGCAGCTGGGCATGGGCAACGTGAAGTACTTTGGTGGTGATGGCGTCTGCACGTCGGAAATCGCCAAGCTGGCCGCCGGTGCCAAGACCCTGGGTAACGTGATCTGTGCCGAAGGCGGTTCTTCGCTGGCCAAGATGCCTGGCGGCACGGCCTGGAAGGCCAAGTACGACGCCAAGTACCCCAACCAGTTCCAGGTGTACAGCCCCTACACCTATGACGCCACGTTCCTGCTGGTGGACGCCATGAAGCGTGCCAACTCCGTGGACCCCAAGGTGTACGTGAACGAACTGGCCAAGGCCAGCTTCAAGGGCGTGACCTCCACCATCGCCTTCGAACCCAACGGCGAAATGAAGAACCCCGCCATCACCCTGTACGTCTACAAGGACGGCAAGAAGACCCCGCTGTAATTAGTCAGCGCGGTACCGCGCTGCAGGGCCCCTGTGCCCTGCAGGGCTCAAAAAAGGCTTCCCTCGGGAAGCCTTTTTTATTGGGCACCCGCGCCGTCGATGGCGCAAGCGGCCCGGTTGTTGCCCTGCTGGCTAGCGTCTTACCTGAAGCGAGCCTGGATTCACGATATTGGTGGGCGTGCCCTTGATGAAATTCACCACGTTGTCGAATGCCGCGCCAAAGTACAGCTCATAGCTGTCCTGCTCGACATAGCCAATGTGGGGCGTGCAGATGCAATTCTCCAGCCGCAGCAAGGCGTGGCCCTGAAGGATGGGTTCGCTCTCGAACACATCGACCGCCGCCATGCCGGGACGGCCCCGGTTCAACGCTGCGATCAGCGCGTCGGGCTCGATCAATTCGGCCCGCGATGTGTTGACGAGAAGGGAGGTGGGCTTCATGCAAGACAGGTCTTCCAGCGAGACGATGCCGCGCGTTTCATCGTTGAGGCGCAGGTGCAGCGAGATCACGTCACACTGCGAGAAGAACTCCTCGCGCGTGGTCGCGGCCTGGTAGCCGTCCGTCAAGGCCTGGGCGCGGGACGCTTCGCGGCCCCAGATGCGCACGTTCATGCCGAAAGCGCGTCCGTAGCCAGCCACGAGCTGTCCGATGCGGCCATATCCCCAGATGCCCAGCGTTTTGCCGCGCAGCACGTTGCCAAGGCCGAAGTTGGCGGGCATGGATGCGGTCTTCAGCCCGGACTGCTGCCAGGCGCCGTGCTTGAGGTTGGCGATGTACTGCGGCAGCCTGCGCATGGCTGCCATCACGAGGGCCCAGGTCAGTTCGGCCGGGGCCACCGGGGACCCTATGCCCTCGGCCACGGCAATGCCCCGCTCCGTGCACGCCGTCACGTCGATGTGACTGCCGATCTTGCCGGTTTGCGCGATCAGTTTGAGACGGGGAAGCTTTTCCACCAGTTGGCGCGTGATCTGTGTGCGCTCCCGCACCAGAACGATGATGTCGGCATCCTTCAGGCGGACAGAAAGCTGCCCAAGTCCTTTGACGGTATTGGTGTAGACCTTGGCGGTGTACGCGTCGAGCCGGGATGCGCAGTGCAGCTTGCGGACTGCGTCCTGGTAGTCGTCGAGAATCACAATGTTCATCCCGATATTGTGCCTTGGTGGCGCCACCGGCATTCACCGGGCTGCCGCCCTGGGGCATCAAAGTACGGGGCTTTTGGTGACGGAGTGTTGGCGCATCCCGCAAAACGCTGCCGACCATGGCAGGACGGGGCGGGGCCGTGCCATCGCTCCCCGGCCGTTTTTCTCACGCCCGCAGATCCATCTCTTTCGAGAAGGAACGCCACACGCCAACGAGGACCGTGCCGTTGGCGCCCTTGGCCCGTGATGAAGGAAGTATCTTGGTCTCAAGAGGCCTGAAGGGCTCCCTCGCAGGCCACCATGCGGTCCAGTTCCGCGCACACGTCGGCCATCCTGCCGGCGATCACCAGCCGGCCTGTGCCGGGGGCTGAGATCCTGCGCAAGACCTTGGCGGTCCGGCGGCCCGATCCATCGGTGGGCCGCGGTGCTGCGCAGGCGCTGCGGTTTCCTGCGGGCGGCACCGGCATCGCGGGCGGTGCTCTGCGGGTGGCGGCCTGCCGCCCGGGGCCTTCGGCGGGGGGCGTCTGGGGCGTGTTGATCGTGAAGGGCCAGTTGCCGCGCAGCGGACGTGGGCCAGGGAGACCCTGCGGGCGGTGGATGCTCCTGGAGCCGGCCGTGCCCCGGCCGTCGCTGCGGTCCGTGCCATCGTGGTGGGAACGGGGTGGGGGCGAACCTGCCGCAGACGGCATCGCGAGCGCGGCGGTCGAGTGAAACCAGCGCGTCAGCGAGCGCAGCGGCACGGAGAAGGCGGAAAAGGTGGTCAAGGCAATTCCCATGTGAAAACTCCGAAGGTCGGGGGTTGGACATAGGCAGGATTGCAAATTGAACCCGCACCGCAGGGCTGGCGTGCCGGTTTGCCCGGCACACCAAACGCCCGCCACCTGCAATGCGGTAGTGAATGGACCAGCAGCCGGGACCGGCTACATCAGCATGGTGTTGCGAATGAGGCCTACCGCGAGACCTTCGATTTCGAAAGGTTCGCCAGGCTGTACCACGATGACCGGGTAGTCCGGGTTTTCAGGCAGCAGCTCGATGGCCGTGGCGGTGCGCCGCAGGCGCTTGACCGTCACGTCGTCTCCCAGGCGGGCCACGATGATCTGGCCGTTGCGCACCTCGCGGGTGGACTGCACGGCCAGCAGGTCGCCGTCCATGATGCCGGCATCGCGCATGGACATGCCACGCACCTTGAGCAGGTAGTCGGGCTTGTGCTGGAACAGGCTGTTTTCCACGCTGTAGGTCTGGTCGACGTGTTCCTGCGCGAGAATGGGCGAACCCGCCGCCACACGCCCCACCAGGGGCAGGACCAGCTGGGAGAGCCCGGGAATGGGCAGGTGGAACTGGCTGCCGCGCGCTGCATTGATGGAGCGCAGCGTGTCGCTGCGCAACCGGATGCCCCGCGATGTGCCGCTCACCAGTTCGATCACGCCCTTGCGTGCGAGGGCCTGCAGATGTTCTTCTGCCGCATTGGCCGACTTGAAGCCCAGTTCAGCCGCGATTTCGGCGCGGGTGGGAGGCGCCCCTGTGCGTGCAATGGCGGTCTGGATGAGGTCCAGGATCTGTTGCTGGCGGGCCGTGAGTTTCGGGTTGTCGAGCATGGTGGTTTCCGGTGGAGGCGGCTACAGTGAAGGACAACTGTTTTTTAATCCAGTAACTGTATTTTTCACCAGTTTTTCGGAGTATGCAAGTGAGTGGGCAAAAAATTGTGGTTTTGGGCACTGGAGGAACCATTGCCGGCACGTCGGCACAGGCGGGTGACAACATCGGGTACACCGCCGCGCAGGTCGGGGTGGAGCAGCTGCTGGCAGCGGTCCCCGGATTGCAGGAGGCGGCCGGTGGCATGCTCGTGGCGGAGCAGGTGGCTCAGATCGACAGCAAGGACATGGATGGCGGGGTGTGGCAGGCCCTGGCGCTGCGCTGCGCCCACCACCTCCAGGATGCTTCCGTGCGCGGGGTGGTCATCACCCACGGCACCGATACGCTGGAGGAGACGGCCTGGTTCCTGAACCAGGTGCTGGATACCCGGCTGAAACCCGTGGTGCTGACCTGCGCCATGCGCCCGGCCACGGCGCTCACGCCCGACGGGCCGCAAAATCTCCTGGATGCCGTGGCGGTCGCGGTGGCTGCGGGTGCCCGCGGCGTGCTCGCAGTGGCCGCTGGCGAGGTCCACGGCGCACAGCAGGTCCAGAAGGTGCATCCGTACCGTGTCCATGCGCTCAGTTCGGGCGAGGCCGGGCCTTTGGGGTGGGTGGAGGAGGGCGCCATTCGCCTTGCGCAGGATTGGCCGATACCGCCCGCCAAGCATGCGTGGGGTGCTCTGCAAAATATAGCAAATGCAGCGGCCTGGCCCCGCGTGGAGGTGATCATGAGCCACGCGGGCGCCACGGGCGCCATGGTGGATGCGCTGGTGCGTGACGGCGTCCAGGGGCTGGTGGTGGCATGCACCGGCAACGGCACCATCCACCACCTTCTGGAAGCCGCATTGCTGCGCGCGCAGGAGGTGGGCGTGCGGGTGGTCCGGTCCACGCGCTGCGCCGAGGGGCGGGTGCTGCCCAAGCCTGGTGACGTGCTGCCTGATTCCGGCGGGCTGCCGCCCCTGAAGGCCCGGATC
Organism: Acidovorax sp. GW821-FHT09A11; assembly: GCF_059418365.1. NCBI lineage: Bacteria > Pseudomonadati > Pseudomonadota > Betaproteobacteria > Burkholderiales > Comamonadaceae > Acidovorax > Acidovorax sp. GW821-FHT09A11. The sequence continues at coordinate 409,592 of NZ_JBWKPS010000001.1, forward strand.
TCGCTGATGCTGGACCTGATGCGCTGAGCGCGAAGGCTGTCCGGTGTTGTTTGCAGCCCTCAAGACACACGCCTGGGCCTACCCGGCGCTGGAAGTGGTGCACATCGTTGGCATTGCCCTGCTGCTGGGCAACCTGGTGCTGCTGGAGTTGCGCGTGTTTGGCCGGGGGGCGGCGCTGCCCGTCAAGGACCTTGCGCGGCTCAGCCTGTCGCTGGCATTGTGTGGCTTTGGCCTGGCGGCGGCATCGGGCCTGCTGATGTTCGCCACCCAGCCTTCCGAGCTGCTCGCCAGCCGCGCATTCACCTTGAAGATGCTGCTGTTAATGCTTGCGGGCTGCAACGCCGCGTGGTTCCATGGGCGTGGATCGCTGGCGCGCCTGGACGCCCTGGCCCGGGTGCAGATGCTGGCGTCCACGCTGATCTGGCTGGCCGTGGTGGTCTGTGGCCGCTGGATCGCCTATCTGTGACCTGACAAGGAGAGAACCGATGAGTCTGCAACGCCGCCGCCTGCTCCTGGCCACTGCGATGGTTCCGCTCTGGGCGCGCGCCCACCATGGCTGGAGCAGTTTTGATGCCGAGCGCCCCATCTATCTGGAAGGCACGGTGCGCAAGGTGCGCTGGCAAAACCCCCATGCCGAGCTGGAGCTGGAGCTTCCCGCGCAGTTGCGGCTTCCCGCGGACCTGGCGCAGCGCGCGGTGCCCGCCCAGGCCTCGCCCGTGGACGGCAAGGCCTTGCTGGCCAAGGCGGTGCTGCCCACCCGCAAGGACCGCCGCTGGGAGATCGAGCTGGCGCCCCTGACACGCATGCAGGCCTGGCAGGTGCAGGAGATCAAGCCCGGCACGGACCTGTCGGTGGTGGGCTTCACCCTGCGCGATGAGAAGGGCGATGCGGTGCTGCGCGCGGAATACCTTTTCGTGGACGGCAAGGCCTACGGCCTGCGCTCCAGTCCGGCCTGAACAAAACCAGGATGGGTGGCAAGGCCGGGGCCATGAGGGTCTGGCCCGCTGGTGCCACGGCGCGCCTGAAGGGGCCACCGGCACCTCCCAAAAGAAAAGCGACGCCCTGGTGCCCCATGGCGTCGCTGGTCCTGGGGCGTGGCCCTCGCGCTCAGCTGGCCAGCGCCTGGAGCGCGCGCGCGGTGATTTCTTCCACGCTGCCCGTGCCGCTGATGGCGCGGTACTTGGGGGCGGCGTCGGGCTCGGCCTGGGCCCAGCTGCTGTAGTAGTCCACCAGGGGGCGCGTCTGGTCGCTGTAGACCTGCAGGCGCTTCTTGACGGTTTCTTCCTTGTCGTCTTCGCGCTGGATCAGTTCCTCGCCCGTCAGGTCATCCTTGCCTTTCACCTTGGGGGGGTTGAACTTGACGTGGTAGGTGCGGCCGCTGGCAGGGTGCGAGCGGCGGCCGCTCATGCGTTCGATGATGGCCTCAAAAGGCACATCGATTTCGAGCACGTAGTCGAGCTTGACGCCCGCCGCCTTCATGGCGTCGGCCTGGGGAATGGTGCGGGGAAAGCCGTCGAACAGGAAGCCGTTGGCGCAGTCCGCCTGCGTGATGCGTTCCTTCACGAGACCGATGATGATGTCGTCGCTGACCAGGGCACCCGAATCCATCACGGCCTTGGCCTGCAGGCCCAAGGGCGTGCCCGCCTTCACCGCCGCCCGCAGCATGTCGCCGGTGGAGATTTGCGGGATGCCGTATTTCTGGCAGATGAACGTGGCTTGCGTGCCCTTTCCGGCGCCAGGCGCGCCCAACAGAATCAGTCTCATGGAAGTCCTCGAAGGTTAGAAATCGGTTGGCGCCGCTGGCGGGGACGTTCGAAGGGCGCCTGAAGCCGTTCTGTGCGCCCGGGATGCGGTGCTCTCGTTGCGGGCGAGGATAGCATGCGACCACCTTGCGCTGACTTACACGCCGTACCGCGCGGCGGCCAGGGTGTCGCGGTGCGGATAGTGCCCTGCACGGTGGCGCGGGCAGGTCCCCGCGCCACGGGGCCGCCGGGGCGTCCGTCAGCGGAAAAGGCTGCGGACCCGCTCCAGATCCTCGGGGGTGTCCACGCCAGGCCCCGGGGCGGTGCTGGCCAGGTGCACCGCGATGCGGTGGCCGTGCCACAGCGCGCGCAACTGCTCCAGCGCTTCCACGGCTTCGGTGGGGGCTGGCGCCAGCGCCGGAAATTCCCGCAGGAAGCCGGCACGATAGCTGTAGATGCCCACATGCCGCAAAGGCGCGAACCCCGCCAGGGCGGCGACGCCGGGTGTGGCCGCCTGGGCGGCGCCTTGCCACCAGGGCGTTGCGGCATGGTCGCGGGCGAAGGGGATGGGCGCCCGGCTGAAGTAGTGCGCCAGGCCCCGCGCGTCCAGCACCACCTTCACCACGTTGGGGTTGGCGTAGTCGGCTTGCGACGCAATGGCGTGCGCGGCCGTGCCCATGCTGGCCTCGGGGCGGGCCGGCAGCAGTTGCGCCACGGCATGGATGAGGCCGGGGTCCATCAGGGGTTCATCCCCCTGCACGTTGACGACGATGTCGGCGCCATCCAGCCCCAGCTGGACGCAGGCCTCTGCCAGCCGGTCGCTGCCGCTGGCATGGTCGGCGCGGGTCAGGATCGCCTCCACGCCGTGGGCCGCGCAGGCCTGCAGGATGCGGTTGTCGTCGGCGGCCACCACGACCCGGGTGGCGGCGCTCTGGGCCGCGCGGCGGGCAACCCGCACCACCATGGGCAGGCCGGCGATATCGGCCAGGGGTTTGTCGGGCAGCCGGCTCGATGCCATGCGGGCCGGGATCAGCACCGTGAAGCGGCTGTCCGGTGCCACGGCGCCGGGGGCGGGCACAGCGCTCACTGCTCCAGTTCCTCGTCGGTGAGCGTGCGGGCTTCGTTTTCGAGCAGCACCGGGATGCCGTCGCGCACCGGGTAGGCCAGCCGCGCGCTGCGGGAGACAAGTTCCTGCGCCTCGCGGTCGTAGGTCAGCGGGCCTTTGGTGACAGGGCAGACCAGCAGTTCAAGCAGTTTGGGATCCATGGTGGCGGTGCTTCCGGGAGGTTCGTTCGGGCAGGCAGCGATGATAGCGGCGGCCAGCCCCGCGGGACCGCCGGTGCGCGCTAAAGACCACCCGGTGCCGGCAGGCGCGCATCCAGGGCCGCGAAAAAGGCTGGATCCATGTGCAGTTGCAGGGGCACGGCCAGTGCGTCCGGGTGGCGGGGCCACAGCTTGACGGCATCTTTTTCAGTGCAGATCAGCGTGTAGCGGTTGTCTGGTGAGCGGTTCCAGCTATCAAAATCATAGTGATCCGGCAGGGCCTGCGCGTGCGCCAGTTGCAACGCCTGGGCCTGCAGCATCGCAAAGAAGTCCCCGGGGCGTGCGACGGCCGCCACCGCGTGCAAAGGCTGCCCCCGCAGGCTGGACAAGGGCACGCGGGTGCCGTCCGAGCGCACGGCCCAGGGGGCCAGGCGCCGTTGCAGCGCATAGGCCTCGAAGTCTCCCCGGGGCGGTACGCCACCCGCATGGAGCACCAGGTCCACCGGCCGCGGCCAGGGCTCGCGCAGCGGGCCCGCAGGCAGCAGGAAGCCGTTGCCGACGCCCTGGTCGTTGAAGATGCAAACCTCCACATCGCGCGCCAGGGCCAGGTGCTGCAGCCCGTCGTCGCAGACGATCACGTCGGTGTGCGGGTGCGCCGCCAGCAGGGCGCGGGCCGCGGCGATGCGGCGCGGCGCGACGAAAACCGGCACCCCGCAGCTGCGCGCGATCAGCGCGGGCTCATCGCCCACCTCGCGGGCGGGGCTGTCGGGCGCCACCGCCCGGCAATCGGTGGTGCTGCGGCCATAGCCGCGCGAGATCACCCCGGGGCGCAGGCCGCGAGCCTGCAGGTGTTTCACCACGGCGATGACCACGGGCGTCTTTCCGGCGCCTCCGGCGATCACGTTGCCCACCACGACGACGGGACGGCCCGGGTGTTCGGCCTTGAGCACGCCAGCGCGGTAAAGCCCCCGGCGCAGGCCCACCAGCGCCCGGTACAGCAGGGAGACGGGCCACAGCGCCCAGGCGGCCGGGCCGCGTGCCTGCCAGATCTTCTGCAGCCCGGAGGCCGGGGAAGGGGCGCCGCCGCGCGCCGCGGACCGGGGGGGCGGCTGCGGCCCGGGGCCAGCCATGCCGTGTCAGCGGCCGGTGCTGCGCGCCGCGGCCGACGACTGCGTGGCAAACGTGATCTGCGTGAGGCCCACGCGGCGCGCCGCCTCCATCACCGAGACCACGGACTGGTGCGGCGACATGGCATCGGCGCTGATGATCACGACACTATCGCGCCCGGCGGTGGCGGCGCCGCGCAGGGCCTGCGCGATGGCGTCCACGCTCTTGCCGTCCACGCCGTTCTTGTTGACGGCATAGCGGCCGTCGGCGGCCACCGAGACGATCACTTCCTTGGGGTGGTCGCGCTGCTGCTCGGCGTCGGCCACCGGCAGGGTGAGCTGCAGCTCCGTGAACTTGCTGTACGTGGTGGTCAGCATCAGGAAGATGAGGATCACCAGCAGCACGTCGATGAACGGGATCAGGTTGATCTCCGGCTCTTCCTTGGCGCGGGGGCGAAAATTCATGTCGACGATCCAATGGGCGGTACGCGTTGCCCGCGAAGTTTGGAAACCGGCGGCCTCAACGCGGGCGGGCGTGGCGCAAGGGCCGCCCCACCGCACGGGCGGCGTTCCCCTGCCCGCGGTGCATGGCGCTGCGAGAAGCAGGGAAGGGCGCGGCCGCGCCTCAGGGGGGAGTTCACTTCTTCCTCAGGCGCAGGATGTGGCGGACGAACTGCTCGGAAGCCAGCTCCAGCGTGAGCAGATAGGCATCGACGCGGGCGCGGAAGTAGCGCCAGAAGATCAGCGCCGGGATCGCCACGATCAGGCCGAAGGCCGTGTTGTACAGCGCCACCGAGATGCCATGCGCCAGCTGCGCGGGGTTGCCGCCGCCCATGGCCTGGCCCACGCCGCCGCTGCCGGCCTGCGAGCCGAAGATCTCGATCATTCCGATCACGGTCCCCAGCAGGCCCAGCAGGGGCGCGGCCGATGCGATGGTGGCCAGCGCCGCGAGGTACTTCTCCAGCCGGTGGGCCACGGCCCGGCCGGCGCCTTCCATGGCCGAGCGCAGGTCGGTCTCGCTGCACTGGGGGTTGCTGTTGAGGGTGCGCAGGCCGCTGGCGAGCACCTCGCCCAGGGCGGAGTTCTGCGCGAGCTGGTTCACCACGTCGGGGGTGGGCACGGCCTTGGAGGACACCGTGATGGCTTCATCGAGCAATTTCGGAGGAGCGACGCGGGCCGTCTTGAGGGCCACGAACCGTTCGAAAATCAGCGCCATTCCCAGGATGGAACACGCAATCAGGGGCCAGATCGGCCAGCCTGCGGCTTGTATGATGGACAGCAAATCTCTCTCCGCGCAGATGAAAGCAATCGGCGATTATGGCCCAGCTTCCTGCCGCCTCCGCGTCACAAACAGTTACCTTGCCGGGTGGCCACCGCATCGGCGGTGTCACCCACAAAAACTGTGGATAACTTTGTGGGAAACCCGGTTCGTGCGCCGCGCAAAGTGGCGTCCCGCCGTGCTTGCAACAGATTGATGAAAAATTGCGCAGTGAAAAAATCATATAAATCAATAACTTGCACGTGCAACCGTGTTTTGCGGCCAGTTTTGCCGGGCGCGCTGCCGTCCTGGGTCGCTCGGGCGGTTCTGTGGAGTACTCGCCCCTGGAGCGCGCCGCGGAAGCCCGCCGTATCTCATGTTTGAGCGCCCGGGCCTCGCGGCGGCGCCGCGCGTTTGGGAAGTTGGCGCGCTATGCCGCGCCATTGCTGATGCGCTGGAGGCGCGGTTCAATCCTGTCGCGGTGCGCGGGGAGATCACGGGCTTCTCGCGCGCTTCCAGCGGTCATTGCTACTTCTCGGTCAAGGACGCGAATGGCCAGTTGCGCTGTGCCATGTTTCGCCGCGCGGCCAGCCTGCTTGACTTTTCTCCACGCGATGGCGAATTGGTGGAAGTGCGCGGCCGTCTTGGCGTGTACGAAGCGCGTGGCGACCTGCAGTTCATCGTGGAAAGCATGCAGCGGGCGGGGCAGGGGGCGCTGTTCGAGCAGTTCCTGCGCCTGAAGGCCCAACTGGAGGCCGAAGGCCTTTTCAGCGGCGACCGCAAGCGTCCGCTGCCCCTGCAGCCGCGCGGCATCGGCCTGGTCACCTCCACGGGGGCGGCGGCCCTGCACGACGTCGTCACCGCCTTGCGCCGGCGCGTGCCGCACATCCCGGTGGTGCTGGTGCCCGCGCAGGTGCAAGGGGGCGCCGCACCGGCGTCGCTGGTGGCGGCGCTATCAAAATTGTATCTGCTGGCGCAAGCTGGACAAGCGCCAGGGGCTGATCTGACCCGCAACCCGTCGATCGACGTCATCCTGCTGGTGCGGGGCGGGGGTTCCATCGAAGACCTCTGGGCCTTCAACGACGAGCAACTGGCCCGCACCATCGTGCGCAGCCCCGTGCCGCTGGTCAGCGGCGTGGGGCATGAAACGGACTTCACCATCGCCGACTTCTGCGCCGACCTGCGCGCGCCCACGCCCACCGCGGCCGCCGAGCTGGTGGCCCAGCCCCGCGACGTGTGGCTGGGCGCCCTGGGCCTGCTGGGCGAGCGCATCGGCGACGCGGTGCAGCGCCAGCTCGATGCACGCCACCAGCGGCTGGACCAGGCGGCGGCGCGGCTGGGCCGCCCGTCCGGCCTGGTGGTGCGCCAGCAGATGCAATTGGCGCGCCTGGCCCAGCGCATGCGGCATGGAGTGCTCCTGAAATTGCAGCGCCTGGCGCAGACGCAGAAAGCGCTGGAGGCCGATTTGCCCAACAAGCTGCAGCGCTGCGCCGCGCGGCAGTCGGACCGCCTGGACCGCGCGGCCCTGCGGCTGGAGTTGCTAGACCCGCGCCTGGTGCTGCAGCGCGGGTACGCGCTGCTGACCGATACCGGGGGCCAGGCCGTGACCAGCGCGCGGCAGGCGCACCCCGGCGACGCCTTGCGCGCCACGCTGGCCGACGGCGTGGTGGATGTGACGGTGTCCCAGCCGCGCCTGCTCTGACGGGGGTGCCTGTAGGACAGTGGCGGGTTGTGGCGCTTCGGCACCGATCCGTGTGGCCTCACGCTGCACAGGTCACCTGATCTTCCTACAATGCCCCCTTTGTGCTGTGTCCGACTGCATTGCTCAGGAAAGATCGCGGTGCAGATGGCATCCCAGAATTTCAAACCACGAGGAAACCACCATGGAACATACCCTTCCCCCGCTGCCTTACGCCATCGACGCCCTGGCGCCGCACTACAGCCAGGAAACCCTGGAGTACCACCACGGCAAGCACCACAACGCCTATGTGGTGAACCTCAACAACCTGCAAAAGGGCACTGAATTCGAATCCATGACGCTCGAAGAGATCGTCAAGAAGTCCAGCGGCGGCATCTACAACAACGCCGCCCAGATCTGGAACCACACCTTCTTCTGGAACTGCATGGCACCCCAGGGTGGCGGTGAGCCCTCCGGCGCGCTGGCTGCGGCCATCAACGCCAAGTGGGGCAGCTACGCCGCCTTCAAGGAAGCCTTCGTCAAGAGCGCCGTGGGCAACTTCGGCTCGGGCTGGACCTGGCTGGTGAAGAAGGCCGACGGCAGCGTGGACATCGTGAACACCGGCGCCGCCGGCACGCCGCTGACCACGGCCGACAAGGCACTGCTGACGGTGGACGTGTGGGAACACGCGTACTACATCGACTACCGCAACATGCGCCCCAAGTTCGTGGAGACCTTCCTCTCCAGCCTGGTGAACTGGAAGTTCGCGGAAGCCAACTTCGCCTGACGGATTGCTTGCGCGGTGCCGCGGCAGCCACCTGCCGCGGACAAGAAAAAACGGCCCCGCGGGGCCGTTTTTCTTTGCGGTCCCTCTGGCCCAGGGGCGGACCTAGGGGCGGCGAAACAGCGCGCCCGAGAGTTTGGTCCCTGCCTTGATGCCCTTCTGGGCAAACCAGCCCTGGTTCATTTCCAGCACATAGCGCACGGGCTTGGCGGAGCAGTGGGAGTCCAGTGTCTGCGGCTTCATGTCCGCCAGGTTCACGATGGTGCCGTCATCCTCCACGAAAGCCGCGGTGAGGGGCAGCAGGGTGTTTTTCATCCAGAAGCACTGCTGTGCCGGCTGCTCGAACACGAACAGCATGCCTTCGTGCTGCGGCATCTCCTTGCGGTGCATGAGGCCGGTCTGGCGTTCCTGGGGTGCAAGGGCGACCTGGGCGTCGATGCGGTGCATGCCCGCCGTCAGTTCGACGCGCCGCAGATTCAGCTGCGGTCCTTCCTGGGCGGCAACCCCGCCTGCATGCAGCAGGGCGGTGGCGGCCACCAGGGCGGCGGCGGCCAGGGCGGCGCGGCGCGCGAAGGACATCACGCGGGCGGTGCGGGCCTGCGGGGCGCGGGCCGGGAGAAGATCGGTCATGGGCAGGGCTTTCATGAAGGCAACAAGGACGATGGCAATGAACGGGCAGCGGAAAAATCACGCTGCGGACGATGGCAGATTAGCGCAAACATGCCGGCATGGCGGCACAACGGGGCATTGCACGGCCCCCATCAACAAAAACGCCCGCGGCAGCGGGCGATCTTGAAGCGGCGGGCCCTGGCCCCGCGCGGGCCTGGCGCCCGGCGTTTCAGGCCACCTTCTTGGTGGTTTTCTTCTTGGCGACCTTCTTGGTGCTGTGCGTCTTCTTCTTGGCCGTGGTGGCGGCCTTGTGGGTCTTGGCTACCGGTGCGGGAGCTGCGGCGGGCGCAGCCATGGGGGCTGCGGGGGCAGCAGGGGCGGGAGCGGTTGCTGGCGCTTGCTGTGCGAAAGCACCCGCAGCAAACAGACCAGCCACCAGTACAGCGAGGAGTTTTTTCATATGTGCCGTTTCCAGTGTGAACAAGGGTTGAGGGCCATGCGAAACCCCGCATGGCTCCACCCCCAACGATAGCAGCGGCAGCCGCGTTGACAGGGTCTTGGCCAGAAATATTTGTCATTAGAATTGACCGGCTTCAGAGCGCTTTGCCCAATTCGCTGAATCCTGTTTCAGCCACCCCAGGAGACACCCGCCCATGACCAGCTACCAGCACATCAAGGTGCCCGCCGAAGGCGAGAAAATCACCGTCAACGCCGACATGTCGCTGAACGTGCCGGACCAGCCCATCATCCCTTTCATCGAAGGCGACGGCACGGGCCTGGACATCACGCCGGTGATGATCAAGGTGGTGGATGCCGCGGTGGCCAAGGCCTATGGCGGCAAGAAGAAGATCCACTGGATGGAGGTCTACGCCGGCGAGAAATCCACCAAGGTGTATGGCCCCGACGTGTGGCTGCCCGAAGAGACCCTGCAGGTGCTGCGCCAGTATGTGGTTTCCATCAAGGGCCCGCTGACCACGCCCGTGGGCGGCGGCATCCGCTCGCTGAACGTGGCGCTGCGCCAGGAGCTGGACCTGTATGTCTGCCTGCGCCCCGTGCAGTATTTCAAGGGCGTGCCTTCGCCCCTCAAGGAGCCCGAGAAGACCAACATGGTGATCTTCCGCGAGAACTCGGAGGACATCTATGCCGGCATCGAGTTCGAGGCCGAGTCCGACAAGGCCAAGAAACTCATCAAGTTCCTGCAGGATGAGATGGGCGTGAAGAAAATCCGTTTCCCCAACACCTCGGGCATCGGCGTCAAGCCCGTGTCGCGCGAGGGCACCGAGCGCCTGGTGCGCAAGGCCATCCAGTACGCCATCGACAACGACAAGCCCAGCGTGACCATCGTGCACAAGGGCAACATCATGAAGTACACCGAAGGCGGATTCCGTGACTGGGCCTATGCCCTGGCGCAAAAGGAGTTTGGCGCGCAGCTGATCGATGGCGGCCCGTGGTGTAAGTTCAAGAACCCCAAGTCGGGCAAGGACATCACCATCAAGGACAGCATCGCCGATGCCTTCCTGCAGCAGATCCTGCTGCGCCCCGCCGAATACTCGGTGGTGGCCACGCTCAATCTCAACGGCGACTACATCTCGGACGCGCTGGCGGCCCAGGTCGGTGGCATCGGCATCGCGCCCGGGGCCAACATGTCCGATTCGGTGGCCTGCTTCGAGGCCACGCACGGCACGGCGCCCAAGTACGCCGGCAAGGACTACGTGAACCCGGGCTCAGAGATCCTCTCGGCCGAGATGATGCTGCGCCACATGGGCTGGATCGACGCTGCCAACCTGATCATCCGCTCGCTGGAAAAGTCGATCGCCTCCAAGAAGGTGACCTACGATTTCGCGCGCCTGATGGATGGCGCCACGCAGGTGAGCTGTTCCGGTTTTGGCCAGGTGATGATCGACGCGATGGACTGACCGCCGCCGCGCCGCGCGGGGCCGCGCGGCACGGATGGAGCCCCTGATCTCCGTGAGGATTTCAGGGGTTTTTGTTTTTTCGGCCTCCCACGGCGGATGGCGAAGATGGGTCGGGGTATGGCGCATCGCGGCTTGGGCCGCGCGGTCCCGGGGCGGCCCGCGCCCAGGCGGCCGGGGCGGGTGATCCGCGGGGCGGTTGAGTGTTGGCTATTTGGAGATTTCCCGCCTAAGATGGGATCAGCCATTGGCGAGGGCAATGAGGGCGAAGGCCGCTGCCGTCTGTGCGCGTTGGGCGCGCTGCGCAGGGAGATGGCCTCACACAGGGAGGGCTGCATGGCATCTGATTTTTCCGCCGCATACTGGGAGCAAAACCCCGATGCGCTGCTGGTGCTGTCGCCCGAGGGCATGGTGCTCAACTGGAACCCCGCCGCCGAAGCGATCTTTGGCTACGCGCTGGCCGAGGTGCAGGGCCGATCCCTGATGGATCTGATCGTTCCCGAGGGACGGGCCCATGAGGAAGACGAGATCCGCGCCGAGGCATTGCGCGGCGTGACGGCGGTGCACGAGTCGGTGCGCCGCCGCAAGGACGGCTCGCTCGTGCACGTGAATGTCTCCACCAAGGCGGTGCGCGATGACGGCGGGCAGCTGCTGTACTTCCTGTCCAGCAAGAAGGATGTCACCCAGCTCAAGGTCCAGCGCGAGGCCAAGTTGCTGGAGGCACGGTTTCGCGACCTGCTCGAATCCACGCCGGATGCCATCGTGATGGTCAATGTGACCGGCCGCATCGTGCTGGTGAATTCGCAGGCCGAGCGCGTGTTCGGCTACGAGCGGGCCGAGCTGCTGGGGCAGGCGGTGGAAGTGCTTCTGCCCCACCGCTACCGGGGCGCGCACCTGGGGCACCGCAGCGGCTTCTTCGGGGCACCGCGCACGCGCACGATGGGAGCGGGCCTGGAGCTGTATGGCCTGCGCAAGGGGGGCACCGAGTTTCCGGTGGAGATCAGCCTGAGCCCGATCCACACCGAGGAAGGCGAGATGGTGATGAGCGCCATCCGCGACATCACCGACCGCAAGCGGGCCGACCAGAAGTTCAAGGACCTGCTCGAAGCCGCGCCCGACGCCATGGTCATCGTCGACCGGGATGGCAGCATCGTGCTGGTCAATTCCCAGGCCGTGAAGCTGTTCGGCTGGAGCCGCACCGAGTTGCTGGGCCAGAAGATCGAATTGCTCGTGCCCGAACGTTTCAATGCCCGGCATCCCGAGCACCGCCACCGCTTCTTCGTCGAGCCACGCACCCGCTCCATGGGGGCGGGCCTTGATCTGTACGGACTGCGCAAGGACGGCTCCGAGTTCCCGGTCGAGATCAGCCTGAGCCCGCTGCAGACGGAGGAAGGCCTTTTCGTCTCGAGCGCGATCCGCGACGTGACCGAGCGCAAGCGGATCGAGCGGGTCTTGCGCGACAAGAACCTGGAGCTTGAAAATGCGGCCTTGGTCAAAGACCGCTTCCTGGCCAGCATGTCCCACGAACTGCGAACCCCGCTCAACGCCATCATCGGTTTCACGGGCACATTGCTGATGAAGCTGCCGGGCCCGCTCAATCCCGAGCAGGACAAGCAATTGCGCATCGTGCAGACGGGGGCGCGGCACCTTCTTTCCCTCATCAATGACCTGCTGGATGTGGCCAAGCTCAGCGCCAACAAGGTGTCGCTCAACATCGAGGCGCTCGACTGCCGGAGCATCGTCGCGGAAGTCGCGGCCACGCTGGAGCAGGAGGCCGGGCGCAAGGGGCTGGCGTTCAGCGTGCGCGCGCCCGCCCAGGCCGTCACCCTGCACACCGACCGCCGGGCGTTCAGCCAGATACTCATCAATCTGGTGGGCAATGCCATCAAGTTCACGCCGGAGGGGTCCGTGGAGGTGGTGCTGGAAGAGACGCTGTCGCCGCAAGGCCGCACCGTGCAGGTCCGGGTGCGGGACACGGGGCCCGGGATCGCGCCGCAGGAGCAGTCCCGGCTGTTCGAGGCGTTCTCGCGCGTGGAGACCGCCGACCGGCGCCACCACGAAGGCACGGGCCTGGGCCTGCACCTGAGCCGCAAGCTGGCCGAGGCGCTGGGCGGCAGCGTCGGCTTTGAAAGCACCGAAGGGCAGGGCAGCACGTTCACCGTGGAATTCCAGGAGACCAGCGCATGAAAGCCACCATCCTCGTCATCGAGGACGATGACGCGAGCCGGGAGCTCGTCACCTACCTGCTGGAGGCCGCGGGCCACCGCGTGCTGGCCGCCGAGAATGGCGCGCTGGGCATGGGGCTCGCGCTGGCGGAATCGCCCGACCTGATCCTGTGCGACCTGCAGATGCCCGTCATGAACGGCTACGAGGTGGCGCAGAGCCTGCGCTCCCACCACGCGTGGCGCGTGGTGCCGCTGGTGGCCGTCACGGCATTCTCCATGCCGGGCGACCGCGAGAAGGCGCTCGACGTGGGTTTCGACGAGCACCTTTCCAAGCCCATCACGCCCGAGACCTTCGTGAAGCAGGTCGAGGCATTTCTGGGCTCCTCGTTCCACGCGCCGCCTGCGGCGGCCTGAAGCAGCTACGGCGGCAGCATGGCCAAGATCCTTGTCGTGGATGACCTTCCGGCCAACCGGGCGCTGGTGGCCACGCTCATAGGACACAGCGGCCACCAGGCGCTGGAGGCGGCGGACGGCGCCCAGGCGCTGGACGTGGTGCGGGCAGAACGCCCGCAGCTGGTGATCTCCGACATCCTGATGCCCACGATGGACGGCTATGAGTTCGTGCGGCAATTGCGTGCCGACCCCCAGCTCGCCGCCACGCAGGTGATTTTCTACAGCGCGCATTTCCGCGAGCAGGAGGCGCGCAACCTGGCCCTGGCCTGCGGGGTCGCCCAGGTGCTGGTGAAGCCCTGCGAGCCGCAGGACATCATCGCGGCCATCGAGCAGGCGCTGTCGCAGGTTCCGCCACAGCCCGTGCTTCCGCTGGAGCACAGCTTCCAGACGCGGCACCTGCAGCTCATGGCGGACAAGCTCACCGGCAACGTGGCCGAGCTGGAAGCCATGAACCGCCGGCTGGCGGCGCTGACCGACCTGAACCTGCAGCTGGCGTCCGAGCGCGACCCGCAGGTGCTGCTGGCCAGCGTCTGCCGGGGTGCGCGGGACCTGGTGGGCGCGCAGTACGTGGTGCTGTGCGCCGTGCGCAAGGATGGCCATGCGGCCCTGGTCTGCACCAGTGGCATCGATGCCGCCGCGACGGGGGTGCTGGACCTGCCCGTGGTGTCGCACGGCCTGCTGGGCAGCGTGCGCGCCGAGCGGCGGGCGCGGCGGGTGGCCAACGCCAGCGGCGACCCCCGCGAGGTGGGCTTGCCGGCGGGCTATCCGGCGCTGCACTGCGGCCTGATCGCGCCCATCACATCGCTGTCGTTCTCCTATGGCTGGATCTGCCTGGCCAACAAGCCCGGGTCGCACGAGTTCAGCGCCGAGGACGAGAAGATCCTGTCCATCCTGGGCGCCCAGGTGGGGCGCATCTACGAGAACGGAAGCCTGTACGCGGAGGTGCAGCGCCATGCCGACCAGCTTCAGTTCGAGGTGATCGAGCGCAAGCGGGTCATCGAAGAGCTCCGGGCCAGCGAGGCGGGCCTGCACCGCGCGCAGGTGCTGGCCAAGATCACCCATGTGATCAGCAGCCAGGACGGCGTGTTCGAGAGCTGGCCCGACACCTGCCCCCAGATGCTGGGCGTGGAGCCGTCGGCGATGCCCCGGTCCGCGCGCGAATGGCTGGCCCTCGTGTATCCGGACGACCAGCCCTTGTTCCGTGAGCGCGCGCTGGAGGCTGCCAGCGAGGGCGTGCGCCTGGATTTCAACTACCGCCTCGTGCGCGCAGACGGCGCGGTGATCCACCTGCGCCAGGTCATGGAGCCTTTGCTGGCCGACGATGGCGTGGGCAGCGACACCGTCCGCTGGTTCAACACCATCCAGGACATCAGCGTGCAAAAGCGCGCGGAGGAAGAACTGCGCGAGAGCGACCGCCGCTTCAACGACATGCTGGACAAGGTGGAGATGATCTCGCTGATGCTCGACTGCGAGGGGCGCATCACCTATTGCAACGACTACCTGCTGCGCCTGACCGGGTGGCGGCGCGACGAGGTGTCCGGCCAGAACTGGTTCTCGCTGTTCGTGCCGCCCGAGCAGGCGGATGTGCGCGACGTGTTCGCCGACCTGCTGGCCGACCGCCCTTCTGCCTGGCACTACGACAACGAAATCATCACTCGCGGCGGCGAGCGCAGGCTGGTGCACTGGAACAACACCGTGCTGCGGTCGGCGGGCGGCCAGGTGACCGGCGTGGCCGCGCTCGGGGAGGACATCACCGAGCGCAAGGAGGCCGAGCACAAGATCAAGCGGCTCAACCGCGTGTACGCCATGCTCAGCGGCATCAACACGCTGATCGTGCGCGTGCGCAAGCGCGAGGAGCTGTTTCACGAGGCCTGCCGCATCGCCGTGGAGGAAGGGCAGTTCAAGATCGCGTGGCTGGGCAAGGTGGACGCGGCCCGCCAGCAGCTGGTGCCGGTGGCGCTCTCTGGCGCGGGAGAGGACTTCCTCGCGCACATCCGGGACCGGCTGCGGCTCCACGACAAGCCCACCCCGGGCGAGAGCCTGAGCGCGGAGGTGGTTCGCACCGGGCTGCCCGCCGTGTGCGACGACGTGGTGGGCGACCCCCGGATCTTGCTGCCCGGCCTGCTGGCGCAGCGTGGCGTGGCGTCGCTGGCCATGCTGCCGCTGGTCGTGGCCCACGAGGTGGTGGGGGTGCTGGCCCTGTTTTCCGAAGAGATGGGTTTTTTCGACGAGGCCGAGATGAAGCTGCTGACCGAGCTGGCCGGCGACATCGGCTTCGCGCTCGACCACCTCGACAAGGAAGACCGGCTGAGCTACCTGGCCTACTACGACGAGATCACCGGCCTGCCCAACCGCACGCTTTTCCTGGAGCGCGCCGGCCAGCACCTGCGGCCCCGCGAAGGGCCGCGGCCGCTGCTCGGGATCGCGCTGATGGACATCAGCCGGTTCCGGTTCGTCAATGACACGCTGGGGCGGCAGATGGGGGACGAGCTTCTCAAGCAGGTGGCGCAGCGGCTGCAGCATGCGGCGGCCGATGTGCACGGTGTGGCGCGCATCGGGATCAACAGTTTCGGCATGGCCGTGGCCGGCGCCCGCGATGCCGGGGCCGTGGCGCTGGTGGTGGACCATCTCATGCGCAGCTGCTTTGATGCGCCCTTCCTGCTGGGGCAGACCGAGCTGCGCATGGCCGCCAAGGCAGGGGTAGCCCTGTACCCCATGGACGGCGTGGATGCCGAAGCACTGCTGCGCAACGCCGAGGCCGCGGTCGGCAAGGCCAAGGCATCGGCCGACAGCCTGCTGTTCTACACCTCTGAAATGAACACCCGCGTGGCCGAGGCGCTGAGCCTGGAAGGCCGCCTGCGCGAAGCGCTGGAGCAGGGCCAGTTTGTTTTGCACTACCAGCCCAAGCAATGCCTGGCCAGCGGCGTCGTGGCGGGCGCCGAGGCGCTGATCCGCTGGAACGATCCGCACCGGGGCCTGGTGCCACCGGGGCTCTTCATTCCCATCCTGGAGGAGACCGGCCTGATCTACGACGTGGGCCGCTGGGCCCTTCGCCAGGCGCTGGCGGACAACCGGCGCTGGCGGCAGGCGGGCCACGCGCCGCTGCGCGTGGCGGTCAATGTGTCGTTCCTGCAGCTTCGGCACCGCAACTTCGTGGCCGAGGTGCGCGAGGCCCTGGCCCTGGACCCGGGGGCGGGCAGCGGGCTGGAGCTGGAGATCACCGAAAGCATGGTGATGGAGGACGTGGAGCACAGCAGGCGCAGCCTGCACGCCCTGCGCGAGATGGACATCACGATCGCCATCGACGATTTCGGCACCGGGTTCTCATCGCTGAGCTACCTGGCCACGCTGCCGGCCGACACGCTCAAGATCGACCGCTCCTTCATCCTGGGCATGGACACCGGAGCCCAGGGGCAGGCGCTGGTGTCCACCATCATCAACATGGGGCACTCGCTGGGGCTCAAGGTGGTGGCCGAGGGGGTCGAGACGGACGACCAGTGCCGCCGGCTCGCACTGCTGGGCTGCGACGAGATCCAGGGCTACCTGCTCAGCCGGCCCCTGCCCGCGGACGTGTTCGAGGCCCAGTTCCTGGCGGGTTCCGCCGGCGTGCCCGCGCATTGAGTCCGGCGGCGGTCCCGTGGCGGGCCCCGCCGCCGCGCCGCCGCGTGGTGTCAGTGTTTTTGCACCAACTTGATGATGCTGGAGAAATCCAGCGCGCCATGGCCCGCCAGGCTGTGTGCGGCATACAGGCTGCGTGCCAGGCCGCCGAGCGGGGTGGAGGCCTTCACGGCCGCGGCGTTCTCCTGCGCCAGCCCCAGGTCCTTGAGCATGAGGTCGGTGCCGAAGCCGCCCGCATAGCCCTTGCTCGCCGGCGCGGTCTCCATCACGCCGGGCATGGGGTTGTACTTCTCCAGCGCCCAGTTGCCGCCCGAGCTGCGGCGCATGATCTCGGAGAGCACCTTCGGGTCCAGGCCATTGGCCACGCCCAGGGCAATCGCCTCGCTGGTGCCGGCCATCAGGATGCCCAGCAGCATGTTGTTGCAGATCTTGGCCGTCTGGCCCGCGCCCACGGCGCCGGCGTGAAAGATGTTGGCGCCCATCTTCTCGAGCACGGGGCGCGCGCGTTCCAGTGCCGGGGTGTCGCCGCCCACCATGAAGGTCAGCGTGCCGGCGATGGCCCCGCCCGTGCCGCCCGAGACGGGCGCGTCGATGAAGTCCATGCCCCGTGCCTTGGCGGCCTCGGCCACCTTGCGCGACGTGGCGGCGGCGATGGTCGAGCAGTCGATCACCAGCGTGCCCTCGGCCAGCAGCGGCAGCAGGCCGGGTTGCCGGTCGCTGCCCAGATAGAGCGTTTCCACGTGCTGGCTGGCGGGCAGCATGCTGATGACGACCTCGGCCCCTTGCACGCAGGCGCCGGCGTCCGTCGCGATGCGCACGCCATCGGCGGCGAGCTTGTCGCAGGCCGGCTTGGAGAGGTCGAAGGCGCCCACGTCGTGGCCCGCCTTGTGCAGGTTCAGGGCCATGGGGCCGCCCATGTTGCCGAGGCCGATGAATGCAATCTTCATGGTGTGTTTCTCCTGGATGTCGTTGTGGTGGTGAATCGGGTTGGTATGAAATTGATAGCTGCCAGCGCTTGATTTCAAAGGGCTACCGGCCGAAAAGACTTGAAAATCACTCGGCGAAGTCTGCGCCGCGGGCTTTCAGCTCCGCGCGCAGCACCGAGCGGTGGCAACGCGATTCGTCCTCGCAGTAGCAGCCCAGCGACATCGCGGCGTGGCGCGAGAGCGCGGCCAGCAGGTCCAGCGTGCGGCTGGCCTCGGGCTGGGCCAGTTCCTTGCGGAACTGCTTGACGAACGCGTCCCACTCCTTGTCCGTCTGCGCCTGCTGGCCCTGGGCCATGAGTTCGGCCGTGGGGGACAGCAGGGGGTACCACACGTCGTAATAGTCGCGGCTGGCGAACTCGGTCTTGGGCACGCCACGCGGCGGGCGGCGCACGGTGCCGATGCGGGTGCCTTCCCCGGCGGCGCGCGGGGTGCCGAGGCGGACGATGCGAAGGGGCATGGTGGTGGGCTCCAGGGAGGGTGGGGCAGATCAGTCGTCGGCTTCGAAGATGCTGTGCTTCTTCGCGGCGGTTTTTTTCTTCGGCTGGGTGCCGGTGCTGGCGGGCGCTTTCCTGGCCGCGGCCGGGGTGTTGGTTGTTTTCTTCTTGCGCGGCGATGCCTTGGCCAGCGGGTTGTAGGCCAGGGCTGCTTCGAGCCAATGGTTCCACTGTGCGCGCGTGGCGTAGCCATTGGGCTCCACCCAGAAGTAGCCCTTCATGCCGCCGCCGGGCGACAGCTCGCGGGTGTTCTGCATCTCCTGCACCTCGCCATGGCGCTCCGGCGGCAGGCGCACCAGCAGTTCCTCGCCCTTGACGGCGACACACATCTTGCCGTCCACAAAAAACGCATGGGTGCCGAACAGCGGGCGCTCCTCCACGTCGCTGCGGTGCGCGAGCGCCGTGCGCACGGCGTCGATCAGGTGCAGGGTTTCGTCGGAGAGGGGGCGGGCGGGCATGGTTTCAGGTCAAATAGGCCGCTAGCGCTTGATGGATAAGCGATGGCAGCTATAAAAACAGGAGTTCTTGCCTAGCGGATGGCCTCCGTCGCATCCCCGTCCAGCATGCGCCGCGCAATGATCACGCGCATGATTTCGTTCGTGCCTTCCAGGATCTGGTGCACGCGCGCGTCGCGCAGCAGGCGCTCCAGCGGGTATTCGCGGATGTAGCCATAGCCGCCGTGCAGCTGCAGGGCGTCGTTGATGACGGTGAAGCCCGCGTCGGTGGCGAAGCGCTTGGCCATGGCGCAGTAGGTGGAGGCGTCGCGGGCCCCCGCGTCCAGCTTGCTGGCGGCCAGGCGCACCATCTGGCGCGCGGCCACGAGTTCCGTCGCCATGTCGGCCAGCTTGAACTGCAGGGCCTGGAAGCTGGCGATGGGTTTGCCGAACTGCTTGCGGTCCTGCATGTACTGCTGGGCCGCGTTGAGCGCGCCCTGCGCCGCGCCCACCGAGCAGGTG
The DNA here is from genome assembly GCF_059418365.1 of Acidovorax sp. GW821-FHT09A11. Lineage (NCBI taxonomy): Bacteria > Pseudomonadati > Pseudomonadota > Betaproteobacteria > Burkholderiales > Comamonadaceae > Acidovorax > Acidovorax sp. GW821-FHT09A11. The sequence goes on from NZ_JBWKPS010000001.1 coordinate 428,617, forward strand.
GCGATGTTGATGCGCCCGCCATCCAGGCCCTTCATCGCGATCTTGAAGCCTTCGCCCTCGCGGCCCAGCAGGTGGTCGGCGGGGATGCGCACGTTGTCAAAGCTGATGGTGCGCGTGGGCTGGCTGTTCCAGCCCATCTTGTGTTCCTTCTTGCCGTAGCTGATGCCGGGCGTATCGGCGGGCACGGCAAAGGCGCTGATGCCGCCCGCGCCCGAATTCGCGTCGCCCGTGCGCGCCATGAGCACCAGCACGTCGGTGCTGCCCGCGCCGCTGATGAAGGCCTTGCTGCCGTTGATGACGTATTCGGCTCCGACCAGTTCGGCACGCGTCTTGAGCGAGGCGGCGTCGGAGCCCGCGCCGGGCTCGGTGAGGCAGTAGGACGCGAGCTTCTCGCCCGTGGTCAACAGCGGCCCCCAGTGGTCGCGCACGGCAGGGATGGCCCAGGTGCCCAGCATCCAGGTGGCCATGTTGTGGATGGTGATGAAGGCGGTGGTGCTGGGGTCGATGGCGGCCATTTCCTCGAACACCAGGGTGGCGTCCAGGCGGGGCAGGGCGAGGCCACCGGCGTTCTCGGGTGCATACAGGCCACAAAAGCCCAGCTCGCCCGCCTTGGCGATGGCTTCCTTGGGGAAGATGCCTTCAGCGTCCCACAACGCCGCGTGGGGCGCGAACTCGGCTTGCGCAAAGTCGCGGGCCGTCTGGGCAAAGGCGCGTTGTTCTTCGGTGAGTTCAAAGTCCATGGTGTTCTGTCTCGTCGTCGGTTCTTGTTGTTCTGGGCGCCCGGTTCAGGGCCTGGCGGATGGGTGGTCCAGCGTCAGCCAGCGCATCAGGCCCTTGCGGCGGGTCTCGGTCTCCGTCGTCAGACACTCGTGGTACAGGCGCGGCCACTGGGGCTGCGACTCGGCACTGCGCGTGGCCTGCTTGCAGCGCGTGGTGCGTTCGCGCTGCCAGGCCGTGTGCTCCTGCCGCAGCTGGGGCCGCTCGTGGGCCGACAGGGCGCGCATCACATCACCGTAGAGGATCGCGATCTGCGTGTCTGCCGCCTGAAAGGCCTGCACGGCGCAGGCATTGGTTTCGTCCACGCTGCCGCCGGGCTTGCAGGCGGCACCGGCCTGCGCGTGGGCATTGGCTCCCACCAGCATCACGCAAGCCGCACCGAAGACCATGGCCCATCCCCGCATCATTGTCAGATCAATTTGCATGCCCCGCTTTTACCATCGACCACAGTGGTCACGACTGGCGCGGCCTAAGGCCAGTGCCACCGTGCAAGGGCCGCCCCGCCGCACGGGTGGCGTCCCCCTTCCGCATCGCGCAGCGATGCAAGAGAAGAGAAGGGGGAAGGCGCGCAGCGCCTCAGGGGGATGTCACTTCAAGCTAATCGTCGTGTTCACACCATGCGACGTGGTGCTGTCATCAAACCAGCGGGCCGTCACCGTCTTGGTCTGCGTGTAGAACATGACGACCTGCTTGCCGTAAGGGCCCAGGTCGCCCAGCTTGGACGCGCGCGAACCCGTGAACGAGAACAGCGGCACTGGCACGGGGATTGGCACGTTGATGCCGACCTGGCCCACATCGATCTCTTCCTGGAACTTGCGTGCAGCCGCACCCGACTGGGTGAAGATGGCGGTGCCGTTGCCGTTGGGGTTGCTGTTGATGAACTCGATGGCTTCGTCGATGTCGGCGGCGGGCACCAGGGCCAGCACGGGGCCGAAGATTTCGTGGTCATAGATGGCCATGCCGGGCTTCACGTTCGAGAAGATCGTCGGGCCCACGAAGTTGCCCTTTTCATAGCCGGGCACCACAGGCTTGCGGCCGTCCAGCTCCAGCGTGGCGCCGTCGGCAATGCCGCGTTCGATCAGGCCTTCCACACGCGAGAGCGCCGCACAGGAAACGAGCGGGCCCACGTCCGTGCCCTTTTCAGTGCCGCCGTTGACCTTGAGCGTCTTGGCCTTGGCCACCAGATCGGGAATCCACTTTTGCGCCTCGCCCACCAGCACCACCACGGGCAAGGCCATGCAGCGCTGACCGGCGGCGCCGAACGCGGCACCGGCGATGGCGTTGAGCGACTGTTCCTTGTTTGCGTCGGGCAGGATGATCGCGTGGTTCTTGGCGCCCATCATGCATTGCGCGCGCTTGCCGGCCAGGGTGGCGCGGTTGTACACATGGGTGCCCACCTTGGTGGAGCCCACGAAGGAGACTGCCTTGATGTCCTTGTGGTCGCAGATCGCGTTCACGGCCATCTCACCGCCGTGGATCACGTTGAGCACGCCGGGTGGAATGCCCGCTTCGAGCGCCAGCTCCACCAGGCGCATGGTCACCATCGGGTCCTGCTCGGAGGGCTTGAGCACGAAGGTATTGCCCGTGGCGATCGCCATGGGGAACATCCACAGCGGGATCATGGCCGGGAAGTTGAAGGGGGTGATGCCCGCGCACACACCCAGCGGCTGGAGCAGGGTGTAGGTATCGACGCCACCGGCCACGTTGTTGGCCAGCTCGCCCAGCTGCAGGTTGCCGATGCTGGCAGCGTGTTCCACCACTTCCAGGCCACGGAACACGTCGCCTTCGGCGTCGGGCAAGGTCTTGCCTTGTTCGGCCGTGAGGATGGCGGCCAGCTCGGCCATGTTTTCGCGGATGAGCTGCTGGTACTTGAGGAAGATGCGGGCGCGCGTGCCGATGGGCGTCTTCTTCCAGGTCTTGAACGCTTCCTTGGCCGAGGCCACGGCGGCATCGATTTCTTCGGCCGTGGCAAAGGGCACGCGGGCCAGCACCTCTTGCGTGGCGGGGTTCACCACGTCGCGCCACTCGGTGGTCTTGGACTCGACGAACTGGCCGCCGATCAGCAGCTTGACGGTGGGGGCCAGTGCGGCCACGTGGGTGGGTGCGTTCATGGTTTTGTCTCCGGGGGGTTGCAAACGGCCCGCGGTGCAGGCCAACCCGTGCATGTTATGCGTGCAAATATGTAATTACAAGGCGTTGCTCTGCAATGTGTATGTGCTTATTTGCACATGAAAACAGCAAGCCCGAACCCCAGCGGATCAGGGGATGAGCAGCCGAAGGCTCCTGTCCTCAGGGTGCGGTTTTTTGTTCAGTGAAGCAGAAATGCAAAAAGGGGCAAACGCTGCCGTCGGCCCCTTTTTTCCGCCGCTCCGTGGCGGGTTGGTCCATTCAGTTTCTGGACGGGTATATGCCCTCCACGGCAATGATGTAGTTCATCCCCAAATACGGGGGCATGATGGAAAACGGTTGACTGCCACCTGCAATACCGGTCGTCGCGCTGCTCATGGGCAATTGGGTATCGGCAGTGCCGCTGGCAGCATATTGGGCATTGCGCTGATTGGACGCTGCCGGCATCGCCCCGGGACCGGGTGCCTGCAGGGTGCCCAGGGTGGTGGATGCAGGAATGGTGGGCGCTGCATGGGTGTGTGCCGGCATTTCCGTGCTGATCAGCGTGTGGGTGGGGCTGCCGCCAATTTCACCCATGGTGACTTCGGGAAGTCCCGGCCCTTGGCCTGTGCCGACGGGAGCCCGGCCACGCAGGTCTGGCAAGGCAAAGGTGGTTTGTCCATTGCCGCCGTAGGTGGTGCCCAGCAGGGAAAACAAGGCCGTATTTTGGGCAATGCTCATAATTTGACCCTGGCAGAAAGCCCACCCACGGGGGGCGAAATTGCCAGCGAACATTTTGATTTCGGCAATAAACGGTTCACTCATAGCGATTCCTCATCAAGTCAAAAAGTAGCCAGTGATCCATCCACCCTGGGCGGCAGCGGACGCACCGAGGTGGGAGTAAGCCTGGTGGCGTTGGAGCCAGGTGCCGGTGACGGAGGTCGAGCGCTCCCACAACGGCCCTGCGCTGTCGCTGGCGGAACTGGCCCAGTACCGTTGTCCGCGAGGGCCCGCCAGCGGTTTGCTCGTCAATGCCGCCCAGACGTCCTTGGTGCTGGTTCCCGGGGGAGCGGCCGCCAGGGCGCTGCCCAGGCTGGCGCCGGCCTCTGCACCCAGCAGCGCAGCGGCGGTCCACGCAAGGCCTGCCTGTGCGAATCGAGTCTTCCAACCAGTCTCTGCGATGTCTGCGGTGGGCCAGCTTGCCACGGTCCATGGACGAACGCCCGAGGTGCCATCGGAAAGCCATGGGAACCCGGCCAGTTGGGTGCGCAGCAAGGCCGGCTGGGCTTGCCACCATTGGCTGAAACGGTGCGCCTGGGGGCCGGAGAACAATGCAATCACCGCATCCGGTTGCTGCGAAACAATCGCCTGCTTCAGATCATCAAATTCCGGTGAACGCCCTGGAGCGCCTGCAATGTGGCGGCCCACGATCTGCCCACCCAATGAGCGCCAGCGGTGCTGGAAGGCCTGGACAAAGTCATACCCCGATTCGTGCCAGCCCATCGACAGGAAAGCGCGTGGACCACATTGCGCGTGCACCTTGTCGGCCAGCGCGGATGCCATGGTGCACAGTTCGAGGCTGTGGCGAACCTGCAGGGGGTGCTGTTCCGAGGGAGTGGCGATGTCGGCGCCGCTGTCGCTGATCCAGAGGGGCACACCGGCCTTCTCCGTCAAGGCAGACACCTTTTTCGCTAGCAAAGGGGGTATCCACCCCATCACGGCATCGATCTTGCCGTCCTGCAGTGCGGACCCGATGGCCTTGGCAGGGGCTCCAGGCAAGGGGCCTGCCGACAGCCAGGTCAGCCCGACCTGCGAGGCGCCAGCCTGCGCCAGGCCCAGCTCCACGCCGTGCCGGTAGTCGTGTGCAAGCTGCGGCAGCTTTTCCGACATGGGCGCGATGCCCAGGATGTGCCAATGGGGGCTTGACGGGCCGGCGGACGCGAGAACAGGCGTCGAGACGCCGGTGGCCGCCACCGCACTGCCCGCGGCCAGGAAATGGCGTCGATGCAGGGGGGCGATCATGGCAGTGCCTCCTCGGCGAGATGCGGGGAGGCTGCAGGATGGTGGGACTGGCGCAGGTCCTGAAGCCTCAGGTAGTGAGGGGCGATCCATTGCGCGGTCAGGGATTGAAGATGATCGCTTGCCATGCTGTGTTTGGATTCCGTGTCTGAAACATAGACTTGATGGGGGTGCTTGCCGTGCCGTGTGACACGTTCGCGCATCCGCTCTTGATCGGTCGCCGAGGCATTCCAGCCCATGTGGGAAAGCACCCGGGTTTCAATGGCGCCGGGCAGTTCGGCGTGGTCGAGCAGCAGTGTGCGTGCGGGGTCGAACTCCTGGGTCATGGCCGCATAGATGTTCCCCAGCACGCGCGCGCAGTAAAGCTCAGGGTGCATGACGGCCAGTTCATGGACGCTGAGACCGTCCAGGCATGCGCCCAGCGTGCCCGGCACAAGGAAGAAGGCGCGTTCTCGCATCTGCGAGACCAGCACCGCCAGGGGTTCCCGGGTCAGGAATGCCCAGGGCGTTTCGGGCCAGGCTTCCGCCACGAGCGGGGCCTTGTCTGTGTTCCAGGCGTCCAGCTTGATGCTGAAGGACTCCAGCCCCGGGCTGGCATCGTCGCAGCGCTGCCCCCAGGCACTGGCCCACGCCCGTAACGCACGGACGACCTGGGTCCTGTCCAGCCACCCGCTGGGCAAGGCCTGGCGCAGCAGAAAGTCCACCGGAGCGGGCTCCGACAGTTGCAGATGGTGCGGGCTTTCCGCCAGCGCCTGCGTGATGAGCGTGGAGCCACAGCGCGACACGTGGAAGATGACGAGCGAGGGGTCCAGGCCCGGCGACCGTTCATGCCAGGCCAGCAGGTCGTGAAGCGGCGTCTGGCGCCGGAACGCCAGATGGAAGGGGTGCTGCATCTGGCTCTGGATGCCGTGCTGGAAGAAAGGCTCGCGCAGCGGCTCGTCGAGCATGCGGATCCAGTCCACCATCACCTGGCCCTTGGCGATGTAAAAACGGATCGGGCGCCAGCCGCTGAAGTTCACAGAATCCATTGTTCCACCCACGCGCGGCGCCCGGCCTTCATGGCCGACTCCACATCCGATGCGTCAAATTGAAAGCCGGCGTCCTGCCCCATGCGCACCGATTCCTGCACGAACTCGGCGGTGTTGGTGATGGCGCTGAGCCTTGCGGAGTGTTCCGCATCCGCTCCCACGAAGTCGCGAAACCGGATGAACTGGCTCCACGGGTCGCTGGGGTCGGGCAGGGGCTCGCCGGCATCGCTGGCGCGGAAGGCCTCGAACAGGCGCATGTCCACCGAGGTGTCCGCCACCAGGTGGACCCGGGTCTGGCTGCCACGGTTGCGAACCCGGTGCGGGCGCGATACGTCGACGTACCAGCACTCGCCAGCCCGCAGCGGGATGCGCTCGCCATCGACATGGAAGAACACCTGCTCGCCCGTCTGCAGTGGCACGTGCAGGCGGGCCTCGCCCCGCGCCGCGCACACGCCGGCATCGGTGTGCTCCTTGATTTCGCAGCCCGGCAGCAATTGCATGAGCCGCACGGACTTCCAGGGCAAGGCCATGGTGTCCAGCATGGCGCGCAGCGTGGGGCACTGTTCCAGCGCGGGCGTGTCGGCATAGCCCGATGCCGGCACATCAACAGGAACGACATCGATGGGGGCCTCGGGCGCGGAACGCAGCGCGAGGGCCTGCCAGCCGCCATCGTGGCGGCCCTCGTTGAAATGGGTGCGCCACAGCGAGGAGGGCAGGGCGTTGACTTCGGCCAGGGCCGCAGCGGCGTCGAACCGCCAGGGCAGCCGGGCTGTTTGCATGCCCTGCACCATCAGGCCCTGGGGCTGTGCTTGCGCAGGTGATTCCAGAGGCGTCATTGCGCGCAGATGGCGTAGGCGATGCACGCCGACGTCAGGGTGGGAACGCGGTAGGAGTTCAGAAGCCGGATGCTCCAACTTTGCACCGAAGCGCCGCAAGCGCCGCCCGCCGTGGGGTAGTTGGCGGCGATGAACACGCCGCCCGTATCGATCCCGCCAGCCCCGCTGGCACCCTCGTACCCTCCCCCTACAACCTTCTCCCCGGGCAGGCAGCAGGCGGTCGCATTGCAACTGTCCGTGGTGCCGGTGCCGGTTGCGGTCCGCACATTGACACTGAGCGAGCCCGCAGGGCCTGGGAGGCCGGTCGCGCCCGTGGCACCCGTGGCGCCCGCAGGGCCTGTAGCGCCCGTGGGGCCGGTGGCTCCCGCCACGCCCGGAGCGCCGTTGCTACCCGCCGCGCCCGTGGCGCCGGCGGGGCCTGCCGTTCCGGTCGCGCCGGTCGCGCCAGTGGGGCCGGCGGCCCCGGTAGCGCCCGTGGTGCCTGCCGGGCCGGTGGCGCCGGTCGCTCCGATGGCTCCCGTCGCGCCGGTCGGGCCGGTCGCTCCCGTGGCTCCCGACGCCACGCCGGGGGCGCATTGCCCCAGCCGCCCGGACGGGCCGTCAAAGCACAGGACGCTGGTGTTCGTATTGGGCGTGCCCGACAGGCTGGGGACCAGCACTTCGCCGGAGCCTTGCACGCGCAGCCTGTCGGTGTTGGAGGGGCCTTTGATCACAAAGCCGCCACCGACAGGCGGCGTGATGCTCACATCCGCCGCATGGGCACCCAGGGTGGCCAACGCCAGGCAGGCCTGGCCGGCCCAAAGCGACTTGTATGAGAGAGTGGTGCGTGTCATAGATGTCTGAGGCTAAGGAAGCGGGGAGGCAAGGAAAGCGGGGCGTGGCCCGGGATGCGCGGAAAGGAAGCCCGCCGCGCGCGGCTTCCCGAAAGATGCAAGGAATGGGCCCGGGGCGCGGAGGCTGGCGCGGAGAAGCCCGGCACGGGCTTGCTTCTGGCGGGCAGCCGCGGGCGGCTGCATGAATGCATTCATCCTGTCCTCCCTGTGTATCGGCGGCCTTGGGGAATCCCTGGGCTCTTGTGGCTGTGCGCGGTCCCGCTGCTCGGGTGCCGGGCGCGGCTGGAGTGTGCAACAAAAAACACAGAGTGTAAATTTTTAACAATCATCGCGTTTACAGCGAAAGGCGCCTGGTGCAGGAAAGGAGGAGGGCGAGCCCGGGGGCGTGCAGGCGTCGCATCCTCTTCTTCCTGGCGACGGGCTCCGAGGGCGCCACAATCGGCCCATGGATTGGGATCATTTCCGCTACTTTCTGGAGCTCGCGCGCGCCGGCACGCTGGTGGGCGCCGCACGCCGCCTGGGCGTGGAGCACACCACCGTGTCGCGCCGCCTGCAGGCGCTGGAGAAACAGGTGGGATCGGCCCTTTTCGCCCGTGAAGCCGGGGGCCACCGGCTCACGGAAGCAGGGCGGCAGCTGATGCCCAAGGTGGAGGCCATGGAGGCCGCGTTCCTCGCGGTGGAGAGTGCGGCGCCTGGTGTGCGGCAAGGGCTGCACGGCCTGGTGCGCATCGGCACCACCGAGGGTTTTGGCAACCTGATCCTCGCGCCGCAGCTGGCCCGCTTCGCACAGAACCACCCGGGCCTGGTGGTGGACCTTCTGGCGCTGCCCCGCCTGGTGCACCTGTCGCGGCGCGAGGCGGACATCGTGATCTCCCTGGAGCGCCCCGTGCGAGGCGCGGTGCTGGTGGTCAAGCTCACCGACTATGTGTTGCAGCTCTACGGCGCGCGCGACTACCTCGCCGGCCATGCGCCCGTCCACACGGCCGACGACCTGCGCGGCCACACCTTCATCAGCTATGTGGACGACCTGCTGTTCAGCAAGGAACTGCAGATCCTCGACGAGCTGCACCGCCCCGCGCATTTCGTGCTGCGCAGCACGAGCATCCTCGCGCAGTACGAGGCGGCGCGCGCCGGTGCCGGGCTGGCGGTGCTGCCCGCGTTCGTGGCGGCCCAAGATCCCTCGCTGGTCCCGGTGCTGCCCGGGGTGGCGCGGTTCCAGCGCACGTTCTGGATGTCGATGCCCGCCGAGAACAAGCACGTGGCGCGCATGCAGGCCACCTGGGCGTTCTTGCGCGAGGCCGTGGCGGCCCGGCAAGGGTTGCTGCTGCCTTCCATTGGTGCTATTGATTTGGGAGCTACTAGCGCTTGATGGAAAAGCCTTACGGGCGCTTTTCATGAATTTTTTGCAGTGCCGCGTGTCCCGGCACCGGTGATTGCACCGCGGGGCCCTGGCACGGCGGCATCGCCGATGAAGGAGACCTGTGATGGCCAAGTACCGGATATTGAGCCTGGACGGCGGCGGCCTGCGCGGCCTGATCACGGCACGGCTGCTCGCGCGGCTCAACGGCATCCGCAGATCGCGGGCTGGCCGGACGTGCTGCTGCTGTCGCGGACTACCAGACCGCGCAGTTGCCGCAGGCGGCGGCTGCCATCGTGGACACGCAGGCGCAGCGCCCTTGTGCAGCCCGTCCACCCCTTGCGTGAGGCTGCCCATGCGGGCCGGCCCGGCCTGAAAGCGGCGCCCCTGCGGGCCCGCCGTGGCAAAGTGGCGGCTTGCGGCGGGCCACACTTCCGCCACCGCTTCCCCGTGACCCTTCAGAATGCACGCCGTGACTCCCCTTGACCTCCAAGCCTATCTGCACCAGCACATTCCCCTGTCCCACGCCATGGAGGTGACGGTGGTCGACGCCACGCCGCAGCAGGTGGTGCTGGCCGCTCCGCTGGGGCCCAACATCAACCACCGCGATACGGTGTTTGGCGGCAGCGCATCGGCCGTGGCGATCCTGGCCGCCTGGTCGATGCTGCACCTGCGCCTGTCGGCCGAGCAACTGGGCAGCCGCCTGGTGATCCAGCGCAACACCATGGACTACCTCGCGCCCATGGCCGGCGCCTTCACCGCCGTGGCGCAGGCGCCCACGCCGCAGGCCTGGCGCTCTTTCATCCGGATGCTGCAGCGCAAGGGGCTGGGCCGGATCGTGCAGGCGTCGGCGCTGCACTGCGATGGGCGGCCAGCGGGGCGGCTGGAAGGAGAGTTCGTGGCGTTCGGGCCGGGTTACCCGTAGGGCAGGGCCCTGGGCGCACGCCGACTGCGGCGGGCCGCCGGGGCATCCAGCCCCCGGGTTTGTCCCCGCGCTCCGGGCAGGCGAGACGCCGGCGTGCTCCAACGCTGGGGCACGGAGCGCCGCATCGCAGCCGGGATGTGCCGGACAGGTGCCGAAATGGGGTCCAAAGGGTGCTTTCATCCTGCCACTGCGTCGTGGGGCGCGGCGTACCCTTCATGTCCTGGGCGAAGCGGTGATCACGGTGGCCTTGTCCTTTTGTCTTCTCCAAGCAAGGACCAGCAGGAAGGGCCAGGACACCGGGTTTTGCCCCACAGGAGTCCATGGCGATGTCACCTCTTATCTCCGGCCTTGCGTCCGTAGCCTCTCTGATCTTCAACGCAGCCTCCAGCGGGCCGGGCAAGTCCGCCGCATCGCGGCGCGGCGCTGGTGCGACCGAGCCTGAGTCCTCCACGGTCCTCACCCTGAGTCCGCAGGCCGAGGCACTGGCAGGGTTTGCAGAAAAAGGCATTCTGGTCTCGCAGGGCAAACTCGACGGCCCCGCCGTGGGCGCGGTGGGGCGGGGCGGCGGTCCGGTGCCGGCGGGGGCTTCCGGCGCATCGGGCGGCCGGTCGGTCTCCAGGGAGGATTTTCGGGACCTGCTTGCCCGCTTTGGTGCCACCGAGGCCCAAACCGAGCAGCTGACGGCAGGCTTTGACACCAACAAGGACGGATCCATCTCGCAGGATGAATTCCTCAAGGGCCTGGCCAGTACCAAGGGCGCCCAGGCGGGCAGTGGTTTTTCGCAGGCGGTGATGCAGCTCATGGACCAGGGCGGCAACGCGGATGGCACGGTGGCGCAGAAGGAGTTCGCGGCGTTCTCGACAGCCTTCGCGGCAGCGGGCCAGCGCCGAGCGTGAAAAGCCAGGCCGCAGGGGCATCGAACCCGGTGCCTCCAACAGGCATAAAAAAACGGCGCTTCCAAGGAAGCGCCGTTCTCTTGCGGGGCCGACAGGTGCCGCCACCCCTTGCGGGAGCAGGGCCCCCGGCCTCAGCCGGGAGGTGTCGTCGTCATATCCTGCCCATCAGCAGCAGGATCACGAGAATCAGCACCACCAGCCCGATCCCGCCGCTGGGTCCGTAGCCCCATGAGCGGCTGTGGCCCCAGGTTGGCAGTGCGCCAACCAGGATGAGGATGAGGACGATCAGCAGAATCAGCGAGAGCGACATGGCAGTTCCTTGTTGTGTGTTGCGGTGACTGCATTGTTGGGGCGCCCCCCGGGGTGCGGCCGAAGGTGCCGCGCCCGCCTGGAGGTCAGGTTTTTCCGACGTGGCCTGTGGGAGGCCGCGCAGTGCCGCAGGGCGCGGCAGGTGGCTTGGGTGCTATAAAAAAATAGCTGCCAGCGCTTGTTGTTAAAGCGCTGCAGCCATTTTCCGGTGTTATTCAGCTGCTGCCGGCCCGCTGGCCCTCAATGCGCTCCGGCCGCGTCGGCGGCGCCCGGGCCCTGGGCCCTGGGCGGCCGCCTGGTCAGCCAGATCAGCCCGATCAGCAGCAGGAACAGCCCGGCCGATCCGAGGAAGATGTCGTTGGCCGCGCGGGTGAATGCCTGCTGGTCGATCAGCCGGTTCACCTGCGCCAGCGCCTGCAACTGTGTCAGGCCCGATGCCATCAGGTTGTCCAGCGTGATGGCGAACACGCCCTGGCCCTGCACCAGGCCCTCGGTCAGGTGCGCATGGTGCATGGCGGCGCGGCTTTCCCACAGCGTGGTGGCGATGGACGTGCCCATGGCCCCGGCGGTGATGCGCACGAAGTTGCTCAGCCCGGCGGCGGCCGGAATGCGCTCGGGGGCCACCCCGGCCAGCGTCAGCGTGGTCAGCGGGATGAAGAAGAACGCCATGGCCGCACCCTGCAGCAGGGTGGGGATCAGGATGTGGATGAAGTCGGTCTGCACGGTGAACTGCGAACGCATCCACAGCACGATGCCGAACACGATGAACGCGCCCGTCGCCATGCGCCGGGGGTCCCACTGGCCGACCTTGCGGCCCACCAGCGGCGTGAGCAGGATGGCGAAGATGCCCACCGGCGCCAGCGCCATGCCGGCCGAGGTGGCGGTGTAGCCCATCCACTGCTGCAGCCACAGCGGCAGCAGCACCACGTTGCCGAAGAAGAGGGCATAGGCCACCGACAGCGCGAGCGCGCCGAAGGTGAAGTTGCGGCCCTTGAAGAGCTTGAGGTCCACCACCGGGTGCTTGTCGGTGAGCTCCCAGACCAGGAACACGGCGAACGCCACCACGGCGACGACGGCCATGATGATGATCTCGTTGGAGGCGAACCAGTCGAGCTCCTTGCCCTTGTCGAGCATGAGCTGCAGCGCGCCCACCCACAGCACCAGCAGGGACAGGCCGACGGTGTCGATCGGCAGCTTGCGGATCGGGGTCTCGCGCTTGCGGTAGATGCCCCAGGTGAGCACGCCGGCCAGCAGCCCCACGGGCACGTTGATGTAGAAGATCCACGGCCAGGAGATGTTGTCCGTGATCCACCCGCCCAGGAGCGGCCCCACCACGGGCGCGACCAGCGTGGTCACGCCCCACAGGGCCAGCGCCGTTCCGGCGAGGGCACGCGGGTAGCTGGCCAGGAGCAGCGTCTGCGACAGCGGGATCATCGGCCCGGCGACCAGGCCCTGCAGCACGCGAAAGAAGACCAGCATCTCCAGCGACGAGGCGAAGCCGCACAGCCAGGAGGTGAGCACGAACAGCAGCACGCTCATGGTGAACAGCCGCACCGCGCCGAAGCGCTGCGTGAGCCAGCCCGTGAGCGGCACCGAGATGGCGTTGGCCACGCCGAAGCTGGTGATGACCCAGGTGCCCTGGCCCGGGCTCACGCCCAGGTCACCGGCAATGGCGGGGATGGAGACGTTGGCGATGGACGAGTCCAGCACGTTCATGAACGTGGCCAGCGACAGCGACAGCGTGCCCAGCAGCAGGGCCGTGCCCTGCAGCGGGGGGTAGGCCGTGGGCGGCCCGGGCGGGGCGGCTGGCGGCGGCGCGGCGGGCAGCGCCGAGGCGCCGGCCTGGTCCGCGGTGGGGTTGGCGGCAGTCATGGAAAAGACTCCGGCTTACTGCACCACAGGGGCGCGCACGGGGGCGGAGGCGTGGTTCTGTGCCTGCCCGGCGCTGCCGCCCGGCGTCTGGACCACCTTGGGCGAGGCCACGGCCAGGGCCTTGCGGCCCAGGTTGGCGGCGATGATCTGGGCCACCTCGTCGTCGGCGGCCTTGAACTGCGCGTCGAACACGGCGGTGGCGGCCACGGGCGTGGTGCGCTGGGTGTCGGACAGGGTCTTGCCGCTCTGGTCGGCCGTGTCCACCTTCACGTCCATCGACAGGCCCACGCGCAAGGCGTGTTCGCTGACTTCCTTGGGGTCGAGGGCAATGCGCACGGGCACGCGCTGCACCACCTTGATCCAGTTGCCCGTGGCGTTCTGCGCGGGCAGCAGCGCGAAGGCGGCGCCCGTGCCGGCACCCAGGCCGGCGACCTTGCCGTGGTAGACGACCTTGGTGCCGTACACGTCGGCCACCAGCTCGGCGGGCTGGCCGATGCGCAGGTTCTGCAGCTGGCTTTCCTTGAAGTTGGCGTCCACCCACAGGTCGTTCAGGGCCACCAGTGTCATCAGCGGGGCACCGGCCTGCACGCGCTGGCCCACCTGCACGCCGCGCTTGGCGACGTGGCCGTCGAGCGGCGCCACCAGCTGGGCGCGCTGCACGGCCAGGTAGGCCTCGCGCACGCGTGCCGAGGCGCGCTGCACGTTGGGGTGCTGCTCGATGGAGGTGCCTTCGGTCTGTGTCTGGCTGGCGGCCAGTTGCTCCTGCGCGGCCACCACGGCGGCCTGGGCTGCGGCCACGGTGCTTTTGGCGGCGGTGACCTGGGCCGTGGCGTGCTGGAACTCTTCCTTGCCCACGGCGCCGCTGGCCATCAGCGGCGCGCGGCGGGCCACGTCGTCCTGCAGGCGGGCGGCTTCGGCCTGGGCGCGCGCCAGGTCGGCGCTGCGCAGGCTGACCTGGGCCTTCAGCGTGGAATTGTTGGCGAACAGGGTGCGCACTTCACGCACGGTCTGCGCCAGCTGGGCCTCGGCCTGCTCCAGCGCCACGCGGGCATCGGCGGGGTCGAGCTTGACCAGCAGCTGGCCGGCCTTCACGTAATCGGTGTCGTCCGCGCCGATGGAGACCACGGTGCCGCCGATCTGCGGCGTGATCTGCACCACGTTGCCCGCCACGTAGGCGTTGTCGGTGGTCTCCACATGGCGGCCATTGGCCCAGTGCCAGCCGCCCCAGCCGATGGCGGCCAGGGCCACGGCGGCGGCGATCAGGGTCAGGCCCCGGCGGCGGGCGGTGTTGGCTTCTTGGGAGGTGAGGGGTTCGCTCATGGCTGTGATCTTTCGGTAGGTGTTTGTTGTGTGTGTTTTTCGTGTGCCAGGAATCAGCGCGCGGCGGTGCGCAGCGTGTCGGTGTCGTCCGTCCAGCCGCCGCCCAGGGCCTTCATCAGCATGAGGCGGGTGTCGAGCTGGCGCGCGCGCAGGTCCACGGCCAGGCGGCGCTGGGCGAGCACCTGGCTTTCGGTGGACAGCACCACCAGATAGTTGCCCAGGCCCGCGCGGTAGCGCTCCTGCGCGAAGCGGTAGGCCTTCTCGGCGCTGGCGGCGGCATCGTCCTGCAGCGCCTGCTGGCGCGTGAGCGACTGCACCGAGGCCATGGCGTCGCCGGCTTCCTTGACCGCGTCGAGCACCATGCCGTTGTACTGGGCGATGGCGGCGTCGAGCTCGGCCTGGCGGCCGCCCAGCTGCGCGCGCAGGCGGCCGCCGTCGAAGATCGGCAGGCGCAGGGCAGGCGTCACGCCCATCTGGCGCGAGCCGGCGTTGAACAGGTTGTCCAGCCCCAGCGAGTTCAGGCCGATGAAGGCGCCGATGTTGATGTTGGGATAGAACTCCGTGCGCGCGACCTTCACGCCCTGGGTGGCGGCTTCCACGCGCCAGCGCGCGGCCACCACGTCGGGGCGGCGGCCCAGCAGGTCGGCGCCCAGCGCCTCGGGCACGGGCGCGGGCTGCAGGGCGGCCAGCTGCGGGGTCAGGGTGGTGAGCGCATCGGGTGCCTGGCCGGTGAGCACGGCCACCTGGCGGCGCGCCAGGGTGATCTGCTCGTCCAGCGCCTCGATCTGCGTGCGCGCATCGGGCACGGCGGCCTGGGCCTGGGTCAGCTCGACCTGGCTGTCGAGGCCCGCGGCCACGCGGTCATTGGTCAGGCGGCGCTGCTCTTCGCGCTGCTCCAGCGCGCGCACCGCGACTTCGCGTTGCGACACCAGGCGCGCCAGGGCCACGTAGCTGCGTCCCACCTGGGCAGCCAGGGTGTTGGCTGCCGCGGCAGCATCGGCCTGGGCCGCGCGCGCCTGGCCCAGGGCGGCCTGCAGCTCGGCGGCGTGCTGGCCAAAGAAGTCGGGCGACCAGCTGAACGTCGCCTGCACCGTGCCACTGTTGTAGGTGTTGCCGGCCACCGGGGCGGGCACCAGGCCGTGCGCGGTGTAGCGCTGGCGCGTGGCGTCCACGCCCAGGTTCACCTGCGGGCCGCTGGCGGCTTCGCGCACCTGGCTCAGCGCCACGGCCTGCTCCAGGCGGGCGCGGCTCACGGCCAGGCTGGGGCTGCCCTGCAGGGCCTTGTCGACCAGGGCATTGAGCTGTGCGTCGCCCAGGGTGGTCCACCACTGCGACGGGGCGGCCGATTCGCTGGCCGAGGCGTTCAGACCCGCCCCGGCGGGCGTGGTCTGTGCCAGCGGCGTGTGTGCCGGCCCGGGGCTGGCGCAGCCGACCAGGAACAGGGCGGCCGCCAGCGCGACGGCCGAGACGGCGAAGTGGGCCGCCACGGCGGCGCGGGTTGAAAAGGGGGTGGGTTGGGACACGTCAATCTCCAGGGATTCGAAAAAAGTACGGGGCACCGCGATCAGGGCTGCGCGGGCGGCTGCTGGCGCAGCGCTTCGCCATTGGCCAGCATGCGGCGCAGCATGCGCAGCAGCAGCTGCCATTCGTCGTGGGTGAAGTCGCTCAGGTGGCCGTTGAGCACGTCCGCCAGCACGGCGGGCACCTGGGCGGCCACGGCCTGGCCTTCGGCCGTGAGCGCGAGCTGCACCACGCGGCGGTCCGTGGTGGAACGCTCGCGCAGCACCAGGCCCTTGGCTTCGAGCCGGTCGAGTGCCCGGGTCATCGACGCCGGATCGGTCTCCAGGTCGCGGGCGAGGCTGGCCACCGTGGTCTTGTCGCAGCGCGAGATCTTGTACAGCGGCAGCCACTGGGCGTAGGTCAGGTCGCGCGGAGCCAGCTGCGCATCCGCCTGGGTGCGGATGGAGGACATCACCTTGCGCATGAGGTAGCCCACGCTGTCCTCGGGCTGGAGGTGGTCGGGGCTGTAGAAGCCCTGGATCGAGGGGGTGGGACGCGCGGAAGTCATGGGCAGGAATTTAATTGACTAGACAATGATTGTCTTTGCAATCAACTGATTCCCGAGTTGTTGCCAGGGGTTATTGCAACTTCCGTCCCTGGGTGAGATGGCCGTGCCACGGCCTTTGGGCTATGGTGCTGGCACATCCCATCGAGAGCAGGGCACACCCTTGAATCCTTCGCCACCCCCGTCTGCGCACGCCGCGCGCCCCACCCCGGCCGAAAGGCGGGCCACCTTTTCCCTTGCACTGCTTGTCTGGTTCGCCGTGCTGCTCCAGCTGGTGCTTTCCCTGCGGCTTGCGTTGGCCGGCGGCCAGTCCGCCCTGCAGGGCCTGGTGGCCTATCTGGGGTACTTCACCGTGCTCACGAACATCCTGGTGGCCCTGGTGCTGACCCTGCCGGCGGTGGCCGCAGGCTCCTCCTGGGGGCGGTTCTTCGCGCGCGCGCCGGTGCAGGCGTGTGCCGCCATCAGCATTGTTCTGGTGGGCCTGGCCTACCACTTCCTGCTGCGCAACATCTGGGATCCCCAGGGCTGGCAGTGGCTGGCCGATGTGCTGCTGCACTACGCGGTGCCCGTGCTGTTCGGCCTGTACTGGCTGGGGGCCGCGCCCGGCAAGCGCGGGTTGCGGTGGTGGGTGCCGCTCGCAGCCTGCGCCTACCCGCTGGCGTACTTTGCCTATGCGCTGGTGCGCGGCGTGTGGCTGGGCAGCTACCCGTATCCGTTCATCGATGTGAACGCCCTGGGGTATGCCATGGTGCTGCGCAATGCGGCTGGCCTGCTGGGCGGCTTCGTGCTGGTGGGCTTCCTCTTCCTGGGGGCGGGCAGGTGGGCGGAGCGCGTGCTGCGCGGCGCCTGAGCGTGCGCGCGGGCGGCGGATCGCCCGATATAGTCTCAAGGCCCATCGGCCCAGCCTTCTTTTTGTGTCCCCCGGACTTTCCATGACCACAGCCGTTTCCTCCAGCGCCCCGCCCACCCCCGGCCCCTTGCTGCGTATCGCCGTCATGGGCGCGGGGGCGGTGGGCTGCTACTACGGCGCGCTGCTGGCACGCGCCGGGCACCCGGTGACGCTCATTGGCCGGCCCGCCCATGTGCAGGCCGTGCGCGAACGCGGGCTGCGCCTGCAGACAGCCGTGCTGGATGTGCAGGTGCCGCTGGCGGCCAGCACCGAGGCCAGCGCGGTGCTGGGGGCCGACGTGGTGCTGTTCTGCGTCAAGTCCTCGGACTCGGAGGACGCCGCGCGCGGGATGCGCCCGCACCTGGCGCCCGGCACGCTGGTGCTGACCCTGCAGAACGGCGTGGACAACGACGAGCGCGTGCGCGCCGTGCTCGGCGCCAGCACCCCCGTGGCCGCCGCCGTGGTGTACGTCGCCACCGCCATGGGCGGCCCGGGGCATGTGGTGCACCATGGCCGGGGCGAGCTGGTGATTGCGCCATCGCCACGCAGCGGCGAGGCCGCCCGCCAGCTCACGGCGGCGGGCATCCCCACCCAGGTGTCAGACAACGTGCGCGGTGCGTTGTGGGCCAAGCTGGTGCTCAACAGCGCGTACAACGCGCTCTCGGCCCTGTCGCAGCAGCCCTATGGCCCGCTGGTACAGGTGCCCGGCGTGACGCAGGTGATCGCCGACATCGTGGCCGAATGCCTGGCCGTGGCGGCTGCTGACGGAGTGACGATTGCGGGCGACGTGCAGGCCGCCGTGCGCGGCATCGCTGCCACCATGCCCGGCCAGTTCTCGTCCACCGCACAGGACCTGGCGCGGGGCAAGCCCACCGAGATCGACCATCTGAACGGCTACGTCGTCAGGCGCGGGGCCGCTCTGGGCGTGCCCACGCCCCTCAACCACGCTTTGCTGGTCCTCGTGAAATTGGCGGAGATGAAGGGCGCTGCGGGCTGAGTGGGCGGCCAGCCGATCTCGCGGCGGGGCCTCCGTCATGCCAGGGCCGCTTCCTCCAGCAGCCGCTCGCGCACTTCCTGCGCGGCCTGCACCATGTGGCGCAGGGCGGCTTCGGTCTCGGGCCAGCCCCGGGTTTTCAGGCCGCAGTCGGGGTTCACCCACAGGTGCTCCACGGGCACGACCTCGGCGGCTTTTTCCAGCAGCGCGGCCATCTCCTGCACGCCGGGCACGCGGGGGGAGTGGATGTCGTACACGCCGGGGCCGATCTCGTTGGGATATTTGAAGTCGCCAAAACCCTGCAGCAGTTCCATGTCCGACCGGCTGGTCTCGATGGTGATCACATCGGCATCCATGGCCGCGATGGCGGGCAGGATGTCGTTGAACTCGCTGTAGCACATGTGGGTGTGGATCTGGGTGTCGTTGCGCACGCCGCTGGCACTGATGCGGAACGCGCGTGTGGCGCGCTCCAGATAGCTCTTCCACCCGGCGCGGCGCAGCGGCAGGCCCTCGCGGATGGCGGGCTCGTCGATCTGGATGATGGCGATGCCGGCGGCTTCCAGATCACACACCTCGTCGCGGATGGCCCAGGCGATCTGGTCGGCCGTGGTGGCGCGCGGCTGGTCGTCGCGCACGAAGCTCCACTGCAGGATGGTGATGGGTCCGGTGAGCATGCCCTTCATGGGGCGGTCGGTCAGGCTCTGCGCGTACTG
The DNA here is from genome assembly GCF_059418365.1 of Acidovorax sp. GW821-FHT09A11. Classification (NCBI taxonomy): domain Bacteria; kingdom Pseudomonadati; phylum Pseudomonadota; class Betaproteobacteria; order Burkholderiales; family Comamonadaceae; genus Acidovorax; species Acidovorax sp. GW821-FHT09A11. The sequence goes on from NZ_JBWKPS010000001.1 coordinate 447,556, forward strand.
CGTCCAGGCCACGGTCATAGGCGTGGGGCGGGCCACGTCGCCGTAGATGATGGGCGGCTTCACGCAGCGTGAGCCATAGCTTTGCACCCAGCCGTTGGCGGTGAAGGCGAAACCGTCGAGCTGCTCGCCAAAGTATTCGACCATGTCATTGCGCTCTGCCTCGCCATGCACCAGCACGTCGATGCCCAGGGCTTCCTGCTTGCGCACGGCCAGGGCAATTTCCGCTTGCATCTTTTGTTGGTAGTGGGCCGCATCCAGTGCCCCGCGCTTGAAGGCGGCACGGGCTGCGCGGATCTCCGCCGTCTGCGGGAACGAGCCAATCGTGGTGGTGGGCAGCAGCGGCAGCTTCAGGCGTGCGCGCTGTGCCTTTTGCCTGGCGGGAAAGACGTCGTGGCGCTGGTCGGCCCCCGGCGCAGCGGCGGCCAGGCGGGCGGCCACGGTGGCACGGTGAACGCGGGGGCTGGCGCGGCGGGCGGCCAGGGCGATGCGGGCGGCGTGCAATTCATCGTCCACCGCAACCTCGCCTTGCGACAAGGCGGCGGCAAGCACACGCAGCTCGTCGAGCTTTTCGACGGCAAACGCCAGCCAGGATTTCACTTCGGCATCCAGCTGCGTTTCGGCCTCTAAGCTGAACGGCACATGCAGCAGAGAGCACGACGGTGCCAGCCACAGCTCGCCCTGGTGCTTGTCGGCCACGGGGCGCAGCTTGGCCAGAGCGGCATCGAGGTCGGTGCGCCAGATGTTGCGGCCGTCCACGATGCCCACGGACAGCACCTTGTGCGAGGGCAGCCAGTCCGCCACGCCCACCAGCTCGTCGGGGGAGCGCACGGCGTCCACATGCAGGCCGGCCACGGGCAGCTGGCAGGCCAGGCGCAGGTTCTCGGCCAGTGGCGAGAAGTACGTGGCCAGCAGCAACTTGGGCGCGCTGCGCGCCAGTTGCCAGTAGCTGGGTTCGAACGCATGGCGCCAGGTGTCGGGCAGGTCCAGGCCCAGGATGGGTTCGTCGATCTGCACCCATTCCACGCCCTGGGCTTTCAGGCGCGCCAGCACGGTTTCGTACACCGGCAGCAATGACTCCAGCAGGCTGAAGCGGTCAAAACCCGCCGTTTTGGATTTGCCCAGCCACAAAAGGCTCAGGGGCCCCAGCAGCACGGCCTTGACGCGGTGGCCCAGCGCCTGGGCCTCGGCCACTTCGGCGAACAGGCGCTCGCTGGCCAGGCGGAACTGGGTGTGGGCGCTGAACTCGGGCACGAGGTAGTGGTAGTTGGTGTCAAACCACTTGGTCATCTCCAGAGCGGGCTGGCCTGCGGTGGTGTGCTTTGCCTGGCAACCGGCGCTGCAGCCCTGATGGTCTTCGGCGGCGTGGGCCGACACGCCCCGCGCCATCGCAAAGTAGCGCGCCAGCTCGGGCGTGTGGGCGTCAAAGCCAAAGCGCGCAGGCTCGCAGCCCAGCAGCTGGATGTGGTTGGCCACGTGGTCGTACAGCGCAAAGTCGCCCACCGTCACACAACCCAGGCCCGCATCGGCCTGCGCCTGCCAATGCAACTGGCGCAATTGGGCGGCGGTGGCCTGCAGCTCGGCCTCGGTACTGTCGCCGCGCCAGAAGGACTCGAGCGCGAATTTCAGTTCGCGCTGCGCCCCCATGCGCGGAAAGCCCAGTGTGTGCGTGAGCACAGGGCGAGAGGAGGATTGGGCGGCGAGCGACATGGTGATTTCCTTCTTCTGAATGGAGCAATGCAATGAAGGCACCGATGGTCGCGCGGGCTCGTTTATTATTCAAACGAAAGTTTTATGCGATCAACTTGAAAATTAGTAATGAACCAGTCGATTCTGGAAGTGCGCCACCTGCGCACCCTGGTCGCCCTGCGCGACAGCGGCAGCCTGGTGCGGGCCGCGCAGCTGCTCAACCTCACGCAGTCGGCGCTGTCGCACCAGATCAAGCTGTTGGAGGACCGCTATGGCCAGCCGCTGTTTGAGCGCAAGTCCGTCCCGCCGCAGTTCACCGCCGTGGGCGAACGCCTGCTGGCGCTGGCCGATGCGATGCTGCCGCAGGTGGAAGGGGCCGAACGCGACATTGCCCGTCTGGTGCTGGGGCAGGGCGGGCAGATGCGCATTGCGGTGGAATGCCACACCTGCTTTGACTGGCTCATGCCCGCCATGGACGCGTTTCGCACCCGCTGGCCCGAGGTGGAGCTGGACATCGTGAGCGGCTTTCACGCCGACCCGGTGGGCCTGCTGCACCAGGGCCGGGCCGACGTGGCCATCGTGTCGGAGGTGGATGCCGACGAGGCGGGCGTGGACTACCACGCGCTGTTTGGCTTCGAGATCCGCGCGCTGCTGGCCAAGACGCACCCGCTGGTGGCCAGGCCGCACCTGGTGGCGCAGGACTTTGCCGACCAGACCATCATCACCTACCCCGTGCCCGACGAAATGCTGGACCTGATCCGCCAGGTGCTGGAGCCCGCCGGGGTGCGCCCCCCGCGCCGCACCACCGAGCTGACGGTGGCCATGCTGCAGCTGGTGGCCAGCGGGCGCGGCGTGGCGGCGCTGCCGCTGTGGGCGGTGCAGAGTTACCTGGACCGGGGGTATGTGACGGCCAGGCCCATCGGAGCCCGGGGGTTGCGTGGCGAACTGCACGCCGCCTGCCTGCCCAGCCTGTCGGCCAAGCCGTACCTGCAGGACTTTGTGCAGGTCACGCGCGAGACGAGTTTTGTCACGCTCAAGGGCGTGGAGTTGTTGTGATAATCGGATCCGGCGCGTACTTGTCGCCCACCTCTTCGCGCAGCGGGTGGGTGTCGTAGACGATGTTCATGTCGCGGATGCGGGTGCTGCCCGCGTCGAACGTGAACACATCCACGCAGGTGAAAGTCACCTCGCGGCCATCGTTCAAGGTCCAGTCGTAGCGGAAATAGGCGGCGACCCGCACGGCGCCGCCGCTTTCTGGTTGGGCGGAGGCGAACAGATCCAGCACGGTGATCACGCTGCGGCTGGAAGCCTGGGCGAGCTTTTGGAAAAAGCCCCTCGCGCGCATGGTGCCCAGAAAGGGCGAATGCACCATGCCATCGTCTTCAAAACAGGCAATCAGCCCGTCGGTATGACTGGCATGCAGGTGGGCGAGGTAGGTGCGGACGGTGTCGATGGGGGAATGGCTCATACGTGGCGATGCAAAGGGCGTGGAGTGGAGTGCGTAGCTTCGCCAACTCCGCGCCGCACGACAAGAGACAATGGTGGCTTGTACATAAAAGGTGTTTATGTATCTGCGCTACCTGCAATACCTCCGTGCGGTCATCGATCAGGGCTCGTTTGCCTTGGCGGCCAAGGCCTGCGGCGTGTCGCAGCCTGCGATCAGCCATGGCATGAAGGCACTGCAAGTCCACTTCGCGAAGCCCTTGCTGGTGCAGGAAGGGCGCCGCCATGTGCCCACCGACCTGGCCCGGGCTGTAGCCGCGCAGGCCCTGCACCTGGCGCAAGGGGTTGAGGCGCTGCCCCGCGCGTCAGTGGCTGCGGCAGACCGCTACCTGCTGCGGGTAGGGCTCACGTCTTCAGCGGCGCTGGTCTGTGGCCCGCTGCTGTATGCCAGCTGGTGCCTGCCCAACGCCCGGCGCTCGCTGGAGATGGCGACGGCCGATGAAGGCAGTCTGCTGGAGGGCCTGCTGCAGCGGCGCTTTGATGCGGTCATTGCCCCCAAACCGCGCAAGTTTGCGCATCCCGATGTGACGGAGCGCCCCCTGTACGAGTTGCATCCCCAGGTCTATGCGCGCAAGGGCCACCCATGGGTCCGGGCCCAGTCGCTGGCGCAACTGCAGGGCGCTGCGTGGGCCTGTGTGGGGCCCAGTGTCAGCGGGCCGGTGGATGTGTTGACGGAAGCGCACCGTGTGCGCCGCATGCCCGCGCCCAGGATGTCCGTGCGCTGCCCCGACTTTGCCAGCCTGCTGCACCTGGTGGCGCAGTCCGACCTGCTGGCTGTTGTGCCGCACCCTGCGTTGCTGGGCGGTGCGTCCACGCTGGTGGCGCCCCTGCGGCTGGCGGAATCTCTGCCGCTGTATGGCATGTGGCTGTTTGAACCCCGGGGCCACAAGTCACGGCTGAGCCCCGAGGTGTTTGCGCCTGCGGGCTGAGTCTGGCGCGCAGGCGCTGACCGAAGCATTGCAAGGAGGATCAGTGTTTGAAATTGGTGTTGCAAGACTCCATAATCGCTTTCCTCATCCCTTCACCGAGCCTTTGCACCATGCACCATCCGCAGCGCCGCCCACACTCAGCCCCTTCGTTCGTCCGCCCCCTGATGGCCTCGCTGGCGCTGGCGTTTGCCGCCGCCGTGGCCCACGCTGCGCCGGTGGCTGACGTCCATGCACTGGCTCAGAAGGAGCAGCAACCCCTGCTCGACACCCTGCGTGACCTGGTGCACATCGAGTCGGGCAGCAAGGACATCGAAGGCCTGAACCAGATCGCCGAGCGCATTGCCGGCCAGCTCAAGCAACTGGGCGGCACGGTGGATGTGCTGCAAACCAGCGACATCTACCGCCTCGACGACACGCCCGAGAAGGTGGGCCCTGCCGTGCAGGCCGTGTTCAAGGGCACGGGCAGCAAGAAGATCATGCTCATCGCGCACATGGACACGGTGTACCTGAAAGGCATGCTCAAAGGCCAGCCGTTCCGCATCGATGGCGACAAGGCCTATGGCCTGGGCATTTCGGACGACAAGCAGGGCATCGCGCTCATCATCCACACCGTGGCCTTGCTGCAAAAGCTCAGCTTCAAGGACTACGGCACGCTCACCGTGCTGATCAATGGCGACGAGGAAATCAGCTCGCCCGGCTGGCGCAGCACCATCACCCGTGTGGCGTCCGAGCAGGACGTGGTGTTGTCGTTCGAAGGCGGCGGCACCGACGGCACGCTGCGCCTGGCCACCAGCGGCATCGGGGCGGCCTACCTCACGGTGCAGGGCAAGGCATCGCACGCCGGGGCCAAGCCCGAGGATGGCGTGAACGCGCTGTACGAACTGTCGCACCAGCTGCTGCAGATGAAGGACCTGTCGAAGAACGACGAAGGCCTCAAGCTCAACTGGACGGTGTCCAAGTCCGGCACCAACCGCAATGTGATTCCGGCCGAGGCCACCGCCCAGGCCGATGCGCGTGCCCTCAAGGTGGCGGACTTTGACGGGTTGGAGAAGGCGCTGCAGGAGAAGATCAAGACCCGGCTGCTGCCCGCCTCCAAGGTGGACGTGAAGTTCGAGGTGCGCCGGCCGCCGCTCGAAACCAGCGAGGCATCGCGCCGTGTGGCCGGTTACGGCAAGGTCATCTACCAGGAGTTGGGCCTGCCGCTCAACGTGGTCGAGAAAGCCACCGGGGGCGGCACCGATGCGGCCTTTGCGGCGCTCAAGACCAAGGGCGCGGTGGTGGAGGGTATGGGCCTGTCGGGCTACGGCGCCCACTCCAACGATGCGGAGTACGTGCAGATCAATACCATCGTGCCGCGCCTGTACCTGGCCACGCGCATGATCATGGACATCTCGCGCGACAAGCTGAAGTGACTCCCTGAGCCGCTTCGTGCCTCCCCCCTGCGGGGGCGTCTCCGGTGCTGCAGGGCGAGGAGCCAGGCACGGAGGCGCTGTTTACGGCTTACTCAAGTACCAAGGTGCCAGGCACCGGCGCCAGCACGGCACCGGTGGTGTAGAACGATTCCAGGTTTTCCAGCACCAGGTCGGCCATCGCGCGTCGGGTTTCGTGCGTGGCGCTGGCGGTGTGCGGCGTCAGCACCACGTTGTCCAGCGCCATCAGCGCGGCGGGCACGGTGGGCTCGTTCTCGAACACGTCCAGCCCGGCACCGGCGATGCGGCGTTCGGTCAGCGCTTCGATCAATGCGGCTTCGTCCACCACGCTGCCGCGCGCCACATTGACGAGGTAGCCGTTCGGCCCCAGGGCATCCAGCACATCGCGGTTGACGAGGTGGCGCGTGCCAGCGCCGCCCGCCACGGTCAGCACCAGATAGTCGGCCCACTGCGCCAGCGCGGTCAAGGACGCGAAGTAAGGGAGTGCGCAGCCCTCGGCCTGCCGACGGTTGTGGTAGCCCACCTCCATGCGGAAACCGCTCGCACGATCGGCCACCGCCTGGCCGATGCGGCCCATGCCCACGATGCCCAGGCGCTTGCCCGACACGCGGCTGCCGAGCGCAAACCTGGCCTTCGGCCATTCGCCACGGCGCACAAAACGGTCGCTGGCGGCAAGGTTGCGCGACACATCCAGCATCAGCGCAAATGCCATGTCGGCCACGCAGTCGTTGAGCACGCCGGGCGTGTAGCCCACCTGCACGCCACGCGCCTTGGCCGCATCGATGTCCAGCGCGTCAAAGCCCACGCCAAAGCTGCTGATGACCTGGAGGTGGGGCAGCGCGGCGATGACCTCGCCCTTGAGGCCGATGGCGGCGGTGGTCACCACCCCGGTGAACTCCGCACCGTGTGACGCCAGAAAAGCCGCTGGATCGGGCTGTTCGGCCAGGCAGGCGACGCTGTAACGGGCCGCCAGTTCGGCCTCCAGCGCGGGGAGGGGCAGGCGGCCGATTTGCAGGATGCGGTGGGGAGTCGTGGTCATGGTTTCGTGGGGCAGCAGTGCCAAAAAATGCAACGGGCGGCATACGGCGGCACACTGCCGCCCCGATGTGTCTACATCATGCCGCGACGCGCACGGCCTGGCGTGCCAGCAGCTTCCACTGGCCGCCTTGCTGCTGCCACACGCCCAGGATCTTGATCTGCACCTTGCCGGGCTTGCCCGAGTCATTGGTATCGGCCGTGAGGGTGTGGCGCACGATGGCAGTGTTTCCCACGACCTTGATGGTCTGGTCGGAGATGGCGATGGTGACGAAGTCGGATTTTCCTGCGATCAGGTCGCCGATGAAACTGTCCTTGGTGTCCACGCGGCCCCCCGAATGGCCGTAGCTCAGGTCGTCGGCGACGAGTTGGGCGAGGGCCGTGGGCGTGGGATCGATCATGGCCACGCGCAGTTTTTCCGCAGCCGCGGCCACCGATTGCTCGGACGATGCCGAAGATGCAGCGGGTGCGCTGGCGGCGCAGCCCGTGAGCGCGGCAATGGCCAAGGCGGCGGCCGTGGCGAGAACGATTTGCTTGAACATCTTGTCTGTCTCCGTTGTGGTGTTGGGGATGTGTGTGCGTGCCACGGCTGCACCACGCGCCCGTGCACGGCCAGGCGCGTGGTGGAATGCAACCAAAGAAAAGGGGCCTGGCTTGCCAGGCCCCTCGGCGCGCTTACTGCGGGCCGAGCTTGTCGATGAGCGCCTTGAGCTCTTCCATCTCGCTGGGCTTCAAGTCCGTCAGCGGCGCGCGCACCGGCCCACCGTCATGGCCCACGATCCTGGCGCCCGCCTTGATGATGCTCACGCCATAGCCTTCCACCCGGTTGCGGATGGCCAGGTAGGGCATGAAGAACTCCTTGAGCAGCTTATGCTGGGTGGCCGTGTCGTCTGCCGCCACGGCCTTGTAGAAGTCCATCGCCGTCTTGGGAATGAAGTTGAACACTGCGGACGAATACACCGGCGTGCCCAGCGCCTTGTAGGCCGCCGCATACACCTCGGCCGTGGGCAGGCCGCCCAGGTAGGAGAAGCGGTCACCCATCTTCATGAAGATGGAAGACATGGTCTCGATGTTGCCCACGCCGTCCTTGAAGCCGATAAGGTTGGGGCAGCGGTCGGCCAGGATGGCCAGGGAATCGGCGGTGAGCTTGGTGCGGTCGCGGTTGTAGACGATGACGCCGAACTTCACGCTGTTGCACACGGCGGCCACATGCTCGATCAGGCCCTCCTGGCCGGCTTCGGTCAGGTAGTGGGGCAACAGCAGGATGCCGTGGGCGCCCAGGCGCTCGGCCTCCTGGGCATGGGCGATGGCGGTGCGGGTGGGGCCGCCGGCGCCGGCAATGATGGGCACCTTGCCACGGCAGGTGTCCACGGCGGTCTTGATGACCTGGCCGTACTCGGGGCCCGAGAGCGAGAAATACTCGCCCGTGCCGCCGGCGGCGAACAGGGCGCTGGCGCCATAGGGGGCGAGCCATTCCAGGCGCTCGATGTAGGTCCTGGGGCGGAATTCACCCTGCTCGTCGAAGTCCGTGATGGGGAAGGACAGCAGGCCGGAGCCCATGATGGATTTGAGGTCTTGCGGGGTCATGGTCATTGCAACGAGGGAGAAAGGTGAATGAAACAGGGGGGTGTGAAGTGCTCAGTCGAGCTTGATGTTGGCGGCCTTGACCACGCTGGCCCAGCGCGCACGCTCCTTGACGAAGAACTGGTCCTGCTCGGCGGAGGTCATGGTCACCACCTCGGCGCCCTGGCCGGCCAGGCGCGAGCGGATCTCGGGTGCGCGGATGGCGGTGATGAGGGCCTTGTTGAGCTTTTGCACGACGGCATCGGGCGTGCCGCGTGGCAGCAGCACGCCTTGCCAGGTGCCGGACTCGTAGCCGGCCACGCCCTGCTCGGCAATGGTGGGCACGTCGCCGATCAGGGGCATGCGCGTGGACTTGGACACGCCCAGCACCTTGAGCTTGCCGCTCTGCACCTGGGGCAGGGTGGCCAGCATGCCGTTCATCAGCACCTGGGTCTGGCCGGCGACGGTGTCCTGGATGGCGGTGACGCCGCCCTTGTAGGGGATGTACTGCCAGCGCGCGCCGCTGGCGCGCTCCAGCGCCACGCCAGCCAGGTGGGGAGCGCTGCCGGTGGCCGTGACGGCAAAGTTCAGGTCGTTCTTCTTGGAGTAGGCGACCAGCTCCTTGAGGTTGCTCACGGGCACCGAAGGGTGCACCACCAGCAGGTGGGGCGAGTAGGCCAGCATGGTCACGCCACGCAGGTCCTTGGAGGGGTCGAACGACAGCTTGGTGTAGACCGAGGGGCTGATGGCCAGCGCGCCCACGTCGCACAGCAGCATGGTGTAGCCGTCCGGCTCGGCCTTGGCGACGAAGTCCGCCCCCAGGTTGCCGTTGGCCCCGGGCTTGTTCTCGACGATGACGGTCTGCTTGAGCGCCTCGGACAGCGACTGGCTGATCGAGCGCGCAATGATGTCCGAGCTGCCGCCTGGAGGGTAGGGCACCACGATGCGCAGCGTCTTTGCTGGCCATTCCGCCGTCTGGGCGGTGGCGGAGGCTGCTGCCAGGGCGGCGGTACAGGCCAGGAGGATGGCGCGTCGGTTCAAGGTCATGGAATGTCTCCGTTGCATGGATTGTTGTTAGTCATCGTACAACTAGACGCGATCCAAAACAACCGACCAGCCTGGAAATGTCGGGTTTACCCTTAAAAAATCAGGGTAAGTACCAGGGTTTTGGGAGGCTGTTTCCTTATGGCGACAGGGGCTCGGCGCACCAATCGAGTGTCAAGAAACTTCGGGTAATCCCTTTAGGGTTCCGGGTGGGAGTGGCTCCACAATCGCCTCTTTGTTGTATGACGACATATGACAAAAGACTCCCACCCCGCGCCCGGCAGGCCGTGAAATCGCCCGGCGGGAAACGACCACCATGGCAACGCGAGTGCGCTGTTCCCCAGCCTTCGCCGCCATCTGCCCAAGGAATACGGATGATTGCAGCACTTCGCTCCCGCCGCAGGGCCGCACGGCTGGCGCATGTGGCCGTTGCCGTGGCCGCCGCACTGGCCACGCCGGGCGCCTGGGCCGCTACCTGGGTCTATGTCTCCAACGCGGACAGCCAGGACGTGTCGGTGTTCGAACTGGACCGCAGTGCCGCCGCGCTCAAGCCGGTGGACACCACGCCGCTGGGCGGTATGGCGATGCCCATGGCCGTGAGCCCGGACAAGAAGATGCTGTACGTGGCGCTGCGCTCACAGCCGTTCAGGGTGGTGAACCTGGCGATCGATCCCGCCAGCGGCAAGCTGCGCAAGCTGGGCGAGGCGCCGCTGGCCGACAGCATGGCCAACATCGACACCGATGCCACCGGGCGCTGGCTGTTCGCGGCCTCGTACCCCGGCCACAAGATCACGGTCAACAGCATTGGCAAGGACGGCGCGGTGGGGGCGGTGCAGCAGCTCATTCCCACGGCGCCGAATGCGCATGCCATCCATGCGGATGCCGCCAACCGCCATGTGTTCGCCACCAGCCTGGGCGGAGACAACCTCTCGGCCTGGCGCTTCGATGCCGAGACGGGCAGGCTCAGCGCGCACGAGCCCGCCCTCACCACCGTCGCCCCTGACAAGTCGGGCCCGCGCCACTTCGTGTGGGACAAGGGCCAGCGCTTCATGTATGTGCTCAACGAACTGGACGCCGCCGTGCACGTGCTGGCCTACGACTCGGCGCGGGGCACGCTGCGCCCAGTGCAGCGCGCCACGGCGCTGCCCGCAGGGTTTGCGGGAAAGCCCTGGGCCGCTGACATTCACCTGTCGCCCGACGGCCGCACGCTGTATGCGTCGGAGCGCACTTCCAGCACCCTCAGCAGCTTCCGCGTCGACGCGGTCACGGGCCAGCTGCAGCCGCTGGGCCAGGTGCCCACGGAAAAGTCCCCGCGCGGCTTTGCGGTGGACTCTTCGGGCCGCTTCCTGGTCGCGGCGGGGCAGGAGTCCCACCAGGTGTCGCTGCACCCCATCGACCCTGCCACCGGCGTTCCGGGCACCCCCACGCGCGTGCCAGCGGGCAAGAACCCCAACTGGGTCGAGATCGTTGACCTGCCTTGAGACGGACTGAACCGTGGAAATGCCTGAACGGTTCTTCCATTCGGTCCCGCCATCCACCATCCACAAACCAGGAGACCCTTCATGCAACGCAGAACCCTCATCCACACAGCGGCCCTGGCTGCCGCCGTGGGCCTCATCGGCCTGCCCACCGCCGCCCAGGGCACCTGGCCCACGGGCAAGCCCATCAGCTACGTGGTGCCGTTTGCCGCTGGCGGCACCACCGACACGCTCGGCCGCCTGATCGGCCAGCAACTGGGCACCGCCCTGGGGACCACCGTGGTGGTCGAGAACAAGGGTGGCGCGGCCGGCAGCATCGGCTCGGAAGCCGCGGCGCGCGCCGCGCCCGACGGCTACACGCTGCTGGGCGGCACCGTCAGCTCCCACGCCATCAACGTCAGCCTGTACCCGAAGCTGGGCTACGACCCCATCAAGTCGTTCAGCCCCGTGACGCTGATCGGCACCAATCCGGTGGTGCTGGTGGTGTCGGCCAACAGCCCGCACAAGACGCTCAAGGACGTGCTGGCCGCCGCCAAGGGCAAGGAGGGCGGCCTGTCGTCGGCCTCCGCCGGCACCGGCAGCTCGCAGCACCTGGCCGTGGAACTGCTGGCCTACAAGTCGGGCGTGAAGTTCACGCACATCCCGTACAAGGGCAGCGGCCCCGCCATCCAGGACGTGATCAGCGGCCAGGTCGACATGATGTTCGACACCACCGTGGTCGCCGCCCCGCACATCCAGAGCGGCAAGCTGCGCGCCATCGCGGTGACCTCGCCCAAGCGCCTGGCCTCCATGCCCGACGTGCCCACGGTGGCCGAATCGGGCGTGAATGGCCTGGCGGACTTCCAGGTGCAGTCGTGGCAGGCGATCTTCGTGCCGGCCGGCACGCCCGCGCCCACCGTCACGCGCCTGCACGACGAGATCCGCAAGATCCTGGCCCAGCCCGACATGCAAAACCGCCTGAAGGGCTTTGGCATGGAGCCGGCCGACATGACCACCGCCCAGATCGCCAGCTTCCAGAAGGCCGAGGTGGACAAGTGGGCCCAGGTGATCAAGGCCGCCAACATCAAGGTGGACTGAGCCACCCGCTGTTTCGGCGATCTCCCTGCAAGCAGTTCGCGGAAGGGTCTTTGGACCGTTCCGCTTTTTTCATGGGGCGACGGCGGATGGGGCCGCACCGGAGCGCCGGGCCAGCACGTAGTCGGGATGCTGCCCCGTGAGCAGCAGGAACATCGCGTAGACGGGCCCCTGCATGTTGCGCTCGTCGGTGGTGCTCTCCAGCGCCTGCCAGGTGCGCGACTGCACGCCCCCCCGGCTGCCGGTCTGCAGCGGATAGCCCATCAATTCCGCGGCCTGGGCCTGGCTGAGCCCGGCAGCGGCGCGGCTGGCCTTGAGCTGGTCGCCGGTGGGCGCGGGCATGTCGAGTGGGATGGGGGTGCTGGTGGTCATGGAGCTGCGGCCTGGAATGTATGTTGCTATTAAATTTATAGCTTGATGCGCAATGCAAACCTGCGCGAGGGCCTATTTTTATCCATGTGGGGCCAGGCGGCGCTGCCGGTTGCCTTCCCCGGGCCTTGGACTGGCCGTCCACCGCGTGCCACGTGCTGGCCGCCGTGCCGGGGCCGGGCAGGGCGGTGTGTGCGCCTGTTGCCCAAGGCCGTGCGCGAGCGGTGGATCGACGCGCTCTCAGGCCGTTGCCACCTCGTGCGCCAGCATCTGCGCGAAGTAGGACTCGGGCGTGATGTTGGTGTAGTTGGGGATGTCCACCGTCAGTTGCGCCGCCGTTTGCCTGGCTGCGGCCTGGGCCTGCTTCAGGTCGCTGAAGAACGCGTTGGTCAGCGCCACCACCTGGCCGGGGCGGGGCTCGCCGGGGTAGAGCACGCGGTCGCTCTCGAGCCGCACCAGGCCCAGGGGCTGAAGCGCCGCGCGGGCGATGCGCATGTGTTCGCCGTGGTAGTAGTCGTGGTTGAACGTGGCGCCTTCGCGCCAGCGGTACACCGCCGTGACCTTGATCATCGGATCGTCTCCTTCGGTTGGCCAGGCCACCATGGCCCGTGCAGGGCTGCAACGGTAGAACGTGCGCGGGCCGCGCACAGCCGCCTGGGCGACAGGCCGGTGCCGTGCTGTCGCGTGGGTGGCAGGCAGCCCGGCTGGCTGGCTGGGCGGCGAGGCAGTGGCTGTCAGTCTTCTTCCGATTCGCCCAGGAATCCGCCGCTCTGGTGCCCCCACAGGCGTGCATACACGCCGCCCTGGCCCAGCAGCTGCGCGTGCGTGCCTTCTTCCACGATGCGGCCCGCGTCCATCACGATGAGGCGGTCCATGGCCGCGATGGTGGACAGGCGGTGCGCAATCGCGATCACGGTCTTGCCCTGCATCAGGCTGTCCAGGCTTTGCTGGATGGCGGCCTCCACCTCGGAGTCGAGCGCGCTGGTGGCTTCGTCGAGCAGCAGGATGGGCGCGTCCTTGAGCATCACCCGCGCGATCGCGACCCGCTGGCGCTGGCCGCCCGACAGCTTCACGCCGCGTTCGCCCACATGCGCCTCGTAGCCCGTGCGGCCTTGCAGGTCGGTCAGCGTGGCGATGAAGTCCGCCGCCTCGGCGCGCTCGGCCGCCTTGTGCAGGTCGGCCTCGCTCGCGTCGGGGCGGCCGTACAGGATGTTGTCGCGCATGGAGCGGTGCAGCAGCGAGGTGTCCTGCGTCACCATGCCGATGGAGCGGCGCAGGCTGTCCTGCGTGACGTGGGCGATGTCCTGGCCATCGATGAGGATGCGGCCCGAGCTGACGTCGTGAAAGCGCAGCAGCAGGTTCACCAGCGTGGACTTGCCGGCGCCCGAACGGCCGATGAGCCCGATCTTCTCGCCCGGCCGGATGACCAGGTTCAGCCCGTCGATCACGGGCCGGCCGTTGCCATAGGCAAAGCTCATGTTGTCAAAGCGCACCTCGCCCTGGGTCACGGCGAGTGGCTGGGCATCGGGTGCATCCACCACCGTGCGCGGCCTGGTCAGCGTGTTGATGCCGTCCTGGATGGTGCCCACGCTCTCGAACAGGGTGGTCATCTCCCACATCACCCAGTGCGCGTGGCCCGACACGCGCAGCGTCATGGCGGTGACGGCGGCCACGGCGCCCGCGCCCACCTCGCCGAGCGACCACAGCCACAGCGCCGTGCCGCACGCACCCAGGATCATGACCACCACCAGGATGTGATTCACGATCTCGAAGAGGCTCACCAGGCGCATCTGCGCGTAGCCGGTGAGCTTGAAGGCGTCCATGGCCGCGCGCGCGAATTCGGATTCGCGGCGCGTGTGCGAGAACAGCTTGACGGTGGCGATGTTGGTGTAGGCATCGGTGATGCGCCCGGTCATCACCGAGCGCGCATCGGCCTGGGCCTTGCCCACCTTGCCCAGGCGCGGCACGAAATACCAGCAAGCCAGCCCGTAGGCCACCATCCAGGCGGCGAACGGGGCCAGCAGCCGCACGTCAAACCCGGCCAGCAGCACGAGGATGGTGACGAGGTAGACGCCCATGCCGATCACCACGTCGGTGGTGGTGAAGATCATGTCGCGCACGGCCAGCGCGGTCTGCATGATCTTGGTGGTGATGCGGCCCGCGAACTCGTCGGCATAGAAGGCCATGCTCTGGCCCAGCATCAGGCGGTGGAAGTTCCAGCGCAGGCGCAGCGGGAAGTTGATGGCCAGCACCTGGTGCTTGATGGCCGTCTGCAGCGCCACCAGGCCCACGGAGCCCAGCAGCAGCGCGGTGATGCCGAGGATGGAGGCCTTGTGCTGCGTCCACAGCGCACCGGGTGCGACGGTGGAGAGCCAGTCGACCACATGGCCGAGCACGGCGAACAGCAGGGCTTCGTACACCGCGATGGCGGCGGACAGCCCCGCCATCGTGGCGACGTAGCCACGCAGGCCACGCGTGCCATCCCAGACGAAGGCCATGAAGTCCTTCGGGGGCAGGTGGGGTTCGGCGGGGGGATAGGGGGGAAGGCGGTTTTCGAAAAACTTGAACACGTAGCGCGGCTCCTCTTCGCCCGATGGTAGAGGACCGGGGCGCGGCGCGCGCGCCGGCGGGCCCTTGTCCGCAACCCAAGTAGGTGAACCGGCGGCCGGGGCCTGCGGCTATGCGCCCGCCCACTGCCGCCACAGCAGCAGCACGCCCGAGCACAGCACCACCCCGTGGACCACGCGCAGAAATTGTTCGCGCGACAGGCGCAGCGTGATGCGCCGCCCGATGGCCGTGCCCAGCAGCATGGCCGGCACCAGCGCGGCCGCCAGCACCAGCATCGGCGCCTGCGCGTACACACCCGCCAGCAGGAACAGCACCGCGCGGGTCAGCGTGCTCAGCCCGATCAGGGTGGACTGCGTGACGCGGATACGGTCCTTGTCGTCCAGCCGCCCCGCCAGGTAGATGGCATAGAGAAAACCGCCGCTTCCAAAGAGGGCCGAGAAGATGCCGCCGATGAAGCCAAAGGGGAGGGCCGCGCGCGGGGGCAGCGCCGACCGGGGCTTGTGGCCGCTCAGCGCATGGAGCGCATAGCCCGTGGCGAATGCGCCCAGGGCCCACTGCAGTGCATCGGGCCTCCCCCAGAGCAGCAGCGCGGCCCCCGCGAGGCTGCCCGCGGCCAGGAACGGGACCAGGCGGCCCAGCTCGGCGCTGTCAGCCGCATGGCGGTCGCGTGCGATGTTGGTGGCGGCGGCGAAAAAATCGAGCAGCGCCAGCAGCGGCACGATGGTCGCGACGGGGATGAAGTGGGCCAGCACCGGCCCGGCCACCAGGGCGGTGCCGAAACCGGCCATGCCGAAGATCACGTAGGCGGCGGTCACCCCCGCGCAGATGAGGGCCAGTTGCCACGGCTGGACGGCGGGCAGAAAGTCGGCAAGGGTGGAGAGCGGCATGGTGGCGGGGGCAACAGGCACGGTGGACGAATGCGATGCACTCTACCGGCGGTCCCCCTGCACATCCAATACCGAATGGGGCGGGTATCTATCTCGAAATCAGCTGGGTTCAGCCCGCAGGCGGGTGGGAGCCGGGGGCCTGTGGCAGCGGGGCGAAGCTGCGCACCATGGCATCCGCGAACTGCTGCACCAGGGGCGCTGCGTCCTGGCGCCACAAGACCAGCACCGCCGTGCGGTGACCCGTGCTCCCGGCCAGTGGGCGCACGGGCACACCCGGCGGTGCCCATGCCGCCAGCGATTCGGGCATCACCGCCACGCCAAAACCTCCCTGCACCAGGGCCAGCTGCGACCATTTGCGCGAGCGTACCCGCGCGCTGCGCGGCTCGAACCCGGCCGCCCGGCACAGCTGGGCCACGTGGTGGCTGAGGCCGCCCCGGTCCAGGTGGGGCGTGGCCACGAAGGACTCCCCGCGCAAGTCGCCCAGTGCGATCTCGGGCGCTTGCGCCAGTGCATGGCCGGGGGGCAGGGCCACCACCAGCCCCTCGGTGTACAGCGGCTCATAGTGCATGCCGGGGTAGCGGCGCAGCACCGGCGCGCGCGCCAGGCCCATGTCGGCGCGCGCCTGGGCGATGTCGGGGGCCTGGTGCTCGGACGAGGATTGCGATACCTCGACCGACACCCCCGGGTGCTGCGCCAGATGGCGGCGCAGAAAGGACTGCAGCGCGGGCGTGAGCGGCACCGAGCTGGCATGCAGCAGGTGCACCGTGCCCTCGATGCCGCGCTGCGCATCGCGCGCGTTGACGGCGGCCTGCTGCAGGTCGGCGAGGATGCGGCGCGCGTCGGCATACAGCGACCGCCCCGCGGGGGTGGCCTGCAGGTGCCGCGTGCCGCGCTCGAGCAGGGGTACCTGCAGCGCCTGTTCCATGTCCTTGACCTGGCGGCTCAGCGCCGACTGGGCGATGAACAGCCGCTCGGCCGCCAGGCTGAAGCTGCCCGCGTCCACGATGTCCACGAAGTAGCGCAGCTGCTTGTGCGTGAGCATGGGCAGGAAGCGGCGGCGCGCCGTCAGGCCAGCAGGGTGACGACGATCGTGACCACGCCCAGCGCCAGATTGACGCCCACCCAGCTGCGGATGCTGGCGAGGGCCTGGCCGCCGGCAGGCCAGTCCGAGGCGGCCACCGCACGCTGCAGGCGCCTGAACAGCGCGAAGCGGATGTGGCCGAAGATGGCCATCATCACCAGGCCCAGGGTGGCCATGACGGTCCAGTCCAGCGGCATGGAAAACGAGCCGCCGGCCTGCACCGCCTGCCTGGCCACGCGGCCGATCATCCACAGCCCGCTGGCCAGCACGACCACGACGGCCACCGACACCGCCGCGAGAAAGCGCTGGAGCACGTCGTGCATCAGCCGCACGCGCTGCGCGGGCTCCAGCGACTGCGCGGCGGGGCGCAGGAAGAAATGCGCGAACACCATGCCTCCTATCCACACCACGATGGACAGGACATGGGCGAGCTTGAGGGCGTTGTAGAGCATGGGGGCGGGGCCGTAGGCCGTGGGTGAAGGGCGCGGGTGCGAAAGGCGCATTGTGCAGCGACATCGCCGCCAGCCGCCGGGGGGTGTGGCGCAGCGGCTTGCCGGGCGGTGGCTAGTGCCCCGCCCGGTGGCCCCGGGCCGGGCGCAGGCTTCGCACGGCGCGCAGCAGGGCCGGCCCCGCCAGGGCGAGCGCGAGCAGCCCCCAGGTGGCCAGGTAGCACCAGCTGGCTGGGCCTTCGCGGCCCATGCTTTCGATGCCGGTCGTGCGCTCCAGCCACGACCAGAACGGAAAGGCTGCGAACGTGAGGACCATCGCCACCGGCAAGGCCAGCACGGCAAGGCCCAGCCGCTTCAGCAACTGCAGGGCCGCCGCGCGGCGGCGGGGCGTGGGCGCGGCGCGGGTGTCGCCGGGGCGTGGGGCGTGGGGCGTGGGGCGTGCATGGCGGTCCGGTGGTGCGGGCGGCCCAGGTCGCTAAGGGCCCCTGTCCGCGCGGGGCTGCGGCGCAAGCCGCACCTGGTTGCCCCCGTTTTTCTTCGAGAGGTACATGGCGGCGTCGGCGTGGCCCAGCAGGTGGTGCACCTCGCTGCCGTGCTCGGGGTGCAGGGCCACCCCGATGCTGGGGTGGATCGCCAGCCTCGTGCCCTCCAGGTCGAAGGCCTGGCCGAATGCCGCCAGGATCTTTTCGGCCACCGCCGTGGTGTGCCCTTGCGCGGGGCCATGCTCGAGCAGCACCACGAACTCGTCGCCGCCCAGGCGGGCCACGGTGTCGGAGCCGCGCACGCATTCCAGCAGCCGCTGCGCCACCCGCTGCAGCAGCAGGTCGCCCATGGCATGGCCCAGGGTGTCGTTCACGTCCTTGAAATGGTCCAGGTCGATGAACAGCAGCGACAGCTGGCCCTGGTCCCGCCGGGCGCGGGCGAGGGCGGTCTTCAGTCGGTCCAGGAACAGCTGGCGGTTGGGCAGGTGCGTGAGCTGGTCGTACTGCGCCATGTGCTCCAGGCGCTCGTGCATCTGCTGGCGTTCGATGGCGGCCGCGACCTGGGTGGAGACGAACTGCAGGAGCTCCTTGTCCTTGTCGGTGTAGCGGTACTGCCCGGTATGGCTTTGCAGCACCAGCGCGCCGATGGCGCCCTGCGGTGTCTGCAGCGGCACGCCCAGCCAGTACAGCGGAAGGTGTTCGTGCGGCACCTCCACGGGCAGCCCGGCCCGTGTGGTGGGCGTGAGCAGCAGGGTGCTGCCGTTGCGGATGACCTCGGCGCACAGCGAATCGCGCACCAGCGCCATGGGGGCGGGCATGGGCAGCCCGTCGCTCACGTGGTAGGGAAAGCTCAGAGCGCCGTTCTCGCGGTCGTACAGCGCCACCGAAAAATCGGTGGCGGGCAGCAGCTGCCCGACGGTGTGGTGGATGCGCCCGAACAGCGTATCCAGGTTGGGCGCTGTCTGCGCCGCTTCGGAGATCGCGTAGATCGCCCCGCGCATGGACTCGGTGAACTTGCGTTCGGTGATGTCGTGGGCCACGGCCAGCCGCAGCTGCCGGTCGGGCAGCCAGCGCGCCGTCCAGCGGATGTGCGCGACGGTGCCGTCCTTGCGCACATAGCGGTTCTCGAACTGAAGCTGCAGATGGCCCTCGGTCACGCTGCGCGCCTGGCGCTCGGTGGCCTCGAGGTCTTCGGGGTGGACCATGTCCAGCATGCGCCGCCCCACCACCTCCTGGGGCGCATAGCCAAAGATGCGCTCGAAGGCAGGGCTCACGAACACGATCCGGCTGTCGGCTTGCACGATGCAGACGGCATCCAGCAGCAGGTCTACGATGTTCGCGGAAGAAATGCTTTGCATTGGCAGGGCGCGCACAAGGTACGGAAAACCCATTGTGCAGCGCGGCCCGCGGCTGTGCCGTGGCGTGTGCGTAAAACGCTACGCCGTCGCGCGCTGGCTTGACGCCCGCGGATTGGCCGCACCGCGTGGCGTCAGGCCGTTTGATTGCTATTGAATATGTAGCTGCTTGCGCTTTTACAGCAAGCGCCAGGACTGCTTTTTATTGGTATTTGCGCTCCAGCGCATCCCATTCGGGCTTGCGCACCAGGCGCTGGCGTTCGGCAAAGGGCGCGGCCAGGGCGGGGTCTTCGTCGATGCGCCGGGTTTCGCGCAGCACCGCCAGCGCCTTCTGCATGCCGGCCACGGCACCTTGCAGCACGGCATTGGCGTACAGCACGATGCCGTAGCCCAGGCCCGCCAGTTCCTCGGCGCTGACGATGGGGGTCTTGCCGCCGATCACCATGTTCATGAGCTGGGGCCTGTCGGCCAGGCGCCGGGGCAGGGTGCGGATTTGCTCGGCCGTGGTCACGGCCTCCACGAACAGGATGTCGGCGCCGGCCTCGCCGTAGCGCTGCGCGCGCTCCACGGCGGCTTCGAAGCCCTGGGTGGCGCAGGCGTCGGTGCGGGCCAGGATCAGGGTGTCCGGGTCGCGGCGCGCGTCCACCGCCGCCCGGATCTTGCCCAGCATCTCCTCGGTGGAGATGACCTCCTTGCCGTTGAAATGCCCGCAGCGCTTGGGGCTGACCTGGTCTTCGAGCTGGATGCAGTCGGCGCCCGCGCGCTCCAGCGTGCGCACCGCATGGTAGGTATTGAGCGCGTTCCCGAAGCCGGTGTCGGCGTCCACGATGAGCGGCAGCTCCACCGCGTCGCGGATGCGCGCCGTGTGGTCGGCGATGTCCGTGAGGCCCATGAAGCCCTGGTCCGGCAGGCCGAACCACATGTTGGTGACGCCCGCGCCGGTGACGTAGAGGGCCTCGAAGCCCAGGTCGGCCACGACGCGGGCGGAGAGGGCGTTGAACGCGCCGGGCACGAGGATGCCGCGGCGGGCTTCGGCCAGGGACTTGAGTCGCTGCTTGGTGTTCATCATTTTCTTCTTCGCTGTTGATTCAATGGCGGCACGCAGGCGTGCCGCACTTTTCCTGAAACCGCGCCGCCGCTCAGGGGGCGGGCACCCTGACCCAGCCTTCCATGAGGATGCGGGCGCTGCGGCTCATCACGGCCTTGGTGACCTGCCACCGGCCGTCGACCTGTGCGGCCTCGGCGCCCACGCGCAGCGTGCCGGACGGGTGGCCGAAGCGCACCGCACCGCGCGGGCCGCCGCCCGCCGCGAGGTTGACCAGCGTGCCCGGGATGGCGGCGGCGGTGCCGATGGCCACGGCCGCCGTGCCCATCATGGCGTGGTGCAGCTGGCCCATGGAGAGCGCCCGCACGAGCAGGTCCACGTCCTGCGCCTCGACGCGCCTGCCACTGGAGGCCGTGTAGCCGGCGGGCGGTGCCACGAAGGCGATCTTGGGCGTGTGCTGGCGCGTGGCGGCCTCGGCCAGCTCCCGGATCAGGCCCATCCTCAGCGCGCCGTGCGCGCGGATGGCCTCGAAGCGCGCGAGCGCCTGCGCGTCGCCGTTGACGGCGGCCTGCAGCTCGGTGCCGGTGCAGCCGATGTCCCGGGCATCGAGGAAGATGGTCGGTATGCCCGCGTTGATCAGCGTGGCCTGGAAGCTGCCGACGCCCGGCACGTCCAGGCGGTCGACCAGGTTGCCGGTGGGGAACATCGCGCCGCCGTCCTCGCCCTCGTCCGCCGGGTCGAGGAATTCAAGCTGTACCTCGGCGGCCGCGAAGGTCACGCCGTCCAGCTCGAATTCGCCCGTCTCCTGCACCTGCCCGGCGGCCATCGGCACGTGCGCCACGATGGTCTTGCCGATGTTGGCCTGCCAGATGCGCACGGCGGCGGCGCCGTCGCGCGGCACGCGCGCCGCATCGACCAGCCCCATGTGGATGGCGCAGGGCCCCACGGCGGCCGAGAGGTTGCCGCAGTTGCCGCTCCAGTCCACGAAGGGCTGGTCGATGGAGACCTGGCCGAACAGGTAGTCCACGTCATGGCCGGGGCGCGTGCTGCGGCTGAGGATCACGGCCTTGCTGGTGCTCGACGAGGCATTGCCCAGGCCGTCGATCTGCTTGCCATAGGGGTCGGGGCTGCCCAGCACGCGCAGCAGCAGCGCGTCGCGCGCGGCGCCGGGCTGCCGGGCCGCCTCGGGCAGGTCCTGCAACTGGAAAAAAACGCCCTTGCTGGTGCCGCCTCGCAGGTAGGTGGCGGGGATCCGGATCTGTGGCGCAAAGAGTGTCGTCATGTCGGATTTTTCAAATTTGATAGCGGCCAGCGCTTGTCATGACTGCGCCAGGGGCTGTTTTTGCTTGACATTCTGGGCCAGGAAGTCCTGGGCGAAGCGCTGCAGCACGCCGCCCGCTTCGTACACGGAGACTTCCTCGGCGGTGTCCAGGCGGCAGGCCATGGGCACGTTCACCACCTCGCCATTCTTGCGCCGGATGACGAGCATGAGCGTGGCGCGTGGCTGCGGCTGGCCTTGCACGTCGTAGGTTTCGGTGCCGTCGAGCCCCAGGGTCCGCCGCGTGGTGCCGTCCTTGAACTCCAGCGGCAGCACGCCCATGCCGATCAGGTTGGTGCGGTGGATGCGCTCGAAGCCCTCGGCCACCACGGTTTCGACGCCCGCCAGGCGCACGCCCTTGGCGGCCCAGTCGCGGCTGGAGCCCTGGCCGTAATCGGCGCCGGCGATGATGATCAGCGGCTGGCGGCGGTGCAGGTAGGTTTCGATGGCCTCCCACATGCGCATGACCTGGCCTTCGGGCTCCACCCGGGCGAGCGAGCCCTTGCGGACCTGGCCATCCACCACGGCCATCTCGTTGACGAGCTGCGGGTTGGCGAACGTGGCGCGCATGGCGGTGAGGTGGTCGCCGCGGTGGGTGGCGTAGGAGTTGAAGTCCTCCTCGGGCAGGCCCATGCTGTGCAGGTACTCTCCGGCCGCGCTGTCGGGCAGGATGGCGTTGGAGGGCGAGAGGTGGTCGGTGGTGATGTTGTCCGGCAGGAGGGCCAGCGCCCGCATGCCCTTCAAGGTGCGCGGGTTCGCGGCCAGCGCGCCCACGCCTTCGGTGTCCCAGTAGGGCGGGCGGCGGATGTAGGTGGACTGCGCCCGCCAGCCGTACTGCGGCGATACGCGCTGGCCGTCGTCGTGCCGGATGGCGAACATCGGTTCGTACACGGCGCGGTACTGTGCGGGCTTCACGGCGGCCTTCACGACGGCGTCGATTTCCTCGTCGGCGGGCCAGATGTCCCTCAGGCGCACGGGCTTGCCGTCCACCACCGTGAGCACGTCGTTCTCGATGTCGAACCGCACCGTGCCCGCGATCGCATAGGCCACGACCAGCGGCGGCGAGGCCAGGAACGCCTGCCGGGCATAGGGGTGGATGCGCCCGTCGAAGTTGCGGTTGCCCGAGAGCACGGCGGCCGTGTGGAGGCCGCGGCCGATGATCTCCTGCTGGATGGCCGGATCGAGCGCACCGCTCATGCCGTTGCAGGTGGTGCAGGCGAAGGCCACGATGCCGAAGCCCAGCTTTTCGAGGTCCTGCAGCAGGCCGGCTTCCTTCAGGTACAGCTCCACGGCCCTGGAGCCGGGGGCCAGCGAGGTCTTGACCCAGGGCTTGCGCGCCAGGCCCAGCCGGTTCGCATTGCGGGCGAGCAGGGCGGCGGCGATCACGTTGCGCGGGTTGGAGGTGTTGGTGCAGCTCGTGATGGCCGCGATGATCACGGCGCCGTCGGGCATCGTGCCTTCTTCCGGCGTGGGCATGCGCCAGGCGCCCGCGATGCCCTTGGCCGCCAGATCGGCGGTGGCCACGCGCGCATGCGGGTTCGACGGGCCCGCCAGGTTGCGCACCACGCTGGACAGGTCGAACTCCAGATGGCGTTCGTACACGGCCTCCCTGAGCGAGTCCGACCACAGGCCGGCGTGCTTCGCGTAGGTCTCGACCAGCCTGACCTGCTCCGCCGCGCGGCCCGTGAGGGTCAGGTACTCCAGCGTCTGCGCGTCGATGCTGAACATGGCGGCGGTGGCGCCGTATTCGGGGGCCATGTTCGAGATGGTCGCGCGGTCGCCAATGGTCAGCCTGGCCGCGCCTTCGCCATGAAACTCCAGGTAGGCACCCACCACCCTGGACTTGCGCAGGAACTCGGTCAGGGCCAGCACCACGTCGGTGGCGGTGATGCCGTCCTGGCGCTGGCCGGTGAGCTTGACGCCCACGATCTCGGGCAGGCGCATCCAGCTGGCGCGGCCCAGCATCACGTTCTCGGCCTCCAGGCCGCCCACGCCGATGGCGACCACGCCCAGGGCATCCACGTGCGGCGTGTGGCTGTCGGTGCCCACGCAGGTGTCGGGATAGGCCACGCCGTTGTCCGCATGGACCACGGGCGACATTTTCTCCAAGTTGATCTGGTGCATGATGCCGTTGCCCGCGGGGATGACCTGGACGTTGGAAAACGCTTTTTTCGTCCACTCGATGAAGTGGAACCGGTCCTCGTTGCGGCGGTCCTCGATGGCGCGGTTCTTTTCGAATGCATGGGGGTCGAAGCCGCCGCACTCCACGGCCAGCGAGTGGTCCACGATGAGCTGCACGGGCACCACGGGGTTCACCTGGGCCGGGTCGCCGCCCTGGGCCGCGATGGCGTCGCGCAGGCCCGCCAGGTCCACCAGCGCGGTCTGCCCGAGGATGTCGTGGCAGGCCACGCGTGCCGGAAACCACGGAAAGTCGCGTTCGCGCCTGCGTTCGATGATCTGCACCAGGCACTCGCCGACGATGGCAGGGTCGGCCCGGCGCACGATGTTCTCGGCGTGCACGCGCGCGGTGTAGGGCAGGCGGTTCCAGGCGCCGGGCTGCAGCGCCTCGACGGCTTCGCGGGCGTCGAAATAGTCCAGATCGGTACCGGGCAGGTTCTTGCGGAAGAGGGTGTTCATGGCGTGGGGCGGGCGCGGACGGTGGCACCGTCCGTCGCCGTTGGGGGGCGAATTTACTTGCGGTCCTGAATGGGCACGAACTGCAGGTCGTCCGGGCCGGTGTAGTGCGCGCTCGGGCGGATGATCTTGTTGTCGATGCGCTGCTCGATGATGTGCGCCGCCCAGCCGCTGGTGCGCGCGATGACGAACAGCGGCGTGAACATCGCGGTGGGCACGCCCATCATGTGGTAGCTCACGGCGCTGAACCAGTCGAGGTTGGGAAACATCTTCTTGGCCTCCCACATCACCGACTCCAGCCGCTCGGCGATGTCGAACATCTTGGTGCTGCCGGCCTCCTCGGAGAGCTGGCGCGCCACGCGCTTGATGACCTCGTTGCGCGGGTCGCTCACGGTGTAGACCGGGTGGCCGAAACCGATCACCACCTCCTTGGCCTCCACCCGGCGGCGGATGTCGGACTCGGCCTCGTCGGCGTTGTCGTAGCGCTTCTGGATCTCGAAGGCCACCTCGTTGGCGCCGCCGTGCTTGGGCCCGCGCAGCGCGCCGATGGCGCCGGTGACGCACGAGTACATGTCGCTGCCGGTGCCGGCCACCACGCGCGCGGTGAAGGTGGAAGCGTTGAACTCGTGCTCCGCGTACAGGTTCAGCGAGGTGTGCATGGCGCGCTCCCACGCGGCGGGCGGCTTTTGGCCGTGCAGCAGGTGCAGGAAGTGCGCGCCGATGGAGTCGTCGTCCGTCTCCACCTCGATGCGCTTGCCCTGGGTGGACCAGTGGTACCAGTACAGCAGCATCGAGCCGAGCGATGCCATCAGCCGGTCGGCGATGTCGCGCGCGCCGGGCGTGTGGTGCCCGTCCTTCTCGGGCAGCACGCAGCCCAGGGCCGACACGCCTGTGCGCATCACGTCCATGGGGTGGCTGCTGGCGGGCAGCTGCTCCAGCGCCTCCTTCACATTGGCCGGCAGGCCGCGCAGCGCTTTCAGGCGTGCCTTGTAGCCGCGCAGTTCGGCGGCGGTGGGCAGCTTGCCGTGCACCAGCAGGTGGGCGATCTCCTCGAACTCGCAGACATCGGCGATGTCCAGGATGTCGTAGCCACGGTAGTGCAGGTCGTTGCCCGTGCGGCCCACGGTGCACAGCGCCGTATTGCCGGCGGTCACGCCCGACAGGGCGACGGATTTCTTGGGCCTGAAGCCCGCGGGTGCGCTGGTGCTCGGGGTTGCGGTATCGCTCATGGTGTCTCCATCGGGGAAAAAGGGGTGGGGCGGCCCGTGGCGTCCACGGCCACCATTTCAAACGTGCCGCACAGGGCGGGCAGGTGCCGCCCCGAGGCCAGGTCATGTGCCGCGCCTTCGACCTGCACGGTCATCGAGCTGGCGCCGGTGCGCACCACGCGGGCCTGGAGTTCCAGCGCCTGCCCCTGGGGCACGGGCGCCAGAAAGTCCACGCCGCCGCAGCGCGCCATCACCACGGCGCTGCGCGCATGCCGGCTGGCCGTGACGAAAGCGGCCTGGCCCATGAGCAGCAGCGCCTGGCCGCCAAACAGGGTGCCGTAGTGGTTGGTGCGCCCGGGGAACACCATTTCGGTGAACGCCTGGGTGCCGGGGGGCTGGTGCGGGTGGGTCGCTTGGTGCATGATTCGCAATGTACGCACCCGGGATTCGCGGCACCACCCCTGAATCGGCGAATGATTGCGAAGTATTTCTGGATGATTTGCAAATATTGCGAATATTCGTCTTCTTGACCCCTGGACCTTGCGATGAGAAAAACCTTCATGGGCGTGCGCCTGCGCCGCCTGCGCGAAGAACGCGGCATGACGCAGGTCGCGCTGGCACGCGCGCTGGACCTGTCGGCCAGCTACCTCAACCAGCTGGAGCAGAACCAGCGGCCCCTCACGGTGCCGGTGCTGCTCAAGATCAACGCGGTGTTCGGCGTGGATGTGCAGCGCTTTTCGGACGACGACGAGGCGCGCCTCATCACGGGCCTGCGCGAGGTGCTGGCCGACCTCCCCGCGGGCCTGGGCGGGGAGGGGGCGGGCGATGCCGTCTCGCTGGCCGAAATCCGGGAGCTGGCCGCCGGGATGCCCGCCGTGGCCCGCACCTTGCTGGCATTGCACCAGCGCCACCGGCAGGCCCTGGAGCGGCTGGAAGCCCTGGGCGCGCTCAATGCGCAGTGGGGCCTGGGCGACGAGCGCGGCATGCCGCCGCTGCAAGGCCATCCCCCCATGGCATACGAAGAGGTGCGCGACTTTTTCTTTGCCCGGCAGAACCATATTGCCGAGCTGGACGACGCGGCGGAGCAGTGCGCCGCCGATTGGTCGCTGCAGCCCGGGCGCTCGGACGAGGGCCTGGCGGAGCGGCTGCTGGCCGCCCATGGCGTGCGGGTGGGCAGCGCGGCGGATGCGCTGCCGGGCAACGCGCAGCGCGTCTTCGAGCCCGGGACGCGGGTGCTGAAGCTCGCCGCGGGGCTGGAGCCGGGCCAGCGCGCCTTCCAGATGGCGACGCAGCTGGCGTTCCTGGAGCAGGGGCCGCTGCTGCGGCGCATCGCCGACGGCGCGGGACTGTCCGGCGACCAGGCCCGGGCGCTGGCGCGCATCGGCCTGGCGAACTACTTTGCGGGGGCCCTGGTGCTGCCGTACACGGCCTTCCTGCGCGCGGCCGAAGCCGTGCGCTACGACCTGGACCGGCTGGGCCACCAGTTCGGCGTGGGATTCGAGACGGTGTGCCACCGCTTGTCCACCCTGCAGCGGCCCAGCGCGCGCGGGGTGCCGTTCTTCTTCGTGCGGGTGGACCGGGCGGGCAACATCTCCAAGCGCCAGTCGGCGACGCACTTTCACTTCAGCAAGATCGGGGGCACCTGCCCGCTGTGGAACGTGTACGAGGCGTTTGCCCAGCCCGGGCGCATCGTGCCCCAGCTGGCGCGCATGCCCGACGGCCGCGCCTACCTGTGGGTGGCGCGCACGGTCTCGCGCGGCGGCGGCGGCTGGGGGGCGCCGGGCAAGGAGTTCTCGGTGGCGCTGGGCTGCGATGTCCGCCACGCGCCGCAGCTGGTGTATTCGCAGGGACTGGATCTCGCGAACCCGTACGGGGGCGTGCCCATCGGCATGGGCTGCAAGGTGTGCGAGCGCGACGCCTGCCCGCAGCGCGCGTTTCCTCCCATTGGCCGGGCGCTGGACGTGAACGAGAACTGGAGCCGGTTCGCGCCGTACCCCGTGGCCGACAGCCGCACGGGGCCGGCGTCCTGACGCAGGTTATGAAATGTGCTCATCAATTCATAGCTGCTGGCGCATGAGGGTGTTGCGCTGACGGCACTTTCCACCAAATAACTCATTGGTAACCAGTTGTTCTGCCGCAGGTTGCTCCAAAGGGCTGCGGATTGCCGCTATCCTGCGCCTTGCGGCCGGGCCCTGGCGCGGCCAACGACCCACCGCAACACCACCCACCACCACGGCCCAGACGCTGTTCTGATTCTGCATGCCCACCCGTTTCCTGCCATGGCTTCCTTGACGCCAGACGGTCGCTATCGGCACTGGCTGGCCGGGCTGGGCGTGGCCGTGCTGGGCGTGGCGGTCAGCCTGTGGCTGGCCTGGCAGCAGGCCGACTCGGTGGCCCAGGCCGGGCAGACCCGGTTCATGCAGGAGGCCCGCGCGTTCGCCGACGCGCTGAGCCAGCGGATCGAGGGGCATACCGAAGTCGTCAACGGCCTGCGCGGCCTGTTCACGGCCAATCCGCACCTGACCCGCGCGGAGTTCGAGCGCGCGGCGAGCGACCTGGAAGTGGGCCAGCGGTATCCCGGCGTGCGCAACCTGTCGTTCACCCGCTGGGTGCCGGGCGCCGAGCGAGCCGCCTATGAAGCCCGGGTGCGCGCCGACACCTCGCTGTCCACCCACGGCTACCCCGACTTCGCCATCCGGCCACCGGGCGAGCGGGCCGAGTACTTCGTGGCCGAGTACCTGTGGCCCATGGCAGGCAATGAAAGCGTGCTGGGCCTGGACATCAGCGCCCAGCCCACCAACCTGGCCGCCATGCAGTACAGCCGGGACAGCGGCCACACCGTGGCCTCGGCCCCGTTCGACCTGCTGCAGGAGGACAAGCACCGCGCGGGCTTCGTGATCCGCGTGCCGGTGTTCGACTACACGGCGGGCACGCCGGAGCCGCGCTTCCTGGGCGCGGTGGCGTCCACCATCCGGGTGTTCGACCTGGTGCAGGCGCTGGGGAGCCAGGGCCTGCTCAACGGCATTGCCGTGTCGATGGAGGACCATGGCTCGGTGCGCGCGGGCTCCACCGACACCACCGTCCGGCCCCTGCTGGCGCAGTCGTCGGCGGCGCTGCCCGATGCGCAGCCGTTTGTGCGCGACCTGCTCGTGCACGACCGGCGCTGGCGCCTGACCTTCCATCCCGCGCGCTCGTTCCTCTCGCCGTCCGAGGCGCGGCTGCCGGTCCTGGCGGGGCTGGGGGGCATCCTGGTGTCCCTCCTGCTGGCTTCCACGGTCGGGCTGCTGGTGCGCCAGCGCACCATGGCGCTGGTGCGCGCGCAGGCGTCGGACGAGGCCCGCCACGAGAGCGAGGAGCGTTTTCGCGCCCTGTTCAACCAGGCCAGCGTGGGGGTCGCGCTGCTGGACACCTCCACCGGCCGGTTCCTGCGCGCCAACCAGCGCTATGGCGACATCGTGGGCTACAGCCCCGAGGAGATGCAGGAGCTCAACATCCGGGCCATCACGCACCCCGACGACCTGGAGACGGACGCGCAGCACCTGGAGCGCCTCAAGTCAGGGGAGGTGCCCGAATACCGGCTGGAAAAGCGCTACATCCACAAGCGCGGCCATTCGGTGTGGGTCGACCTCACCGTGTCGCCGATGTGGGTGCCCGGGGCCACGCCCGACCACCACATCGCCGTGGTGCAGGACATCACCTCGCGCAAGCGCATGGAGGACACCCTGCGCACCAACGAACACCGGCTGCGGGGCATTCTGGAGCGCCTGCCCATGGGCCTGTGCCTGGTGCAGCCCGACGGGCGCATCAGCTTTCGCAACCAGCGCTACGTGCAGATCTGCGGGTACACCGAGGCCGAGGTGCCCGACGTGGACACCTGGTGGGAGCGCGCGTTCCCGGAGCGCGAGGAGCGCGAAACCGTGCGCCAGGGCTGGCGCGAGGCGGCGCAGAGCGCCCAGGCCGGCGACGGCGTGATCCCCGGCGCCGAGTACCTCATCCGCTGCCATGACGGGCAGCTGCGCCCCGTCGAAGTCTCGGGGGTGCAGGTGGAAGGCGGGCACCTGGTCACCATGCAGGACCTGAGCCAGCGCAAGGCGGCCGAGGAGGAGATCAACCACCTGGCCTACTACGACCCGCTCACGCGCCTGCCCAACCGCCGCCTGCTCATGGACCGGCTGCAGCAGGCGCTGGCCACCAGTGCCCGCCACGGGCGCAGCGGCGCCTTGCTGCTGCTCGACCTGGACAACTTCAAGACACTCAATGAAACCCGGGGCCATGACAGCGGCGACCACCTGCTGCTGCAGGTGGCGCACCGCCTGCGTGGCTGCGTGCACGAGGACGACACCGTCGCCCGCCAGGGAGGCGACGAATTCGTCGTGGTGCTGGAAGACCTGGGCGACAACCCCGAGGAGGCCGCGGCCCGCAGCGAAGAAGTGGGCCAGCGCATCCTGGCCACCCTGCGCGAGCCCTACATGCTCAACGGCACCGCGCACCACAGCTCGCTGAGCATGGGCGTCACCATCTTCAGCGGCATGCGCGAGACCGTGGACGAACTGCTCAAGCGCGCCGACCTGGCGCTCTACCAGGCCAAGAACGCCGGCCGCGACACGCTGCGCTTCTACGACCCCCAGATGCAGGCCGCCGTGAGCGCCCGGGCCGCGCTGGAGCGCGACATGCGCATTGGCCTGGCGCAGGGCCAGTTCGAGCTGTACTACCAGCCGCAGATCGACCGGGGCCGCATCACCGGTGCCGAGGCGCTGCTGCGCTGGCGCCATCCACGCGACGGTTTTGTCTCCCCCGCGCATTTCATCCCGCTGGCGGAGGAGACGGGACTGATCCTCCCGCTGGGCGAATGGGTGCTGCAGGTGGCCTGCGGGTGCCTGGCCCGCTGGGCCGCGCAGCCCGAGCTGGCCGTGCTGAGCCTGGCGGTGAACGTGAGCCCGCGCCAGTTCCACCAGGGCGATTTCGTGGCCCAGGTCCTGGCCGCGCTGGCCAGCTCGGGCGCCCAGGGGCACCAGCTCAAGCTGGAGATGACCGAGGGCCTGCTGCTGGACGACGTGGAAGACACCATCGAGAAGATGGGCCAGCTCAAGGGCTACGGCGTGGGCTTCTCGCTGGACGACTTCGGCACGGGGTACTCGTCGCTGGCCTACCTCAAGCGCCTGCCGCTGGACCAGCTCAAGATCGACCAGAGTTTCGTGCGCGACGTGCTCACCGACCCCAACGACGCCGCCATCGCCCGCACCGTGGTGGCGCTGGGCACCAGCCTGGGCCTGCGCGTGATCGCCGAAGGGGTGGAAACCGAGGCCCAGCGCGAGTTTCTGGAGCGCCACCACTGCCACGCCTGGCAGGGCTACCTGTTCAGCCCGCCCGTGCCGGTGGCCGAGTTCGAGGCGCTGGTGCGCAAAACGAATGGGACGGGCGCGCAGCACGCGTAGCCCTGGCACACCGGCCCGCACCAGCCCGCCCGCCACCCTGCCGGTACAGGATCTTTCAAAATCGATAGCATGAAATCAAGGCGGTATAAGCGCAATAGCTGGTTTTTGCCAAATGTTTGCGCTGCACCCCGGCCGTGTGCCCCTGCCCGTCAGCCGGGGGCCGGGGGGCTGCAGGCGGCGCGGTATCATTCCGCCCTTGCTGCGGCCTGGGTGTTCCGGCCTGGAACGTCCGCCTGGCGCCACTTTTGCATCCCCGCCTTCATCCTCTTTTTGCCCGTTCCCTGACCCGTGCGTCTTACCTCGATCAAGCTTTCCGGTTTCAAGTCGTTCGCTGAACCCACCAATTTCATGCTGCCCGGGCAACTGGTCGGTGTGGTGGGCCCGAACGGCTGCGGCAAGTCCAACATCATGGACGCGGTGCGCTGGGTGCTGGGCGAGAGCAAGGCCAGCGAGTTGCGTGGCGAGTCCATGCAGGACGTGATCTTCAGCGGCACCACCACCCGCAAGCAGGCCAGCCGCGCCAGCGTGGAGCTGGTGTTCGACAACTCCGACCACCGCGCGGGCGGCCAGTGGGGCCAGTACGGCGAGGTCGCGGTGCGGCGCGTGCTCACGCGTGACGGCACCAGCAGCTACTACCTGAACAACCAGCCCGTGCGCCGCCGCGACGTGCAGGACGTGTTCCTGGGCACGGGCCTGGGGCCGCGCGCCTACGCCATCATCGGCCAGGGCACCATCAGCCGCATCATCGAGTCGCGCCCCGAAGAGCTGCGCCTGTTCCTCGAAGAAGCCGCTGGCGTCTCCAAGTACAAGGAGCGCCGCCGCGAGACGGAAAACCGCCTGTCGGACACGCGCGAGAACCTCACGCGGGTCGAAGACATCCTGCGCGAGCTGAACGCCAACCTCGAAAAGCTCGAAAAGCAGGCCGAGGTGGCCGCCAAATACAACACCCTGCAGGCCGACGCCACGCTCAAGCAGCACCAGCAGTGGTTTTTGAAGCGGGCCGAGGCCGAAGAGCAGCAGAACAAGGTGCGCCTGGACGGCCTCCAAGCCGTCAACGACCTCGAATCCCGCATGGCCGACCTGCGCGCCGTCGAGTCCGACCTCGAAACCATCCGCCAGGCCCACTACGCGGCCGGCGACCAGGTGAACCAGGCCCAGGGCCGGCTGTACGAGGCCACGGCCGAGGTCGGCAAGCTCGAAGCCGAGATCCGCTACGTGATCGAAGGGCGCCAGCGCGTGGAGCAGCGCTTGGTCACGCTGGCAGAGCAGATCGCCCAGTGGCAGGCCCGCAAGGAAGAGGCCGATATCGAGCTCGAAAACCTGGCCGGTGCCGGTGTGGACGCCGAAGAGCGCGCCGAACTGCTGGCCGCCCAGGTCGAAGAGCAGGCCATGCAGCTGCCCGACCTGGAAGAAGCCCTGCGCCAGGCCCAAAGCCGCACGGCCGAGCAGCGCAGCAGCGTGGTGCAGGTGCAGCAGCAGATTGGCGTGCTGGCCGCCGAGCAGCGCAGCATCGACGAACAAAGCCGCCAGCTCGACAGCCGCTTCGAGCGCCTGCGCACCGACCGCAATGCACTGGCCGCGCCCGATGAAGCCCGCCTGACGAACCTGCGCGAGCAGCTCGAAGAGGCGCAGGAGATCGCCGAGACCACGGCAGCCCGCCTGCACGAGCTGCAGGAGTCCGTGCCCCAGCTGGACGACGACCGCCGCACCCGCCAGCAGGCCGTGAACACCGAAAGCGCGCGCCAGGCCGACCTGTCGGCGCGCATGGAAGCGCTCAAGGCGCTGCAGGAAAAGGTCAAGACCGACGGCAAGCTGCGCCCCTGGCTGGCCAAACACGGGCTCGACGGCCTGCAAGGCCTGTGGAGCCGCATCCACATCGAGCCCGGCTGGGAAAACGCGTTGGAAGCCGCGCTGCGCGAGCGCCTGGCTGCGCTGGAAGTGGGGCGCCTGGACATGGTGCGTGGCTTCCTGGGCTCGGGCGGCACCGACGCGCCGCCCGCGCGCCTGGCCTTCTACAGCGCTCCCGCCGCGGGCCACCCCGAAACCTCGTCACCCCACGCCCGCCTGTCCGACCTGTTGCGCCTGAACGATGCCGGCCTGCGTGCCGTGCTCACGGACTGGCTGCAAGGCTGCTACACCGCGCCCACGCTGGACGACGCCCTGGCCCGCCGCAGCACGCTGCAACCCGGGGAGGTGGTGTTTGTTCCTACCGGCCATGCGGTCAGCGCCCACAGCGTGAGCTTTTACGCGCAGGACTCCGAGCAGTCGGGCATGCTGGCCCGCGCGCAGGAAATCGAGCACCTCGAAAAAGAGCTGCGCGCGCAAGCGCTCATCGCCGAAGAATCGCGCACGGCCCTGGTGCGGGCCGAGGCCGCGTACGCCGATGCCTCCCAGCGCCTCGTGGCCGCGCGCCGCGAAGCCACCGAAACCCAGAGCCGCGCCCACGAGCTGCAGGTCGAGACCCTGCGCCTGACCCAGCTGGCCGAACAGACCCGCGCGCGCAGCCAGCAAATCGACGGCGACCTGGCCGAGGTGGAGGCCCAGCTGGCCGACCTGCAGGAACGCCGCGTGGCCGCCGAGGCGCGCTTTGAAGAACTCGACATGCAGCTGGCCGACAGCCAGGAGCGCGAGGCCCAGCTGGGCGACCGCGTGATCGAGGCCGAGCGCAAGCTCACCGCCTGCCGCGAACAGCAGCGCACGCTGGAGCGCCAGGCGCAAGAGGCCACGTTCTCGCAACGCAGCCTGGAAGCGCGCCGCGCCGAACTCAACCGTTCCATCGAAACCGCCACGCAGCAGGCCACGGCCCTGGCCGACGAGCAGCAGCGCGCGCGCGATGAGCTGGCCCGCCTGTCCGACGCCGCCGCGCAAGGTGGCCTGCAGGCCGCACTGGAAGTGAAGATGGAGCGCGAAAAAGCGCTCGGCGCCCAGCGCAGCGAATACGACGACCTCACCACCAAGCTGCGCGCCAGCGACGAGCGCCGCATGCAGCTCGAACGCGCGCTCGACCCGCTGCGCGCCCGCATCACCGAATTCCAGCTCAAGGAACAGGCGGCGCGCCTGGGCCTGGAGCAGTACACCACCTTGCTGGCCGACGCCCAGGCCGACCTCGAGGCCGTGGCCCAGTCGATCACCGACGGCAATGTGCGCGTGTCCGGCCTGCAGGGCGAGATCGACCGCCTGCACCGCGAGATCGCCGCCCTGGGCGCTGTGAACCTGGCCGCGCTGGACGAACTCAAGCTCGCCAGCGAGCGCAAGGTCTTCCTCGATGCGCAGACGGCCGACCTGACCGAGGCCATGAACACGCTGGAAGACGCGATCCGCAAGATCGACGGCGAAACACGCCAGCTGCTCTCGGGCACCTTCGACACCGTGAACGCGCACTTTGGCCGCATGTTCCCCGAGCTGTTCGGCGGCGGCCAGGCCAAGCTCATCATCACCGGCGACGAAATCCTTGATTCCGGCGTGCAGGTGATGGCCCAGCCGCCCGGCAAGAAGAACCAGACCATCCACCTGCTGTCGGGCGGCGAGAAGGCTCTCACGGCCATCGCGCTGGTGTTCGCCATCTTCCAGCTCAACCCGGCGCCGTTCTGCCTGCTGGACGAGGTGGACGCGCCGCTGGACGACGCCAACACCGAGCGTTACGCCAAGCTGGTGTCCAGCATGAGCAAGGGCACGCAGTTCCTGTTCATCAGCCACAACAAGATCGCGATGGAAATGGCCGAACAGCTGATCGGCGTGACCATGCAGGAGCAGGGCGTGTCGCGCATCGTGGCCGTCGATATGGAGTCGGCCCTCTCCATGGCGGAAATATGAGTACCCCCCTGAGGCGCTTCGCACCTTCCCCCCAGGGGGACGACGCCCTTGCTGCGGGGCGGCCCTTGCTCGGCGTCTCGCGCACAGGCCGCGCGCATTTTCACCGCGGCGGCCCTTGCGCCATGCAGCGGATAGCCGTTAGCCGAGAATTTCTTTTATGAGCACATTGCAACTGAGTCTGGCCATCATCGGCGGCCTGGTGCTGGCCCTCATCGTGGCCTACAACACCTGGACCTCGCGCCGCAACGCGCCCAAGCGCGCCTTGCCGCCAGAGCCGGAACGCGAGCGCGCGGCCGAGCCCGCGCTGCGCCAGGAGCCAGGTTTCGAGGCGGGCGCGGCCGCCGACCTGCCCCCCGGGGACTTTCACGGCCTGGACCGCGGGCCCGAGCCTTCCGAGCACACGGTGGATGCCAGCGAGGCCCTGCAGATGCCCGTGCCGCCGTTCTCGCTGGAGCGCCGCCCCGGGCTGGACCCGCTCATCGACGTGATCGCACCGCTGCAGCCGGAGGTGTCCGTGTCCGGCGATGCCGCGCTGGCGGCGCTGCCTCCCACGCGCCGGGCCGGCAGCAAGCCGTTTGCGATCGAAGGCCTGAACGAAGCCACCCAGCAGTGGGAGACGCCGGCGCCCGGCCAGCGCTACCAGAGCTTCCAGGCGGGCGTGCAGCTTGCCAACCGCATGGGCGCGCTCAACGAGATCGAGTTCTCGGAATTCGTCGTCAAGGCCCAGGCGTTTGCGGACGCCATCAATGCCGCCCCCGATTTTCCCGACATGCTGCAGGAAGTGGCCCGCGCCCGCGAGCTGGACCAGTTCGCCAGCGACCACGACGCGCAACTGGCCTTCATGCTGCGCGCGCGCCAGGCCGCCTGGAGCCCCGGCTACGTGCAGCAGAACGCCGCACGCGTGGGCTTCGTGCCGGGCGCCATGCCCGGGCGCCTGGTGCTGCCGGCCGGCGCGCAAGGCCTGCCGCCATTGCTCACGCTCGGCTACGACACGCAGGCGGCACTGGCCGAAGACCCGGACCAGTCCGCCATCCGCGACATCACCCTGAGCCTGGACGTGGCGCAGGTCCACCGAACCGAACAACCCTTTGCGCGCCTGCGCGAGGCCGCCGCCGCGCTGTGCGAGGCCATGGACGGCGTGCTCTGTGACCAGAACGGCCAGCCGCTGCCTGCCATGGCCATGGACCCGATCGCCTCGGACCTGGAGCTGCTGTACGACCAGCTCGACGGGCGCGACCTGTCGGCGGGGTCGGTGCTGGCGCGCCGGCTGTTCAGCTAGGCCGCCGCATGAGCGCAACGCTGGTCCGGCTGGCGCACGAGGCCGATCACGGCGCCGTCAGGGCGCTGTACCGCGAACTGCGGCCCCAGGACCCTGTGCTGGGCGACGATGCATCGCTGGACAGCTTTCGCGCCGTGTTGCGGTCCCCCAGCGCGCGGCTGGTGGTGGCGCTGCGGCATGGCGAGGTCGGTGCGACCTGCATGCTGGCGCTCGTGCCCAATTTCGCCAGCGCCGGGATGCCCATCGGCGTCGTCGAGCATGTCATCACGGGCGGGCGCTTCCGGCGCCAGGGGCTGGCCCGGGCAGCGCTGGAGTTCGCCCTGGACGCGGCCTGGGCCCTGAACTGCTGCAAGGTTTTCCTGCTGTCGGGCGCGCAGCGCGCGCAGGCCCACCGGCTCTATGAATCCGTGGGCTTCGCGGGCGGCAGGGAACTGGGGTTTGTCAAAAGGAATCCCAGCTTGGGCCACCATGACTGAACAATCAGAACTTTTTTCGGCCGCAGCGCAGACCAGCCAAGCGCAGGCAGCTATCAAAATCAAAGCGCTGCGCGAGCAACTCCACCGCTGGGCGCACCAGTACTACGTGCTGGACGAGCCCACCGTGCCCGATGCCGAGTACGACCGCGTGTTCCGGGAACTGCAGGCCCTGGAGACGGCGCACCCCGACCTCATCACGTCCGACTCGCCCACGCAGCGCGTGATCGGGGCGGTGATGGAAGGCCTCACACCCGTGCGCCACGCGGTGCCCATGCTCAGCATCCACACCGAAACCGACACCGAGGCCACCGGCGCGCAGGCGTTCGATGCGCGCGTGCGGCGCGAGCTGGGCCTGGCGGAATCGGACCCCGCCATCGAATACGTGGCCGAGCCCAAGTTCGATGGCCTGGCCATGAGCCTGCGCTATGAAAACGGCCGCCTCGCGCAGGCCGCCACGCGGGGCGACGGCGAGGTGGGCGAGGACGTGACGCACAACATCCGGACCATTCGCCAGATACCCCTGACCTTGCCCGAGGGCGTGCCCCCGCTGCTCGAAGTGCGTGGCGAGGTCTACATGCGCCGCGCTGATTTCGATGCGCTCAACGAGCGGCAGCGGGAGCAGGGCGGCAAGACCTTCGTGAACCCGCGCAACGCCGCAGCCGGCGCGGTGCGCCAGCTGGACTCGAACATCACCGCCCAGCGCCCCTTGAGCTTTTTTGCGTATGGCCTGGGCGCCGTCACGCCGCCCGGCGAGGGAGGGCCGGTGTTCCGCACGCACTACGAGATGCTGCAGACCCTGAAGTCATGGGGTTTTCCGGTGGCGGCGCAGGTGCAGATTGCGGCGGGTGCTGCGGAATTGGTAGCATTTCACCAGCAGGTGGGCGGCAGCCGCGATGCGCTGCCCTACGACATCGATGGCGTGGTCTACAAGGTCAACTCGCTGCAGCTGCAGCGCGACCTGGGCTTCAAGACCCGCGAGCCGCGCTGGGCCGTGGCGCACAAGTACCCGGCGCAGGAGATGGCCACCAAGATCGAAGGCATCGACGTGCAGGTGGGCCGCACCGGCAAGATCACGCCCGTCGCGCGCCTCGCGCCCGTGTTCGTGGGAGGCGTCACCGTCACCAACGCCACGCTGCACAACCTGTTCGAGATCCGCAAGAAGGGCGTTCGGGTGGGCGACACCGTCATCGTGCGCCGCGCGGGCGATGTGATTCCCGAAGTCGTGGGCGTGATGCCGGGCAACCGGACCGGCTATGTGCCCAACTTCAAGATGCCCAAGGCCTGCCCCGTCTGCGGCAGCGCCGTGGTGCGCGAAAAGGGCGAGGCCAACCACCGCTGCACGGGCGGCCTGTTCTGCGCCGCGCAGCGCAAGGAGGCCATCCTGCACTTCGCCGCGCGCCGCGCCATGGACATCGAGGGGCTGGGCGACAAGCTGGTGGACCAGCTGGTGGACACCAATGTGATCCGCACGCTGCCTGACCTGTACCGCCTGGGCCTCACCTCCCTCATCGCGCTGGAGCGCATGGCCGAGAAGTCGGCCCAGAACGTGCTGGCCGCGCTCGAAAAATCCAAGCAGACCACCTTGCCGCGTTTTCTGTTCGGCCTGGGCCTGCGCCACGTGGGCGAGGCCACGGCCAAGGACCTGGCGCGGCACTTTGGCACGCTGGACGCCATCATGGACGCCAGCGTGGAGCAGCTGCTGGAGGTGAACGATGTGGGCCCGGTGGTGGCGCAGAGCCTGCACACGTTCTTCCAGCAGCCGCACAACCGCGAGGTGGTCGAGCAGCTGCGCGCCTGCGGCGTGACCTGGCCCGAGGGCCCGGTGGCCGAACGCGCCCCGCAGATCCTTGCCGGCAAGACCGTGGTGCTGACCGGCACCCTGCCGACCTTGAGCCGCGACGCGGCCAAGGACATGCTGGAAGCCGCTGGCGCCAAGGTGGCCGGTTCGGTCAGCAAGAAGACCAGCTATGTGGTGGCGGGCGATGAAGCCGGCAGCAAGCTGGCCAAGGCCCAGGAGCTGGGCGTGCCGGTGCTGGACGAAGCGGGCATGCTGGCGCTGCTGTCGGGTCCGGGCGCCTGAGGCGCTCTCCCCCTTACTCCGAGTTCTTGATGCGCACATTGCTGCTTTCCTTCCAGGCCCGCGCCGCGGCCCTGCTCCGCTGGCTGGCCGGCCTGTTTGCCTGGATGCCCCGCCCGCTGCGCCGCGCGCTGCTGTGGGGCGCCCTCGCGCTGCCTGCCGCGGTGCTGGCATACACCCTGGTCCTGATCCCGTTCACGCCCTCCATCAGCGACATCCGCAAGGCCAAGAGCGAGCTGCCCGCGCAGCTCATGTCGGTGGACGGCAAGCTGCTGGCCGAGTACCGCTGGGCCAATCGCGAATGGGTGGAGCTCGACAAGATTTCTCCGCATGTGGTGAACGCGCTCATCGCCACCGAGGACCACCGCTTCTACGACCACTTCGGCCTGGACTGGAGGCGCACGGTATCGTCGGTGGTGCACACGCTGCGCGGCGCCCCGCAGGGCGGCTCCACCATCACGCAGCAGCTGGCGCGCAACCTGTTTCCGGAGGAGATCGGCCGCTCGCGCGTGTTCCCCCAGGCCCTCACGCGCAAGCTCAAGGAGGCCATCACCGCGCTCAAGATCGAGTTGTCGTATTCCAAGGACGAGATCCTGGAAACCTACCTCAATACCGTGCCCTTCCTGTACAACGCGTTCGGCATCGAGATGGCCGCGCGCACGTACTTCGACAAGTCGGCCGACAAGCTCAATGTGCTGGAGAGCGCCACGCTGATCGGCATGCTCAAGGGCACGGCCTACTACAACCCCGTGCTCAACCCCGAGCGTGCGCAGGCCCGGCGCAACACCGTGCTGTCGCAGATGGTCAAGCGCGGCAAGCTGGAGCAGGCACAGTTCGACACGCTGCAAAAGCGCCCGCTGCGCGTCAACTTCGAGCGCCAGACCGAGGTCATGGGTCCCGCGCCGCACTTTGCGATCCAGCTGCGCAAGCAGCTCATCGACTGGGCCGACAGCAAGGGCTACAGCCTGTATTCGGATGGTCTGGTGATCCGCACCACCATCGACTCGCGCCTGCAGGCCTATGCCAATCAGGCGGTGGCGCGCCAGGGCCGCCAGCTGCAGGGCGTGGCCGATGCCGCCTGGAGCAAGCGCGATGGCTGGGGGCCGCAGAACGAACTGGTGCAGACCCTGGTGCGCGAAAGCAGCGAATACCGCGCCGCGCTGGACAAGGGGGAAGAGCCCGCCGAGGCGCTCAAGGCGCTCCTGGCCGACGACGCCTTCCTGCAGAAGCTGCGCTCCGAGAAAACGCGCGTGCAGGCGGGATTTCTCGCGCAGGATCCCGTCACGGGCCATGTGCTGGCCTGGGTGGGCAGCCGCGACTTCGCCCAGGACCCGTTCGACCACGTGCAGGCGGCCCGGCGCCAGCCCGGCTCCACGTTCAAGCCCTTCGTGTACGGCGCGGCCTTTGCCAAGGGGGCATCGCCCGGCGACACGCTGATGGATGCCGCGGTGGAGATACCGCTGGGCGGTGGCCGCGTGTGGCGCCCCACCGACGGGCGTCCGCCGAGCGACGAGCCCATGACGCTGGCGGATGGACTGGCGCTCTCCAAGAACACCATCACCGCGCAGGTGATGCAGCAGGTCGGCCCCGCCCGCGTGGCGGAAGTGGCGCGGGCGCTGGGGGTGCGGCAGTCGCCACTCGAGGAAGTGCCATCGCTGGCGCTGGGCACGAGCCCGGTCACGCTCAAGGAAATGATCTCGGCCTACAGCAGCATCGTGAACCTGGGGCGCTATGTCGAACCGGTGCTCATCACCAGCATCGAGGACCGCCACGGCAAGGTGCTCGAGACCTTCGCGAAGCCGGTGCCCGAGGCGGTCTTCGAAGGCCGCGCGGCCCAGACGCTGCGCAACACCATGCGCGGCGCGGTGGACAGGGGCACCGCCACCGCGATCCGCTCACGCTATGGCATCCAGGCCGATGTGGCGGGCAAGACCGGCACGACCCAGGACAACACGGATGGCTGGTTCATCCTCATGCATGCCCGCGTGGTGGCGGGGGCCTGGGCGGGCTTCAATGATGGCCGCATCACGCTGCGCAGCGACTACTGGGGGCAGGGCGCCCGCAGCGCGCTGCCCATGGTGGGCGAGTTCATGCAGCAGGCGATCCGGGCCAAGGTGATCGACGGCCAGGAGCGGTTCTTCGATGAGTTCGACACCACCCCACCGCCCCCGCCGGCGGATAGCTCGCTCGGCGTCATGCGCGACTGGATACGCGGGCTGTTTGGCAGCGACACGGCACCGCCAGCACCGGTGCCCTCCGCGCCAGCAGCGTGGCCCCTGGGTCCTGCTGCGCCCCGGCCGCCTGGAGGCCAGGGCCTGCCTCCCGTCACGACCGATCCGGGCTATCCCCCGGCACCCGCCGAAGAGCGCGTGGGCGGCTGAGCACGGCTGCGGGCGGCTCGCGGTCCCGGCCGGGCCGGGCCGGTCACTTTTTGCTGGCGCCAGCCCATGACCGCCGCTAGGATGCGCGGCGATGAAATTGTTACGTGTGCCGTCCCCGGGGGGGCATTTTCCGCAAATGTGCTTTGCCTGGGGCCGGGCGCTCCCGCCGGGTGCTTTTACGGGCCACCGGAGACCCGCCGTGACCCATTTCATTCATCCCTTCACCGCGGTGTGCCTGCAACCGGTCCTGTCGCCCTTGGCAGGGAGCGAAGCTCGCCGCGTCCCGCCCATCGTGCATCCACGACCCACAGAAAATGACTCCAAGACGCTTTCGTTTCTCGCTGCCGAGCTATGCCCTTGCTTGCGGTTTTGCACTGACCCCCTGCCTCGGCGGGGCCGCAGATATCCGGTTGACGCCTCCACCTGGCGGCGCCCTCGTGGTGACCGATTCGGCAACCCAGACCGTGCGTTTTCGCGTGGACGATGCGGGCAGGATCCGGATGCCCGGACTG
The DNA here is from genome assembly GCF_059418365.1 of Acidovorax sp. GW821-FHT09A11. Lineage (NCBI taxonomy): Bacteria > Pseudomonadati > Pseudomonadota > Betaproteobacteria > Burkholderiales > Comamonadaceae > Acidovorax > Acidovorax sp. GW821-FHT09A11. Next base: position 488,667 of record NZ_JBWKPS010000001.1, read on the forward strand.
GCTGGCGCGCCCGCACAAGGCAGCCTGCTCTGTTTTGAAAGCGCAAGCGGCGCGGTGGGAGGCTGCACGGCGGGCGTCGCCACGGGGCCGATGGGGCCCGCAGGGCCTGCCGGAGCGGCAGGCGCCCCGGGAACCCCGGGAGCGGTGGGCCCTGCAGGCGCGGCCGGTCCTGAGGGTGCCACCGGCCCCGTGGGCCCAGCGGGCGCCACGGGGCTGCAAGGGCCTGCAGGTGCGCAGGGGCCCGCGGGGCCCCAAGGGCCCGCAGGCTCCGTCGCGGCGTATGGTGATGGCTCCGCGGGGGCCTATACCGTGTCGATCGCCTCGACCATCGACCTGTCCACGACAGCAGGGTTCAACAGCCTTGGCGGACGGCACCACATGCAGTTTTCCACGATCGACATCGCGGGAGCGCTGACGCTTCCCAGCGGGACCGTGCTGCGCGCGACCGGCGACGTGACCATTTCCGGCTCCATCACCGTCCTTGAAGGGTCGCAAGGGGCCAGCAATGTCACGCCACACCCCGGTATTGCGCTGTCGTCACCCGGGACACCCCAAGGCGGTATCGGACTGCCAGCACTCTCTGCCGCGCGGCTCTTGAAACCGCCAGCCGCCGCGGGTGGGGCGGGTAGCCGGCCGAACGCGCAGGACACGGGTGGAGGCGGGGGCGGATCACTTGTGATCCTTGCCGGGGGCAATGTGACCGTCACCGCATCGGGCGTGATCAAGGCCAATGGCGGCAACGGGCAGAACGCCATGACCCCGGGCGCGGACGCCGCCGGGGCCGGTGGCGGGGCAGGAGGCGTGATCGTCATCGCGGCCGGCGGCGACATCACGGTGGCGGGCGCACTGTTGGCCAATGGCGGGCATGGCGGAAATGGCTTCAACGGCAACCTTGGCAACGCGGTGGGCGCGGGCGCGGGAGGTGGTGGTGGGGGCGGCATCATCCACCTGGTGGCGTCCTCCACGCCCGTGGTCACGGGATCGCTGCTGGTCAATGGCGGCGCGATGGGTCTGGACGATTTCTCGGGGGGATCGTCCCTTGCTGGAGGGGGCGGCGGGGCCAGCGGCGGAAACGGCGGCAACGCGGGCGTGGTGAATGCGTCGGTGGTTCAGCCGGCGCAGGCGGGCTTCAGCGGCCGCTCCATCCTCACCACCGTTCCTGCACCCTGGAACCTGTTTCTCCACTGAGGCAGGGCCGGAACACCCGGTGGACCGGGGGCACGTACCCCCCGGACTGGGCCGTCCAGGGGCCGGGCGCTACTCGATATCGATGCAGTGCAGCCCGAAGCTGCCCGCCTTGCGGTCGGCAAAAAACGCTTCCAGCGTTTCCTTGACGGTACGGAAGGCGATCTCGTCCCAGGGCACCTCGTCTTCGGTGAAGAGCCGCGCCTCGATGGTTTCATACCCGGGGTTGAACTGGTCGCTGAGCAGGTGGGCCCTGTAGAACAGGTGCACCTGCCCCACACGGCGCACATTGAGCAGGCTGAACAGCGGGCCCATCTCGATCTGTGCGCCGGCTTCCTCGTCCGTCTCGCGCGCAGCGCCCTGGGCCGTGGTTTCGTCCAGTTCCATGAAGCCCGCCGGCAGCGTCCACTTGCCCCAGCGCGGTTCGATGTTGCGTTTGCACAGCAGTACGCGTCCATCGGGCAGGGTCGGCACGGTGCCCACCACGTTGAGCGGGTTCTCGTAGTGCACCGTGCTGCAGGTGGGGCACACCGCGCGCTGCTTGGTGTCGCCGTCGTCCGGCAGGCGGTAGACCACGGCGGTGCCACAGGCGCGGCAGTGTTTGATGGGGCTGCGGAAGGTCATCGGGGGTTTTGATTCAAATAGGCTGCTGGCGCTTGTTCCATCAGCGCTGGCAGCTATGAAAAAGATAGCTTTTGGCTGCGCGCCGGGGCCTGTGCGCCAGGTGGCCCAGGCCGCGGGGCGTCACACCACGCTCAGCCGCAGCGTGCCCAGGCCGTCCACGCCGCCCTCGAGCACGTCGCCGCGCACCACGGCGCCCACGCCTTCGGGCGTGCCGGTGTAGATCAGGTCGCCGGGCTGCAGCTCCCATGCGGCCGACAGGTGCTCGATGGTCTCGGCGATGTTCCAGATGAGCTGGGCCACGGTGCTGCGCTGGCGGTCCGCGCCGTTGACCTGCAGCCAGATGCCGGCCTTCTCCACGTCACCGGCCTGCGCGGCGGGCGTGATGGGGCCGATGGGCGCGCTCGCGTCGAAGCCCTTGCCGATGCACCAGGGGCGGCCCTGTTTCTTCATGTCGTTCTGCAGGTCGCGGCGCGTCATGTCCAGGCCCACGGCGTAGCCGTAGATGTGGGTGAGCGCATCGGCGGCCTGGATGTTCTTCCCGCCCTTGCTAATGGCCACGACCAGTTCGATCTCATGGTGCAGGTTGGCCGTGAGGCTGGGGTAGGGCAACTGGCCCGTCTCGCCCGCATTCACCACCACGATGGCATCGGCCGGCTTCATGAAGAAAAACGGCGGCTCGCGGCCGGTGAAGCCCATTTCCTTGGCGTGTTCTTCGTAGTTGCGGCCCACGCAGTAGATGCGGTGCACGGGGAACCGGTCGGCGCTGCCGGCCACGGGTACGCTGGCCAACGGTGCGGGAGAAAACACGTAGCTCATGTCTGCCTTTCTTCTTGTCTCTGGGTGCGATGGAACGGGTGCGGGCCTGGCGTGCGGGCGGGTTGCCCTGCGGGCCGGGCCGAAGTGTGGCAGTGTGCCATGGGTGCGGGCGTCTTGCTGTGGGACGCTACACTCGCGCCCATGGCAAAGAGCTTCGATTTCCACAACACGCCAGGCCACCTGGTGCGCCGTGCCCACCAGCGTACCGTGGCGCTTTTCATGGAGGAGACAGCGGGGTTTGACGTGACGCCCGTGCAGTTCGCCATCCTGCATGAACTACTGGCCCGGCCCGGGGAAGACCAGGTCACCTTGGCATCCCGCGTGGCGTTCGACGCGGCCACCTCGGGGTCGGTGATCGGGCGCCTGGAAAAGCGCGGCTGGATTCGCCGCGAACCCGACACCCGCGACCGCCGCCGCAAGCTGCTGTGGATCACCCCGGAAGGCGAAGTGGCGGCCCTGCAGATGCGCGATGCCGCCCAGCGCGTGCAGGAGCGTCTGATGGCGCCCCTCAACGCGCAGGAGCGCGGCGACCTGATGGTGCTGCTCACCAAGGTCGTCTACAACCACCAGGACCCGGCCGGCGCCTCGGGCGCATGACGCCGGCCCCGCCGGGCCGTGGCAGGGCTTGCGGGACGCACCGTACAACCGCCGCTCTCCACGGCACGCACGCCCACCTATCCATCGAAGCAATCCCCATCCCCATCCCCATGCAGCTGTACAACTACTTCCGCTCCTCGGCCTCGTTTCGCGTCCGCATCGCGCTGCAGATCAAGGGCCTGGCCTACGACTACATTCCCGTGCACCTCGTGAAGGGCGAGCACCAGCAGCCTGCCTACGCGGCCCTCGCCGCCGATGCCCTGGTGCCCACGCTGGTGACCGATGGCGGGGAGGCATTGTCGCAATCGATGGCCATCATCGAATACCTGGACGAGACCCATCCCACACCCGCCCTGATGCCCGCCACGGCCCTGGACCGGGCGCGCGTGCGGGCGCTGGCGCAGATGGTGGCGTGCGAGATCCACCCGATCAACAACCTGCGCGTGCTCAAGTACCTGGTGCGGGAGCTGAAGGTGGATGAAGCCGCCAAGAACGCGTGGTACCACCACTGGCTGCGCAACGGGCTCGAGGCCTTCGAGCGGCAGCTGGTGCTGCTCTCGCAGGAGCGCGCGGCCCAGGGGCTGGCGCCCTCGGTGCTGTGCTGGGGCGGCACCCCCACGCTGGCCGACTGCTGCCTGGTGCCGCAGATCTTCAACGCCCAGCGTTTCAAGGTCGACCTGGGCGGCCTGCCGCTCACGATGGACGCGTTCGACGCCTGCATGGCGCTGCCCGCATTCCAGAAGGCCCAGCCTTCCGCCTGTCCGGACAACGAAGCTTGACCCTTCGCACGCACTCCCCGCAGGCCACCGACTGGCTGGTGCCGGACTGGCCCTTGCCGCCTGGCGTGCATGCGCTGTGCACCACCCGCACGGGTGGCGTGAGCCTGCCCCCGTATGACAGCCTGAACCTGGGCACGCATGTGGGGGACGACCCCGCCGCTGTCCGCGCTAACCGCCTTCGGCTTCAGTCCGCCCTCGAAGGAGTGACAGCGGGCACGCGGCCCGTGTTTCTGAGCCAGGTGCATGGCGATGGCGTGGTGCAGCTCGACGGCGGCACGCCCGACGGCATCGAGGCCGACGCCTGCGTGGCGGCGGTTCCCGCGGTCGCCTGCACCATCATGGTGGCCGACTGCCTGCCGGTGCTGTTCGCCCACCGCTCAGGCCGGGCCGTGGCGGCGGCCCATGCGGGATGGCGCGGGCTCGCGGGGGTGGGCGGGCAGGGGGTGCTGGAATCGGTTTTCAAGCGATTTGTCGCGCTGGCCCAGGCGGATCAAGCGCACGACGCTATAAAAATTGAAGCAATCCTGCCCTTGCAAGGGGTGGCCCAGGACACGCTGGCCTGGCTGGGGCCCTGCATCGGCCCGCAGGCGTTCGAGGTGGGTCCCGAGGTGCGGGCGGCTTTTTGCGACACTGCCCCGGCCTTGCAGGATTGCTTCGCGCCCAGCGGCCACGCCAGCGGCAAGTACCTGTGCGATCTGGCGGGCCTCGCGCGGCGGCGGTTGCAGGCGCTCGGAATCACCCATGTCCACGGCAATGACGGAACACCGCCATGGTGCACCGTCACGAACGCATCAAGGTTCTTTTCCCACCGGCGCGACAGCGCCGCCCTGGGCGGCAGCGGGCGCTTCGCTGCCTGCATCTGGCGCGGCTGAGGAACCGGGGCCGCCAGCCTCGCGGGCCGCCGCGGCCTGCTCGGCATCGTGGGCGGCCTGCTCCGCGGCTTCACGCGCCTTGATCGTGCGCTTGCGCGAAGGCGTGCCCAGGATGTACACCAGAATGCCCATGGGCAGCAGCCCATACAGCGCGAACGTGATCACGGCGCCCAGCAGCGTCCCGGTGGGGCTGGTGGCTTCGGCCACCGCCATCATGAGGGTGACGTAGGTCCAGGCGATGACGATGAGGTACATTGGTTTATGTTCGCTGCAAGCGTTGAATCCGTTGCCATGCTGAAGTGGGTCGGCAACAATGAACCCGAGACACAAAAAACAAGAAGCCCTGCCGCTGCGAGCGACCAATCACTGAGGAAAGAGCATGAATTCTGAATCACCATGGGCCGAGAGCGCCCAGCAGTTCCAGCAGATTTTCGGGCAAAGCTGGTCACAGGCACTGCAGTCGTTCCAGAAGCTGGACCTTGGTACGCAGGTACCCGCCACCCCCCCTCTGAAGTTTTCACCCAGCAAGCTGCAGGCGCTGCAGCAGCAGTACCTGAAGGAAGCGCAGGAACTGTGGGCGCAGGGCCTGCAGGGCGCGCCCGAGGTCAAGGACCGCCGCTTCGCCGGCGAGGGCTGGGCCAGCAACCCCGTCGCGGCCTTCTCGGCCGCCGCCTACCTGCTCAATGCGCGCACCCTGATGGGCCTGGCCGAGGCGGTGGAGTCCGACGAAAAGACCAAGGCCCGCATCCGTTTCGGCGTGGAGCAATGGATGGCCGCCATGGCGCCGAGCAACTTCCTGGCCTTCAACGCCGAGGCGCAGAAGAAGGCCATCGAAACCAAGGGCGAGAGCATTGCCAAGGGCATGCAGAACCTGCTGCACGACATCACACAGGGCCATGTGTCGATGACCGACGAAAGCCTGTTCGAGGTGGGCCGCAACGTGGCCACCACCGAGGGCGCCGTGGTGTATGAGAACGAGCTGTTCCAGCTGCTCGAATACAAACCACTCACCGCCAAGGTCTATGAGCGCCCCTTCCTGCTGGTGCCGCCGTGCATCAACAAGTTCTACATCCTCGACCTGCAGCCCGAGAATTCGCTGATCCGCTACGCCGTCGAACAAGGCCATCGCACCTTTGTCGTGAGCTGGCGCAACCCCGGCGATGCCCTGGCCCACAAGACCTGGGACGACTATGTGGAAGATGGCGCGATGGCGGCCATCGACGTGGTGCGGAACATCACCGGCGCCGAACAGATCAACGCGCTGGGCTTCTGCGTGGGCGGCACCATCCTGAGCAATGCGCTGGCCGTGCTGGCGGCGCGGGGCGACGAGCCCGTGGCCAGCGCCACGTTCCTCACCACCCTGATCGACTTCACGGACACCGGCATTCTGGATGTGTTCATCGACGAGGCGTTCGTGAAGTTCCGCGAGATGCAGATGGGGCAGGGCGGGCTGATGAAGGGGCAGGACCTGGCATCGACCTTCAGCTTCCTGCGTCCCAACGACCTGGTGTGGAACTACGTGGTGGGCAACTACCTCAAGGGCGAGACGCCGCCGCCGTTCGATCTCCTGTACTGGAACAGCGACAGCACCAACCTGCCCGGGCCGTTCTACGCGTGGTACCTGCGCAATTTCTACCTGGAGAACAACCTGGTCAAGCCCGGCAGGCTCACCGTGTGCGGCGAGAAGATGGACCTTGGAAACCTCACGCTGCCGGTGTACATCTACGGCTCGCGCGAAGACCACATCGTGCCCATCAACGCCGCCTATGCATCCACCCAGGTGCTGCCTGGCAAGAAGCGCTTCGTGATGGGGGCCTCGGGCCACATCGCCGGCGTCATCAACCCCCCCGCCAAAGGCAAGCGCAGCCACTGGATCCGCGCGGACGGCAAGCTGCCCGCCACGCTGGACTCGTGGCTGGAGGGCGCGACCGAACACCCCGGCAGCTGGTGGACCGATTGGTCCGGATGGCTCAAGGGCCATGCCGGCAAGCAGATCGCGGCCCCCAAGGCCTACGGCAAGGGCACGAAATTCAGGGCTACCGAGCCGGCACCGGGCAGCTACGTCAAGCAGAAGGCGTGACATGCGCAAGCCCCTGGGTCGCCTCTGGCGTGCATTGCCGATCAGGGACGGCGGCGCCGCCCCGCATTGCGGCACCTGTCTGGCGCCCCGCGCCGGGGCAGCGCCGGCACCGGCGGATACGCAAAAGCACTGATCCGCGGCGCTGCGAGAATTACCAAGCAACAACCCCCAACCACAAGGACATTCCATGGAAGACATCGTCATCGTTTCGGCCGCCCGCACCGCCGTGGGCAAGTTTGGTGGCGCACTGGCCAAGACGCCCGCGACCGAGTTGGGCGCCATCGTGATACGCGAAGCCATCGCGCGCGCGGGCCTCTCGTCCGACCAGATTGGTGAAGTCATCATGGGCCAGGTGCTGACCGCGGGCGTGGGCCAGAACCCGGCGCGCCAGGCCTCCATGAAGGCCGGTGTGGCCAAGGAGACCCCCGCGCTCACCATCAACGCCGTGTGCGGCTCGGGCCTCAAGGCCGTGATGCTGGCGGCGCAGGCCGTGGCATGGGGCGACAGCGAGATCGTCGTGGCCGGCGGGCAGGAGAGCATGAGCCTGTCGCCCCACGTGCTCAACGGTTCGCGCGACGGCCAGCGCATGGGCGACTGGAAGATGGTCGACTCGATGATCGTCGATGGCCTGTGGGACGTCTACAACCAGTACCACATGGGCATCACGGCCGAGAACGTGGCCAAGCAGTACGGCATCACCCGCGACATGCAGGACGCCCTGGCGCTGGCGAGCCAGCAAAAGGCCGCTGCCGCGCAGGATGCCGGCAGGTTCGCTGACGAAATCGTGGGCGTGAGCCTGCCGCAGAAGAAAGGCGACCCCATCGTCTTCAATGCCGACGAATACCTCAACCGCAAGACCAATGCCGAAGCGCTGGCCGGCCTGCGCCCCGCGTTCGACAAGGCAGGGAGCGTGACGGCGGGGAATGCCTCGGGTCTCAATGACGGCGCGGCCGCCGTGGTCGTGATGAGCGCCAAGAAGGCCGCCGCACTGGGTCTCAAGCCCCTGGCACGCATCGCGGCCTTCGGCACCAGCGGTCTGGACCCCGCCACCATGGGCATGGGCCCTGTGCCTGCATCGCGCAAGGCGCTGCAGCGCGCGGGCTGGAGTGCCGCGGATGTGGACCTGTTCGAACTCAACGAAGCCTTTGCCGCCCAGGCCTGTGCCGTGAACAAGGAGCTGGCCATCGATCCGGCCAAGGTCAATGTGAACGGCGGCGCCATCGCCATCGGCCACCCCATCGGCGCGTCCGGCTGCCGCATCCTCGTGACGCTGCTGCATGAAATGCAGCGCCGCGACGCCAAGAAGGGGCTCGCCGCGCTGTGCATTGGCGGAGGCATGGGCGTATCGCTCGCGGTGGAGCGCTGAGGCGCCAGGGGGGGCGCGGCAGTCCATGCGGCGCAACCTCCACCGATCCCGGGCCGAGGCCGCGTTCGCGCGGCTTTTTTTATTTCCGGACGCTAGTCAGGCTGCGGTCCGCATGCCGGTATGGCCGTGGACCTTTTTTGTATCAAGGCGTGGCAGCGCGCGCCGAATTCAGGGCGTCCTGGCCGCGGTGCAGGCCAATCTGTCAAAAAGGAAAGGGCTTCAGTGTTTTCCTTCACGGCAGTGTCCGATTTCTTGGGTAGAGTGGACGCTGAAGGCATCACCAATCAACAAGGAGAAATCACATGAGCCAGAAAGTTGCATACGTCACCGGCGGCATGGGCGGCATCGGAACCGCCATTTGCCAGCGCCTGCACAAGGAGGGCTTCAAGGTCATTGCGGGTTGCGGACCGACCCGCGACCATGCCAAGTGGCTGGGTGAGCAAAAGGCCCTGGGCTACACCTTCCATGCGTCAGTGGGCAATGTGGGCGATTGGGATTCCACGGTCGAGGCCTTTGGCAAGACCAAGGCGGAACACGGCAACATCGACGTGCTGGTGAACAACGCGGGCATCACGCGCGACCGCATGTTCCTCAAGATGTCGCGCGAAGACTGGGATGCGGTGATCGAGACCAACCTGAACAGCATGTTCAACGTCACCAAGCAGGTGGTGGCCGACATGGTGGAAAAGGGCTGGGGCCGCATCATCAACATCAGCTCGGTCAATGGCGAGAAGGGCCAGGCAGGCCAGACGAACTATTCGGCCGCCAAGGCGGGCATGCATGGGTTTTCAATGGCCCTTGCGCAGGAACTGGCCACCAAGGGCGTGACGGTCAACACCGTGAGCCCTGGCTACATCGGCACGGACATGGTCAAGGCGATCCGCCCTGACGTGCTCGAAAAGATCGTGGCGACCGTTCCCGTCAAGCGCCTGGGCGAACCCAGCGAAATCGCATCGATCATTGCCTGGCTGGCATCGGAAGAAGGGGGCTATGCCACCGGGGCTGACTTCTCGGTCAATGGCGGCTTGCACATGGGCTGATGGCCTGGGCCCGCTGTTTGCCGCAAAGAACAAAAACCCCGCAGTGCGGGGTTTTTTGTTGGGGAGGAGCAAGAGGGAAGGACTGCCGGGCGTCTTGCCTCGATGGGGCTATGAAATGCGCCACCCGGTGCAAGCATGGCCCACACGTTGGTATGGTTCGTGCTTCATGGTGGTGGCTGGCATTTGAGGGCCTTCGGGCGGGAAACGCTGGCTGCGGCGCCTTCAGAGGCGGGCGGGAGCGCGCTTGCGGTCGCGTTCGTCTTCGGGCCAGGCGGACAAGATTGCGGTGGTATTCATGCTGAAAACTCCTGTGATGTACCAACAACGCAGCCAATCCACAGTCCGTTGACAGCGTTTCGCAAAAAAATGCAACCGCCAGTGCCCGTCTGTTTACAATGTAAATCGCTATCAAAAATGAAGCACTAAATGCTTTCCAGATATGCGCCAATGCCAAAAAATAGAGTCTTTTGGCTTACATGGATTTACATTTTCAACCCGCTGCCGACGCCGACATTTCTTCCAGGGCCGAAGAAATTTCCAGCCAACGCTCCTCCAGCCTGGCTGTCTCGTCGTTCCCTGCCTTGAGGTTGCGGCCACACTCGGCGATCTCCGCCGGCGCAAGGGCCTGGGTGAGCTTGTGCTCCAACGCGGCCCGCTCGGTGGACAGGGCGGCCAGGCGCTTGTCGATTTGTTCCAGCTCCTTTTTCAGGGGCCGGGTTTTTTCCGCCTGCTGCTGACGCACCTGGGCATCGAGCTTGCGCTGCTCCCGTCCATCGCGCGAAGGGGTGGGGGCGGCGGCCGGTGTGGGGGCCGGGGCGGTCGCGGGGGCGGGATGTGCCACCGCTGGCGAAGGTGCCACGGAGGCTGGGGGTGGTGCCTGGCTCGCCGCTGAGGATGTCTGCGCCTGCTCGGCCAGGCGGGCCTCCTCGCGCAGGCGTTTGGATTCCTCGAGCAGGTAGCGCTGGTAGTCGTCCAGATCGCCGTCAAAAGGCCCCACGACGCCCCGGCCCACCATCCAGAAGTCCTCGCAGACCGAGCGCAGCAGCGCACGGTCGTGGCTGACCAGCATGACCGTGCCATCGAAGTCGTTGAGCGCCATGGCCAGGGCTTCGCGGGTTGCCAGGTCGAGGTGATTGGTGGGCTCGTCCAGCAGCAGCAGATTGGGGCGCTGCCAGACGATCATCGCCAGCACCAGCCGCGCCTTTTCGCCGCCGCTCATGGTGCCCACGGCCTGCTTGACCATGTCGCCTGTGAAGTTGAACGTGCCCAGGTAGCTGCGCAGGTCCTGTTCGCGGCTCGGTTGCTTGATATCGGGCCCCAGCTCCTTGGCCAGGCGGATCATGTGCTCCAGCGGGTTCTCCGCGGGGCGCAGCACGTCCAGTTCCTGCTGGGCGAAGTAGCCGATGTTCAGTCCCTTGCCCTCGGTCACGCTGCCGCCCAGGGGTTTCATGGTGCGGGCGATGGTCTTGACGAGGGTGGATTTGCCCTGGCCGTTGGCGCCCAGGATGCCGATGCGCTGGCCCGCCAGCACCGAGCGGTTCACGCCCCTGAGAATGGTGGTGGCCGCGCCCTCGTCATCCACATAGCCGAACGATGCGTCGCTGATCGCCAGCATCGGATTGGGCAGGTTGGCCGGCTCCTTGAACTCGAACGTGAAGTCCGCTTCGGCCAGCACTGGCCCGATCTTCTCCATGCGTTCGAGTTGCTTGACGCGGCTTTGCGCCTGCTTGGCCTTGCTGGCCTTTGCCTTGAAGCGGTCGATGAACTTCTGCAGGTGGGCCATCTTCTCCTGCTGCTTGGCAAAGCTGGCCTGTTGCAGTTCGAGTTGCTGGGCGCGCAATTCCTCGAACTTGCTGTAGTTGCCGCCGTAGCGGTTCAACTCGCCTTGCTGGATCTGCAGGGTGACGTTGGTGATGGCGTCGAGGAACTCCCGGTCGTGGCTGATCACGATCATGGTGCCCGCATAGCGCTTGAGCCAGGCTTCCAGCCAGACCAGCGCGTCCAGGTCCAAGTGGTTGGTGGGCTCGTCCAGCAGCAGCAGGTCGCTGGGGCACATCAGGGCCCGCGCCAGCTGCAGGCGCATGCGCCAGCCGCCCGAAAAGCTGTTGACCGGCTGCTCCAGCTCGCTCACGCGAAAGCCCAGGCCCAGGATCAGCGCCTGGGCGCGCGCCACGGCGTCGTGTGCGCCGGCGTCGTGCAGGTCGGAATACGCATGGGCAATGGCCATGCCGTCGTCGCTGGCCTCGGCCTCCACCAGCTGCTGCTGGACCTCGGCCAGCCGCGTATCGCCTTCCAGCACGAACTCGGTCGCGGACTGGTCCGTCTCGGGCATGTTCTGCGCGACTTCGGCCATGCGCCAGCTCGCGGGGATGTGGAAGTCTCCACCGTCTTCATGGAGCTTGCCGCTGAGCAGCGCGAACAGGCTGGACTTGCCCGCGCCGTTGCGGCCCACGAGTCCGACGTTCTCGCCGGGGTTGATGGTGGCGGAAACGCTGTCGAGCACGACTTTGGCGCCGCGTCGCAAGGTAACGTTCTTGAGGGTGATCATCCGGAGTTCACAAAAAGGCGCACCCGCGCTGGGCGGGTGGCATGAAAAAGCAGGGGGCCAGCGCTGCTGCAATCGGTGCAGCCGATGCAAGCGGCAGCGGCGCGCAACCCTCTATTGTGCCGCGAGACGGGATTGGGCGGCCAGGGCCCGCCGGGTCACCAGCAAAACCTGGTCTTCGCCAGCGCTGGTATCGAGCCAGAACACGGGCAACTGGGGGAAGGCTGCTTCAAAGTAGGCGCGCTCGTTGCCGATCTCCAGAATGATCACGGCATCCTCGCTCATGCAGGCGGGCGCGACAGCAAACAGCTGGCGTACGAAGTCCATGCCATCACTGCCGCCGGCCAGGGCGAGTGCGGGCTCGGCGCGGTACTCGGCGGGCAAGGTGGCCATGCTGGCCGCATTCACGTAGGGCGGGTTGCACAGGATCAGGTCCCATGGGCCGGGAAGGGCCTGAAGGCCGTCGGAGAGCTGCAGCTGGATGCGGTCCTGCAGGCCGTGCTTGTCCACGTTGATCCGGGCCACGGCCAGGGCGTCGGGCGAGATGTCGGCACCCGTCACCAACACCTCGGGCCAGGCCATGGCGGCCAGCACGGCCAGGCTGCCGTTGCCCGTGCACAGGTCCAGCACCCGGTGGGTGTGGTCGCTCAGGTACTCGTCCGCGCCGCCGTCGACAAGCAGCTCGGCGATGAAGCTGCGCGGGACGATGGCGCGTTCGTCCACATAGAACGGCACGCCCTGGAGCCAGGCCTCCTGCGTAAGGTAGGCGGCGGGCTTGCGCGTGCGGACGCGTTCTTCGAAAAGGGTGGCCACCAGGGCGACCTGCTCGGGTGCGACAGACTGGTTTCTCAGGGAATCGGGCGCGTCCGACAGGTCGCTGTCCAGCGGCAGGCCCAGGCGCCACAGCACGAGCCAGGCGGCTTCATCGTGGGCGTTCGTGGTGCCATGGCCAAAGGAAACGCCAGCTTCGGCCAGTTGCCGGCTACCCGATTCGACGAGCGCGCCGACCGTGGTGCCCGCCATTGCGTGGGGTGCCGCCGTGCTCATGCACGCACCGCCGGGGCGGCCTTGGGGGCTGCCAGCGCCTGCGCATGCAGGTTTTCCAGTGTGCGGCGGTAGATATTCTTGAGCGGCTCGATGTCGGCCACCACCACGTGTTCGTCGATCTTGTGGATGCTGGCGTTGGGCGGGCCCAGTTCGATCACCTGGGGGCAGACCTGCGCGATGAAGCGGCCATCGCTGGTGCCACCCGTGGTGGAGAGCTCGGTCGTGAGGCCGGTCTCCGCCGCGATGGCCTGTTGCACGGCGTCCACCAGTTCACCCGGCGTGGTGAGAAAAGGCTGTCCGCCCAGCGTCCAGCGCAGGTCGTACTCCAGCCCGTGGCGGTCGAGCACGGAGTGCACGCGCTGCTTGAGGCCTTCCGCCGTGGATTCGGTGGAGAAGCGGAAATTGAAGTCCACCACCACGTCCCCCGGGATGATGTTGGTGGCGCCCGTACCGCCATGCATGTTGCTGATCTGCCAGCTGGTGGGCGGGAAGAAGGCATTGCCCTGGTCCCACACCGTCGAGGCCAGTTCGGCCAGGGCAGGCAGCGCCTGGTGGATGGGGTTGCGCGCCAGTTGCGGGTAGGCGATGTGGCCCTGGATGCCCCGCACGGTGAGCTTGCCGCTGAGCGTGCCGCGCCGGCCGTTCTTGATCATGTCGCCGGTGCGTTCGACCGACGTGGGCTCGCCGACGATGCAGTAGTCCAGTTGCTCGCCGCGCGCCTTGAGCTGCTCGACCACGACCTTGGTGCCGTCCACCGACGGGCCTTCCTCATCGCTGGTGAGCAGGAAGGCGAGCTGGACCAGGGGCTCTGGCGTGTGCGCCAGGAATTCCTCGACCGCCACGACGAACGCGGCGATGGAAGTCTTCATGTCGCTGGCGCCCCGGCCGTAGAGCTTGCCGCCACGGTGGGTGGGGACGAAGGGATCGCTGCTCCACTGCGCCAGCGGCCCCGTGGGCACCACATCGGTGTGGCCTGCGAATACTATTGTTTTAATAGCTGATGGCGCTTTTCCAGACTGGGCTGCAGCCCGTTTTGCCCACAAATTGCTGACGCGGAAATCCGCCGGGCCGCTGTCCAGCCGTTCGCACACGAATCCCAGCGCGGCCAGGCGGGCCGCCAGCACGTCAAGGCAGCCCGCGTCCTCGGGGGTGATGGAGGGCAGGGCGATGAGCTGTTCGGCCAGATGCAGTGTGCGGGACATGGGAAGGGGTGGGTAAGACAGGGGGCGTTTAAATAGTCGATTGTCCCAGACGCCGCGTCATGCACCGGCGCGGCCCGGGCGTGTGGCTCCGGGCACGCGCCGCAGCCAGGGCGCCGTCACCCCGGGGGCAGTGCGCCGAAGGCGACTCAGGAGGGATCATGCAGCCGGTTTAACGTCCAAAACGATCTCGGTGAACGAAGGCTGGTCGTCCGGGGTATCCCGCGCTTCTTTCTGGGCCTTGGCCGCATTGGCCGCCAGGGAGAAGTCGTTCTGCAGGCGCCACATGAGGTTGGTGGGGGAATCCGCGTACGCCAGGCCTTCCTTGCGGTCGATCTTGGATTCCATGATCAGGTGCGCCAGCGCTTCCTCAAAGGTCTGCGAACCTTCCGCCATGGATTTCTCCATCGCTTCCTTCACGCCGGAGAAATCGCCTTTCTCCACCAGCTCGGACACCAGCTTGGAATTGAGCATCACTTCCACCGCGGGGACGCGGCCGCCGTCCGATTTGCGGACCAGGCGCTGCGACACCACGGCCTTGAGCGCGGAAGCCAGGTCGCCCAGCATGGTGGGGCGCACTTCCACGGGGTAGAACGACAGGATCCGGTTGAGCGCGTGGTAGCTGTTGTTGCCGTGCAGCGTGGCCAGGCAAAGGTGGCCCGATTGCGCATACGCAATGGCGGCGGACATGGTTTCGCGGTCGCGGATTTCCCCGATCAGGATCACGTCGGGCGCCTGGCGCAGCGCGTTCTTCAGGGCCGTCTGCAGCGACTGCGTGTCGCTGCCGATCTCGCGCTGGTTGACGATGGATTTCTTGTTCTTGAACTGGTACTCGACCGGATCCTCGATGGTGAGGATGTGGCCGGTCAGCGCTTCGTTGCGGGTGTCGATCATGGAAGCGAGCGTGGTGCTCTTGCCCGAGCCCGTGGCGCCCACCACCAGGATGAGCCCGCGCTTTTCCATGATCAGCTCGCGCAGCACGGGAGGCAGGCCCAGGGAACTGAATTCCGGGATCTGCTGCGAGATGAAGCGGATCACCACCGCATAGCTGCCCCGCTGGCGCATGGCGCTGACGCGAAAACGCCCCACGCCGCTGAGTGGCACGCCCATGTTGAGTTCGCCGGTTTCTTCCAGCTCTTCGATGCGGTCCGGAGGGACCACTTCGGAGAGCAGGTTGCGCGGAGCATCCGGCGGCAGGATCTGGTTGTTGATCGGCACGCACTCGCCGTTGATCTTGATCAGCGCCGGCGCATTGGCCGACAAATAGACGTCGGAGGCTTTTTTCTCGGCCATCAGGCGAAGAATCCGTTCCATCGTGCTCATGGTGTGTCCCTCTGTTTGTCGTCTTTGTCTGGGGTGGCGCTGATCGTGCCGGTCAGGTGCGGGGCCGGTCAGCCGCGATCAGTCGCGCAGCAGGTCGTTGATGCTGGTCTTGGAGCGCGTCTGCGCGTCCACCTGCTTGACGATGATGGCGGCGTACATGCTGTAGGGCGCGCCGTTGGCGGCCGTCTTGGGCAGGTTGCCGCTGACCACCACCGAGCCAGAGGGCACGCGGCCATAGCTGATCTCGCCCGTGGCGCGGTTGAAGATGGGGGTGCTCTGGCCCAGGTACACGCCCATGCCCAGCACCGAGTTTTCTTCCACCACCACGCCTTCGACGACTTCGGAGCGCGCGCCGATGAAGCAGTTGTCTTCGATGATGGTGGGGCCGGCCTGCAGCGGCTCCAGCACGCCGCCGATGCCCACGCCGCCCGACAGATGCACGTTGGCGCCGATCTGCGCGCACGAGCCCACGGTGGCCCAGGTGTCGACCATGGTGCCTTCGCCCACGTAGGCGCCGATGTTCACGTACGACGGCATCAGGATCGCGCCCTTGGCGATGAAGCTGCCGCGGCGCGCCACGGCGGGAGGCACCACGCGCACGCCGGTGGCTTTCATCTCTTCTTCGGAGAGGTGGGCGAATTTCGTCTGCACCTTGTCGTAGAAGCCCAGGTCGCCGGCCTTGACCACTTCGTTGTCCTTGAGGCGGAACGACAGCAGCACGGCCTTCTTGATCCACTGGTGCACGGTCCACTGGCCCACGCCTTCGCGCGTGGCCACGCGCAGCTTGCCGTTGTTCAACTCGGCGATCACGTGCTCGACAGCGTCCTGGATTTCCTTGGGGGCGGCGGAGGGCGAGAGGCTGGCGCGGTTGTCCCAGGCGTTGTCGATGAGGGTTTGGAGTTGTTGGGTCATGTCGTTGTCGATCAGATCAGGCAGTACGGGATTGGATGAATTGCACGATGCGCAGCGCGGCTTCCACGCATTCTTCGGTTTCGGCCACCAGGGCCATGCGCACGCGCTGGGCGCCGGGGTTGCTGCCCTGGGCCTCGCGGGCCAGGTAGCTGCCGGGGAGCACGGTGACATTGTATTGAGCCAAGAGGGCGCGCGCGAACTCGGCGTCGTCCATGCCCAGGGCTTCGGGCACCTTGGCCCAAAGGTAGAAGCCGGCATCCGGCAGGGCGACTTCCATGACGCCGGCGAGCAAGGGCGTGACCTGGGCGAATTTCTTGCGGTAGCGCGCGCGGTTCTCCACCACGTGCTGTTCATCGCCCCAGGCGGCAATGCTGGCCGCCTGCACGATGGGGCTCATGGCGCTGCCATGGTAGGTGCGGTACAGCAGGAACGCCTTGATGAGGGCCGCGTCACCCGCCACGAAGCCGCTGCGCATGCCGGGCACGTTGCTGCGCTTGGAGAGGCTGGTGAAGGAAATGAGGTTCCTGTAGCCGCTGCGGCCCAGCTGGTCTGCGGCTTGCAGGCCGCCCAATGGAGGTTCGTCCCGGAAGTAGATCTCGCTGTAGCACTCGTCCGAGGCAATGACAAAACCATAGCGGTCGCTCAGTTCAAAGAGCTTCTTCCATTCGCCGAGCGGCATGACCGCGCCGGTGGGGTTGCCGGGGGAGCACACGAAAAGCAGCTGGGTCCGCTGCCACACCGTTTCCGGCACGGCGTCCCAATCCACCGCGAAGTTGCGCGCCGGATCGCTGGCCGCGTAGTAGGGGGTGGCGCCCGCCAGCAGCGCGGCGCCTTCGTAGATCTGATAGAACGGATTGGGGCAGACCACCAGCGGCTGGCCCTGTGAAGGGTCGATGACGGTCTGCGCAAACGAGAAAAGCGCTTCCCGCGAACCGTTCACGGGCAGGACCTGGGTCGCGGGGTCCAGGGTGATCGCATACCGCTGATTCAGCCATCGGGTGAAGGCCTCGCGCAGAGCCGGCTCCCCCGCCGTGGCCGGGTAGCTCGCCAGCCCACTGAGGTTGTTACTAAGTGCATCTTTGATGAACTGCGGTGTAGGATGGCGTGGCTCGCCCATGCCCAGGCTGATGGGACTGTAGGCTGCCGGGGGAGCCACCCCCGCGAATAGCTGCCGCAGCCGCTCGAAAGGGTAGGGCTGGAGATAGGAAAGCAGGGGATTCATGGGGCGCCATTATGGGCGATGGGGCCCGGTCCATTGCCGCAGCATGCGCGGGCTGCGGGCCCGGGTGGGCGGCGCCCCGGCAGGCCCCCTGCACCCGGTCTGTCAATCCGCCGTAAGTGCCGGCCCCTAGGATTCGCGCCAGTTGCAAGAACGACAAGAGGAGACATGATGTCAGGATTCCTACCGCTGCGTCCGGGACTTTGGTGGATGCGCAGGTGGCATCTGCCTGGCAAACTGCTCTCGCTGGGTTTCCTGGTGGCGGCCGCGCTCGCCATCGCGGCATGGGGATCGCCCTGGTGGCTGTTCGCGCTGGGTGCCGGAGTGGTGGCCTATGCCCTGCTGGCGCTCTACATCAGCCTCTCGAGCGACCTCGCCGGGCTGGCGCGGACCATCGAGCTGACCCAGGGCGGGGATCTGCGCGCACAGGCCCGCGGCGACCATGGGCACGATGAGGTCGCAGAGATGGCGAAGTCGCTCGACCGCATGGTGATCACGCTCTCCTCCATGGTGGCCGACATCCGCAGCAACGCGGCGCTGGTGGCCCATGCGGGCCAGAGCCTGGCCGAGGGCAACCGGTCCTTGGCCGACCGCACCGAGCAGCAGGCGGCCAATCTGGAACAGACAGCGGCCAGCGTGGAACAGTTGTCGTCCGCCGTGCAGAACAACGCGCAGACGGCCCAGAGTGCCGATGCGCGGGCCGCCCAGGTGCGCAGCGCGGCCGATGCGGGCGCGCAAGCCATGGCACGTGCCGTTCAATCGGTCGAAGCCATCCAGCAAGGGGCGCGGCGCATGACCGAAATCATCGGCGTCATCGACAGCATTGCATTTCAGACCAACATCCTGGCCCTGAACGCCGCCGTCGAGGCCGCACGGGCGGGCGAGCAGGGCCGCGGGTTTGCCGTGGTGGCCGCGGAGGTGCGCACGCTGGCCAAGCGGTCCAGCGATGCGGCGCACGAAATCCGCGAGCTGATCGGCGCCTCGGTCAGCCAGGTCGAGACCAGCGCGGGCCTGATCCGTTCGGCCGGGGAGGGCATCTCCGACATGGCGGGAGGTATTCGCAGCGTGGCGGCCAGCATGTCCGAGATCTCCGGGTCGAGCACCGAGCAGAGCACGGGCCTGCGCGAGGTCAGTGCTGCGGTGCAGCAGCTGGACCAGATCACCCAGCACAACGCCCAGATGGTGGGCCATGCCGTGCAACAGGCCGAAGCCCTGGAGAGCCGGGCATCCACGTTGTCGCGCGCGGTGTCGGCATTTCGCCTGCAGCAGGGCACCGCCGAGGAGGCCGTGGCGCTGGTGAGCAGGGCAGTGGCATTGCACAAGAGCACTTCGCGCGACCAGTTCCTGCGCAGCATTACCGACAAGAGCCAGCCATACCACGACCGGGACATGTATGTGTTCGTGCTGGATACCGCCGGCACCTATCTTGCCTTTGGTGGCAACACCGCCAAGGTGGGCACACGCGTACAGGACATTCCAGGCATCGCGGGGGACCGCCTCGTGAGCGATATCGTCGGCCAGGCCGACCATGCCCCAGGCTGGGTGGAGTACAACATCACCAACCCCTCCACCGGCGCGGTGCAGACAAAGATGTCCTATGTCAGCCGCGTGGGAGATCTGTATGTGGGGTGTGGGGTGTACAAGGCGCTGGCGGCGCGCTGAGCACACCTGGCGGGCTTCTGTGCAGAAGGCAGAAGGAAGGGCGGAGGCCTCCTCACTGCCTTGTGCGTCTAGCGCGGGTTTTGGGCGCGCCGCTGGCGGGCACGTTCCAGCGCGGCGGCAATGGCGGCCTGGCGCAGTGCCTGGGCCTTGTCATCTTCGCCTCGGATGAGAGAGGTGGACGGATTGTGGTCTGCCGAGGCTATGGTGGGCATGGCAGCCCCGTTGATCTCGGGAAAATCCTTGTCTTCCACCACCGCCTCCAGGGGCAGGCGTTCGCGGTGTGCCTGATAGCGCTGGCGTGCCTGCTGGGCCAGCGGCGCGGACCAGGCGGACCAGCCAGTGGCGGCACCGCTGATGTTTTCCATGTGGATGCAATCCACCGGACACACAGGCACGCACAGTTCGCAGCCAGTGCAGTAAGGCTCAATGACCGTGTGCATTTTCTTGTGGGTACCCACGATGGCGTCGGTCGGGCAGGCCTTGATGCACAGCGTGCAGCCTATGCACCACGCTTCGTCGATGAAAACCACGGCGCGCGGGGCCTCCGTGCCATGCTCGGCGCTCAGCGGCAAGACCGGCTGCCCGGTGATGGCGGCGAGGCGGGCAATGCCCTCGGCCCCGCCGGGAGGGCACTGGTTGATGGGGACGCCATGCTCCGCAATGGCGTGGGCGTATGCCGCGCAATCCGGGTAGCCGCAGCGCGTGCATTGCGTCTGGGGCAATGCCGCGTCAATCCGCACCGCAAGCGCTGACGGTGCTGCGGGGGGAGGGCTGGGAATGTGCGGCGGTACGCTCAAGCCTTGCGGGCCGCGCTGCGGCGGGTGCGGGATGGCGTTGCGGCGCTGACGGTCGCCTTGGCCGCCGCGACCGGGTCTGCCTCGGCGGGCGCCGCCGCTCCCGTGGGCTTGGTGCGGGTGCCAGCGGGGGCCACCCAGCGGGTGACCACGGGCGCCGCGGCTTTCACAGCCGTCCTGGCGGCTGCCTTGGGGGCCGCGACCTTTTTTGGCGCCAGGCTGGGGGGGTTGTCGTCCGGGGTTTCCGTCACGGGTACCGCGGCCTTTTTCTGGGGCTGTTCATGCTGGAGGATGAAGGCGCGCACCTGCGGGTACACCACTTCGCGCCAGCGCCGGCCGCTGAAGATGCCGTAATGGCCTGCACCCTTGGCTTCCAGGTGGCGCTGCTCCTTGCGCACGATGCCGCTGCACAGGTCATGCGCGGCCTCGGTCTGCCCCGAACCTGAAATATCGTCGAGTTCGCCCTCGACGGTGAACAGCGCGGTGGTCTTGATGTCCTGCGGGCGCACGCGCTCGATCTTGCCTTCGGGGGAGCGTACGTCCCAGGTGCCGTTCACCAGCTTGTAGTCCTGGAACACGGTCTGGATGGTTTCCAGGTAGTAGTCCGCGTCCATGTCGAGCACGGCGTTGTATTCGTCGTAGAACTTGCGGTGGGCCTCGACGCTGGCGTCGTCGCCCTTGATCAGGTCCTTGAAGTAATCGTAGTGGCTGCTGGCGTGGCGGTCAGGATTCATGGCCACGAAGCCGGTGTACTGCAAGAAGCCGGGGTACACACGCCGCCCCGCGCCGGGGAAGTTCTCTGGCACGCGGTAGATCACGTTGTTCTCGAACCATTCGAAGCTGCGGTTCGTTGCCAGGTTGTTGACGGCCGTGGGCGACTTGCGGGCGTCGATCGGCCCCCCCATCATGGTCATGCTCAGCGGCGTGGTTTCACCCCGGCTGGCCATCAGCGACACGGCAGCCAGCACCGGCACCGTGGGCTGGCAGACGCTGATCACATGGCAATTGCCATAGACGCCCTGCAGGTGGCGGATGAATTCCTGCACGTAGTTTACATAGTCGTCGAGGTGGAATTCGCCATCGGCCAGGGGCACCAGGCGGGCATTCTTCCAGTCGGTGATGTAGACCTTGTGGTCCTTGAGCATGGTGCGCACGGTGTCGCGCAGCAAGGTGGCGTAGTGGCCCGACAAGGGAGCCACGATCAGCACCACGGGCTGGGCCTTGAGCTTGGTCAGGGTCGCGGGGTCGTCCGAGAACCGCTTGAAGCGGCGCAGCTCGCAGAACGGCTTGTCCATCTCGATGCGTTCATGCACCGCCACGCCCACGCCATCCACATCCACGGAGTGGATCTCGAACGCCGGCTTTTCGTAGTCCTTGCCCAGGCGGTACAGCAGTTCGTAGCCTGCGGACATGCGCTGCGCCAACGGGCTTTCGCTGAACGGCGACATGGGGTTGCTGAACAGCTTGGCAGCGGCCTGTGCGAAATCGGTAAATGGCTCCATCAGCGAGCGCTGGGTTTCGTAGATGTGATACAGCATGGGCGAAACTCCGTTTTGTTGCAGTGCAATATAGCAGCACTTGGTAACAAGCGCATGGAGGAAAACCACCAATGACCAGTCACCTATGCGACAGTCCGGGGGTGTCCAGGGCACGTCCCGCTCCTGCCGGATGCCCCAAGCCCGCCTTGCTACAAACCCAATAGCAAAGAAGGTAATGAGAGAGGCCGTGGAATGCCTTTCGCAGACTATTGCGGCCTGGGCTCCGCGTGCTCCTGCAGCCACGCTTCAAAGGATTCGCGCGCCGAGTTGCGCAATGCCGGGCGGAACGCCGCCTTGTTACTCAGGTACAGGCAGTGCCGGATCACGGTGTAGGGGTTGAAGCTCGCCTGGGGGTTCTGCTCTTCAAAATGCTGCTTGTAGCGCTTGACCACGCCCACGGTCTCGCGCATCAGCGCGTTGAAGCGTGCCCGTGTCATGCCGGGAGACCAGACCTGGATGTCATCCACGAAACCGTCCACCTTGGACGGCTCGAACTCGAAGTCCTTGAAGAAGTGCGTCGCGATCTTGAGGAAGGTGAACGCGTTGAGCTCGCTGCTGGGCGCCGGCGCCTTGCTGGGAGCCTGCGGGTTGCTGTCGTCGGGTGCGGCATCGGCGAGGGGTTCTTCCGTCTCGTCGGGCGCCTGGAGCAGTTCCGCGGCCGTGGCATCGCGGATCTGGCGGAACTCGCGGTCGGCCAGCTCGAACAGGGCAGACAGCACATTGATGCGCCGCTTGAGCTGGCCGGGAATGGACTTCTTGTACTTGATCCGGTGGTCCAGCACGCTCCAGGAGTCCTGGATGATGGTGCGCACTTGCAGCTCGAAGGGCAGGTGGGCGTAGGCCGCGTGCTCGGGCAAGCCGCGTTCGGCGGTGCTCAGCTTGAGGTCCAGGTGCAGGCCCTTGTAGCCAAACGATGCCTCGGTGCTTTCCACCGCCGTCACCTTGTCCGTGACATCGATCACCGCGAAGTGCGAACGCACGATCTGGGCGATCTTCTCCAGTTCATCCTCATAGAGGCACACCACGCGCACGCCGACCAGGTCCGTGATGTAGCCCTGGATCTCGTAGGCCGTGTTGCTTTCTTCCAGCGACGGACGATATTTGCGCACGAACTTGCGGATGCATTCATCCACCTCCTTCACCCGGCCTTCCACCTTGGCGATGTCCACGCCTCCCGCACGCGTGACCACGGCCGCGACCATGCCCGTGAGGGCTGCGCAGGCCGCCTCCAGCGCGGCGGACTGCTGCGCGTAGAACGCGCGGAAATGGGATTCCTCCAGGTCGAAATCAAGGGATGGCATGCCGTGTCTCTGCGTTCTGGGTGGGTTCGGATCGGTGGGCTGGCGTGGCGCCTGTCCATGCAAGCATATCCGCCACGGCGCCGGAGCCTGATGCAGGATGTACGGAAAGCCCGTGGGGACGCCCCTGCCTCTTTGCCGCGGGGGGCCGGGGCCGATAATGGTGCCGATCTGTCCCCACCTGTCCAAGGGAACCCGCACGCCTTGTCCCATCCGCCGTCCCCCACGCCCTTCCCGGCAAGGCCAGGAAAGCCATGACCCCGCCGCCGCATCCCCCAGGGGGCCCGCCTGCGGCGGCTGATGGCGTGCGCGAGGCTTCGCGCCTGGACGGCGCCGCCAGCCAGCGGTGGCTGGCCGTGGTGCTGCCACCCCTGGTCGCGGCACTCATGCTGGGGTTGACCTTTTTGTACTGGCAGAGCGAGGAGCGCGGCGCGCGGGCCAAGCGCGAGCAGAATTTCCAGGTGGCTGCTGACCACATCGCCTACAACCTGGCGGACCGCCTCGCGACGTACGAGGTGGTGCTGCGCGGGGTCAAGGGGTACTTCGAAGGGTCGGAGCGCATTGACCGTGAAGAGTTTCAAGCCTATGTGGGCGCGCTGCAGCTGCAGGAGACCCGGCCCGGCCTGCAGGGCATCGCGCTCATCCTGCAGTTGCCCGCCTCGGCCCTTGAAGCGCACACCCACGACATGCGCACGCGCGGTTTTCCGGGCTACAGCGTGCGGCCCGCAGGAGCGCGGCCCCTCTACGCGCCCATCACCCATGTCGAGCCGCTGGAAGGTGGCAACCTCGACACCCTGGGTTTCGACACCTTGACGGTTCCCGCCGCCAGGGAGGCGCTCGACAGGGCCCGCCTCACGGGCGAATTGGCGCTGTCCGGCCCGCTGGCGCTTCGCCCGGACAGCGAGCCAAGCTTGGCGATGTACCTGCCTTTGCACGATACCGTGGCCGACATGCGGTCTGGCGATGGCCGGCGTGCGGGACTGGTGGGCTGGGTCAGCGCCACTTTTCGCATCGCCGATGTGGTCCGCGGCATGGCCAGGGAGTTCGATTCGGACATCGGGTTTCAGATCCTCGACGGCATGGTGCCGGGCCCCACGGCATCCGGCACGCGCCTGTTCACCAACACCGAGCCCGCGGCGCAGGCCCCCGCCGCGGAAGCCCCAGGGCTTCAGGCCACCCGGGAGCTGAAGTTTGGCGGGCGGCGCTGGACCTTGCAGATGTCGCCACTGCCCGCGTTCGAGCTGCGTCACGAGGACAACAGCCACCTGCCCGTGGCCGTGATGGGCACGGCATTGAGCCTGCTGCTGGCGTGGTTCACGTGGCTGCTGGCCACGGGGCGCGAGAGGGCGGTGGCGCTGGCGCTGGACATGACGGCCGCGCTGCGGGCCACGCGCGACGACCTGGAAAGCACCCTCAACGCGATTCCCGACCTGCTCTTTGAACTGGGGCTGGACGGCCGCATCCACCACTACCGGTCGGCGCGCTCCGAGCTGCTGGCGCTGCCGCCCGAGATGTTCCTTGGCCGGCTCGTGACGGACGTGGTGCCCCCCGAGGCGGCCGCTGGCTGCCATGCCGCGCTGCAGGAGGCGCACCGCACCGGCTATTCCACCGGCCAGCAGTACCGGCTGGAACTCGGCGGCACCACGCACTGGTTCGAGCTGTCCATTGCGCGCAAGGAAAGCGCGGCGCCGGGCGACGGGCCACGGTTCATCGCATTGTCGCGCGACATCACCGAACGCAAGCTGGCCGAGGCGCGCACCCATCAGCTCGCCTACTTCGACGGACTCACCGGCCTGCCCAACCGGCGCATGCTGCTCGACCGCATGGAACAGGCGCTGCGCAGTGCCCGCAAAGCGGCCCAGGTCGGCGCGGTGCTCTACATCGACCTGGACAACTTCAAGCAGATCAACGACGCGCGCGGCCACACGCTGGGCGATGCCTTGCTGATGCAGGTGGCCGAACGCCTCGTGCAGCGGCTGCGCCCCGGGGATACGGTAGCGCGCCTGGGCGGGGACGAGTTCGTGGTGCTCGTGCACAACCTGGCCGCCGACATGGAATCCGCCGGCCGGGCCGCCCTGCAGATGGCCGAGGAGATGCGGCTGGCGCTGGAGGCTCCCTACACCATCGACACCCACCTTTACAGCAGCACCGGCAGCATCGGCATCACGCTGTTTCCCCAGCGGGACGAGGGCGTGGAGGACCTGCTGCGCGAGGCCGACACGGCCATGTACCGCGCCAAGGACCTGGGCCGCAACCGCGTCCGCTTTTACGAGGCTGCGATGCAGTCCGACGTGCAGGAGCGCCTGGCCCTGGAGCAGGACCTCAAGCAGGCCCACGCGGAAGGGCAGCTGGCCGCTTTCGTGCAAAACCAGGTGGATGCGGCCGGGACGGTGGTCGGCGGCGAGTTGCTGATGCGCTGGGACCACCCCGAGCGCGGCGCCGTGCCGCCCAGCCGCTTCATCCCCATCGCCGAAAGTTCGGGGCTCATCCTGCGCATGGGGGACTGGATGATCCAGCAGGCCTGCGAAACCCTGGCGCGCCTGCAGGCGGCGGGGCACAGCCTGTCGCTGTCGGTCAACGTGAGCCAGCGGCAGTTCCGCCAGGACGATTTCGTGGAGCGCATCCGCCATGTGCTGGCCCGCACCGGCGCCCTGCCGGCGAACCTCATCCTGGAGGTCACGGAAAGCCTTCTCATCGAGAACCTGGACGACACCATTGCCCGCATGACCGAGATCGTGCGGCTGGGCGTGCGCTTTTCCATCGACGACTTTGGCACGGGCTACTCCAGCCTGGCCTACCTCAAGCGGCTGCCGCTGTACGAACTCAAGATCGACAGGAGCTTCGTGCAGGACACGCCCGACGACCCGGACGACACCGCCATCGTGCAGTCCATCATTTCCGTGGCCCGCCACCTGCGCCTGCGCGTGGTGGCGGAGGGCGTGGAAACCCGCGCCCAGGCGGACTTCCTGGCCGACAGCCAGTGCGACTGCCTGCAGGGCTATCTGTTCGGGAGGCCAGAGCCTCTGGACACCTGGCTGGCCAGACAGGCGCCGCGGGCGTGAACCGCGCTATGCCACCGCTTGTGCGGCAGCGGACGGCGCATACGACTGCATCGCGAGCGCATGCACTTCCCGCGCGGGGCGGTCCTTGAGCAGGTGGTTGCTCCACACCTGGCGCCAGACGCGGGCGCCCGGCAGGCTGTGGCGCAGGCCCAGCATGTGGCGGGCGATGTGGGGCCAGGGCGTGCCATGCTGTGCGGCCTCGCGCTCCATGTATTCGACCATGGCCAGCTCGACCTCTTCGCGGGTCAGGGGGCAGGGCGTGCCACCCTGACTGCCGTAGTAGAGCTGATCCCAGCGCGCCATCCACCAGGGGTTGTGGTACGCCTCGCGGCCGATCATCACGCCGTCGAGGTGTTCGAGTTGCTGCAGCACCACCTCGTCGGCCTGGATGCCGCCGTTGATGGCGATCGTGAACTGCGGGAACTCGGCCTTGAGCTGGTGCACCACCTCGTAGCGCAGGGGCGGGATGTCGCGGTTCTCCTTCGGAGACAGGCCCTGCAGCCACGCGTTGCGCGCGTGCACGATGAACACGGTGCAGCCCGCCTCGGCCACCGTGCCGATGAAGTCGCGCACGAAGCCGTAGTCTTCCTGCTTGTCGATGCCGATGCGGTGCTTGACCGTCACGGGCACGGCCACCACGTCCTTCATGGCCTTCACGCAGTCGGCCACCAGCTGCGGCGCCTTCATCAGGCTGGCGCCAAACGCGCCGCGCTGCACCCGGTCGCTGGGGCAGCCGCAGTTCAGGTTGATCTCGTCATAGCCCCATTCCTCGCCCAGCCGCGCGGCCTGGGCCAGCTTGTCGGGTTCATTGCCGCCCAGCTGCAGGGCCACGGGATGCTCTTCCGTGTTGAAGCGCAGGTGGCGCTCGGTGCCGCCGTGGATGATCGCGCCCGCATTCACCATTTCGGTGTACAGCAAGGTCTGGCGCGTCAGCAGGCGGTGAAAGTAGCGGCAATGGCGGTCGGTCCAATCCATCATCGGCGCGACGGACATGCGCCAGGGGCTCAAAGCGGGGGATTCCACAGCAGGCAAACAGGCAAGGAGAACGGGGGAAAGGCCCGCAGCGGCACGCCCGGACGGGGCGGGCGACGGAGGCTGCAGGGGAGGGCCGTGATTATCCCATTGGCCAACGATCCGCGCCAGCCCGTGGTCATGAGAAAAAAAGGACGCTGCCGCTTGATCCACAAGCGCTTGCCGCTATCAAAATGAAAGCGCCCCGCGTCCCCGCCGTGGCGACAGGCGCCAAGCCTTGTCCTGCCGCAAGGCGGGGCCAAGGCCGCATCGGCGATACTCGCGGCGCTTTTTGATGTTCCTGCCCCATGCCTGCCGGGTGGCTGGCTGCCTTGCAGCCGCCTTCTGCGCGGGCGCCGCCTGCCCCTGTTTCCCCATGCACCACACGATTTTTGACACGCCGGTTGTCAACACGCTGCTGCGCGCCTTCTCGCGCGCCACCCTGCGCCTGACGGGCTGGAAGGTGGAGGGAGCCTTGCCCGCCCACGCCGCCAAGAGCGTGCTGATCGCCGCCCCCCACACCAGCAACTGGGATCTGCCGTACACGCTGATGCTGGCGTTTTCGCTGCGCCTGCGGGTGTACTGGATGGGCAAGCAGAGCCTGTTCAGGGCGCCGTTTGGCGGCGTGATGCGCTGGCTGGGCGGGATTCCGGTGAACCGGGAGCAGGCGAACAACCTGGTGGCCAGCTCGGCCCAGGCCATGCGGGACGCGGACGGCCCCATGCAGCTGATCGTGCCGCCCGAGGGCACGCGCGGCAAGACGCGGCACTGGAAGACGGGGTTCTATTACATCGCCCAGCAGGCGGGCGTACCCATCGTGCTGGCTTTCGTGGACTACGGCCGCAAGGTGGGAGGCCTGGGGCCTGTGTTCGAGCCCACGGGCGATGTGGAACGCGACCTGGCGAGCATCAAGGCGTTCTACGCGCCCATCCAGGGCAAGAACCCGGCGCAGTTCGACGCCTGAGTTGCCTGTCAAGGTTTTTCAATGAAATGGGCCTCTGGCGCTTATCCATAAAGCGCTAACAGCTATGAAAATTGAAGTGAATGCGCTGGCGGCAGCCGCCGTCACACCCCCACACTGCGCCGGTCGATCTTGCGGCTGAGCACGATGCTGGTCTGCGTCTGGTGCACGCCGTCGAGCTGGCCCACCTTGTCGAGCAGGGTGTCGAGCTGCTCATGGCTCGTGCAGCGCAGGAACACCAGGTAGTCAAACGGCCCGCTCACGGCGGATACCTCTTCGACCTCGGCCATGGCCTCCAGCGCGCGCAACACGGCGGGCGCTGTTTTGGGCAACACGCTGATGGAGCACCACGCGCGCACGGTGGTGGCATCGAGCCGGGCCCCCAGCCGCACGCCGTACCCCGCGACCACGCCCGAGCGCTCCAGCCGTGCAATGCGCGCCACCACGGTGGTGCGGGCCAGCCCCAGCCTGCGCGCCAGCGTGGCCGTGCCCTCGCGGGCGTTGGCCTGGAGCAGGCTCAGCAGCTGGCGGTCGGTGTCGTCCAGGGCCTGGGTCATGGGCAATTTCTCCAGAAAGTCATAACGTCCATCATATTCGCCGTTATGAAAAAACAAAGAGCAGTTTTCGACGATATAAGCACTACACATTGACAGCACCCTTGCCTAGCATCAAGGCATCTGCAACACCTCTCACCGCCTCACGCGGTGGGCACCACCGGGAGCACCGCCATGACCATCCTTTCCACCACTTCCAGCACCACCGCCCGCCGTGCCATCACCATCCTCGGCGCGGGCCACATCGGCTTTGCCGTGGCGCTGCTGCTGCAGCAGGCTGGCGACTACGACATCCTGGTGGTGGACCGTGACCCGGCGCGCCTGGCCGAAGTGGCCGCATTGGGCGTATCCACCCGGCTGGCGACGGACGACGCGAGCCTGAAGGCGGTCATCGACGGCCGTTTCGCCGTGCTGAACGCGCTGCCGTTTCACCGCGCCGTATCCGTGGCCACGCTGTGCGCAACCGCAGGCGTGCACTACTTTGACCTGACCGAGGACGTGGCGAGCACCCAGGCCATCCGCGCACTCGGCGCCAGTGCCCGCAGCGTGCTCATGCCCCAGTGCGGCCTGGCGCCAGGCTTCATCGGCATCGTGGGCAACGACCTGGCCCGCCGCTTCGATACGCTGCACACCCTGCGCATGCGCGTGGGGGCGCTGCCGCGCTACCCGCAGGGCGCCTTGCGCTACAACCTGACCTGGAGCACCGAGGGCCTCCTCAACGAATACTGCAACCCCTGCGAAGCCATCGTGGATGGTGTGCGCACCACCGTGCCGGCGCTGGAGGGCCTGGAGACCTTCGCGCTCGACGGCGTGGAATACGAGGCCTTCAACACTTCGGGCGGCCTGGGCACGCTGACGGAGACACTGTCCGGGAAAGCGCGGCAGGTGGACTACCAGTCCATCCGCTATCCCGGCCATTGCGCCATCCTGAAACTGCTGCTCAACGACCTGCGCCTGCGCGACCGGCGCGACCTGCTCAAGGACATCCTGGAAACCGCGGTTCCCACCACCGACCAGGATGTGATCGTCATCTTCGCCACCGCCGCGGGCTTGCGGGGAGGCCGGTTGGTGCAGGAGTCGTATTCCGCCCGCATCGTCGGCAGCCAGGTGGCAGGGCACACGCTGAGCGCCATCCAGCTCACCACGGCGGCGGGCATCTGCACGGCGCTGGACCTGGTGGCACAGGGGCGGCTGCCGCAGCAGGGGTTCGTGGGGCAGGAGTCGGTGCGGCTGCGGGACTTTCTGGCGAACCGGTTTGGCGCGGCCTATGCGGCAGAGGCGGGCTGGACGGCCATGGCGGCGTAGATCCCATCCCAAAACAACACACCCTTGCCGCCTGCTGCGACTGGACCAGCAAGCCGGAGAGCCAACAGGCGGCTGACCCCCAGCGCGGCCCCGGCGGGCAGAGGAAGCCCGGCCCCCATGCGCTGCGGGTGGGGGACTGGCGATGGCGGGCGGATTTTCGTGCCTGCCTGCCTGCCTGCCTGCCTGTCTGTCTATCGCCCGCCCGGCTTCTGGTACATCCCCTCGATCGCCTCCGCGTAGAACGCCATCAGGTTGTTGCGCTTGAGCTTGAGCGTGGGCGTCATGAAAGTGTTCTCGATCGTCCAGGGCGTGAGCGTGCAGTGCACGGCGCGGGGCACGGCATAGCGGGCGAAGCTGGCGGTGTTTTTTTCGATGCGCGCCAGCACGGCCCGGTGCACGCTGGGGTGGTTCAGGCTGGCGGCGTCCTGCGCGGAGAGGCCCAGGTCGGCCGCCAGGCGCTGCCATTCGTCGCGCTGCAGGACGGCCACGCAGGCGATGAAGGGGCGGTTTTCCCCCACCACGAAGGCCTGCTCCAGCAGCGGATCGGCCAGCAGCGCCAGCTCCAGGTCCCCGGGCGGCACTTTTTCGCCGGTGGAGGTGACGATGATTTCCTTGATGCGCCCCCTGATGTAGATGCGGCCGCCCACGATGTCCGCCTGGTCGCCCGTGCCCAGCCAGCCGTCGGGGCCGAGGATGCGTGCCGTGTCTTCGGGCCGCTTCCAGTAGCCCTTCATGACGATGGGGCCGCGCACCTGCAGTTCGCGGTTCTCGCCAATGCGCACTTCCACGCCGGGCAAGGCCTTGCCCACGCACGCCGGATCGTTGTCGTGCAGTGCGTTGACGGACACCACGGGCGCCGTCTCCGTCATGCCGTAGCCCTGGATGA
The DNA here is from genome assembly GCF_059418365.1 of Acidovorax sp. GW821-FHT09A11. Classification (NCBI taxonomy): domain Bacteria; kingdom Pseudomonadati; phylum Pseudomonadota; class Betaproteobacteria; order Burkholderiales; family Comamonadaceae; genus Acidovorax; species Acidovorax sp. GW821-FHT09A11. The sequence continues at coordinate 519,342 of NZ_JBWKPS010000001.1, forward strand.
GCGGCAGGCCCAGGCCCAGAAAGCACTTGGCGATGGTGGGCGACAGCGGGGCGCCGCCGCTCACGGCCACCCGCACACGGCCGCCAAACTGGGCCAGCAAGGGCGTGGCCACCAGGGCTTGCAGCAGCGGCCAGGGCAGTGCGGCCATCCAGCCTCCCGCGGGCTTGCCGGCCTCGGGGGCGGGCGCCGGCAAACCCTGCGCCGCGCAGAAGCGGGCCCAGCCCCTGTTCTGTGCGGCCTCGTACAGCTGCATTTTCCAGGGCGATGGCGAGAGCTTTTCGAGCAGCCTGGCGTGGATGCGTTCGTAGATGCGCGGGACCGAGACCAGCACCGTGGGGCGCACCGTCTTCAGATCCTCGGCCAGCAGGGCCACGGAGCGCGCATACGCCACGCAGCTGCCTGCCGCGATGGGAAGGTAGTAGCCGCCCGTGCGCTCGAACGTGTGCGAGAGCGGCAGGAACGACAGGAACACGTCGTCCACCGTGGGCGCGATGCGCTCCAGCACGGCCTTCACGTCGCTGACCACGTTGCGGTGCGTGAGCATCACGCCCTTGGGCTTGCCGGTGGTGCCCGAGGTGTAGACGATGGCGGCGAGATCGTCCGGGCCGGGCGCGGGGGGCAAGGCCTGCTGCGCTGCCTGTGCGGCGCCTTCGAGCCACTGCGCCAGCGAGCCCACGGCGGGGCCGTGCGACGAGGGCGGGGTGGCGGCGAAGGCGGCGTCCGGCTCGGTCACGATCACCGCGCGCAACGCGGGGAATTCCGTGCCTGTGTCGCGGATCTTCTCCCATTGCTGGGCACTGGCCACGATGAGCATCGAGGCCTCGCAGTCCGAGAGGATGTAGGCGATGCTGCCGGGGTTGTCGATGGCGTGCAGCGGCACCGGCACGCAGCCGGCGGCCAGGGTGGACTGGTCGGCGCACATGGCGTGCAGGCCGTTGGGCAGCAGGATGGCCACGCGCGCGGCCGCGGGCAGCTGCATGGCGGCCAGGGCCTGCGTCCATTCGGCCACGCGCTGCGCGGTCTGCCGCCAGGTCAGGCTGGCCCACGCCTGCGCGGTGGTGTCGAAGGCACGGTAGGCCTCGGCGTCCGGGGTGAGGGCCGTGCGCAAGGCAAGAAGCTGCGGCAGCGTCTGGACGCTGGCGATATCGGGAAGGGAGGGGGTCATCGAACTCGGCGGCGGTGGCGGCGTCGGGCGCGGGCCGCGCCGTTGCCTCGGTGGAAACCCGGGGGATCATAACGACCGGGCCCGCACCAGGGCGGGGCGCAACACCCTGTTGCGTTGCAAATGGTGCATTCCGGTTTGTGGAATGATGGGCCCCAGTGTGCCCCGTGCCGCGCGAAATCCGTGGCACCGGCGCGGCGCCTCGGCCACAATCCGCACAGGCTCGCTCGCACGTCCCTCGCACAGCCATGGCATCACCGTGGCGTGCCGACCCCTTCCTCTCCATCTCCCGCCGCTGCCCGGACCGCCGTCTCTACCGCGCCCTTCCGCCATGGACCCCATCACCATCTTTATCGTCGCCACGCTGATGATGCTGGCCAATGGCTGGGTCCTGGGGCTGATGCGCAACGACTTTCCCGAGGCCTTGCGGCCCAGCGCGGGAACCTGGCGCACGGCCACGCTGCTGCTGGCCGCCAGCGCGGTGCTGTACGCGGTGCAGTACCGGCTGCCGCTGGGGCTGGCATCGCCCATGGCCAATGGGCTCGTGCTGCTGGGGTGCACCGGCTACTGGCGCGCGCTGCGGCAGTTCTATGGGCTGCCGGACAGGCTCTGGCTGCTGGCCCCTGCGATCGTGGGGATTGGCGGCATTGCCTGGTTCGCCATCGCACGGCCGCACACGGGCATGCGCGTGCTGATCCTGTCGGGCAGCTGCGCCTTCCTGCTGCTGGCATGCTTCGCGCTGCTGGCCTCGCAGAAGTCGCATGACGGCGCGCGCAGCCGCCGGGTGATGGCCAGCCTGTTTGCCGCCGTGGCGGCGTTCACGGTGTTTCGCGCGGGCTACTTCCTGCTCAAGGGCGTGAGCCCGTCGTTCGATGTCACGGGAGATGGGGCCTGGATCAACATGGCCAGCCCGATGATCACCGCCATCCTGCCCGTGGTGGGCACCACCGGCTTCCTGCTGATGTGCTCCCAGCGCATCGGCCGCCAGTGGGAGCTGGCCGCGTCAACGGACTATCTGACGGGCCTGGCCAACCGCCGCACCCTGGTTGCGGTGGGCGAACAGCGTTTCGCGCAGGCGGGTGCGCGCGGGGGCGGCCTGGCCCTGGCGCTGATCGACATCGACCACTTCAAGGCCATCAACGATTGCCATGGGCATGCGGTGGGCGACGTGGCGCTCAGGCATGTCGCCGGGCACCTGCAGGCCTCCTGCCGTGGGGCCGACTTCGCGGCGCGCCACGGCGGAGAGGAGTTCGTGGTGCTGTGGGACGCCGCGGACAGCCGGGCCGCGCGGGCCGCCGGGGAGAGGCTGCGCAGGCTGGTGGCCACCCGCCCGCTCTCGGTGGACGGACTGCCGCTGGCCATGACCATTTCCTTGGGCGTGGCCTTGAAGAACGAGGGGGACAGCAGCTTTGACGAGCTCCTGCACCGAGCGGACGAAGCCCTCTACGCGGCCAAGACCGGGGGCCGCAACCGGGTGGAAGTGGCTGGCTGAATGCCCGGTCAGGTCGCGGCTTCCAGGCCGTGGGCGAAATGGGCCTGCATGGCGCGGGCCGTGGCCTGGGCATCGCGCGCCACCATCGCCGCCAGGATGGCGCGGTGCTCGTTCAGCGAGTCCTCGATCCGCCCCTGCTTGAGCAGCGAGTTGTGGCGGTTGAGCTTCATCACCTTGCGCAGGTCGGCCACCATCTGGCTGCGCCAGCGGTTGTCGGCCAGTTCCAGCAGCAGCATGTGAAAACGCTCGTTCACGGCAAAGAACCGTTCACGTTCGCCGGCGGCCGCCTCCAGTTCGGCATGCAGGTCCTGCAGCGCCTGCAGTTGCGCCGCGGTGGCGGTGGCGGCCACCACGCCGGCCGCGTCGCTCTCCAGCAGGCTCAGCAGGTGGTAGACATCGCGCAGGTCCTTCTCGGACATTTCGGTCACATAGGCGCCACGGCGCACCTTCATCGTGACCAGGCCTTCGGCGGCCAGCACCTTGAGCGCCTCGCGCAGGGGGGTGCGGCTGATGCCGAATTCCTCGGCGATCTTGAGTTCGTCGATCCAGCTGCCGGGCTCCAGCTCACGGCGGAAGATGCGCTGGCGCAATTGCTCGGCGACTTCTTCGTACAGGGCACGCGGCGTGAGGGTAAGGGCAGACATGGGGCGGATTGTAAGCTCAGAGGAATATTTTGAATCAATAATTATGAATGATGTAAACTCGCCGCCACATCGGGAACCGTCCCCGCGCCGTTTTACGCCTGCAACGCCATCTTCGGAGAAGTTTTCGCCATGAGTGACACCCCCCCCAACAACACTCCCGAATTCGCCGCGTCTTCGCTCGAAGCCTGGGCCAAGGCCGCCGCCAAGTCGGCACCGGGTGGCGACGTCGGCGCCCTCAACTGGGTCACGCCCGACGGCATCACCGTCAAGCCGCTGTACACCGCGCAGGACACGGCGGGCCTGCCATACGCCAACACCTTGCCCGGCTTCGAGCCCTACCTGCGCGGCCCCCAGGCCACCATGTACGCGGTGCGCCCCTGGACCATCCGCCAGTACGCGGGCTTTTCCACCGCCGAGGAATCCAACGCCTTCTACCGCAAGGCGTTGGCCGCAGGCGGGCAGGGCGTGTCGGTGGCGTTCGACCTGGCCACGCACCGGGGCTATGACAGCGACCATCCCCGCGTGACGGGCGACGTGGGCAAGGCCGGCGTGGCCATCGACTCGGTGGAGGACATGAAGATCCTGTTCGACCAGATCCCGCTGGACAAGGTGTCGGTCTCGATGACCATGAACGGCGCCGTGCTGCCGGTGCTGGCGGGCTACGTGGTGGCGGCGGAAGAACAGGGCGTGAGCCAGGACAAGCTCTCCGGAACGATTCAGAACGATATTCTGAAAGAGTTCATGGTGCGCAACACCTACATCTACCCGCCCAAGCCGTCGATGAAGATCATTGGCGACATCATCGAGTACACGGCCAGGAACATGCCGAAGTTCAACTCGATCTCGATCAGCGGCTACCACATGCAGGAAGCTGGCGCCAACCAGGCGCTGGAGCTGGCCTTCACGCTGGCCGACGGCAAGGAATACGTGAAGACCGCCATCGCCAAGGGCATGGACGTGGACGAGTTCGCCGGCCGCCTGAGCTTCTTCTGGGCGATCGGCATGAACTTCTACCTGGAAGTGGCCAAGATGCGCGCGGCGCGCCTGCTGTGGTGCCGCATCATGAAAGAGACCGGCGCCAAGAACCCCAAGAGCCTGATGCTGCGCACGCACTGCCAGACCAGCGGCTGGAGCCTGACGGAGCAAGACCCCTACAACAACATCGTGCGCACCACCATCGAGGCCATGGCGGCCGTGTTTGGCGGCACGCAGAGCCTGCACACCAACGCGCTGGACGAGGCCATCGCGCTGCCCACCGAATTTTCCTCGCGCATCGCGCGCAACACGCAGCTCATCATCCAGGAAGAGACGCACATCACGAACGTGGTGGACCCCTGGGCAGGCAGCTACATGATGGAAAAGCTGACCCAGGACATGGCCGATGCCGCCTGGAAGATCATCGAGGAGGTCGAGGCCATGGGCGGCATGACCCAGGCGGTGGACAGCGGCTGGGCCAAGCTCAAGATCGAGGCCGCCGCCGCCGAGAAGCAGGCGCGCATCGACAGCGGCAAGGACGTGATCGTGGGCGTCAACAAGTACAAGCTGGCCAAGGAAGACCCGGTCGATATCCTGCAGATCGACAACGTCAAGGTGCGAGACGGGCAGATCGAGCGCCTGAAAAATATCCGTGCAAAACGCGATCCAGACCTTGTGCAGCAAGCGCTGGATGCTCTTACTTCCGCAGCAGAAAGCGGCGAAGGCAACCTGCTCGACCTGGCCATCAAGGCGGTGCGCCTGCGCGCCACGGTGGGCGAGGTGTCGGATGCGCTCGAGAAGGTTTTTGGGCGCCACCGCGCCGATACGCAAAAGGTGACCGGTGTGTACGCAGCAGCCTATGACTCGGCCGAAGGCTGGGACAAACTCAAGACCGAGATCAACGAATTTGCCGAAAAGGAAGGCCGCCGCCCGCGCGTGATGATCGCCAAGCTGGGCCAGGACGGCCACGACCGGGGCGCCAAGGTGGTGGCCACCGCGTTTGCCGACCTGGGCTTCGACGTGGACATGGGCCCGCTGTTCCAGACGCCCGAGGAGTGCGCGCGCCAGGCGATTGAAAACGACGTGCACGCCGTGGGCGTGAGCACGCTGGCCGCCGGCCACAAGACACTGGTGCCCGCCATCATCCAGTCCCTCAAGGACCAGGGCGCGGACGACATCATCGTGTTCGTGGGCGGGGTGATCCCGGCGCAGGACTATGAGCACCTGTACGAAGCGGGCGTGAAGGGCATCTACGGCCCGGGCACGCCGATTCCGGCCAGCGCCAAGGATGTGCTGGAGCAGATTCGCAAGGCGGTTACCGCTTGAGTTCGCCTTTTCCTTCCGAGCCTTTTCGCCATCCCATGTTTGGCTTTGAAAGCGTTGCGCAAGCAGACTTTGAGTCCATGGCCGACCTGCGTGCAGAGGCCATGCGCGAAAGCCTGGAGCGATTGGGGCGCTTTGACCCCGTGCGGGTGCGGGAAAGGCTTCGCGATGCCTTTGTGCCGGCCTATATGCGGCACATCGTGGCAGGTGACGAGCGCATTGGTTACCTCACGCTGCTCCCGTATGCGGACCCCGCACGCATGAGGCTGCACCACCTGTACGTCCGACCCGGTCGCCAGGGCCGGGGCGCCGGGGCGTGGGCCCTGGAGTGGGCCAAGGCACAGGGCAGGGCGCTGGGCCAGGACATCACCCTGGGTGCCCTGCGCGGCAGTGGCGCCAACCGCTTTTACGTGCGCAATGGCTTTCAGCTGGTGGAGGAGCAGGAGTTCGACCTGGAGTACCGGTGGAGCCCCGCATTCGAGAAGGCCGCAGCGAGGATGTCGCCATGAACCTCTACCCAGGTGTGCTTGGCCAGCCCGGCCCCACGCAGCGCCGCGCGATGTCCAAGGCCATCACCCTGCTCGAATCGACGCGGGCGGACCACCGCGCCCAGGCGGATGAATTGCTCACGCAGCTGCTGCCCCATACCGGCAAGGCGTTTCGCCTGGGTATCAGCGGCGTGCCCGGCGTGGGCAAGTCCACCTTCATCGAAGCCTTGGGCCTGTACCTGATCGGCCAGGGCCACCGCGTGGCCGTGCTCACCATCGACCCCTCCAGCACCGTCTCGGGCGGCTCCATCCTGGGCGACAAGACGCGCATGGAGCACCTGTCGGTGCACGAAAAGGCCTACATCCGCCCCAGTCCATCGAGTGGCACTCTGGGTGGTGTGGCTGAGAAGACGCGCGAGGCCATGCTGGTCTGCGAGGCCGCGGGCTACGACGTGGTTATCGTCGAGACCGTGGGCGTGGGCCAGAGCGAGATCGCGGTGGCGGGCATGACGGACATGTTCGTGCTCATGCAGCTGCCCAACGCGGGCGACGACCTGCAGGCCATCAAGAAGGGCGTGATGGAGATTGCCGACCTGGTGGTCATCAACAAGGCCGATATCGACAAGAACGCCGCCACGCGCGCCGAGGCGCAGATCACCTCCAGCCTGCGCCTGCTCGGCATGCACGGCAACCCTGACCACGCGACGCACGGCGCGCTGTGGCAACCGCGCGTGCTGCAGATCAGCGCTCTGCTGGGGCAGGGGGTGGATGCTTTCTGGACCACCGTGGCGCTGTTTCGCGACATGCAGTCCACCAACGGTCGCCTGGCAGCGCGGCGCGAAAAACAATCGCTCGCCTGGATGTGGGAGCGCATCGACGCGGGCCTCAAGCTCGCGTTTCGCCAGCACCCGCAGGTCAGGGAGCTGCTGCCCCAGATGCAGGCCGATGTGGCCGCAGGGCGCATCGCGGCATCGACTGCAGCACGAAATCTGCTGCTGGCGCAATCCAGTACAGCGCAAGCAGCTATCAAATAAATAGTAAACAAACCACCGAATTCACCAAAGGACGACCATGCAAGACATCCTGGATCAACTGGAGAAAAAGCGTGCGCTGGCACGCCTGGGCGGCGGGCAAAAGCGCATTGATGCGCAGCACGCCAAGGGCAAGCTCACGGCGCGCGAGCGCATCGAGCTGCTGCTGGACGACGGCACGTTCGAGGAATGGGACATGTTCGTCGAGCACCGCTGCACCGACTTCGGCATGGAGGACAACAAGATCCCCGGCGACGGTGTGGTGACGGGTTACGGCATGATCAATGGCCGCCTGGTGTTCGTGTTCAGCCAGGACTTCACGGTGTTCGGCGGTGCTTTGAGCGAAACCCACGCCGAAAAGATCTGCAAGGTGATGGACCAGGCCATGAAAGTCGGCGCACCGGTCATCGGCCTCAACGACTCGGGCGGCGCGCGCATCCAGGAAGGTGTGGCGTCGCTGGGCGGCTATGCCGACGTGTTCCAGAAGAACGTGCTCGCCAGCGGCGTGATTCCGCAGATCAGCATGATCATGGGCCCGAGCGCCGGCGGCGCCGTGTACTCGCCCGCGATGACCGACTTCATCTTCATGGTGAAAGACAGCTCGTACATGTTCGTGACCGGCCCCGAAGTAGTGAAGACCGTGACCCACGAAGAAGTGACGGCCGAAGAACTGGGCGGCGCCGTGACGCACACCACCAAGAGCGGTGTGGCCGACATGGCGTTCGAGAACGACGTGGAGGCGCTGATGATGCTGCGCCGCCTGTACAACTACCTGCCGCTCAACAACCGCGAAAAAGCCCCGGTGCGCCCCAGCAACGACCCGGCCGACCGCATGGACCGGAGCCTGGACACCCTGGTGCCCGAGAACCCCAACAAGCCCTACGACATGAAGGAGCTGATCCTCAAGACCGTGGACGATGGGGATTTCTTCGAGCTGCAGCCCGAGTACGCCAAGAACATCCTGATCGGCTTCGCCCGCATGGAAGGCCAGACCGTGGGCATCGTGGCCAACCAGCCGCTGGTGCTGGCGGGCTGCCTGGACATCAAGAGTTCCATCAAGGCCGCGCGTTTTGTGCGCTTCTGTGACGCTTTCAACATCCCCGTGGTCACGTTTGTGGACGTGCCCGGCTTCATGCCCGGTACCAGCCAGGAATACGGCGGCATCATCAAGCATGGCGCCAAGCTGCTGTACGCGTATGCCGAGTGCACCGTACCCAAGATCACCGTCATCACCCGCAAGGCCTACGGCGGCGCGTACGACGTGATGAGCTCCAAGCACCTGCGCGGCGACGTGAACCTGGCCTGGCCCAACGCCGAGATCGCGGTGATGGGCGCCAAGGGTGCCGTGGAAATCATCTTCCGCGAAGACAAGAACGACCCCGTGAAGCTGGCCGCACGCGAGGCTGAATACAAGCAGCGTTTTGCCAACCCGTTCGTGGCCGGCGCACGTGGCTTTATCGACGACGTGATCCTGCCGCACGAGACACGCAAGCGCATCTGCCGGTCGCTGGTGATGCTGCGGGACAAGAAGCTCGAAAACCCATGGCGCAAGCACGGCAACATCCCACTGTGAGCGGACAAGGAGCATAAGAACATGTTTACGAAAATCCTGATCGCCAACCGTGGCGAAATCGCGTGCCGCGTCATCGCCACCGCCCGCAAGATGGGCATCGCCACCGTCGCCGTCTACTCCGACGCCGACAAGGAAGCGCGCCACGTCAAGCTGGCCGACGAGGCTGTGCACATCGGCGCGGCGCCCTCGCGCGAGTCGTACCTGCTGGCCGACAAGATCATTGCCGCCTGCAAACAGACCGGCGCGCAGGCCGTGCACCCGGGCTACGGCTTCCTGTCGGAGAACGAAGCCTTCGCCAAGCGCTGCGAGGACGAAGGCATTGCCTTCATCGGCCCCAAGGCGCATTCGATCGCGGCCATGGGCGACAAGATCGCGTCCAAGAAGCTGGCCAACGAGGCGAAGGTCAACACCATCCCGGGCTACAACGACGCCATCAGCGGCCCCGAGCAGGCGGTGGAAATCGCCAAGGGCATCGGCTACCCCGTGATGATCAAGGCCTCGGCCGGGGGCGGCGGCAAGGGCCTGCGCGTGGCGTTCAACGACAAGGAAGCGTTTGAAGGCTTCACCAGCTGCCAGAACGAAGCCCGCAACAGCTTTGGCGACGACCGTATCTTCATCGAGAAGTTCGTGCAGGAGCCGCGCCACATCGAGATCCAGGTGCTGGGCGACAGCCACGGCAACGTGATCTACCTGAACGAGCGCGAATGCTCCATCCAGCGGCGCCACCAGAAGGTGATTGAAGAGGCGCCGTCGCCCTTCATCAGCGATGCCACCCGCAAGGCCATGGGCGAGCAGGCGGTGCAGCTGGCCAAGGCGGTCAAGTACCAGAGCGCGGGCACGGTGGAGTTCGTGGTCGGCAAGGACCAGGACTTCTACTTCCTCGAAATGAACACCCGCCTGCAGGTGGAGCACCCGGTGACGGAATGCATCACCGGCCTGGACCTGGTGGAGCTGATGATCCGCGTGGCAGCAGGCGAGAAGCTGCCGCTCGCGCAAGCCGACGTGAAGCGCGACGGCTGGGCCATCGAGTGCCGCATCAACGCCGAGGACCCGTTCCGCAACTTCCTGCCATCGACCGGCCGCCTGGTGCGTTTTCAGCCGCCGGAGCAGAGCATGTTCCAGGGCGACACCGACAAGAAGCTTGGCGTGCGCGTGGACACAGGGGTGTATGAGGGCGGCGAGATCCCGATGTACTACGACTCGATGATCGCCAAGCTCATCGTGCACGGCACCGACCGCGACCATGCGATCGCCAAGATGCGCGCGGCGCTCAACGGCTTCGTGATCCGGGGCATCAGCAGCAACATTCCGTTCCAGGCGGCCCTGCTGGCCCACCCTAAATTCGTGACCGGCGAGTTCAACACCGGCTTCATCGCCGAACATTACGGCAAGGGCTTCCACTCCGAGGACGTGCCACACGAGGACCCGCTGTTCCTGGTGGCACTGGCCGCTTTCATGAACCGCCGCTACCGTGCGCGCGCCTCGGGCATCAGCGGCCAGCTGGCAGGGCACGAGGTGAAGGTGGGCGAGCAGTTCGTGGTGGTCACGCTGGGGGCCGAGGGGCAGAACGAGCACCATGCGGTCTCGGTCACCGACTTCCAGGACAAGTCGGGCTCCAGCGTGGTGGCCGTGGACGGCAAGAGCTACCAGATCAGCAGCGCCGCCACGCTGGGCCAGATCCGGGTGCAAGGCCAGTGCAATGGCGCCGGGTTTACCGCGCAGGTGGAGCGCGGCGTGGGCAAGAACCCGCTGGCCCTGCGCATCGCGCACAACGGCACGCAGATCGATGCGCTCGTGCTGTCACCCCTCGGTGCACGCTTGCACAAGCTGATGCCCTTCAAGGCGCCGCCGGACCTGTCCAGGTTCCTGCTTTCGCCCATGCCCGGCCTGCTGGTGGATGTGGCGGTGCAGCCCGGCCAGAAGGTGCAGGCCGGTGAAAAGCTGGCCGTGATCGAGGCCATGAAGATGGAGAACATCCTCTTTGCTGCGCAGGATGGCGTAGTGGGCAAGGTGGTGGCGGGCAAGGGCGAGTCGCTGGCGGTGGACGACGTGATCATTGAGTTCCAGTGATGCCGCCGAGCGCCCCGGTCCGCGCAACACGCTGGCCTGGCCACACACCGCGATGACCGTGGTCTTGCGTGTGCTGCTCGGGCTGGCCGGCGCCGTGCTGCTGGTGGATGGCGCCGTGCTCATGGTCCTGGGGCACCTCGATCTGGGCACCATGCTGCCCGCCGCGTTGGGGGCGGTCTTCCTGGCCCTGGCCGCGTGGTGGACTCCGCTGGCGGGCTGGCGGCACCGTGGGCGGCGGCGCCAGCAGCTGTGGCGCGCGGGCTGGTGGGGCCTGGCGGCCTGGATGGCCAGCCTGGGGGTTTTCTGGGCCTTTCTGGAGAATGCCGGCATCCCGCCTGCACAGGTGCCGCCCGTGCAGGCCATCGTGGTGCTGGGGGGCGGCATCCAGAACGGGCAACCCCGGCCGGCGCTGGCAGCACGGCTGGACACGGCGGCCGCGCTGGCCCGCCTGCAGCCCACCGCCCTGATCGCCGTGTGCGGCGGCGAGGTATGGGGTGAAACGCACACCGAAGCCGAGGTGATGGCCCGCTATCTGCAGCAGCGCCATGGCGTCGCCGCAGGGCGCCTGGTGCTGGAGGCGGAAAGCACCAGCACCGCGCTGAATCTGGCGCTGGGGCGCCCCCTGCTGCTGGCGCGTGGGGTGCCGGCCACGGCCCCGCTGGCCCTGGTGACCAGCGACTTCCACCTGCCGCGCGCCCTGCGCATCGCGCGACGCCATGGCTTCACGGCCATGGTGCCGGTGGCGGCGCCCACCCCCCTGGCCACGCGCTACAACGCGCGGCTGCGCGAATACTTCGCCACGCTGAGCAGCTGGGTGCTGCGCGAGGCATGAGGCCAAGCGGCCTTCTACGCGGAATAGGCCGCTTGCGCTGTACGTAACTGCATTTATAGCTATCAATCAAGGAGCAAATCATGACGGCAAAAGAGCGGCCCTTCAAAGTCCTGGGCATTCAGCAGGTCGCCATCGGCGGCACGGACAAGGCACGCATGAAGACCCTGTGGGTGGACATGCTGGGCCTCACGCAGACGGGCACGTTCCAGAGCGAGCGCGAGAACGTGGATGAAGACATCCTCGCGATGGGGCGGGGCGCCTGGAAGGTGGAGGTGGACATCATGCAGCCGCTGGACATCGACAAGAAGCCCGCCGTGCACACCACGCCGCTCAACCACATCGGCCTGTGGATCGACGACCTGCCCATGGCGGTGGAATGGCTCACTGCCAAAGGCGTGCGCTTTGCGCCCGGCGGCATCCGCAAGGGCGCTGCGGGCTATGACATCACCTTCCTGCACCCCAAGAGCAACGACGAGTTTCCGATCGCTGGCGAAGGCGTTCTGATCGAGCTGGTGCAGGCGCCGGCCGAGGTGATCGCGGCGCTGGGCTGAACAACGGCTGGCTGCCGATGGTGCGGGGGCGACGGCATGCGCCAACGTCGCCCATCGTCAGGCGCCCCCGGGCCACGCGGGGCGGCAGATGGGCACAGATAGCGCCGCGTTGCGGTTGCATCGCGATGGTCGCGTTCCACCACGCGCCAACCTGCCGTCAAATGCGCTGAAAACCCCGTGTTCTGCGCACAAAAAACCAAGGACTTGGGGGCTGTTGGCGACGTACTTTTGTTGGCACTTTTTGTGACCCTTCGGCGTGCGTTTGTGCCTTTTTCTCCTCCAGAATCCGCCCACGTCGCCGCGCACCGGCCGGACAACCTCCTGGCCCAGGCCGCGCGCGCTGTGTAACCCCTGCCGATGGCGGCCCCGTGCCGCCATGGAGCAGATGACTTGAAGGGAACCGATCGCCATGACTTCCATGACCTCCGCCACCGCGGCCACCCAGACCGTTCAGTTGCATCGCCGGCCCGCGCCGCCAGCGCCGCAAGGCCCCTGGAGCGTGGACGCCATCCAGGCGCTGCTCGACAGGCCGCTGATGGACCTTCTTTTCGAAGCGCAGACGGTGCATCGCCAGCACTGGCCCGAGGGAGACATCGAACTGGCCACGCTGCTGTCGGTGAAGACCGGAGGCTGCCCCGAGAACTGTGGCTACTGCCCGCAGGCCGCCGAGTTCGACACCGGTGTGAAGGCCGACAAGCTGATGGAGGTGGACGAGGTGGTGCGGGCTGCCCAGGCCGCGAAGGACGCCGGCGCCACGCGGTTCTGCATGGGTGCGGCATGGCGCGCCCCGAAGGACCGGGACATCGAGAAGGTCAGCGCCCTGATCGGCGCCGTGAAGGGCCTGGGCCTGCAGACCTGCGCCACGCTGGGCATGCTCGAATCGCACCAGGCGCAGGCGCTCAAGGATGCGGGCCTGGACTACTACAACCACAACCTCGACACCGCGCCCGAGTACTACACCGACGTGGTCAGCACCCGCGCCTACCAGGATCGGCTCGACACCCTGCAGCACGTGCGCAGCGCGGGCATCAGCGTGTGCTGCGGCGGCATCGTGGGCATGGGCGAGGCGCCCGTGCACCGCGCGGGGCTCATCGCGCAGCTGGCCAACCTCAGCCCGTACCCCGAGTCCGTGCCCATCAACAGCCTGGTTCGCGTGCCGGGCACGCCGCTGGCCGACAGCGAGCCCATCGACCCGCTGGACTTCGTGCGCATGATCGCCGTCGCCCGCATCACCATGCCCAAGGCCCGCGTGCGCCTGTCCGCGGGGCGCCAGCAGATGGGCGAAGCCGTGCAGGCACTGTGTTTCCTGGCCGGGGCCAATTCGATCTTCTATGGCGACAAGCTGCTGGTGACGGGCAACCCGGATGTGGATGCCGACGTGCGGCTGCTCGCCAAGCTGGGACTGGACGGCCACCGGACGGCGGCGATGGCAGCGCAGGAGGACGGTGGCAGCGTGCAATCTCCTTGCCACCACCCGCATGAAGAGGGCATCTGCGGCTAGGCGCCCTGGCCGTCCGGCACCAGGCGGTCTTCCTCGGGCAGGTCGCTGGCCATGCGGTCGATCTGGGCCTGCAGCGCGTGCTCTCCGTCGGCGAAACGCTGGGCAATGCGCCGGAACTCCTCGGAGAGCGACAGGAAGGCGTCCACCATGTCGGGATCGAAGTGGCTGCCCCGGCCGTCGCGGATGATCTCGACCGCGTGCTCGTGGGAGTAGGCGGGCTTGTAGACCCGCTCGGAGATGAGCGCGTCATACACGTCGGCCACCGCCATCAGCCGTGCTGACAGGGGAATGGTGTTGCCCACCAGCCCCTCGGGATAGCCTGAGCCGTCCCACTTTTCCTGGTGGCTGTAGGCGATCTCCTTGGCGTAGCGGAAGAAGGGGTTGTCCTGCGTGGTTTCGCTTTCGGCCGCCACGATGGCGTCGCGCCCCAGCGTGGTGTGGGTCTTCATGATCTCGAATTCTTCGGGCGTGAGCTTGCCCGGCTTGAGCAGGATGCGGTCGGGTATGCCCACCTTGCCGATGTCGTGCAGGGGGGCGGACTTGAAGATCACCTCGATGGCATCCTCCGTGAGCTCATCGCGAAAGCGCGGGTGGTTTTGCAGCTTGCGGGCCAGCGCTTCCACATAGTGTTGCGTGCGCCGGATGTGGTTGCCTGTCTCGTTGTCGCGCGTTTCCGCCAGCGATGCCATGGCGCGGATGGTGGCGTCCTGCAGTTCGGCCAGGGCACGCGTGCGGTTGGCCACCTCCTGCTCCAGAAAGTGGTTGTGGTGGGCCAGCAGGTCCCGCGCGCGCTTGAGCTGCAGATGGTTGCGCACCCGGGCCATGGTGATGGCGGGGTTGACGGGCTTGGTGATGTAGTCCACGGCGCCCAGCTCCAGTCCCACCGTCTCGTCGTCGGTGGCGCTCATGGCCGTGAGGAAAATCACCGGAATGGCCTCGGTGTCGGCGTTGAACTGCAGGCGCCGCAGCACCTCGTAGCCGTCCATGTCCGGCATCATGATGTCCAGCAGGATCAGGTCGGGTTTTTCGGCCGCCACGATCTGCAGCGCGCGCTCGCCGCTGGGGGCCAGCTTGACCTTGTAGTCCGGCCGCAGAAGGTCGCTCATCAAGGAGAGATTGCCGGGCGTGTCATCCACCACCAGCACCGTGCATTTGCCGCCGCTTGATTCCAATGGACTATTCATGAACTGGGTCCTCCGTGTGTCGTGCGTCGGGAATCCACGCCTGGCGCAGCACCGCGAGTGCGTCGGCGAAGAGATAGTTCTCCAGCAGCCGTTTCATGTCGGCATAGGCGGCGGGCCCCAGCCGGGCCTGCAGGCGGGGGCCGGAGTCCCTGAACAGCTCCACGGCTTCCGAGTCGCTGTCCGCCAGCAAGGCGTCCAGGCGTGCCAGGAGGTCGCGGGCGTGCGCCGCATCCATGGGCGCGTGTGGTGACTCAGGGGGCGCGGCGGCCGCGCTGGTGGCGGCGTCGGACTCGTGGGGCAGGGCTTTCTGCAGGGCCGTCACCAGCGCCTGGCAGGCAGCTTCCACCGGCTGCAGCAAGGCCTCCAGGGGGCCGGCCTGCGCGTTCTGCGCGATGGCCTGTTCCGCGGCATGCGCCAGTTCGGCCAGGCCCACCGCGCCAATGGTGCCTGCCGAGCCTTTCAGCGTGTGCATGGCGCGCCGAGCCGCCTGCGGCTGGCCTTCCGCCAGATGGGCGCGCGTCTCCTGCACGGCGCGGGCCTGGCCGACCACGAACTTGCGCAGCAGGCTTTCGTAGGCGGCGCGTTTGCCCAGCACCCGCCGCAGCCCGGCGGCCGTATGGAGGCCTTCGATGTGTGCCAGGGGGTCGGCTGCCGGCGCCATTGCCGCGGCGGGCGCATCCGCCGTGGGCCGCGCTGCAAGCGCTGCATCGCCGGTGCCCCCCGTGTGGGGCAGTGCAATCCACTGCCGCAGCGCGGCAAACAGGGCCTCCGGGTCGATGGGCTTGGCGATGTGGCCGTTCATGCCGGCGTCCAGGCACTGTTCGCGGTCGCCACTCATTGCGTTGGCCGTCATCGCCAGCACGGGCAGGCGCGCCCAGGCTGGGTTCTCACGCAGCCGGCGGGTGGCCGTGAGGCCGTCCATCACCGGCATCTGCATGTCCATGAGCACGATGTCGTAGGCGCCGCGGGCCAGCATGTCGAGCGCTTCCTGGCCGTTGGCGGCCGCATCCACCACCAGCCCGGCACTGGCCAGCAGTTCGCGGCCCACCTGCTGGTTCAGGTCGTTGTCATCCACCAGCAGCACGCGCGCACCCCGGATCGAGTCCAGGCCTGCGCCCCGCGCCGGGGGCGGCAGGCGCCGCGCTTCGTCCACCCGTTGTGTTCCGCCCAATGCCCGCATGGCGGCATCGAACAGCTGTGATGGGTTCACCGGCTTGGTCAGCATCAGCCCGACGCCCGTGCGGGTGAGTTCGTCCAGCACATCGTCGCGGCCATGCGCGGTGACGATGACGGGGCGGGGAGGGTGGGGCAGCCGTGCGAGCTGGCGGGCGGTTTCGAACCCGTCCATGCCGGGCATTTTCCAGTCGAGAAAGGCGATTTCACAGGGCCGCCCAGCCTCGCCGGCGGCGCGTGCCAGTTCCACGGCCTGGGCCCCTGAGCTGGCGAGCGTCACCGAAAAACTCATGCTGGACAGCAGCTCCGCGAGGATCTGCCGCGCCTGTTCGCTGTCGTCCACCACCAGCACCCGGCGCCCACGCAGGTCGGGCTCCGGCAGCAGCGGGCGCTGGGTGGAGTCTCCCAGGCCGAGCCGCGCAGTGAACCAGAACGTGCTCCCCCGGTCGGGCAGGCTTTGCACGCCCACGTCCCCGCCCATCAGGCCGGCCAGCTTCTTGGAGATGGCCAGCCCCAGCCCGGTACCGCCGTACTTTCGCGTGGTGGAAGTGTCGGCCTGCTCGAAAGAGCGAAACAGCCTTGATTGCTGTTCCTCGGTGAGGCCAATGCCGGTGTCCTGCACCTCGAAGCGCAGCAGCACGCCCTGGGCATCCCGCGCCGCCTCGCGGACCCGCACGATGATCTCGCCCTCGTCCGTGAACTTGACCGCATTGTTGGCGTAGTTGACGAGGATCTGCCCCAGCCGCAGCGGATCTCCCCGCAGGTCGGCGGGCAGGTGCGAGTCCACATCGAACATCAGCTCCAGGCCCTTGGCGGCGCATTTGTCGCTCAGCAGGTTGGCCACGTTGTCGAGCACGCCATGCAGGTCGAAATCCACCACCTCGACCTCGAGCTTGCCCGCCTCGATCTTGCTGAAATCCAGGATGTCGTTGATCAGGCCCAGCAGGTGCTGGCCCGACCGCTGGATCTTCTCGATGTAGTCGCGCTGGCGTGCGGTCAGCTCCGTTCCCAGGGCCAGATGGCTCATGCCGATCACGGCGTTCATGGGCGTGCGGATCTCATGGCTCATGTTGGCCAGGAAGTCGGATTTCATGCGCGATGCATCCTCGGCCTTGGCCTGGGCCACCACCAGTTCATCTTCGTGTTCCCGCAATGCCGCGTTGACCTGCTGCAGCTGCTCCGTGCGCTGGGCCACGCGGGCTTCCAGCGCCTCCTCGTTGCGCCTGAGGGCGTCCACCAGTTCGGCCTGCGCTGCCAGGGCGAGGGATCTCGCCTTTTCGCGCTTGAGAAACTGCCGGGCCATCGCGAACGCGAGCAGGAAGGTCAGGATGGCCTGGAATGCCGTCAACCCGGTGGTCAGCAGTGTCTGGCGCTTCACTTCCGCATTGCGCCGGTCGCCCAGCAGGGCCGAGATGCGCGATGCCTGCAGCGACAGTTCCTGGATGATGTCGCGAAGCCTGTTCAGCTCCACCCGCAAGAGCTTCATGTTCGCGTGGCGGGAGGCCGCGTCGACGCTCTGTCCAAAATGGCTGTCTCCCGCGGCGACAAAGTTCTGCAATGCGTCGAGGGCGTTGCCGTAGATGGGCTCTCCCTGCATCAGGGTGCGGGCGGTACCGCTCTCCAGTGCGCTGAAACGGCTCAGGAACAGGTCGTAGCGCAGCTCCAGGCGGTCGGGGGGCATGCTGGCGGGATCGATCTCGAACTGGTGCAGCGCGTGGTCGAGCTTCTCGTATTCGACACTGAGCTGCAGGAACGACCACAGCGCGTTGACGTCACCCCGGCGCATGACCGCTTCCACGCTGCGGTACTGGTGGTACTGCACGCCGGCGATCGCCACATACGCCACCACCAGGCCCGCAATGATCAGCCGCAGAAGGTGTTTGCTGCGCAGCATGGCGTGGTGCTGGGGATCAAGGGCCCAGGCGCTAGCGGATGCGCAGCACGTTCAGCTGCCAGGCCGCGCGGTTGTAGTACAGCTCGCTGCGCAATTCCGCCTTGGTATCGAACGGGTAGACGATGAAAAGCGGGCCTTTCTCGCGCACGCGCATGGGGCGGTTGTTCATGAGGCGGGCGATGATCACGTCGTGGCGCGTGGCGTCGTCCACGGGAATCTCCGTCTTGTAGTCGTTCAACGCCACGGCCGTGATGCTCGTCCCCTTCGCTCCGACCGCCGCCAGGACATCCCGCAGGAGCGGGCCGGTGAAGGAGACCGCGCTGGGATACCACGGCGTCTGGGTGGAGAAGCTGTGCTGGGGCAGCTTTTCCAGCATCGCCATGTCGAACTGGGCCTGCGAACCGTTGTTCGCCTGGCTGATCGCCCCCTCGATGGTGAGGACCACGGGACCCGTGGGCTTGTCCAGCGCATGGGTTGCGGGCCCTGCCAGCGCGAATCCGACCAGAACCGCCACTTTCACCCAGCAGGCAACGCAACGTGCCGCCGAAAACCTGGAGAGCATGTCGACCCCCTTTTTTGCAACAGTCTTACAGACCGTCGCTCAAAATGTAAACTGATTTGTGGCCGGTGCCTGTTGTTTCAGTGTGAGGGGTATCGTTTTTGAGCGGCCGCGGCACGCGCTGCACCCGCCGCCCGCGAGGCCGCCGGGCTGAAGGCGCGCTCTGAAGCATCAAAATCCGAAGGCGCTGCTGAAACCCGGGCCGGCGATGATGTCCCGCGCTGGCGCAGACTTGTTCCCTCGCAACCCATGACACCTGAATCGAAACCACAGCGATGACCATGCCCATCGACACCGCGAGCGACCTCGACCGACTTCGCCGCGCCTCCGACGCTGCCTGCCGCCTGATGAAAGTGCTGTCCAACCCCGACCGCCTTCTCCTCCTGTGCCAGCTCACGCAAGGCGAGAAAAGGGTGGGGGAGCTGGAAGCACTGGTGGGCGTTTCCCAGCCGACCCTGTCCCAGCAACTGGGCGTACTGCGCGAAGAACGCCTGGTGAACACGCGCCGGGAAGGGAAACACATCTACTATGAGATCGCCAGTCCGCAGGCCCTGGCGGTCTTGGACGTGCTGTTCGAGCAATTCTGCGCCGCCCCGCCAGGGGCTCCCTCCATCCCGCCGGGTTGACGGGCGCCTACCGCGTCCGGCACAAAAAATGGTGTGCAAGGGGCCGCAGCACCGGCGCATATTCTCCGCGCAAAGCGCCTTCGCGTTGCTGGGAATACCCTCGTGGTGCATTGATCGCAATATCGTGACAAGCGGCAACGAGATGGGTAAAGTTGCCAGCAAGCTTTGTGCGCCGCAGCGGGCTATTGCGGCCCTTGGGCACTGATCAATGATGAAGCATCCGGCTCACGGTCGGCCTCGCTTCATTCTTCGCAACGCATGGCCAATTTCAGAGTCGAGGGTCCCCCTTTGAGTCGAAAATACCCGACGCCGTTGAACGAACTCGGTTGCGTCCCTTTCCCCGGCGGCAAAGGCTTTCTGCAATGAGTACCCACACAGCCGAAGGCACCCCCTTCGACACGGAGGTTCATCTGTCCGATGCCGACTACCAGCGGCTGGTGGAGCAGGTGCAAGCGGCCGTATTTGTGATTCGCAAGGGCAGATTCCTCTTCGTGAATCCCAAGCTCGTGGAGCTTTTCGGCTACACCAAGGAGGAAATGCTGGAGAGCATGGATCCCATGCTGCTGTGCGCGCCGGAGCACCGGGACATGGTGCGCGAGCAGGCCAATGCGCGGGTCGCCGGAGTCCCCGGCAAAGCCTATGAGATCGAATGCCTGCGAAAGAATGGCGAGAAGTTCAATGCCCAGGTTTGGGGCGTGCGGATCTTTCTGGGGGAGGAAGCGGCGGATCTGGTCACGCTGCACGATGTCAGCGCCATTCGAACGGCGACCCGCTACGCGCAGCAACGCGCTCAGTTGTTCAGCAATGCCGAGGAACTCGCCCGCATCGGCTCCGCCGAGATGGATCTGGTGTCAGGCACCGTCACCCTGTCGTCCGGCATGCACGCCATCTTCGGAATCCCCCAGACTGACGCTCCGGCCGGAAAGGACTGGCTGCTGGCCCGGGTTCCCGCTGTGGAACGGCCGTATGTGCAGGCGATCAGCGAAGGCGTGTCACCTGACGATGTCTGCGAGTTCCAGCACCGCATCGTTCATTCGGACGGCAGTTTGCGCACGGTGCTGCACCGCGTGCTGGCGGACGCCGACGACGAGGGCCGGGTGGTCAGGACGGTCACGCTCCTGCAGGACATCACGCTGCAGCGCGCGGCGGAGCAGCGGCTGGACAAGCTTGCGAACACGGATGAAGTGACCGGATTGCCCAACCGCAGCGCGTTGACGGAGTATCTTGATACGAGGATGCGCGAGGCGGCGCGGGAAGGGCGGCAGATTGCCGTCCTGAGCGTGGAGATCGACCGGCTCAAGCTCGTGAGTGAATCGCTGGGCTACGCGGCAGGGGACCAGCTGCTCATGGAGGTGGGAACTCGGCTGCAGCCCCAGGCGTTCGAGGATGACCTGCTGGCGCACTTTGGCAGTGGCGAGTTTTCGCTGGTGCTGGCGCGCGAGGGCAATGTGGACGAGCAGTTGGCGCGCACCGTTGCGGCCTCGCTGGTGGATGCGCTGTCGCTGCCCGTCGCGATTGGCGACAACGAAATCAAGGTGACGTGCGACATCGGAATATCCCTGTACCCGGCGCACGGCGAGGACCCGGAAAAGCTGCTTCAGCAGGCTCAGGCGGCCATGTACCGTGCCCATGAACTGGGCAAGAACCAGATCTGCGTGTTCAGCTCCGGCATGCACTCCAAGGCCATCTCCAGGCTCGCCATGGAGTCCGGGCTGCGCCGGGCCCTGGAGCGCAATGAGCTTGATCTGCACTATCAGCCCAAGCTGGAACTGGTCAGTGGAACCGTCATTGGCGCCGAGGCCTTCCTGGAGTGGAACTCCCCGGACGGCACCCTGATACCCAGGTCCAGCTATATACGCGTCGCCGAGGAAACCGGCCTTATCGTGCCCATCGGCGAATGGGTGCTTCGCGCTGCCTGCCGCCAGGCGCTGGAGTGGCAGCGTGCCGGGCACGCCAGCTTCCGGATTGCCGTCAACCTCTCGGCCCGCCAGCTCCAGCAGCCTGATCTGGTCCAGCGGATACAAAAGGTGCTCATTGAAACCGGCCTTGATCCCCGGCTGCTGGGACTGGAGATCACCGAAGGCGCCCTGATGGGCGAGAGCACGCGCATCGCGCGGATTCTGGGCGACCTGAAGGCGCTGGGCATCGAGATCTCGCTCGATGATTTCGGGACGGGCTATTCCAGCCTGAGCTACCTGCGCACACTGCCCATCGATGTCGTGAAGGTGGACCGTTCGTTCGTCCACGACGTCACGGCGGCATCGCAGGACGTGTCCATCACGCGCGCCATCATCAACATGGCGCACAGTCTGCAGATGAAGGTGTTGGCGGAAGGCGTGGAAACCGAAGGCCAGCTGGCGCTGCTCATCGCCAACCGCTGCGACCAGATGCAGGGCTTCTACTTCAGCGGCCCCGTCTGCGCCGACGACATGAGCGCGTTGCTGAGCAAAGGCCAGGCACTGCCGGAGCACCTGCTGCTGCGCCGCACCCACCGGCGCACGCTGCTGCTGGTCGATGACGAGGACAGCATCGTTTCGGCGCTGCGCAGGTTGTTGCGCCGCGATGGCTATCACATCGTGACCGCCAACAGCGGTGCGCAGGGCTTGCAGCGGATGGCCGAGAATTCGGTGGACGTGATCGTTTCGGATCAACGCATGCCCGGCATGACGGGGGTGGAGTTTCTGCGCCGGGCCAAGGAGCTGTATCCCGACACCATCCGCATGGTTCTGTCCGGCTATACCGAACTGCAATCCATCACGGATGCCATCAATGAAGGGGCCATCTACAAGTTCCTCACCAAGCCCTGGGATGACGAGAGGCTTCGCAACCACGTCGCGGAAGCGTTCTCCCAGAAGGAGATGGCGGATGAGAATCGGCGCCTGGCCAATGCGGTGCTCAGTGCCAACGAGGAGCTCAGCGCGGTCAATGACCGCCTGCAACAGCTGCTGGCGAACCAGCGGGAGCAGATCCACCGTGAAGAGAGTAGCCTGAGCGTTGCGCGGGAGGTGCTGGACAATATTCCGGCCGCCGTCATCGGGATCGACCTGGAAGGCATGGTGGCGTTTGTGAACGCGGATGCCGAAACGCTGTTTGGCACCACGGCGGCTTTGCTCGGGCAGGACGCGGAACAGGTCCTGCCGGAGGATCTTCGCAAGGTGTGGCATTTCGCGGACCAGAGCTACCACGATGTCCAGGTTGCCGGCGGGGCGTTTCGCGTGGTATGCAGATCGGTGGGAGGGGAAAATCATTCACGGGGGCGGCTGCTGGTCCTGGTTCCCAGCAGCGCGGCCTGACACCTACGGACTCCCATGCAAGCTCTTTCCACCTCGATTGAATGGACCCCGGAGGGGATGCTCCTGGCCCAGCCGGTGCTGGACGCGCACGGACAGCTCCTGCTCCCGGCGGGGACGCCCATCACGCGCGGGATCCTGAACAGCCTGCAGCAGCGGGGAATCGACACCGTCTTCGTCAATCCGCCGGAAGGTGTTTCGGGCATTGTCGACAAGCTGGATCCAGCCACACAGCAGGCACAGACGGAAAAACGCCTGCTGCATCTGTTCCGGCCTGCCATGCGGGCCGGCCAGCTCAATCCGCTGTTTCATCTGATCCTGCGATATCGCTCCACGGAGACACCATGAAGCAGCTCACTGCAGATGCCATATTGCGCAGTGTCCATGAGCTGCCGGCGCTGCCCGCGGTGGTGCTGGAACTGATCCAGTCCTTTGGGGACAGCCATGTTTCCGCCGAACAGCTGGCCGTGAAGATATCGCACGACCAGGCCATCGCCGCCAAGACGCTTCGGCTGGCGAACTCTTCCTTCTATGGCCTTCCTCGCCAGGTCACCTCCATCGCAGAGGCCACCGCGATTCTCGGGCTTCGCACCCTGCGCAGCGTGGCCACGGCCGCGGGATTGGTGGGCGGTTTTGCGAACTCCCGCTGCCAAGGGTTCGACTTTGATGCGTTCTGGCGCCATGCGATCGGTACGGCACTCACCGCCAGAGCCTTGGCGCAGCGCACGCGATTGGACGAGGATGCGGCGTTCACGCTGGGGCTGGTGCATGACATCGGGCGGCTGGTGCTCGTGAGCTCCTACGAGGACGAGTATGCCCAGGCCATTGCTTACCAGCTGGAACACGATTGCCTGATGCATGCCGCGGAGCGCCACTACTTTGGTGTTGACCATGCCGAGGTCGGCGGGGTGATCGCGGAGCATTGGCATTTTGCGCCGGAGATTGTTGCGGCCATTTCATGCCACCACCGCCCGCCGCCTGCCAGCGGCCTGTGCCTGACGGACCTCGTGCATGTCGCCGACAACATTGCGCACGGCCTGGATCTTTCTCACAAGGAAAACGATATGGTGCCCTTGCTGGCCCTGGATGCCTGGGGCAGACTGGCACTGGCCGACGGTGACTACATGGCAGTTTTCGATGCGGTGGCAGAGCAGCATGAGGTTGTCTGCCACGCACTCCTGGCCTGAAAGAGGTGCCCTACATGAATTCTCACGACCCACTACTTCGCGAAAGCACCGTGGACACGCCGTCGGCCGTGTCGTCCCCTGACACCACGGAAGACAGGGTCAAGGAGCTGCTGCGATCCAACGAAGAGTTGACGCAGCTCAATGCAAAGCTCTCGGATGCGCAGGACAAGCTGATGCAGTCGGAAAGGATGGCATCCATCGGGCAGCTGGCCGCGGGTGTCGCCCACGAAATCAACAACCCCATTGGATTCATATTCTCCAATTTCGGCACCCTGGAGCGCTATCTGAGCGACCTGTTCCAGATGCTCGCGGCCTATGAAGAGGCGGAGTCTGCGCTCGGTGATACCCCGGTGGCGGTGCGCCTCAAGGCATTGCGCGAAAAAATAGAGCTGGATTTCCTGAAGGAAGACATTCCCTCCTTGATGGCGGAATCGAAAGACGGCATTACCCGCGTGCGCAACATCGTTCAGAACCTCAAGGACTTCTCGAGGGTAGACACCTCCCAGAAGTGGGTGCTGGCCGATCTGCACCACGGCATCGATTCCACCCTGAACATCGTCAACAACGAAATCAAATACAAGGCGGACGTTGTCAAGGCATATGGGGAGCTTCCCGACATCGAATGCCTCCCCTCCGAACTCAACCAGGTCTTCATGAACCTCCTGGTCAATGCCGCCCATGCCATCCAGGCGGACAGGGGCACCATCACCATCCTCACAGGCGCCGACGACTCACGGGTGTGGGTGGAGATACAGGACACGGGCGAGGGCATCGCCAAGGAGAATCTGGGGCGCATCTTCGATCCGTTCTTCACCACCAAGGCGGTCGGCAAGGGCACCGGGCTGGGCCTTTCGCTTTCGTACGGAATCGTCAAGAAGCACCTGGGAAGCATCGATGTCTTCAGCGAACCGGGTGTCGGGACGCGCTTTCGCGTCACGCTGCCGATACGCCACGCAGCGGAGGCGTAAGGGGTGAACTCCGATATCGACCTCACGGCCGCTCTTCCGACCTTGTCTCCGGAGGTCGGCCAATCGCAGGAGGATGCACGCGTCTGGCGAATTCTGTGCGTGGACGACGAGCCCAACATCGTGGCTTCGCTCAAGCGCCTGTTCCGGGGCAGTGGATACCAGGTAACGACCGCCACCAGCGGTGCCGA
The DNA here is from genome assembly GCF_059418365.1 of Acidovorax sp. GW821-FHT09A11. NCBI lineage: Bacteria > Pseudomonadati > Pseudomonadota > Betaproteobacteria > Burkholderiales > Comamonadaceae > Acidovorax > Acidovorax sp. GW821-FHT09A11. The sequence goes on from NZ_JBWKPS010000001.1 coordinate 544,053, forward strand.
GGCGATTGCCCAGATGGAGCAGGAACCCGTGGACCTGATCTTCTCCGACATGCGGATGCCAGGAATGAGCGGCGCCCAGTTGCTGGAGCAGGTGCGCCAGCGCTGGCCCCGAACGACGCGAATCCTGTTGACGGGGTACGCGGACATCGGATCCACCATCGCGGCCATCAACAGCGGTGAAGTCTATCGGTACATCACCAAGCCCTGGGATGACGGGGAAGTGCTTGCGACGGCCCACCAGGTGTTCGAGCGCCATGCCCTGGAGCATGAGAAGGACCGCCTGGAGGCCCTTCTCAGGTCCAAGAACCAGGCATTGATGGAGCTCAATGAGACCCTGGAGGAAAAGGTTGCTGCGCGCACCAGTGAGTTGCTCCAGCTGAGCCAGAAGATCAAGAAAAACTACCTCACTTCCATCAAGGTGTTCTCCAACCTGATGGAGTGGAGGGGAGGGCAGCTCTCCGGCCATTCACGGCGCGTGGCGGACCTGGCCCGCCGCACCGCGCGTGCCATGAACATGAGCGAGGCGGACCAGCAGGACGCGTTCATCGCCGGCCTGATGCACGACATCGGCCAGATCGCCTTGCCCGATACCCTGCTGGCCCGGCCTGTTCCCAAGCTATCTGAGGAAGAAACCGTCCAGTACCGCCGTCACGCCGTGCTCGGGGAGCAGGCGCTCATGGCGCTTGACGACATGCAGGCGGTGGCCAATATCATCCGAAGCCACCATGAGCGGCACGACGGCCTGGGCTATCCGGATGGCCTGGTGGGGGAGATGATTCCCATGGGCGCGTGCATTCTCGCCGTGGCGGACACGTATGACGACCTGCAAATCGGCCACCTCAGCTCCACGCCCTTGAATGCCGCGGATGCCAGGTCGATGATCGCGCGGGGCAGGGGGACCCAGTTCCACCCCGAAGTCGTCGATGTCTTCCTGCAAATGCTGCTGAAGGCTGCGCCCGGCGCGGAAACGCCCCCGCGCATGCTGCGCACCGTACAGCTGCGGCCGGGAATGATCTTGGCGCGGGACCTCCTGTCCACCGAAGGCGCCGTGCTGCTCGCGGCGGACCACGTGCTGACGGCCGAGCTGATCAAGCGGCTGAGGTTGCGCGAGGGACGGGACGGTACTGAAATGATCCTGCCGATCAAACCGTAATACGAAGGACTCAGGCATGCAGAGAATTCTCCTACTGGATGACGAGCCCCATGTCCTGGCGGCGATAAAGCGGAGCCTGCGAGCGGGACTCGGGGCTGATCTGCGCATTGAAGAAACGGTGGAACCGGAAGTGGCATTGGCCAAGCTCAGAGAGGCCGTTTTCGATGTGGTGATTTCGGACTACCGGATGCCCCTGATGACCGGCGTGGAGTTTCTGAGCCTCGTGCGGACCATTCAGCCCAGGGCGGTGCGGATGGTGCTGAGCGCATCGTCAGATTCGGAAAACCTGATGCGGGCGGTCAATGATGCGGAAGTCTTCCGCTACCTGCTGAAACCTTGGGATGAGAAAGACCTTCTCGGGCATGTGCGCTCGGCCCTGGAGCGGGCCGATCAGCTTCGCCACGAGAACGATCTGGCCGATGTCGGGCGTCACGAGTTTGGCCAACTCAGCGCCACGGAACTGGAACGCCGCCGATTGGAGGCTCTGGAGCCGGGACTGACCCATGTGACATGGGGGCCGAATGGAGAAGTCCTGGGGCCGGACAGCTAAGGACCGCGGCCCCACAGCCCTGGGCCTTCAAAATCCCCGGGGCGGTTTGCGCCATTCAAGCGCCTTTGCGCTGGGCAGCGTCATGGTGCCTGAATGCTTCGCGGATATTTTCCCGCAGCAGATCGTCGTCCCAGGGCTTCGTCAGAAATTTATAGATGGCGCCTCGGTTGATCGCGTCCGAAATGGATTCCAGATCGGTATACCCTGAAAGAACAATCCGGATGGTTTCGGGGTAGAGTTCCCGCGCCCGGGAGAGAAATTCCGTTCCAGACATCTCGGGCATGCGCTGGTCCGAAAGAATGACCTGCACTTCTTGTTGCGCCAGGATGTCGAAACCATCTTTTGCACTGTTGGCGGTCAATATTTCATATCCATCACGCCGCAACAGACGCCGCATCGAAGCCAGTATTCCTGGTTCATCGTCCACGATCAGAATTCTCTTGGGGGGTTCTGCGGATTTTTCGGGAATCCTGAGGGTGACGCCATCGGCCAGCAGGCGTCCAAAATCCTCGGCAGGTACCGGCCTGCTGAAATAGTACCCCTGGATTTCATCGCACTTCTTGCGATGCAGATAGCTCATTTGCGCCTCTGTTTCCACGCCTTCGGCAATGACCTTGAGCTTGAGATTGTGGGCCAGGTCGATGATCGCAGTGCAGATCGCAGCGGCATCGGGGTCGTAGATGACCTCTTTGACGAAACTCTGGTCGATTTTCAAATAATCGATGGGAAACCGCTTCAGATAGGCCAGCGAAGAATAGCCCGTCCCAAAATCATCGATCGCCAGGCGGACACCCATTTCACGGATGTCGTGGAGGCGCTGGATGTTCACGTCAATATCCTCCATGAAGAGGCTTTCCGTGATCTCGATATCGATGGGGACTTCACCGCCCTTGCTGCCTTTCAGGCAAAGGCCGAGGATCTTCGAGAAATCGGACCGCCGCATCTGGACGGCTGAAACATTCACGGCGATCCTTGGAGGTGTCAATCCTTGGCTGCGCCACTTGTCATGGTCGCGAATGGCTCTTTCCAGAACCCATTGGCCCACATCGATGATCATTCCCGTTTCTTCGAGGATGGGAATGAAAACCGAAGGTGGAACCAATCCTGACTCGGGGTCATTCCAGCGAATGAGTGCCTCCATGCCGGTGATTTTTCCGTCAAGGAGCGCGACCTTGGGCTGGTAGTGCAGAACGAACTCGTCGTTCTCCAAGGCCCTGTGCAGCTTGCTTTCTATGCTCAGCTGGCTGTGCACACGGGTATTCATCGAGGCGGTATAGAACTGATACCGTCCCTTGGCCGCACCGGCCTCGCGCGATGCGGCTTCCGCATGCGCAAACAGCATGTCCGCCTCCCGCCCATCGTCCGGATAGAGGGATATGCCTGTGCGAAAAGTCAGGTACAGCTCTTTCCCCTCCACAACGAATGGACGGTCCATCAAGGGGAATATCTTTTCCGACAAAAGATGCGCTATTTCCGCGGGAACACTGCGATAGGTCGCAATGATGCCGAAATGATCGGCACCCATTCTGGCAATCTTGTCGTTGGAGCCCAGGGCTTCCACCAGCCGCCTGGCCACCGCCTGGATCACCGCGTCTCCCGCATGCCTGCCCAGGGTATCGTTGATATTCTTGAACCGGTCGATGTTCATCCAGACCAAGGCCACAGACGCCGCGTCCTCCGCAGTGCTGGCGGCGCCTTGAATCAGCTGGTCCAGGCGGTCCTGCAACAGGCTTCTATTGGGAAGCCCCGTCAGTGCATCGTAGTAGGCCAGGTAATTGAGCCGCTCGGATTTTTCAAGATGGTCCAGCGAGAAGGCAATGTCAGAGGCCAGTTCTTGCAGAAGCTGGATTTCGGCATCATCAAAGAAATCTCTCTCGGACGAATACAGTGCCATCAGTCCGATGACTTTCTTGTTGACCGACAGCGGGAACAGGCCAAAGCTCTGAAATCCCCTGTTGATTGCCTCATCCCTCAGGACAATTCTCGGGTCGGTTCTGACGTCCTGAACCAGGATGGTTTCCGAGCTCCCGACGCATTCGCCCACCAGGCCGTGGTTCTCACGTTCGAGAACATTCAGCCCCATGGGAATGTGCTCGATGTAATCTTCTCCGGCCCCTGCCCAGGCTGCCGCCGCCACATGCTGCTCTTCCATGTCAGCGATGCCGATCCAGGCCAGGCGAAAGCCCCCTGCATTGACGGCGATCTGGCAGGCCTCGTGAAACAGCTCTTTGCGATCCTGCGTCCGCACGATCAGCGAGTTGATGCTGCTCAATACCGCATAGATCCTGTTGAGACGCTTGACCTTGAGTTCCGCATTCTTGCGCTCGGTGATGTCCACCACGGAGCCCGCCATATAGGTTGCCTTGCCGCTTTCATCCCAGACAGCTTGCCCTTTGGCATGCGACCAGCGGTAGGAGCCATCCTTGGCGAGTGCCCGGTATTCGACGTCGTAGGGAACCTGCTGCCTGATGTGGGCAGCGAAAGCGTCCAGCACCATCTGGCGGTCGGACGGCTCCAGCAGGCCCAGCCACGCCGCCGCGGTATTTTCTATTTCATGGTCCTGGTAGCCCAGGCGAAATTTCCATTGCGCGGAGATTTGCGCGATGCCCGTGTCGACATTCCAGTCCCACACATCGCCGGTGGAGGCCGCCAGCCGAAACCGCAATTCGCTGTGCCTTAGCGCCTCCTGCGTGCGCTTTTGCTCGCGTGCGGACAGGGCGTCATTGAGGGCGCGGCGGACCGCGGGGGCCAGCCGCCCCAGGTCATGCTTGAGGATGTAGTCCGTCGCCCCGCTCTTGAGGGCATTGATGGCGTTCTCTTCCCCGATGGTTCCCGACACGAAGATGAACGGGACGTCCGGACACACCTCCCTGGCCACCGACAGGGCATCGAGGCCACTGAAGCGCGGCATGCTGAAGTCGGACAGGATGATGTCCGGCACATCCACCCGCAGCTCATGGCGCAGCCGCTCCTCGGTGTCCGCGCGGCGGCTCGTGAAGTTGAACGCCGCGCGCCGCAACGCGTGCGCTACGAGTTCCGCGTCGTTGGGCTCATCCTCGACCATCAGGATATTCAAGGGGACCACTTGCAAATATTCCTCCTGCCACAGGGACACCCCTGTGGAACACTGCCGTGTGGAGACGAGTCTAGGGGGCTGCACCCCAGGTATCAAGAGATTCTTAATTTGCGCGGTTCGCGTGCGCGGCCGCCGTTGAACGGTAGGCAATACCCGGTTTTCAACCTACCATTGTTTCCAAGTCGGCGCTGACGGCTTGGCATCCACAAACCCGGGGAGGCAGGCGGTGATTCAACCCAGAGCATGCTTGGCAGGATTGCTGGCCCTGTCCCTGTCGCCGATCCAGGCCCAGGATAACAAAGCCTCCGCGCTTGCCGAACTCTCACTGGAAGAACTGGCAAGCATCCAGATCACCTCCGCGGCCCGGCACCCCGAGTTCCTCGGGGATGCTTCCGCCGCCATCTTTGTGATCACCTCCGACAGCATCCGCCGCTCCGGCGCCTCCATGCTGCCCGAGGCATTGCGGCTGGCGCCCAATCTCCAGGTGGCCCGCCTGGACGCGAGCCAGTACGCGATCAGCGCGCGCGGTTTCAACAATGCCATTGGCAACAAGCTGCTGGTGTTGATCGACGGCCGCACGGTCTACACGCCGTTTTTCTCCGGGGTGTTCTGGGACCAACAGGACGTCATGCTGGAAGATGTTGACCGGATAGAGGTCATCAGTGGACCGGGAGGTACCTTGTGGGGCGCCAACGCCGTCAATGGCGTGATCAACGTGATCACGAAATCCTCCGCCAGCACCCAGGGTGGGCTTGTCGCCGTGGGTGCCGGCAATCAGGGCCGGGACGCATCGTTCCGATATGGCGGCGTGCTGGGAGGAGGGGGGACGTTCCGTGTCTACGCCAAGGGCGACGCGACCCGGCCCGTGGTACAGACCGGAAGTGCCGCGGCAACGGATGGACGTTCGCGCGGGCAAATGGGATGGCGCGCGGACTGGGTGGACAATGGCAGCGAACTGACCTTTCAGGGCGACGTATACGCTGGGGCCACCGACAGCCGTGGCCTGTTTGGCCGCTTTGACCTGGGGCGGGTCGAGGCGTCGGGGGGCAACGTTCTTGGGCGCTTGACGCGAAAACTTCCGGCAGGGCAGGACGTTCGCCTGCAGGCCTACTACGACTATACGGACCGCAAGGATGCCTTCCTCTACCAGCCGCGGCAACGGGTTCTGGATGTGGAGTTCCAGCATGGCGTGCCCCTGGGAGCCCACCGGCTGCTGTGGGGCGGGGGATACAGGCAGGCCCGGGACGACATCCGCCCTGGCGTGATATTTGGATTCACGCCAGCAGCAGCTTCGCTGCGCTGGGCCAATGTGTTTGTGCAGGATGAATTCAAGCTGACCGACCGCCTCAACCTGACGCTTGGCACCAAACTGGAGAAGAATGACTTCACGGGGATGGAGTCGCTTCCGAGTGCCCGCTTCGAATGGAAACCGAGCCCGCAGCAGCTCTGGTGGGGCGCCGTGTCGCGGGCGGTACGGGCCCCGGCACGCCTGGACCGCGACATACACCTGCCCCCGAACCCCCCATTTCTGATCGCCGGAGGCCCGGATTTCCAGTCGGAAATCGCCAAGGTGCTGGAGCTGGGCTACCGCTCCCAGCCCTCGGCCTCGCTCTCCTACTCCGTCACCGCCTTTCAGCACCATTGGGACAAATTGCGCAGCGGTCAGCGTCCTCCCGGGGCACAGGTGCAGAACATGATCGAGGGAAAGACCTGGGGCCTGGAAGCCTGGGGTGAATGGCATGCGGCACGCCATCTGCGCCTTGCGGGCGGGCTGTCCTTGCTGCGCAAGAACCTTCGGGTCCGGCCGGGCAGCTCGGACCCCGAGGGGCCCCGCGCGCTGGGCAATGATCCCCGCCACCAGTGGATGCTGCGTGCCGGGCTCAATCTGCCCCACCGCCAGGAGCTCGATGTCATCGTGCGCAGGGTAGGGGCCTTGCCGGACCCCGCCGTGCCTGCGTACACGGCCGTCGATCTGCGTTTTGGCTGGACGGTGCGGCCTGGCGTTGAACTGTCGATCGTGGGCCAGAACCTGTTCGACGGATCCCACCCGGAATTCAATGCGGCACTGAACCGCAGGGAAATTCCGCGCAACGTGGCGTTGCGAGTCAGGTGGTCTCTGTGAACACCTGGAGATCGCCGTGGCGGCTGGAGCGAGGGGTGGCGCTGTGGGTGCTCCTGGTCGGCCTGGCCTGCGGGCCCTGCGCCGCCCAGCCGGACTGGCCGAACGACGAGTCGCAGATCAAGGCCGCGTTCCTGTACAAGTTTGCCGGGTATGTGGATTGGCCCGAAGGCTTTCTGGGCAGCGTGGAGACGCCATTCACGATCGGCGTGCTGGGGGCCGATCCCATTGCAGATGAACTGGTGCAGATCGTCCAGGGGCGCAAGATCCATTCGCGCAGCATCGTGGTGAGCCGGCTCAAGGCCGGAGACCCGCTGGAAGACGTGGCGATCCTGTTTGTGGGCAAGGGGGACGCCGCCCGCCTGAAACCCGTGCGGGGCACATTGCAGGCGCAGCCCATCCTGGTAGTCACCGAGGAGCCCGCAGGCCTTGCGTTGGGCGGCATGATCAATTTTCTGCTGGTGGATCGCCATGTGCGTTTCGAGGTTGCGCTGGCGCCCGTGGAAAAAAGCGGGCTGCGCCTCAGCTCCCGCTTGCTCGCGGTGGCCCAGAGAGTCCACGCCGAAGGGCGCTAGATGCTCAACGCCATAGCACGCTCGCTGCGCCACAAGTTCGCGTTGGCGATGCTCGCGGCAACCTTCGTGTCGCTGTCGGTGGCGGGAACCGCGCTCGCCCTGTATGAACTCCAGGCCTACAAGCAGAACGTGACCAGTGACCTGCTGACGCAGGCCGAAATCCTGGGGCGCGCGACAGGCCCCGCCCTGGCGTTTGACGACCACAAATCCGCGGAGGAAAACCTGTCCCTGCTGGAAACCCGGCGCCAGATCCGGGCAGCCGCCATCTACAACGCCCGCGGAAAGATGGTGGCCCGGTACCGCGGTGCGGGTGCCCATGCCGAGCACAAGGTCCCTGCATTGCCCGAAGCCGACGGCGTGCGACTGCAAGACGGCGAACTGGTCGTTTTCAAGCGGATTCTCGAAAACAAGGAGATCGTCGGAACGGTCTACATGAGCGCGGACTACGAACTGGCGCAACGGTTTCGGGGCTACCTGGGCATCCTCGCGAGCGTCATGGGGCTGAGCCTGCTGGTGGCGGCAGGCATGTCGGCATGGCTTCAGTCGGCCCTGACCAAGCCCATCCTCGCCGTCACGAACGTGGCGCGCCAGGTGACGGAGCGCAAGGACTTTTCACTGCGCGTGCAGAAGACGACGAAGGACGAGCTGGGCTATCTGGCGGATGCGTTCAACGACATGCTGTCGGAGATCGGCCGGCGCGCCGAAGACCTGGAAACGGCCAACAGGGCCCTGGAGCGCGAAGCGCAGGAGCGCCGGCGCGCCGACCAGGACGTGCGCCAGCTCAACGCGGAGCTGGAACAGCGGGTGTCCCAGCGCACCTTGCAGCTGGAAACCGCCAACCAGGAACTGGAGAGCTTCAGCTACTCGGTGTCGCATGACCTGCGCGCGCCCCTGCGGTGGATCGTTGGCTTCTCCGAGGCGCTGATGGAAGACCACGGCGCGAACCTGGACGACGAGGCCCGGCGGAAAATCCAGATCATCCAGAACGAGGGGCGGCGCATGGGCGTGCTCATCGACGACCTGCTCGCCTTTTCCCGGCTGGGGCGGCGTGCGCTCAAGGTGAGTGACGTGGAGATGGGGGCGCTGGTGCTGGCCACCTGGAATGCGCTCAAGGAGCGCGAGGATTTCAGCCGGGTCCAGCTTCACATCGGCGCCATGCCCGTGGCGACGGGAGACCGCGTGCTCCTCGGACAGGTGTGGACCAATCTGTTGTCGAACGCCCTCAAATTCAGCTCGAAACAGGAAAATCCACGCATTGAAATCGGTGCCATCACGGACGATCAGGAACACATTTTCTTTGTGCGTGACAATGGTGCCGGATTCAATCCAAAGTACAAGGCCAAGTTGTTCGGTGTTTTTCAGCGCCTGCACGACACCAGCGAATTTCCGGGAACGGGCGTAGGTCTCGCCTTGGTCCAGCGGATAGTCCACCGCCACGGAGGCCGCGTCTGGGCCGATGGCAGCCTGGGCGAAGGCGCGACGTTTTATTTCACTGTCCCACGGGAGAGCCGCGATGGAGCTGTTTGAAGAAATCGACATCCTCCTGGTGGAGGACAGCCCCAACGACGCGGAGCTGGCGATCCGCGCCCTGAAGAAGCGGGGATTTGCCAACAAGATGCTGTGGGTCAAGGATGGCGAACAGGCCATCAACTACCTGTTTCGGCTTGGCGAGTATTCGCAACAGCACGATGAAACCAGCCCGAAGCTGGTGCTGCTGGATCTGAAGATGCCGCGGGTGGATGGCATGGAGGTGCTGCGCGCCATCAAGGAGGACCAGCGCACGCGCCGCATTCCCGTGGTGATACTGACGTCGTCCCAGGAAGAGCGGGACCTGACACTGTCCTATGACCTGGGGGTCAACAGCTATGTGGTCAAGCCCATGGACTTTGACGAGATGGCGGATGTGGTCTGTCAGGCCGGGTCGTATTGGCTGACCGTCAACCGCACGCCGTAGCTGGCCCGGGCGGTCATCCGGGATCTTTCATCCAAGGAGAGCGCGGGGTTGCGCAGAGCGTGCCGCGAAGGGATGCTCGAACTCAAGCGCGCTCAATGATATTTGTTATTTAACATAATATACATCGTATAAAGTCACAGGGGAACCACCAAACCCCGCCAGATCCGTGCCGCCATCAGCCGCTACCATCCCTCTCCATGACCCTCCCCACCACGACCCCATCCACTCCGTCTTCTTCCATTCACTTCGGCCACCAGGGCCGTGTCTGCATCGTCACTGGCGGCGCCCAGGGCATTGGCGAGGCCTGCGTGCGGCGGTTTGCCGCCGAGGGCGCCAAAACGGTCGTCGCGGATGTGGACGATGCGCGCGGCCAGGCGCTGGCGCAGGAACTGGGGGCGCTGTATGTGCGCTGCGATGTGGGCGACAAGACGCAGGTGGATGCGCTCGTGGCCCGGACCCTGGCGGCCCACGGGCGCATCGACGTGCTGGTGAACAACGCGGGCATCTTTCGCGCGGCGGATTTTCTGGACGTGACCGAGGCCGATTTCGATGCCGTGCTGCGGGTCAACCTGAAAGGCTCGTTTCTTGTCGCACAGGCCGTCGCGCGCGCCATGGTGGTCTCGGGCGGCGGCGCCATCGTCAACATGAGCTCGGTCAATGGCGTGCTGGCCATCCCCAATATCGCCAGCTACAACGTGAGCAAAGGCGGCGTGAACCAGCTCACGCGCGTGATGGCCCTGGCGCTGGCCGACAAGAATATTCGCGTGAACGCCGTGGCCCCCGGCACGATCGCCACCGAGTTGGCCGCCAAGGCCGTGCTGACCAGCGACGAGGCCAAGCAGAAGATCATGAGCCGCACCCCCATGAAGCGGCTGGGCGAGCCATCGGAGATTGCCGATGTGGTGGCCTGGCTGGCCAGCGATGCCGCCAGCTATGTGACCGGCGAGATCGTGACCGTGGATGGCGGGCGTATGACGCTGAACTACACCGTTCCGGTCTGACGCGCCGAATTACTATTGAATTGATAGCTGTCTGCGCTTGATGTACAAGCGCTGTCGGCTATTTTTATTCAATTTTCAAGCCTGCGGCATGCGCCGCAGCAGGCCCGCCATGCTGCGCGGCCAGCCGACCGGGCCGAACCAGGCGCCGCCTGCAATCGCCCAGGCGTTGACCACGCCATACAGCACCAGCGCCACGCCCTGTGCGGCGAACACCGCCGCCAAGCCGCCGCCCCAGCGCAGCGCCAGCCAGCCGCCCGTCACCGCCACCGCCAGGCGCGTGATGTTGCCGATGACGGGCCAGAGCAGGCGCCCTGCCCCTTGCGAGGCAAAGTACAGCACCAGGCCCAGGCCGAAAAAGCCGTACACCGGGCCGACGGTGCGCAGATACAGCGCGCCGGCCTCCAGCATGGCCTGATCGCTGTTGAACAAGGACAGCCACGCGTTGGGAAACGCAGCCGCCCACAAGCCAATCGCCTCGGCCATCACAAATGCCATGCCGGCGCCGATCCAGGTGGCGCGCAAGGCCCGCTCACGCTGGCCCGCGCCAATGCAGGTGCCCACCATGGCCACCAGCGGTGCACCCAGGCCGAAGACCAAGGGCACCAGCAGGTATTCCAGGCGCGACGCGGTGCCGTAGCCCGCGATGGCCGCCGTGCCAAAGCCGCCCACCAGCGCCGTGGTGACGCCGATCGCCAGGTTGGTGGCAACGGTGGAGACCGTGCCCACCAGCCCGACCCGCAGGATGTCCTTGAACAGAGTCCAGCGGAACCGGATGTGCGCCAACGATGGCCGCAGCAGGCTGCGCGGCGACCACAGGTAGGCTGCCAGCACCGCGCTGCCAATCAGGTAGTACGCCATCAGCGCGATGGCCCCGCCAGCGATGCCCAGGCCGGGCATGGGGCCCCAGCCAAAGATGAACAGCGGCGACAGCGGCACCAGCACGAAGGCGCCCAGCACCGTCACATACGCTGGCACGGCCATGTTGCCGGTACCCCGGATCACGGCCGACAGGGTGTTGAACAGCCACACCAGAAACGCGCCCGCGAACACCCAGTTGGAATAGACCAGCGCGGCATCCAGCGCGCCGCCCGTGCCGCCCATGCGGGTGTAGAGCCAGCGCCCTCCTCCCACCACGCCCACGGTAAAGACCAGCGAAAACACCGCCGCAATGGCCAGCGCATGCAGCACCAGCGCATCGGCATCGTCGCGCCGCCGGGCGCCCAGGGCGCGGGCGATGGCCGACGCGATGCCGCCGCCCATGGCGCCGGCCGAGGTCATCTGCATCAGCATGACCACCGGGAACACCAGGGCCATGCCCGCCAGCGCATCGGTGCCCAGCTTGCCGACAAAGTAGGTCTCGATCAGCCCGACGCCCGCCTGCGCCAGCATGACCAGCACATTGGGCGCCGCCAGCCGCAGCAGCGTGGGCGCGATCGGCGCCTCCAGCAGCATGCGGGTGCGTGGGTTCAGGGGTTCGGTCACATCAGGCCCCTGCCCCATCGGCCGCAGGCCTGCGCGGCACCACGATGCGCACGGTGGACAGCTGCAGCACATCGCCGTGCTGGTTGCGGGTTTCGCTGCGCACGGTGACCATGCCACGGTCGGGCCTGGATTTGGAGGGCTGGATCTCCAGCACCTCGCTCACCACGTGCAGCACGTCGGTGGCGCGCGTGGGCCGGGGCCAGCTCACCTCGGCGCCCGCGCCGATGATGCCGCCCGCGATCGGCAGGCCGGTGGTGACCTGCAGGCGCATGGTCACGGACGCCGTATGCCAGCCGCTTGCGGCCAGACCGCCGAACAGCGTGGCGCGGGCGGCGGCATCGTCCATGTGAAAGGGTTGCGGGTCGAACTGGGCGGCAAAGGCCTTGATCTGCGCTTCGTCCATGGCGTGTTCGCCGCTTCTGAACTGGTCGCCCACGGTCAGGTCGTCCAGGTACACGGGCTGCATTCCGGTGGGGGCGGATGCGGTGGAAACAGGGTGAGCGGTCATGGCAACAAATGGGGAGATGAGGGGATGGCGGGTGGATGTTGTCGTGGTCAGGCTGCGGCGGGCGCGGGGCGCACCAGGCGGGCTTCGCGGATCGGCAGGTTGACCAGGGCCGCGCCCACGGCCAGCACGATGTCGATGTACCAGACCCAGTCATAGCTGCCGGTGGCCTGGAAGACGGTACCGCCCAGATAGGCACCGAAGAATCCGCCAATCTGGTGCGCCAGCATCACGATGCCAAACAGCATGGCCATGTTGGCCGTGCCGAACATCTTGGCCACCAGCCCCACCGTGGGGGGCACGGTGGAGAGAAACGTCACACCCATCACGGCGGCAAAGACCAGCACCACGGCGGGCGTCTTGGGCGTCAGCAAGAAGATCAGCACCGCCAGGCCGCGCGTGGCATACAGCAGCGACAGCAACGACTTCATGCGCCAGCGCCCCACGGCCCAGCCCATGGCCAGGCTGCCGACAATGTTGAACAAGCCGATCATGGCCAGCGACCATCCGCCGATCTCAGGCGGCAGGCCACATGCGGCGATGACGCCCGGCAGGTGCGTGGCCAGGAACGCCACGTGAAAGCCGCACACCAGAAAGCCCGCCGCCAGATACCGGTAGCTCGGCGTGGCCAGCGCCTGCGCGATGGCCTCGCGCGCCGTCAGTGCCTTCTGGCCGGATGCGGCGGCGGCCTGCGCGGCCAAGGCGTTCGAATTGCCCCGGAGCACCCACACCGCAGGCAGCGCCAGCAGCACCAGCACACCCAGCCACTGCATGGCACTGGCCCAGCCTACCGCGGCGGTCAGGCCAATGGCAATGGGCGCCATCACGAACTGCCCGAACGACCCGCCCGCGTTGACGATGCCGCTGGCCAGCCCGCGCTTGTGGGCGGGTACCAGCCGCGCGGTGGCCGCCATCAGCACCGACGGCCCGGCCATGCCCGCGCCGCCGGCGGCCAACACGCCAATCGCAAAAATCAACCCGACCGTGGTGGTCATGTAGGGCGTGATGAAGGTGCCCAGCGCCACCAGCGCCACGCCCAGCAGGATCACGCGGCCCGTGCCGATGCGGTCGGCCACCGCCCCCGCAAACGGCTGGGTCAGGCCCCACCAGAGCTGGCCGAACGCAAAGGCCAGGCTGATGCTGCCAATGCCCAGCGCGGTGGACGTGTTGAGCGCCGACAGGAACAGGCCCATGGTCTGGCGCGTGCCCATGGTGAGGGCGAACGCGCCCGCAGCGGCCAGCAGCACGAGCCACAGCGCGATCGGTGTGCCCCGTGCGCCCGGTGAGCCCGGGGTGGCAGGAGCGGCGGGCGCCGCGAACACGTTGCCGCCGCCCAGGTTGCGGGAAGGTTGGGTGTCATTCGTCATCGCCGTGCTCCTGCTTTTCCTGCATGCTGGCCAGCAAAGCCAGGGAGTCGTCCACCAGCGCATGCAGGGCGTTCACGCGCTCCGCGCCCAGGGTGTCGTTGAGGGACAGCTGCGCCACTTTCCAGCAGCGCTGGGCCTGCGCACGCTTGTCGCGCCCCGCGTCGGTGATGTGCACCAGCCGGCTGCGCGCATCGGCTCCCGCCTCCAGCGTGACCCAGCCGGCATCCACCAGGGGCCGCAGGTTGCGGGTGAGCGTGGAGGCGTCCATCTTCATTTCCACCGCGAGGTCGCCCGGACGGATGGGCCCGAGCTTGAGCACGTGCGACAGCAGCGAGTACTGCGTGGTCTTGAGCCCGCACCGGGCCATCTCGGTGTCATAGTGGTGCGCCACGCGCCGCATCAGCTGGCGCAGCTTGAAGTTGGTGCAGCCCTGGGGCGGCACGGCGGCAGGCGCGTTTGCGGGGGTGATTTCAGCTTGCATGCGATCAATTGTATCTGCAATAATTGCATATGCAACTAGCCGGCTGGCCCATCAACCCCATTCCCTTCCGAGGTATCGCATGACCCAGAACAACCAACTCGAGCAATGGCTCGCGCAAGAGCGTGAAATCGCAGCCCGCCTGGAGGCCGGCGTGGGCGCGGGGGTCTCGCGCCCCGACCAGGTCGCCGGCCTGAACGGCCTGCAGATGATGCAGGCCATGCTGCGCGGTGAACTGCCCTACCCTCCCATCGCCCGCACGCTGGACTTCCAGCTGATGGAGGTGGGCGAAGGCCTGGCCATCTTCCAGGGAACCCCTGGCGCGGCCCACCTGAACCCCATGGGCACCGTACACGGGGGCTGGTTCGCCACCCTGCTCGACTCGGCCCTGGGCTGCGCCGTGCACACGCGCATGCAGCCGGGGCGCGGCTACACCACGGCCGAGCTGGGCGTGAACCTCGTCAAGGCGCTCACGCCCAAGGTGCAGCGCGTGCGCGCCGAAGGCCGCGTGATCCACTGCGGGCGCCAGCTGGCCACGGCCGAGGCCCGCCTGGTGGGGCCCGACGGCACGCTGTATGCCCACGCCACCACCACCTGCCTGGTTTTTGACATGCCTGCACAATCGAAGGGATGAAATTCCTCCACACGATGCTGCGCGTTGGCAACCTTCAACGCTCGATTGATTTCTATACCCAGGTGCTCGGCATGCAACTGCTGCGCCAGTCCGAGAACCCCGAGTACAAGTACTCGCTGGCCTTCCTGGGCTTTGACGGCGGCAACCCCGGCCAGGCCGAGATCGAGCTGACCTACAACTGGGGCACCGAGAGCTACGAGATGGGCACCGCCTATGGCCACATCGCGCTGGGCGTGCCCGATGCGTACGCCGCGTGCGAGAAGATCAAGGCCTCGGGCGGCAACGTCACGCGCGAAGCGGGTCCCGTCAAGGGCGGCACCACGGTCATCGCGTTTGTGACGGATCCCGATGGCTACAAGATTGAATTGATCCAGCGCGCCGAGGGGACTGGTGGCGCAGGCTTGCGCTAATAATAACTATCAAATATATAGCTGCTGGCGCATGATGGATAAGCGCTAGAGGCAAATTCGAACCCATAAAAAAACCCGGCATTGCCGGGTTTTTTCATGGGGCGACCTGCTGGAGGTCACTGCACAGGGACTAGGCGCCCAGGGCCACTTCCACGCGGCGCGCTTCGGCGTTGCTGCCGGTGGCGGTGGTTTCTTCGGGCTTCTTCAGCTCGATCTTGTCTTCCGCCACGCCCAGGCCCTTGAGCGCATCGCGCACTGCAAAGGCGCGTTGCTTGGCCAGCTCGGCATTCAGGGCGGCGTCGCCCGTGGCGTCGTGAAAGCCCGAGATCACGGCCTTCTTGCCTTCGGCCACGCCCTTGACCACGTCGGCCAGGGCTTCGTTGGCGCCTGCGGCAAGGTCGGCCTTGGCGCTGGCAAAGTAGAACTTCACCACGCCGTTTTCCACCCGGACGCTGGCCACGTCAGCGGCGGCGACCACGGCGGGCGCGCTGGCTGCAACGGCCGTGGCGGGCGCGGGCTTGACGGCGCCGGAAGCGCCGACACGCTTGACCACCACGGTGCCCACCACCACGGAGATCACCAGTGCGATCAGGGCGAACAGGAAACCCAGGGCGAAACGTTGTTGGCTATCGTCGTCAGAACTAGACATTGGAGATCCCCGAAGTGATGAAAAAAGAAGGTGTGGCGGCCCTGGAACCTCGCGGCGCAAGTCCCCAGGGCGCTGAAGCAAAGCTTTCGATTGTAGAGTGATCGCATGACGAATCTTCCCGCGCCCCTTCGCGACCCGGCCCCCATGCTGGAGCGCGCGCTCAAGGAATGGGGTGGCCACGACGACCTGTGGATCTTTGGCTACGGCTCGCTCATCTGGCGCCCGGATTTCGACTACGCCGAGCGCCGCGCCGCCAAGGTGCACGGCTGGCACCGGGCGCTCCGGATGTGGAGCCGCATCAACCGCGGCACGCCGGAATGCCCGGGCCTGGTGTTCGGCATGCTGTCGGGCGGCAGCTGCCGGGGCATGGTCTTCCGCGTGGACAAGGCGCATGCCCGGCAGGTGCTCATCAACCTGTGGCAGCGCGAGATGGTCACGGCCGTGTACGACCCGCGCTGGCTGCCCTGCCGCACGCCCCAGGGGACCGTGTCCGCGCTCGCTTTCACTTTGTCACGAAAAAGCCCCAACCACACGGGGGAGCTGCCCGACGACGAGTACCGCCGCATCTTCGCGCAGGCCTGCGGCCGTTTTGGCACCACGCGCGACTATGCCCAGGCCACGTACGAGGAACTGCGCAAACACGGCATCCACGACCGCGCGCTCGCCAGGCTGCTTGCGCTGACCCACAAATAGTGCACACTTTTGGCGGGCGAACCTGCTCCCTGTCTTGCACCAGCGCGCAGGGCGTCCGCATGATGCACCGTCTCTTAACGTTCAAGGAGTATTTGATGAAGCAAAGGAATCGTTGGGCCTTCGGGCTCTCGTCCATCGCCGTGCTGGCCCTGGCGGGCTGCGCCGCCTATTCGTCGGGCCCGTCTGCCACGGCCAAGCTGGAGCCCACGCGCGGCAGCACCACCTCGGGCACGGTGGCGTTTGCCCAGTCCGGCGACGTGGTGAAGGTGTCGGGCGAGGTCCGCGGGCTCAAGCCGGGCGCCGAACACGGTTTCCATATCCATGAAAAGGGCGACTGCTCCAGCGGCGACGGCATGAGCGCCGGCGGCCACTTCAACCCGGGCGGCAAGCCGCACGGCCACCACGGCGCGGGCGAGCACCACACGGGTGACCTGCCCAGCCTGAAGGCGGATGCCAACGGCGTGGCCACCTTCAGCTTCGAGTCGCGAACGATCCGCGTGGGCAGCACGGCCAACGACATCGTGGGCAAGGGCCTGATCGTGCACCGCGACCCCGACGACTACAAGACCCAGCCCACGGGCAACGCCGGCCCGCGCCTGGCCTGCGCTGTCATCGCAGCGAAGTAGAGACCGCCGAAAAAGGAAAAGACGGCGCGCCGGCAGGGCGCGTCCGGCACACGACCCGCTCGCCGCGACCTCGGCCAGCGGGTCGTTTCCTTTGCGGGTGTCAGGCCCGGCGCGCGGCCAGGATGCGCTCGGCCCGCGCGAGGTCCTGCACCGTGTCGATGTCCGTCACCGTGCCTTCGTCCTGCACGTCCACGGTCCGGACCCCGCCCCGCAGCGTCTGCTGGCGCACCACGCCGGCAGCGCCCTGTTCGCCGGAGAGCGCCAGCAGATCCGGCAGGCACGGCGCGGCAAAAGCCACCGGATGGCCGCGTTCTCCGTGGAACAGCGGAATGGCCACCGCGCAGCGCCCCAGGGCCGCCGCCATGGTGCGCAGCGTCGCGGGCTGGACCAGCGGCAGGTCGCCGGGCAGCACCAGCCAGCCGCCCGCCCCCGCCGTGGCGCGCACGGCCGCCGCGATCGAATCGCCCATGCCTGGATGGCCCGCGTCCTCGAGGTGCCAGGCGAGCCCGCTGGCACGCACGGCGTTCAGGGTGTGCTCCAGCACCGGCAGCCCGGCCAGCAGCGCGCGCAGCTTGTGCACCTGGCCGCCGGAGGCCGCGAAACGCGCGCCCCGGCCGGAGGCCAGCACCAGCACGACGGGCACCGGCGGCCCGTCCGGCTTCATGGGGGGGGTATCGGCGAGGTGCGGGGTGGACATTGCCAGCATGCTACGGCAACGCGGCCGCCGCGCGCCTCAGGCCAGCGTAGAGCCGCCGTCCACCACCAGGTGGTGGACGCGGATGAAGCTGGCGGCGCCCGGCAGCTGGAACAGCACTGGCGCCGCCATCTCGTGCGCCAGCGCGGGGCGGCCCGCCGGGGACGCCTGCAGCAGGGCGCGTGCCGGTGATGGCATGCCCCCTCCTTCCCTGCCCTCCCCGGGCGCCAACGCCGTCAGGCGAGCTTGAACGGCAGCTCGCGCGGGGTCTTGCCCGTGAGTTGCGCGATGGCGTTGGCGAACGCCGGCGCCAGCGGCGGCAGGCCGGGCTCGCCCATGCCCTTGGGTGGGTCGGCGCTGGGCACGATGTGCACCGTCACCTGCGGCATGTCGGTGATGCGCGGCACGGCAAAGTCGCCAAAATTGCTCTGCTCCACCACGCCGTCCTTGAGCGTGATGGCGCCGCCGGGCAGGCACATCGACAGGCCCATCAGCGCCGCGCCCTGCACCTGGGCTTCCACGCTCTTGGGGTTGACCACCAGGTTGCAGTGCACGCCGGCCGTGATCGTGTGCAGCTTGGGCGTGCCGTCCTTGACGGAGGCCTCGACCACATAGGCGACCACCGACTCGAACGATTCATGCACCGCCACGCCCCAGGCGCGGCCGGCCGCCAGCTTCTTCCTGCCGTAGCCCGACTGGGCCACGGCCAGCTGCAGCGCGGCCTTGTGGCGGGGGTGCTTGTCGCCCATCAGGGCCATGCGGTAGGCCACGGGGTCTTGCTTCGTGGTGCGCGCCACTTCGTCGATGAGGGTTTCCATGGCGTAGGCCGTGTGGGTGGAGCCCACGCTGCGCCACCACAGCACCGGCACGTTCACGTCGGGGTGGTGCACCGACAGCTTCATGGGCACGTTGTACGGCTCGCCCATGCCCTCGGTGGTCGTGGCGTCGATGCCGTTCTTGACCATGAAGGCCTCGAACGGCGAACCCTTGGTGATGGACTGACCGACGATGGTGTGGTCCCACGCCAGGATCTTGCCCTGTGCGTCGAACCCGATTTCGGCGCGGTGCACGTGCATGGGGCGGTAGTAGCCGCCCTTGATGTCGTCCTCGCGGCTCCAGAGGGTGCGCACCGGCGCGGTGATGCCCGCCGTGCGCGCGGCCTTGGCCACGCCGCAGGCCTCCACCACGTAGTCGCTGGTGGGGATGGCGCGGCGGCCAAAGCCACCACCGGCCATCTGCGTGTTCACCTTGATGTTCTGCGGCTGCAGGCCCAGGGTTTTGGCGGCGGCCATGGCGTCCAGGCCGGGCATCTGCGTGCCCATCCACAGCTCGGCCTTATCGCCATCGAGCTTCACCGTGCAGTTGAGCGGTTCCATGGGCGCGTGCGCCAGATACGGGAAGACGAACTCGGCGCTGATCTTGTGGGCCGCACCCGCCAGCGGCGCCATGTCGGCCTGCATGGCCACGTTGCCGGGCTTGGCGGCCAGTTCGCGGTACTGCGCCAGCAGTGCCGTGGTGTCGGGCTTGCCCACCGCGCTGGTGTCCCATTCCACCTTTAGAGCGTCGCGCCCCTGCTTGGCGGGCCAGTAACCATCGGCCACGATGGCCACGCCCTCGCCGCCCCGGTCGGTGGGCACGCGCAGCACGGCCTTCACGCCCTTGATGGCCTTGGCGGCGCTGTCGTCCAGCGACTTCAGCTTGGCGCCAAACACGGGCGGGCGGGCCACCACGGCCGTCAGCATGCCGGGCAGGCGCACGTCGATGCCGTAGTCCTGCTGGCCGCTCGACTTGGCCTTGGCATCGAGCCGCCCGGTGGGCTTGCCGATGAGGCGGAACTGCTTGGGGTCCTTCAGGGTGACCTTTTCGGGCACGGGCTGCTTCATGGCCGCTTCGGCCAGCGCGCCGTAGCCCAGCTTCTTGCCGCCAGGGCCGACGACGAAGCCATTGCTGGCGCGCAGTGCCGAGGCATCCACGCCCCACTGCGCCGCGGCGGCCGAGACCAGCATGGCGCGGGTGCGGGCGCCCAGCTCGCGGTACTGGGTGTACGAGTTCTTGATGGAGTTGGAGCCGCCCGTGAGGTGCATGCCCATCATCGGGTCGGCATAGGCCTGGTTGGCATCGCCGTGCACGCTGCGCACCTTGCTCCAGTCGGCGTCCAGCTCCTCGGCCAGGATCATGGGCAGGCCTGTCTGCACGCCCTGGCCGAAGTCCAGGCGGTTGATGGTGACGGTGACCGTGCCATCGGCGTCGATGCGGACAAAGGCTGAAGGCTGCTCGAACGGCTTGAGGCCTGTGGGTGCGGCGGCGGCCCCTGCGCCCTGCGCTGTGGCCACCAGCGGAAACGCGCCCAGGGCAAAGCCCGAAGCCGCCGACACCTTGAGGAAGGTGCGCCGTGCGAGACCTCCGATGCCTTCCATTGCACCGTTTACTCCTGAATTGGTAGCTGCTTGCGCTTTATCCATAAGCGCC
This sequence comes from Acidovorax sp. GW821-FHT09A11, assembly GCF_059418365.1. NCBI lineage: Bacteria > Pseudomonadati > Pseudomonadota > Betaproteobacteria > Burkholderiales > Comamonadaceae > Acidovorax > Acidovorax sp. GW821-FHT09A11. Next base: position 564,488 of record NZ_JBWKPS010000001.1, read on the forward strand.
AGAAGGTGTTTTGGCATGAAAACATGGGCCTGGCCCTGCAGGGCCTGTGCGTCGAAGTGCATGGTGTTCTCCTTCAATCAAGCCAGGGTCTTGGCAGCGTCATGGATGGCCGCGCGAATGCGCACATAGGTGCCGCAACGGCACACATTGCCCGACATGGCGGCGTCGATGTCGGCGTCGCTCGGCTTCTTCTTGCCCTTGAGCAAGGCGGTGGCGCTCATGATCTGGCCGCTCTGGCAGTAGCCGCATTGCGCCACGTCGTGTTTCACCCAGGCGGCGTGCACGGCCTTGCCCACCTTGTCGCTGGCCGTGACGGCCTCGATGGTGGTGATCTTCTGCCCCGCAGCGGCCGAGATCGGCGTGATGCACGAGCGCACCGGCGCGCCGTTCAGGTGCACCGTGCAGGCCCCGCACAAGGCCTGGCCGCAGCCGAACTTGGTGCCGGTCATGCCCAGCGTGTCGCGCAGGGCCCAGAGGATGGGAGTGGATTCATCGGCATCCACAGCCGTGTCTTTGCCATTGATGTTGAGGGTGGGCATCGCGGGGTTCTCCGTGGGGAAGGTGTTGTTGTGTTGCGGGCGCGGTCAAGGAGACAGGGGGGGCGGCGTCAGCGACGCCATCGGCCGTGAAGGGGTTGGAGCGTGGTGCGTGGCATTTTTAAGAGAATATGAATTCGATTAAAAGATCAACCCCGGGCGGCAAAAAAGCATCGCTGTCTCCCGCTCAGGCCTTCAAGGCGTCCCAGCACAGCCCAAAAGCCATCTGGTGCACGGCGTCTTCGTCGGGCAGCACCTTGGTGCGGATCAGGTTGCCCGTCTCTCGCACCGACCCCACCAGGCTGGCGGTGAGCAGCGGTATCGGCACGGCCTTCAAGATCTCCTGCTGCTGGCCCTCTTCCATGAGCGCAAAAAAACCGGCCATCAGGCGGGTCGAGAATTCGCGGTTGCCCTCGGTGAACCAGGGCGAGTTGTAGTACTGCTCCTGGAACACCACCTCGGCATATTGGTCCAGCCGGTGCCGCAGCAGGTTGCCCCAGGCGCGCCGCACGCGGGCGCGGTAGGGCATGCCGGGCGCGATGCCTTCCATGATGCGGGCGGCCGTGACCGTCTTGGCATCCTGGTAGAGCTGGCTGATGAGTTCATCCTTGGACGGGTAATACACATACAGCGTGCTGGTGGCAATGCCCGCTGCGCGGGCGATGTCGGCCAGGGTCAGGCCGCTCAGGCCCGTCTGGGCCACCAGCTCGAAGGTGGCCTGGGCAATGGCGCGCTGTTTTTCGTCGTCTTTGGGTTTCATCGGTGTGTCAATATAAGCGAATATCCATTCGGCAACAACCGGGGCCACGGAAGGCCCCGCGACGCCACAAAACCGGCGTGCACAATCGTGCCCATGACCACCTCCATCGCCGACCTTCGCAAGAGCTACGAGCGCGCTGAACTCAACGAAGACGCCTCGCACGCCGCCCCCCTGCAGCAGTTTGACCAGTGGCTCCAGGAAGCCATCAGCGCCGAAGTGCCCGAGCCCAACGCCATGACCCTGGCCACCGTGGGCAGCGACCTGCGCCCCAGCACCCGCATCGTGCTCATCAAGGGCTACGACGAGCGCGGCATCGTCTGGTTCACCAACTATGACAGCCGCAAGGGCCGCCAGATCGCGGGCAATCCCTATGCGGCCGTGCAGTTCCACTGGGTGGAGCTGGAACGCGTGGTGCGCATCGAAGGCATTGTGGAGAAAGTCAGCGACGAAGAAAGCGACGCGTATTTCAACAGCCGTCCGCTCGACTCGCGCATCGGCGCCTGGGCCAGTCCGCAAAGCCAGGTGATCTCTGGCCGGGGCGTGCTGGTGGCCAATGCCGCCAGGTACGGCGCGCAGTTCTTGCTGAAACCGCCCCGCCCGCCGCACTGGGGCGGGTACCGCCTGAAGCCGGACCAGTGGGAGTTCTGGCAGGGGCGCAAGAGCCGCCTGCATGACCGGCTGCGGTATCGGATGGATGCGGGGGAGTGGGTGCGGGAGCGCCTGGCGCCCTGAACCTCTCCTGCCCGGCGGCACCAGCACCGACAAGGAGCAGCATGTTTTCGCACATCTTCGTGGGCGTGACGGATTTCGACCGCGCCCTGGCCTTCTACCAGCCGCTGATGGCTGCCCTGGGCGTCGCTCAGCGCTTTGTAGACCCATCCCGCCCCTGGGCCGGCTGGCAGAGCAGCCCCGACCCCCGCCCCCTCTTTCTCATCGGCATCCCCTTTGAAGGCGCGCACGCGCCGGGCAATGGCCAGATGACGGCTTTTGCCGCCCGCAGCCGCGCGCAGGTGGATGCCGTGCACGCCGCGGCCTTGGCCCATGGCGGCCATTGCGACGGCCCGCCGGGCCTGCGCCCGCAGTACCACGCCCACTACTACGGCGCGTATTTCCGGGATCCCGACGGCAACAAGCTCTGCGTGGCCTGCCACGTCCCCGAGGACGCCTGAGCCACCGCGCCCGATCGCCTTCGCAGGCCGCGTTTACGGCGCTGCCACCACCCAGCGCGTCACCGCCAGGATCACCACCGGCATCGTCACCAGGCCCAGCGCGGTGGACACCGCCACGCTCGCCGTCACCTCGTCCTCGGCCACGCCATAGCGCTGCGCGAACAGAAACACGTTGGCGCCCACGGGCAGCGAGGCCGCCACGATCATCACGGCCAGCGGCAGGCCCGACAGGCCCAGCGCCCAGCCCAGCGCTGCCAGCACGAGGGGGTGCGCCACGCACTTGACCAGGGCGATGCGCATCGCGGCCCTGAAATGGCGTCCCACCCTGGTGAAGGCGAGCGTCACGCCCACCAGCAGCAGCGCGATGGGCCCCAGGGCCTGGCCCAGCAGCAGCAGGGGCTTGTCCACCACCTGCGGCACCACCAGCCCGGTCTGCGCGAACAGCAGGCCCGCGATGATGGGCAGCGGCACGGGGTGCACGATGCCGTTGCGCATGGCCTGCAGCACCGTGCGCCACAGGGGCTGGTGCGCCCCGCCACCGCCGCCGTCCGCGGCCGCATGCTCGCGCGCCGCCGCGAGTTCGAACACCACGGTGGCGGCGGTCAGCAGGATCAGCGAGTGCACCGAGATCAGCGTGAACAGCGTGACCAGGCCCGCGTCGCCAAACACCAGGCCCACCAGCGGCACGCCGATCATGAGCGTGTTGCTGAAGGTGTTGGCCAGGGCCCGCGCCGCCGCCAGGGTGTTGAAGCCCTGCAGCGCCAGCGTGGCCGCATACACGATGCCAAACGCCACGAAGTAGATGCCCACGGGGCCGAAGTCGAGGTCCTGGATGCGCACCGTGCTCATGGTGCGGAACAGCAGCGCGGGCGTGAGCACCATGAACACCAGGTTGGCCAGGTCCTTCACCGCGGCCGCCCGTATCCAGCCGCGCTGCCCCACGTAGAAGCCGAGGGCGATGAACAGGATGACGGGGATCAGCGAGGTGAAGACGGCGGAGTTCAAGATCAGAAACCAACGGCGGACAGGTGGGCGCGTATTGTGCGCCTGGCCGGCGGGCCCCGGGCTCCGGGGTGCTATATTTTCGATAGCTGGCGGCGCAAGTGGATACAGCGCCAGATGGCATTTTGGCCTGATTCAATGCGCGTGCAAGGCAGCGTCCGTCTGCGCGGACCCGCCCGCCGGGCCTGGCGCCCTCCTGTATTCTGGAACACCGCCCTGCCCCCTGCGTCCATGAAGTTCGCCGCCTTCTTCCGCAACCTGAACCTCGGCCATGGACATGCACCGTCGCGCATGGCACTGGAAAGCGCGTTCTTGCAAGCTGGCGCTGATGAGGCCGCCTCGTTCCAGACCAATGGCACGGTCGCCTTCAGCGCGCGCGGCGTGCGGCCCGCGCAGGGGATTGTCCGCACGGTGCAGCGGTCGCTGCGCGGCGGGCATGGATTCGATGAACCCGTGTTTCTGCGCAGCATGGCCTATCTGCACACGCTGCTGGCGCGCGATCCGTTCGAGGGCATGGCCAAGGCGCCGCCCATCTACGACTTCTACGTGACCTTCCTGCACGACGGCGCGAAGCTGCTGCCCCCGCTGCCCACCTGCAATGCCCGCGAGGACGTGCGCGTGCTGCTCTACACCGGCTCCGAGGCCCTGTCGTACAACCACCTTGTCGGCAAGACCATGGGAAACCCGAACGTCTTTGCCGAGCAGCAGCTCGGCCTGCCGGCCACCACGCGCACCTGGGGCACGGTGGCCCGGCTGGTGCGCAAGCACGGCTGACAAGGCCAGGGGCCCGCGCCCGCGCTCAGGCCCTTGCCGGCCCTTCGCCCGTGTGCGGCGGGCCGCGCGGCGACAGCAGCTGCAGCACGCCCTCCAGCCCCTGCACCTGGTGGTCGGCCAGCTCCCAGGGCCGCACGCCGGGCCGCACGGTCTGCACGGTGGTGGCCCCCAGCGCGCGCCCGGCCGCGAGTTCGGACAAGGGGTTGTCGCCGATCACCAGCGCGTGCCGGGGTGCGCAGCCTTCGCGCGCCAGGATCTGCTCGAAAATCGGCTGCTTGCCGTGCGGTGCGCCATCGCTCGCCGGGCGGTCGTCCACCGCGTCGATGAACACCTGTTCAAACCAGGGCCGGATGCCCAGGGCGTCGATCTTGCTGTCCTGCAGGCGCCGAAAGCCGCTGGTGACCAGGTAGCGCCGCAGGGGAATGCGCGGCAGCAGGCCGATGTCGGGGTAGCCGTGCAGCGGGGCGCGCACCTGCAATTGGCTGAACTGCCGCCAGCCCGCCGCGCGCATGGCCGGGGTGAAGCGGTAGCGCTCGGCCACCAGGTCAAACGCCGTGAACCAGCATTGGTACAGGGCCTGCTCCAGCATGGCGGGGGCCAGCGCCCCCTGGTTGGCCTGCCGGATGGCCTCGAACGCGGGCTCGAACAGCGGCCCCACGGCCCGTGCGTCGAGCAGGCAGTTGTCCAGATCGAAAATCGCTACGGCGCAGTGCTCCATCGTGCGCTCACCCCGCCACCACGGACACCCCGTGGTCCGCCAGCGTCAGGCTCACGGGGGCGCCCACGTCCAAGGGCGACTTCACCAGGGGCGAGACCACGAAAATCTCGCCCAGCGCGCTGGCGAAGGTGTATTCCATGATGCTGCCCAGGTAGGTGCGCTTGGTCAGCCGCGCGGCCACGCCGGTGGCGGTGGCGGGCCCGATGACCCAGGCCTCGGGCCGCACCGCGATCTTCACCGGGCCGGAGGCCAGCGAGGCGGGAGACGGCACGCGCAGCGGGCCGAACTCGGCATGGCTGGCGCCCGCCGGGCCGCCGGCGTGGTTGCGGCCCTCGAACAGCATGGCCTCGCCCATGAAGCCCGCCACGAACTCGGACGCGGGCTGCTCGTACAGCTCGCTGGGCGCGCCGCGCTGGGCGATGGCGCCCTTGTTCATCACCATGATCTGGTCGCTGACCGCCAGGGCCTCGCTCTGGTCGTGGGTGACGTAGGCCACCGTCAGCCGCAGGCGCTGCTGCAGCGTGCGGATTTCCTCGCGCATGGAGCGCCGCAGGCGTGCGTCCAGGTTGGACAGCGGCTCGTCGAACAGCAGCACCGCCGGCTCCAGCGCCAGCGCCCGGGCCAGCGCCACGCGCTGCTGCTGCCCGCCCGAGAGCTCGTGGGGCCTGCGCAGGTCCAGGCCGTGCAGGCCCACGGTGTCGAGCATGGCGCGCGCCTTCTCGCGGGCCGGCCCCTTCTTCATGTCCGACATGGCGAGGCCATAGCACACGTTGTCGATGACGTTCATGTGCGGAAACAGCGCATAGCTCTGGAACACCAGGCTCACATTGCGCTGCGCGGGGCCGAGGGCGGTCACATCCTGGCCTTCGATGAGGATGCGCCCCGAGGTCGGGGACTCGAGCCCGGCGATCATGCGCAGCGTGGTCGTCTTGCCGCAGCCCGAAGGGCCCAGGATGGTGGTGAGCGTGCCGCGCGGCACGGTGAAGCTGATGTGGTCCACGGCCAGCGGGTCATGGCTGCCGGGGCCATAGCGCTTGCTCACGCCCTGGAATTCAATGCCGTGGGAATCGGGGTTCGTCATGGTGGGCATGCGTGAAGGTGTCCGAAAGCCTGTTCAAAGTCCTGCTGGAGCCGCGCGAGCACTTTGCCGGGATGCGATGCCAGGTCCGGGACTGGTGGGTGAAAAAAACCGAAAGCCGGCATGGGTGGGACGGCATGCGCTCAGCCCCAGGCCAGCAGGGCGTCCACGCCGATGACCTGGCCCTGGTCGAGGCGGTTGAACAGCGTGACCTCGGCGCCCATGGCCTCGGCGATCTGGCGGCAGATCGACAGCCCCAGGCCCACGCCGCCCTTGCCGGCGGAAAACGGCTGGAACAGCCGCTGGCGCACGGCGTCGTCGATGCCCGGGCCTTCGTCCCACACCAGCACCTCCTTGTGGCCAGTGCTGTCGCGCAGCAGCACGCCCAGCCGCCCGTGCGCGGGCGTGTGGTGGATGGCGTTGGCCAGCAGGTTGCGCATGAGCTCGCCCAGCAGGGCGGCGTCGCCGGGGGCCCACAGCGCCTCGGGGCCCTCGAGCGCGAAATCCAGGCGCTTGGCGGCGATCAGCGGCGCCAGCTCCATGACGGCCTCGCGCGCGATGGCGTTCAGGTCCACGCTGGGCAGCTCGCCCACACGCTTGAGCTGCTCCACCTTGCTCAGGCTCAGCAGCTGGTTGGCCAGGCCGGAGGCCCGGTCCACCGTGTGCAACATCTGGTGCAGCGCATCGGCGACCAGCACGTCGCCGGAAATGGCCGACTGCAGCTGCGTGCGCAGCACCGCCATGGGGGTGCGCAGCTGGTGCGTGGCATCGGCCAGAAAGCGCCGCTGCTCGTCGATCCAGCGGCTCTGGCTTTGCTGCAGCTCGCCAAAGTGCCGCACGGCGGGCGCCAGCTCCGAGGGGCCTTCGTCGCCGTGGTCCGGGTTCCCGGCGCCCGGCCGGGTGAGCGACACATCGGCATGGAGCAGCCAGCCCGATGCCACGCGCGACACCACCACCACCATGGCCGTCATGGCCAGCGCCAGCAGGTACATCCCGCCCACGCCCGCCCCGCCGACGGCCAGGCTGGGCAGCCGGGGCGCGCGTTCGCTCCAGGGGCGGGCCACCTGTCGCACCACCACGGGGGCGGCGCCCTGCCCTCCTTGCGCCACCGGGGGCGGGTGCAGCGTGACCGCCACCCGCACCAGCTGGTCCCCCGCCTGCGCCAGGTAGAAATGCACATTGCCCGGGCCCCGCGCGGCTTCGGCGGGGGGCACGCGCGGCAGGGCGGCGCTGCCGGCCAGGCGCTCGCCATCCAGGTTGCTTTCGCGATACCAGACCGGCGTGGAGCCATGCGCCGTGGGCAGTGTGTCGGGCGGCGCCACGGGCCAGTCCGCCAGCGCCGCGCGCAGTGCATCGTCCTGCGCGGCGGCATCGTGCCGCACCTGCTGTGCCACCTGCACCAGGGTGATCAGCGCCACCAGCGCCCACAGTGGAACCAGCAGCCACACCAGCAGCAGCCGGTGCAGCGAACCGCCCCGGGGGCGCCACGGCCGCCACCACCTGCGCACACTCACCGGGGTACCCCGCCCTTGTCCGATTTGTCGCCTTTTTGCGCGGCCATGCTGTCGGCGTCGCACAGCAGGTAGCCCACGCCGCGCAGGGTCACGATCTCGGCATTGGTGCCCACCAATTTCTTGCGCAGGCGGTGCACCACCACCTCCACCGCGTCGGCCTGCACCTGCTCGCCCGTGTCGGCGAACACCTGCGTGCGCAGCTCTTCCTTGCTCACCACGCGGTCGATGCGCGACATCAGGAGCCGCAGCAGCTCGGCTTCGCGCTGCGACAGGTCCAGCGGCAGCGCCTCGTTGTAGAACACGCCGCTGGCCGGGTCGCGGTAGAGCGCGCCGCAGCGCAGCTGCCCGTCGCGCCCCACCCGCCGCGTCAGGGCCCGCAGGCGCGCCACCAGCTCGTCCAGGTCGAAGGGCTTGGCCAGGTAGTCGTCGGCCCCGGCCTCCAGCCCGGCCACGCGGTCGGTCACCGCGGCGCGGGCCGTCAGCGCCAGCACGGGCGTGGTGCTGCCGCCGTCGCGCAGGCGCCGCAGCACCTCCAGGCCGTCCAGGCCCGGCAGCGACAGGTCGAGCGTGATCACGTCGAAGGCCGTGCGCCGCGCCGCGGCCAGGGCCTCCTTGCCATCCGCGCAGCACAGCACCTCGAAGCCGCGCGCCACCAGGCTGCGGCTCAGGGCTCCGGCCAGGTCAAAATCGTCCTCCACCAACAGCAGTTTCATCCCGCGATCATGCCCTCCCGCCGGGGGGGCCGGCCACTGTGCTTCTACGGAGGCCGGGTGAAAGCAAGTCGAAAGCGTGCGGAGCGCGGCGCGGGCGGGCGCGGCCCACGGTGGGTGAAACCCCGCCAGCCCGCACAAGGGCCTGTGCTGCCCGCCGCGCCCTGTCCCTTCTCTAGGCCATCCGCGCCTCGATCCGCCTTATTTCCTGAACCGCCAGTTCCGTCAAAGCCTGGGCGCTGAACGGGCGGCCGATCAGCACCGTGTTGTTGTTGTCGGAGGACGCGCACAGCTGGATGCGGTCGGGCTCCCCGCCGGCATCGAAGAGGACGCGGAACACCCGGGTGCTGCGCGCCGGATGCCATTCCACCTTCTGGTGAAAGTAGGTGCACGACACGGCGTTCGCCAACGGCTGGGGCACCAGCCCCAGCGTGTTCACCAGCAACCCATGAAGTGCTTCGCGGTTCATCTGCGTTCCGAAAGAAAAGAAGGCCTGCCGGGCACCTTCGGCAGTGGCCTGAATCGGCCCGCAGGCCCGGACGAACGTGGGCAGCACGAAGATGAAATCCAGCAACCGGGCACCTCGCGCAAGGGGTTGGCGGGATGGTGCGGCGTGCGCCGGCGGCAGCTTGAGCTGGCAGGCCGGTGACGTCAGCGCTGCCCGTGGCGCTTGCCGTCACGGCGCTGCAGCCGCTGGAAGGCCACCATGGCCATCCACACCGCCATGGCCATCAACGCCCATTCGGAAAGGGTTGGTATGGAAGAAGCCGCCACCGCGGCAGACCACACCAGCGAAACAGGGATTGCAGAAGAGGTGCTGGTATCGCTGCCGGCGAAGCCGCATGAATCTGCCACGCCTGCGGTGGAAACGGCGATCCCGCTGCAGAACATGTTGTGCCTTGCTGATGTGGTGCTGGTCTCAAAGAAGGAAAACCGGTCACCGATGCCGTGGGGAGCCGTGCCAGAAATCCAGCGCTGGATCAGAATGTTCACACCCGTGATCGCGCCGCTCGCATCGGTCGTGACGCGGAAGTTCCAGACCCGGACGCTCGGGTCTGCATGGGTGTACGTGGTGAGGCCATCTGAAAAACTGAAGGCCGAGACCAAGGCGCCCAACTGTGCAGACGCCAGGTTGGCGGCCAGCGGCGCGGTGGTCGTGAACGAGCCAGACGTGTTCATCGCCGTGGTGAAGTTCTGGCACGGTGGCGTGCCGCACACCGTGAAGTTTGTGAAACCCGTGTAGTTGCCCGCCGCGGTGGCCACGTAGGTGGTGGACTGCGCTTGAGCCGCCCCCGCTGCGCCCAGCAAACAAGCAAGCGATCCCAGCCACTTCCAGACGATCTTTTTGAACATTTTGGTTTCCACGGTTGGTGAGCACGTTGCGCCGTCCCGGGCACTGGGTCCCCCTTGACTGCGCCGAGCGCCGCCCATGCCAGCCTCGGCGCCTCAGCATGTTACCCGTGCGGGCCGCGCGGTTGCGCCCTGGATCCGGGCCCGGCGTATCCCGCTTGACCCGCCTCTGCCCTGAGCATCGTGACCGGTCTTCTGACCGGCATCTTTGAATTCGTCGCTGAAGTGCCGGTGTTCAGGTGCCAGCGCGCCAAGCTCTGGAGAGCCCGTTTTTCGTCCTGATCAAGGCAAGGCCCCTTGGGTTGGCTGGCGCCAAGCGTGCCCCATCCGTCAAGGCCTGCCACGGTCAACGCGAGGCCGGGATGTCATCGATTGCTATATTTACAATAGCTGCCAGCGCTTGATGAACAGGCGCAGAAGTCCAAAAACATGTTCGATTGCCGGCCTCCATCGGAGGCAGCACATCGACCAGCAGTAACCCCCCCTGGTTCCAGACTGGAAGCACCCCAGCGAAACCACCGAAAACCAGAAGGGGATGAGGAAGGCAAGCCATGCGACAGCCTCGCAGGCAATTGTCCCCGACACGCTTTATGGAAACACGCACACGCCCAATGACTGACTTTTGGCCCGGTACATGGCGGTGTCTGCAGCGCGCAGGTAGTCGTCGACCGTCGCCAGCGTGGATGCGCTGCTGGCCAATCCGATACTCGCACCACTGATCACGGTGTGCCTGCCAATCACGTAAGGCACTTCCAGGGCGGCGGCAATCTGCTCCGCGCGTTGGCTGGCTTCAGCGGGATCAATGGACTCCAGCAGCACATTGAACTCGTCGCCACCCATGCGGGCGACCAGATCCCCCGTCCGCACGCAGGATTCGAGCCGCCGTGCCACCTGTTGCAATAGCTGGTCGCCCACGTGGTGCCCGTAGCTGTCATTGACGGCCTTGAAACTGTTGAGATCCAGCAGCAGCACGGCGAACATCGTGGCTCCATCGCGTGTCGGCATGCCACCACCGTTCGCCACCTCGTTCTGGTGCAGCGCGATGAGATGAGCGAGGCGATCGCGGAACAATGGCCGGCCGGGCAAGTTGGTCAGCGCATCGTAGGAACTGCCACGTTCGGCCAGATCGCTCAAGGAGCCCGCCATGCGCACCGCAACGCCGTCTTCGAACTCGGCGAGCCCGCGCCAATTGACCCACACCAGCCGCCCCGCCCCGTGGAACGCGCGGAAATCCACCGAAAAGTTCGGGCTGTTCCCCGATAGGTGCCTGCGGTAGGCCTCCTGCACGCGCCCGCGATCCTCGGGATCGATGAGCTGCTCAAGAAAGCGCCAGCCTCCGCTATGCACAATATCGGCGCTACCCAGCCCGACGATCTGGAGAAAACGCCCGGACACATGCAGGGCATCCGTTCGCAAGTCCCAATACCAGATGCCGTCATTGGATCCGCGCGTCGCCAGCGAATAGCGGTTTTCGGAGCGCAACAACTCGAGTTCGGTGTTCTTCTGCTGGGTGACGTCGATCATCAGGCCGATCATGCGGTTCGGTCGCCCCGGCTCGACCACTGCACGGCACAGATCGCGCACCCATACCACCTTGCCAGACTTGGCAATCAGCCGGTAGCTCATCTCGTAGGCATGGCTGTGCGTGGCGTTGTAGGCGGCATCGTCGATCACCAAGGCCGCCTCCAGATCATCGGGATGCACATGCGCCCGCCAGAAGCCGGGGTCGGCCCGCCACTCCTCCACGGAGTAGCCGAACAAGCGTTCGACCTGCGGGCTCAGAAAGGTATTGCCCACGCCGATTTCAGCTTCCCAAACCACTCCATCAATGGTTTCCAGCAAGCGCAGAAAGCGCTGGCGAATTTCCACCAGCACCTGCTCGGTGACCTCGGTGATCTCGATCAGGACACCCTGGCGGCTGATCACCCGATCCGCCGCATCCGTCTCCGGGTGGAGCTGCAGACGCACCCAGCGATAGTCCGCGTCGGCAAAGCGCAAGCGGAACACCGGCATGCCCGAGCGCATGGTGCCGATGTCGTCGGGATGCACGAATTCAAGCAAAGACCTGCCAAGCGCCACCGCCACCGAATGGCCGGTGAGCTTGTGCCACGCCGGATTCAGATAAGTGATCTCCCACAGCGCATCGGTTTGCACCACCGCCTCGGGTAACAGTTGCAGCAGCTTTGCGGACGGCGTGGGAGTGGTGGGCATGCAGGGCTGTTGCAAAAAGGGGGGCAAATACATCCAACGGATAGCAAAATCAACCACGTAAGATCAAGTATGGCACGGGTTTATGGCACTTGCGGCCCCGTTGTTTCGGTGGTTTGGTGCAGCGATAGGGTGCAAGCCAGCAACGCCCTCCCCCTGCGGGCGCTCGTGCACATCACGACGGCATCGCCCGTCAGAACGCCACGTTCACGCCCACCGTCAGATTGCGCCTTACCAACGGCCCGGCAGTCTTGACAAAGGATGTAGGTGCGTAGGCCAGCCAACCCGTCCGGTTGTCGGCCTTGAGGGTGCGACTGCCACGGCGCACCGCTGCTGAACTGGCTGTGGGCGGTCGGACACCTTGTACAGCAGCGGCTTGTGCAGCGCTCAGGCCCTGCAGCGTCATCTGCTGGACCATCTCCAGGCGACGGGCAAACGTAAGTCGGGCGCGCTTATGGATGTTCATTCGGTTGGGTGTCCTGAGTCGACTGGGTGTTTGGCGACTTCCAGTCTCTCAACCCAATCCGGATGAACACCGGATACAACCTATTGAATCCTCACATCTAGCCAGGGTGGCCATGTGGTTCTTCAAACCGAGGCAGCTGCCGCAGTTCTTCGACCCGCATTCCCTGTTTGCTCATCACGCGCGGCACCAAGAACGCTCTCCACCGCTGCTCAAATGCGTCCACCTGCTGCTGGTAGCGCGTGTGGCTGTCCACATCTGTGCCGGCGAGCCGTTCGCCATATAGCGCCAGCGCCAGGCCGGGTGACAGCCATGACCATGCCGACACCTGTTGGGCTTGCCGTACACGGCTTTGGCGGAACTGTTCCACCAAGGGCTGCAGCGTTTCGTCCTGGTCCAGCACGCGCACTACAAAGCTGGCGGGCCATGCAGCGGGCTGTTGCGCGGGGATGTGCGGGTGTTCGTCGTACCAGGCTTCGGCCAGCGCCTGCTCGTTGTCCTCGGCCTGGTGCTGTGCGTCGCGCAGGGCCACCACGGCTGACAGGCGCGATGGCAGGGGCGCGGCTTTTTGCGCCAGCAACACCAGACCCGCGGGCACGGCAAACGTCAACGCCAGCCACAGCCCCAGCGCAGCCAGTATGCTGGTGGCGCCGCTGATGGGCAGGCACGACAAGATGCCGCCCAGTGCCACCCACAACGCGCAGAACGCGCCCAGCGCGGCAGCCCACTGCAAGGCGACCGCAGCGGTGGCACCAGGGTCCAGCAGCAGCGCCGGCATGGTGGCTGCCACCGCAACCATCCACAGCGCCAGCAGCCTCCAGCCCAGAGCGGCGAGCAGGATGGGGCCGATGCCGTAGTGCGACTGCACCCGCAGCAGGCCCAGCCGGCCCTGCTCACGCTCTTCCTGCAGCAGCCCGGCGCACAGCACCAGGGCCACCAGCGGCAGCAGCAGCGCCACCATGGCTGGCAGGCCGGGCAAACCGGTGTCCGTGAGCAAAGGGTTGCGCAGCGGACCCGGGTCGCGCGAATCGACATGCCGGGTGTCGAGCGACGCCTTGGTGCGCGACGGCAAGACCTGCAGCCGCTGCACGCCCAGCGCCAGGCCTGCCTCTACCGGCATGCGGGTGACGCCCAGATCGCTGCGGCCCAGCTGGTAGGTGGCGGTGGCACTGGCCGCGCTGGGTGCGGGGCTGGCCTGCAGGCGCAGTTGCTGGGCGTGCAGTTTGTCGGCGAATGCGGTTTCGTCCTGCGCTGCGGCTTGGCGCCAGGCTCGGGCGTCCAGGCCCGCCACGGTGGCAGAGGCCAACAGCACCAGCAAAAGCGCGGCCAGCGCCCACCACGCCACGGGTTGGCGGTACAAGCGCAGGCCCTCGGCCTGCCAATGGATGAGGCGTGGATATGGCATGCGACGGGTTGTGGTTGTAGTGGTGACAAGGGCCGTCAAGGGTTCAGCCTCCTGGCGCCCAGGCAGAGTGCCGTCAGGGCCGCCAGCAGCCAGGCCGCCAGGGCAGCCCAGTCAGCGGCGCTGTGGCGCAGCGCAAAGCCGATGCCGGGTGGTGTGTAAGTCCACTCCGGAATCGCCTGCCACAGCGCGTTGCCTGCGTAGCGGCTCTCGAACGAAGTGACCCCCTGGGTAGCTTGCAGGTCCCATTCGTCCACCAGGGTGGTGAAGCGCTCGCGGTATTGCTCGGCGGCTTCTTCAAAGTGCTGCTGGTGGGCCAGGTCGGTGCCCGCCAGTGCGCTGGTCACGGCCCGCATCGGGGCGTAGGGCGATACGGCGGTCAGCCATCGCAGCAGGTATTGCTGCTGTGCCTGCGTGTCCCGCAACTGGCCGAAATGGAGTGCGTACACCTTGGTGGCATACGCATCCCTGAACAGGCGGCGCTTGGCATTGGCGCCAAAGGGCAGGTCTTCCAGGCGCGCCACGCCGTTGTCGGCCAGCAGTTGTGCGTCAAACGCCTTCATGCGCTGGGCGGCGCTGCCCTCCCCCGGCAGGCCCTGGTCAATGTCGCGCTGGATACCGGCCCAGAACGCCTCGCCCGTGGGCAGTGGCGCCAGCGCCTCGACCGTGGACGCCGCCAGGCGCGGCACGATGAACACCCAGCCCACCCACAGCGCCAGCAACACCAGCAGCGCGCCGCGCGAAGTGCGACACCTGGACGACACCCCGACCGTGACGGCCGCCCAGGTGGCGTAGTACGCACCGAGCGCCGCCAGCAGCATTGCGGCCTCAGCCGCACCCTGCCGTGCAGCCAGCAGCCAGCCTGCAACCAGCGCAGCGGGTGCCAGCACCAGGGCCACGCTGGCACACAGCCCCAGCCACTTGCCCAGTACCAGCGGCACGCCGCGCATTCCACACGCATGCAGCATGCGCAGGGTGCCCTGCTCCCGTTCTTGCGTGACAGAGCCATGGCCCAGCACGGCGAGCAGCAATGGCACCAGCGCCAGCAGCACAAACGCCGGGGTGAAGTCGCCCAGGCCCATGGACGGGGCGGCGTCAGCGGCGGGTGCGTGCAGCGCCATGTTGCGCTTGTGCGGCTCCAGCCACAGCGCCTGACCGGTGCGCGCATGGATGCCAGGGTCTACGCTGGACAGTGGCAGTTGAGGCTTGAACGCATACAGCCCGAAGTGCGCTGCACGGTGGGGGTTGCGGTCGCCCTGGTGATCCCACTGCGCACGCGCGGCGGCCTCGACCTGATGGCGCTCCTGTTCTGCCACCTGGCGCTGGTGCACGGCCGACACCAGCACGGCCGCCAACAGCAGTACCAGCACCAGCCCGAGTCCCGACAAGCGCCCGTCGCGCAGCAACGCGCGCATCTCCTTGGCGGCGATGGATGCGATCATGGTGCGGTGTCCTCCACCACGCCGCGCGCATGCTGCAGGTAGATGCGCTCCAGCTCGTTGTGGGCGATGTCGTGCGCGGCAAACTCCGCCACCAGGCGCCCTTCGCGAAGGATGCCGATGCGGTCAGCCACCTGAATGGCATTGAACAGGTCGTGTGTGGCCATCAGCACGGCCATACCGCCCTGCTTGGCCTGGAGCACGCTTTGCGCAAACTCGTTGGCAGCAGCAGGGTCCAGCCCGGAGGTGGGCTCGTCCAGCAGCATGGCACGGGCACGGCGCGCTTTGGCAGTCGCCAGGCCTACCTTTTGCCGCATGCCCTTTGAATACCCGCCAACCCGGCGGCCTTGTGCATCGGGTGCCAGGCCCGACGCTGTGAGCAGGTCGTGCGCTTGCGCGCTGTCGAGTGCAATGTCTGACAGCTTGCAGAAGTAGCGCAGGTTCTCCACCCCCGACAGGTAGGGGTACAGCGCCACGTTCTCGGGCAGATACGCCAGGTGAGCGCGTGCCTGCTGCGGCTGCAGCGAGGCGTCCACCCCGTTGACCAGTGCCTGGCCCGACGCGGCGGGAACAAAACCCAGCAGCGCGTTCAGCGTGGTGGTTTTGCCCGCGCCGTTGCCGCCCAGCAGCGCATACACGCTGCCCGCCGTGACCGCTAGGTTGAGCGCCTGCAGCGAGACCTGGTCGCCCCGTCGGATGGTGAGGGCGCGGGTCTCAAGAATGGCCGCGGCTTCCATCAGAAGAAGTAGCGCAGTGTGGCGCCAAACGTGCTGCGGGGAAGGGGCGACATCATCAGCCCTGCGGCACTGCCGTAGGCGATTTCGGTGCCGTAGCGGTGGGGCTGGAAAGTGGCGTACAGCGACAGCTGCGTCTGCTTCCAGTCGTACGTGGCGCGCAGGTCATAGCGCGTGTACAGAGGCATGGTGCGCTCTTGCGTGGCGGGCGTGCCCACGCAGTACGGCATGTCCGCGATCAGGTAGGCATCTGCATTGAGTGTGAGCTGGCCTTCGCCCAGCCGCAGCTTGTGCTGGGCCCCGGCCTTGAGTTGCGTGGCAGGCACCGTGAGCTTTGCACCGGTATTGGGTGCCGGGTTGTCCACCTTGGCCTCCAGGATCTTGCCGATGCTGGCGTACACGCTGGTGGCGCTGCTGGCGCGCCAGCGGGCTTCCAGCTCCAGCCCTTTGCGCGTGGTCTCGCCCACCGATTTGAAAGAGCCATCGGCCTGACCCACGATTTCGTCGGAATTCTGAATGGCGTACCCCACGCCCGACACTGTCCAGCCGCTGGCAGGCGATGCGGTGAAGCCCAAGTCGAACGAACGCACCTTGCTAGGCGCGATCTGGCTGATGACACCGCCTGTCGCACCCAGCGGGCCGGTGGCGCCGCTGCTGCTGATCTGCTCGGCCGAAGGCGACCGCATGCCTTCGGCCACGTTGGCAAACAACTCCACCTGCGGTGTGAGCGACCACGACGCGCCCAGCTTGGGCGTGAACACGCCCTTGTCGTAGCCGGTGCTGGCCGCGGGCAGCTTGAGGTTGGCGATGTCGTAGTCAAACCGGTCGTAGCGCGCACCGGCGCTCAGTTTGAGGGTATCGGTCACGCGCCACTGGCCCTGCGCAAACAGCCCGTAGGTCAGCAGGTCCAGGTCTTGCGCATTGACGTAGTTGGCCGATGGTGCGCGGTTGACATAGATCTGGCGGTAGGCGTCGCCACGGTCCTTGCGCAGCTCGGCGCCGAAGGCGATGGCGGCATTGCCAAACGTGGTGTTGTGCAGCACGCGCGCGCCAAGGATGTCCCGGTCGTCCACGCCCACCGTATGGTGGGTGGTGTTGGCCGTGATGCCGCGTTTGCGATTGAGGCTCTCCGCATAGGCCGTGGCATACCAGCCCGCCTCACCTTCGGCCGGGGCGCGGTTGAACACCAGGCTGGTACGCCGCGCATTCCCGAAGCCGGCGTTGTTCGATTGGGTGGAGCGTGGGTCCAGCCCAGCTTCCAGCGCGGGCAGCAGCAGATACCCAGGCGCATCAAAGTCGGCCACGTAGCGCATCACGCGCAGGCTGTAGCGGGCGCCTTGGTGCTGGGTAGACAGCTTCCAGAACAACGTGTCGCGGCCGGTGCGGGACGCATAGCGGTAGCCATCGTTGTGGTACACATCGGCCATCCACAGCGAGTCGATGGTGGAAAAGCTGGTGGGAATGGTGTTGGACAGCACCAGGGTACTGCGGCGCAGGCCATGGCGCTCGGCGCTGATACTGACGCTAGACGGCGTGGCACTGCCGCCGTTGCGGGTACGGATGTCAACAGCGCCTGCGCGGTTCTGGTCGCCATACAAGGCAGAGATAGGACCTTTGATGAGGTCCACGCCGTCGATCAGGTCGGCGTGGAGCCATTCCAGAAACACCGGGCCGTGCCCTGCCCCACCCTGGCTGGACGGAATGTTCTGCGGCACACCGTCAACATACACGGCGGTATCGGCGCCGTGCGTGCCCTGGGTGGCAAACCCGCGCATGCGAAATCCGTTGCCGGTTTCGCCCTGGTCGATGTTGTTGGCCAGCACGCCGGGCACGCGGCGAAAGATGTTGGAAATATCGCGGCCAACATTGGTGTTGGCAATGTCGTCCTGGTTGAGTTGCTGCACCGTTGCGGGGAGTGCGCCTGGCTGGAGCGTGACGGCAGCGCGTTCGCCGGGCGTGCGCGTGGCGGGGGCGGTCGTGCCCAGCACGTCCACTGCCGGAAGAGCGCGTGCGGGCTGGGTGATTGCTTCTGATGCGGAAGCTGCGGCAGGTTCCTGTGATGTCTGTGCATGGGCCCACGGCACCAGTGCCGCCGCCAGTGCGGCAGCAGTGAGCTTGGCAACGGGCTTGCGGTTGAGCGCAGCACGGCTGCGCGATGGAGAAGGGGAAAAACGGGTTGGGTTCATGGCGGGTTTCGTCAACGGACGATTTGGGGTACGGGCACGAGTACGAGCGCGCGCACGCGCTGCCCAACCGCCGAGGGATCGGCGGCAGTCAGAGTGCGCTTGGAAGTACGTGAGCGAGTGAGTGAATGGGGCTGGGCAGGCCGCGCAATGCGGCCAGCTTTTAGAAAGCCACCTTCACCCCTACCGTCACGTTGCGCCCCATCAGCGGCGCCGCGTTCTTGATGAAGCTGGTGTGTGCATACGCCAAGCGGTCCGTCAGGTTGTTCGCCTTCAGATACACCTGCCACGGCGTGCCGCTGCTGAACTGGCCGTTGTAGCTCACCCCGAGGTTCAGCATGCCGTAGCCCGGCGTCGCGGTTTCGAACTCCGCCACGCGGTTCTGGCGGGCCACCTGCACCCATTCGACCAGGCCTTCCCAGGCTTGCCAGTTGCCGTCCAGGCGGATGCCCGCGCGCGTGGCGGGGATGCGGGGCAGCAGGCCGCCGCCGTCGTTGAGCCGGGCGCGCACGGTGTCGCCGAACAGGGTGATACCCAGGTTGCGGTTCAGGCGCTGGCGCACCTGGCCTTCGATGCCGGTGAAGGTGGCGTCGGCCTGGCTGTACTGCAGCAGTTGCAGCCCGTCCACCGCATCGAGCGTGCGGCCGTAGATGTAGTTGTTGATGCGGTTGCGGAAGATGCTCACGCCAAAGGTGGTGTCGCCGCTGGTCTTCCTCAGGCTCACATCGATGTTCTGCGAGATCTCGGAGCGCAGGTCGGCGTTGCCGCGCTCATAGGTGCTGGTGGCCATGTGCAGGCCCTGGGCGTACAGCTCTTCGGCCGACGGCGCGCGGCTGGCGCGGGTGAACGAGGTGCCTACCTGGTAGCCGGGCGTGAATTTCCACACCGCGCCCAGCGATGCCGACGTGCCGTTGTGGCTGCGCTCGATGCCGCTGGCCTGGGCCTCGGCGGTCTGGCGGTCGTGGCGCAGGGCGGCTTCGAAGCGCCAGTCGCCCACGCGGTATTCCTCCAGCGCGAAGAAACCCAGCTTGCGGGTGACCGTGGGCTGGACATAGGCCTCTTCGCCCTCGGCGCTGAACTTGCGCTGCGAGGTCTGCAGGCCGACCACGCCCTTGAACCCGGCCAATGGCTCGTGCTGCAGTTCGATGCGCATGTCGTAGGCCTTGTTCTTGAAGGTGGTGCTGATGGCGCCGTCCTCGACCTCGTCGTGCACATAGTCGGTGACGCCGGCGCGCAGGCGCAGGGCCGAGAAGCCGGCGAAGGGGTTGCGCAGCTCGCCCCGGATGTCGAAGCGCTCGCTGCGCAGGTCCACCACGGGCACGTCGCCATGCTCTTCGGCGCCGTGGTCGTGGCCGTCTTCCCCTTCACCCGCGTGGGCGCCGCAGTGCAGGTGGTCTCCATGGGTGTGGCAGCCCTCGAAGCTGTGGTTGTGGCCCGGCAGGCCGTACTTGGCGCTCTGGCGCGTGTAGGCGGCGCCCAGGTAGCCCTGCTCACCCACCCACGACAGGCCGACGCTGCCGGTGTTCGTGCGGTTGAAGCTGCCCAGCACCTTGCGGGCGGGCTCGCCCTCGGGGGCCCAGCCCTTGCCCACGCGGTAGTCGCCCGCGTCGCGCGCCACGCCTTCCACGTGCACGGCCAGGTTGCCCGCGCCGCCGGTCAGCGAGAAGGCCCCCGCCCCTTCGCCCGCGCCGGTGTTGGCGCGCAGCTCGGCGCTGCCTTCGTAGCCCTTTGGCGGGATGGCGGTGGGGATCTTGCCGTCCAGCACGTTGACCACGCCGCCCACGGCGCCGTTGCCGTAGACCAGGGCCGAGGGGCCGCGCAGCACCTCGATCTGCGTGGCGAGCAAGGGCTCGGAGACCACGGCGTGGTCGGGGCTGATGGTGGAGGCGTCGTGCAGCTCGGCGCCGTCGCTCAGCACCTTGACGCGCGGGCCGTCCATGCCGCGGATGATGGGGCGGCTGGCACCGGCGCCGAAGTGGCTGCTGGTGATGCCGGGTTCGCTGTTGAGCGTCTCGCCCAGCGTGGCCTCGCGGCGGCGCACGAGCTCGTCGCCCTCCAGCACGGTGACGGGCGTGGTCATGTCGCTGGCGCCCAGTTGCAGGCCGCTGGCCGACACGGTGACGGACGGCAGGCTGGGCGCTGCCTCGGTGGCGGGGCCGGCGGCGGCGGGCGCGGCCTGCGCGTGGGCGCTGCCCGCGCCCGACAGCGCCAGCATGGCGGCCAGGGCCACGGGGTGGAGGGCTGGACGGGCGCGCCGCGCTGGCGCGCAAGGGGCTAAGGAGGTGTGGATCATGGTGGTGCTTGCAACAGGGGGGCGCGCCGCGCCGGCCAGGCCAGGCGTGCAGCGCGCGGCTTCACGCCACGGGGCGGGAAGCCGTGAATAAAAAGTGCCTCCAGCGCTTGATGGTCAAGCGCTGGCAGCTATGAAATCAGGAGCTTTGATGTAAACGAAGCACGGGGTGCGCCGTGGGGGAACCTGCTCCGGCGGCATTGGCGGCCCTGCGGCAGAGGCGGGGGCGGCCGGCGCGTGGAAAAGGCCCGGGGCGTGGTGCTTCAGGCCCGGCCGGGCGGGCCGCGCGCCTGGAACAGCGCGACATGCGCAATGGCGACGCGCCCCGCGGGGTCGGTGGATGGTGCCTGCGCGGGCACCGCATGGGGCAGCGCCAGGGGGGCGCTGTGCAGGGCATCGCCCAGCGCGAGCTGGTCGAGCACGAGGCAATCGACGGGAGCGTGGTGGCCCAGGAGCAGCGGCAGCAGCAGGCCGTGGCCGTGCCCGTCGCCGCTCGCCGAAGCGGCGGCCCCTGGTGCAATGGACGCCGCGGATGCGGCGGAAGACAGCGCCTGCCCCGCATGCACCCGGTCCAGCGCGCCGCCGTGCACCACCTGGTGCAGGCGCCCTAGCGTGGGCACGGCCACCAGGGCCAGCAGCAGCCAGGCCAGCGCCAGCCGCACCACCTGCGACGGCAGGCGGTGGCTCCCCCGCCCTTGCCCGCGCGCACCCTGCCCCGCGCCGCGCAGGGCATGCGGCCGCGTGGCTGGTCGGGGGCGGAAGGCGGAGGTCACGGTAAAAAAATAGGGGGCGGGGGCGGCGCGGACAGGCAAGGCGCCGGCAACCTGCGATTATTTCACCGGCACGGCCTCGACCACGCGGTAGTACAGGCCGTACTGGTCGTTGTGGAGCACGGTGAATCTGCCTTCGACCACCACGGGCTCCAGCGAATAGCGCACGGGCGTCTTGGCCTTGACCTCGACCATGCTCTCGGGCCCGCCGGGCAGGCAGAACGAGCAGGTCAGCGGCACCGAGGTGAGCAGGAAGTGCGTCTGCGTGGCCTTGGCGTCCAGCGGCATCATGAAGCCCTGGATGCGCTGCGTGGTCTTGTCCATGCCCTTTTGCGCGTCGTTGAACACGGGCAGGATGCCGTCCTTGGTCGTTTTCTTGGTCAGGTCGGTCAGCACCGACCAGGGGACCACGTCATTGCGCTGCGGCAGCGGCGCGATGGGACTGTTCGGGCTGTGGTAGCCCGCACCGGAGCCCGACGGCACACCCGCCACCGGCGCACCCCCAGCCCCCGCCGGCAAGGGCGAACTGAGCGCAGGCGCCGCGGAAGGCTGGCCCTGTGCCAGGGCGGTGCCGGAGATGCCGACACCCAACGCCAGCGCCAAAGGCAGAGCGACAGAGCGCCCGGGCACAAACCGAGGCAACAAACGATGGTGCATAAAAATCCCCTTCCGTGAACGCCCCGTGCGCACAGGGCCAACTGTTCCATGACCGCATCAACGCCGTCGAGGAACCACTTGACTCCACCCGACCTTATTTGCGGCTGCGCCCGACAAAACCGGCGCGCCCCCATGCCAGTGCCCCCGTGGAACCGGCTCCGCAGGGCCACCGGGGCGTCCCCCCTCAGGGGGGAAGGCGCGCAGCGCCTCAGGGGGGAGCTTTAGTGCATGTGGCGCATGCCGCAGTATTTGCCAATGCCCAGACCCTTGCACGCGGCCTGGAGTTCCTTCTGGCAGGTGTCGTGGCCCTTGCCGGCCTCCAGGCACTTGGCGGCGGCCTCGTGCGCGGCGGCCATGGCGCGGTGGCGCTCGGCATCGGCCTTGGTTTCCTTGTCGGAATGCGCGCCCTGGGCATGCGCCAGCGCGCCCGCCAGCAGCAGGGGCGCCAGGGCCAGGGCGGTGAAGAGCTTCTTCATGGTGAACCTTTCGAATCGGTGGGTCGGAAATGGAAATTCAGGGTTGGCTCAGCAGGTCCGCGACCTCGGTGCGGTAGGCCTGCATCGCTGGCAGCAACGCCGACAGGGCCGCCACGCCGGCGGCCAGCAGCGGCACGCCGGCCTCCGCGGGCAGCCACACCAGGCCGCTGACGGGCAGCAGGCCCTGTGCCTGCAGTGCCCAGCCCAGCGCGTGGGCCAGGCCGTGGCCCAGCAGCAGGCCCAGGGCGCAGGCCATGGCGGCCAGCCACAGGGCCTCCCACAGCACCAGCCCGGCCACGCGGCCCGGCGGCGCGCCCAGCATGCGCAGCATGGCCAGGTCGGCGCGGCGTTCGCGCACCGCGTTCCACAGCGCGATGAACACGCTGAGGGCCGCCACGGCCAGCAGCACGCCGCCAAAGGCGCGCAGCACATCGGCGCCCACGCCCAGCAGGCGCAGCAGGCGCGTGACCTCGATGGCGGGCGCGGCCGCCTGCATGCCCGTGTCGGCATTGATCCGGCGCGGCAGCGTGACGGCGGCGAGCGGCGTGCGGTAGCGCACCAGGGCCACGGTGACCTCGCGGTCGTCCTTCAGCAGTTCCAGGTCCTCGTCATCGGTGGCCATGGCGCTCTCGTGCACCATCCAGACGGATTCGGTGCTGGTGAGGATGAGCCGGTCGAGCACGCAGCCGCAAGGCGCCAGCACACCGCTCACGCGGTAGGGGTGGTCGCCGTGCGCGTGCCCTCCCCCGCCCAGCCCGTGGCTGCCCACAAAGGTGGCACCCACCAGCTGCGCACCGCCATGGCCGGCCCTGACAATGCCGCGCGCCACGGTGGCGCCCAGCACCGCATCCATGGGCTGGCGCCACAGCACGCCTTCGGCCAGCGCGGCCTCGTAGTGCGCCACGTAGTCGGGCGTGGTGCCCACGATGCGAAAGCCCTGGTAGCTGTCGCCCAGGCTGAGCGGGATGACCTGCGCCACCAGCGGGTTCTTCTGCAGCGCCTGCACCTCCTGCAGCGGAATGTTGCCCGTGGGCACGTCGATGTGGAACACCCCCGCCAGGATGAGCTGCAGCGGGCTGCCCTTGGCGCCCACCACGAGGTCGATGCCCGCGAGGTCGCGCTCGAACGCCTTGTCCAGCTGCGTGGCCACCAGCAGCACCAGCGTGATGGCCGCCAGGCCCAGCGTGAGCACCAGCAGGTTGAGCACGGCCGCCAGGGGGCGCGACCACAGGTAGCGCCAGGACAGGCGGGCCAGCTTGATTGCTACTGAATTCATAGCTTTTCGCGCTTGTCCTGCAAGCGCCCGGGGCCAATTTCGTTCAAGTCCAGCATCTGCGCGCTGGCCAGGGCCTGCACCACGCGCTGGTCGTGCGTGGCAATCACCAGGCTGGCATCGCAGGCGGCGGCGCTTTGCCGCAGCAAGTCCAGCGCATCGGCGGCGGCCTCGTCGTCCAGGCTGGCCGTGGGCTCGTCGGCCAGCAGCAGCTCGGGCGACAGCAGCACGGCCCGCGCCAGCGCGACGCGCTGCGCCTGCCCGCCCGAGAGCTGGTGCGGCCGGCGCGTGGCGAGTTCGGCCACGCCCACCTGCGCCAAGGCACGGGTGATGGCGGCATCGTCGCGCGGCAGCCCGGCGGCAAAGTAGACCAGCGCCAGGTTGTCGGCCACCGTGAGCGCGCTGGAGAGGTACAGCTTCTGCGGCAAAAAGCCGATGCTGCGCGCGCGCCAGGCGTCAATCTCGGCGCCCCGCTGCGTGCCCAGCTGGGTGCCCGCCACGAACAGATCGCCGTCGCTGGCACCCCGCAGGCCGGCGATGAGCGACAGCCAGGTGGACTTGCCGGTGCCCGAGCGCCCCCGCAGCAGCAGCGTGCCGCCCTGGCGCAGATCCACATCGGGGAAGCGCAACGGCGCGTCGCCGCCGGGGTAGGCATAGGAAAGGCCCCGGGTGCGGATCATGCGGCGGCGCCCTCGGCAGGGTGCGCGCAGCCCGCGCAGCGGCCGCGCACCGCGATGTCCACCGCCAGGCTCTCATGCCCCGCCGTGGCCAGTGCCTGCAGCACCTGCCTGAGCGCGGTCCGCACCTTGGCCGAGCCCTGCGACAGGCGGAACTGGCGGTGGCAGTCATCGCATTCAAAGCGCGGCGCCGCGCCGTCGTCGCCCTGCGGCGCGAGCGCGTAGCGCGTGACGCGGGCGGCATCCACCTGCTTGTGCAGCAGGCCCGCGGCGGCAAACCGGTCGAGCATGCGGTAGACGGTGACCTTGTTGACGGGGGCGCCAGCGCCGGCCAGCGCGGCTTCCACCTCTGCCTCGGACAACGCAGCCTCGGGGCGCGCCGCGTACAGCGCCGCCAGTGCCCGCGTGGCACGGGTGGCGCGCATGCCGGCGGGCAAGGTCCAGGTGGCGGCGGGCAATGTGGCGGGGGAGCGGCGGGGTGTGGGCATGGCGGGTGCTGGGGGCGGCGGCGCCTGTAACGCAATCAGCTTGCATTATGCAGGCAGCCGGCACTCCGCGGCGGCAATCACCGCCCGCTGGCACGGGCCATCCCGCCCCTTCAGAGCCTTCTGGCCGCCGCGCCAGCACCGTCCCGGGGCGCGAGGCCTCAGGACCAGAGGCGGTAAAGCCAGTAGCTTTCGTCCTCGGCCTGCACGCGCCGGGCCAGCTCGGAGGGGCTTTGTCCCGTGACGCGCTGCGTCTCGCGGCACAGGTGGGCCTGGTCGGCATAGCCCGCGCCCAGCGCCACGTCGTGCCAGCGTGGCGCGTGCCCCGACTGTTCGCTCTCCAGCCGGGCCCGCGTGAGCGCGGTTTCCGCCCGCGACAGCCAGCCAAGGCGCCGCAGCGACTGGCCGGCCCAGGTCCGCACGTGGCGCTCCAGGCTGCGCAGGCTGCCCCCCAGGCCCCGGGCGGCAGCGTGGGCCTGCAATTCGCGCATCCAGCGCACGGCCGCGGCGGCGCCCGCCGCAGGGGCCTCGGCATGCGCAGGTTCCTGGCTGGCCACGAAGTCCTCCAGCAGCGCCATCCGCTGCGCATCGCTGGCGGCCGCGCGCACGCCGTCGCACAGCGCGAGCCAGGCGGGCGACAGAACGTCCTGCACGGGCAGCAGTCCGTCTACCAGGGTGCTGATGTCCAGGCCCGTGAGCCGGTGGAATGCCTGCGGATGGAAGACCACGCCAAAGGTGCGCACCGGGCCGGGGTTGCGGGTCACCAGCGGCCGGGTCTGGGGCCCCAGCAGCAGCGTGGCCGGCAGCGCCCGCACCGCCTGCTGGCCGGGGCCGAGCTGCTCGGAGCTGCCCTCCAGGTACCAGGCGATGCCGCAGTACACCGAGGCCGGATAGCGGTTGAGCTGCGGGCCTTGCGCCGTGCCGTGCGCACGGCGCGTGGTGTCCTTGGTGATGTACGCGCGGATGCACCCCGCCAGCGGCGCAGGCGGCAGGACCACGGTGGCAAAAGGGAGCTGGAACCGGATTCGCACAGGCACGCATCGTAAACAGGTCCGCCCCGGATCCCAACGCTGGACCAACAGACGCCAGGCCTGCGGCACGCCGCGCCTGGCGAAAACGTTCAAGACGGCACCGCCGGTGCGCGCCAGAATCACCCGCACCATGACACCCACGACCCGCTCCGCCGCACCTGCCCCCTCCACCCCGCAGCAGCCGCTGCTGGCATCGGCCCGGCCCAGCCATACCGCCCTGCTGTGCGGCATCGCGCGCGCCCGGCACCAGTTGATCGAGGGCGGCG
Source organism: Acidovorax sp. GW821-FHT09A11 (assembly GCF_059418365.1). Taxonomy (NCBI): domain Bacteria; kingdom Pseudomonadati; phylum Pseudomonadota; class Betaproteobacteria; order Burkholderiales; family Comamonadaceae; genus Acidovorax; species Acidovorax sp. GW821-FHT09A11. The sequence goes on from NZ_JBWKPS010000001.1 coordinate 590,453, forward strand.
AGATCTTCGCCGACCCGCTGGCGCTGGACATCCTGGGCCCCGCCGGGGCCGCGCAGGTGCGGCAGGCGCTTGAGGGCGATGGCCCGCAAGGCCTTGCGAGGGACGCGGGGAGCTTTTCGCAGGCCATGCGCGGCGCGCTGGCGGTGCGCAGCCGCATTGCCGAGGACACGCTGCGCGAGGCCGTGGCCGCCGGGGCCACCCAGTACGTGGTGCTGGGCGCGGGCCTGGACACCTTTGCCTTGCGCGGTGAATGGCCGCGCGGCCTGGCGTGCGTGTTCGAGGTGGACCACCCGTCCACCCAGGCATGGAAGCGGGGCCTGGCCGCTTCGGCGGGCTTGTGCATGCCCCCGGGGGCTGCCTATGTGCCGGTGGACTTCGAGCGCCAGGATTTCATGGAGCAGCTGGTGGCCCAGGGCCTGGACGCGGGCCAGCGCACGGTGTTCTCCTGGCTGGGCGTGACGATGTACCTCGCCCCCTCGGCCGTGCAGGCCACGCTCGCGCGCATCGGTGCCGGGGCGGCGCCGGGGAGCGTGCTGGTGTTTGACTACGTGCGCCGCCCGGGGGCGCTGCAATGGGGCCGCAAGCTGGCGCTGGGCCTGATGGCGCGGCGTTTCGGCCGCATGGGCGAGCCCTGGCGGTGTTTCCTGCGCGATGCCGAGCTGCGGGCCCTGCTGGCGGGCCATGGCTTCGAGCCCCCCGAGTTCATCACGCCCGCCATGATCCGCAGCACGCTGCTGGCCCACCGGCCCAGCACGCCGCGCCAGCGGGTGCTGGGCGGGCTGCTGGGTGGCGTCGTGCGGGTGCGTGTGGGTGCGCGGGCCCCCGCGGCGGCCCGGTGACCACCGCCGCGGCCTGCGTCACGGCCGCGCCGTCACGCCGGCTTGAGATAGCGGGCGAAGGTCTTGCGGAACTTGTCCACCTTGGGGCCCACCACGAAGGCGCAGTAGCCCTGGTTCGGGTTGTTCGCGAAGTAGTCCTGGTGGTAGGCCTCGGCCGCGCTGTAGTTGGCCAGCGGCTTCACCTCGGTGGTGATGGGCGCGCCGAACAGCTTGTCCTGCGACATCTGGCGGATCATGCCGTGGGCGATGTCGCCGTGCGCGGGGTTGTCGTAGTAGATGCCGCTGCGGTACTGCGTGCCCACATCGTTGCCCTGGCGGTTGAGGGTGGTCGGGTCGTGGGTATGGAAGAAGATCTCCAGGATCTCCTCCAGGCTGATCTCGTCGGCGTCGAACGTCAGGCGCACCACCTCGGCATGCCCGGTGTCGCCCCGGCAGATCTGCTCGTAGCTGGGGTTCAGCGTGTGGCCGTTGGTATAGCCGCTCTCCACGTCGGTGATGCCCCGCACGCGGTCGAACACGGCCTCGGTGCACCAGAAGCAGCCGCCGCCCAGAGTGATGGTTTGCAAGGTCATGGTGGTCCTTTGGTTGTGCTTTGCGATTATGAATTGACGCTCCGGCAGGTGCTTGCTACATTACTAACCGGTCAGTCATTAACAGAATTTCCCTTGTCCCCCACGCCCAACCCCTCTTCCGCCCCCCCGGGCACCAAGCGCGAGCGCCGCAAGGAAGCCCGTCCTGGCGAGCTGCTGGAAGCGGCGCTGGACCTTTTTGTCGAGAAGGGCTTCGCCGCGACCCGTGTGGATGAGGTGGCGGCGCGTGCCGGGGTTTCCAAGGGCACGCTGTTCCTGTATTTCCCCAGCAAGGAAGAACTCTTCAAGGCCGTGGTGCGGCACAACATCGCCGGCCGCTTCGAGGAGTGGACGCAAGAGCTGGAGACCTTCGAAGGCACCACCGCCGAGCTGCTGCGCTATTGCTACGAGGTGTGGTGGGAGCGCATCGGCTCCACCAAGGCCTCGGGCATCACCAAGCTGATGTTCAGCGAAGCCCAGAACTTCCCCGAGATCATGCAGTTCTACCAGCAGGAAGTGATCCAGCCGGGCCAGGGGCTGATCCGCCGCATCATCCAGCGCGGCATCGAGCGCGGCGAGTTCCGGCCGGTGGCGCTCGACTACATCGTGCACGTGGTGCTGGCCCCCATGATCTTCCTGATGATGTGGAAACACTCGCTGGCGGTCTGCATCCCCGACGGCCTGGGCCTGCAGCCCGAGCTGTTCATCCAGGCGCAGATCGACAACGTGCTGCATGGGCTGCTCGTGCGGCCCGATGCACCCCCGTGCGCCCCTCCCTCCTCCTCCCCTTCTTCTTCTCCGCCCGTGCGCGGCGCCTGACCATGAAACGCTGGATTCCCTGGGTGGCGGCAGCCATCGTCGTTGTGTTGCTGGGCGGCGGCGCGTGGCGCGCCATGGCGGCCCGCCAGGCGCAGCAGAAGGCGCTGAGCGAGGCCAGCGCCCAGAAGGCGCAGGCGCCGCTGCAGCTGGCCGCGGACGAGATCGTCACCGTGCGGCGCCAGAGCCTCACGCTGGAAGTGCCGGTGTCGGGTTCGCTGCGGGCGGTCGAGTCGGCCATGGTCAAGGCCCGCGTGGGCGGGGAACTGCAGGGCCTCATCCTGCGCGAGGGCGACAGCGTCAGGGCCGGCCAGGAAATCGCCCGCATCGACCCCACCGAAGCCCGCGCACGGCTGCGCCAGGCGCAGCAGCAGGCCGATGCCGCCAAGTCCCAGGTGGACATCAACCAGCGGCAATACGCCAACAACCGCGCGCTGGTGGACCAGGGTTTCATTTCGCCCACGGCGCTGGTCACCTCGCAGGCCAGCCTGGAGGCGGCGCAGTCGAGCCACCAGGCCGCCGTCTCGGCCGCCGACGTGGCGCGCAAGGCGCTCGACGACACCGTGCTCAAGAGCCCGATCACCGGGCTGGTGGCCCAGCGCCTGGCCCAGCCCGGCGAGCGCGTGGCCGTGGACGCCCGCATCATCGAGGTGGTGGACCTCTCCCGCCTGGAGCTGGAGGCGCTGCTGAGCCCCGCCGATTCGCTGGCCGTGCGCGTGGGCCAGAAGGCCCTGCTCACCATGGAAGGCTCGGCCGTGCCCGTGCCCGCCACCGTGGCGCGCATCAACCCCAGCGCACAGGCCGGCAGCCGCACGGTGCCCGTCTACCTGCGGGTGGAGCAGGCCCGGGGCGAAACGCCGCTGCGCCAGGGCCTGTTCGTGCAGGGCACGCTCGACACCGGCCGCGCCGAGGTGCTGGCCGTGCCGCTGGATGCCGTGCGCACCGACAAGCCAGCGCCCTACCTGCAGACGCTCAAGGACGGCCGCGTGGCCTACGTGGAGGTCAAGACCGGTGCGCGGTCGGTGCTGAGCGGCCAGACCTGGGTCGCCATCGAGGGCGTGGCCGAGGGCACGCCCGTGATCGCCGGCCGCATCGGACAGCTGCGCGAGGGCACCGCCGTGGCGGCTGCCGCGCCCGCCGCCCCGGCCTCCGTGCCCCGCACCGCCCCCTGACCGCGCCGCACCGCCATGTGGTTCACCAAAGTCAGCCTCAAGAACCCCGTGTTCGCCACCATGGTGATGCTCGCCATCGTGGTGCTGGGCCTGTTCTCGTACCAGCGCCTGAAGGTCGATCAATTCCCCAACATCGACTTCCCGGTGGTGGTGGTCACCGTGGACTATCCCGGTGCGTCGCCGGAAATCGTCGAAAGCGAAGTCACCAAGAAGATCGAGGAAGGCGTCAACTCGATCGCCGGCATCAACGCCCTCACCTCGCGCAGCTATGAGGGCACGGCCGTCGTCATCATCGAGTTCCAGCTGCACATCGACGGCCGCAAGGCCGCCGAGGACGTGCGCGAGAAGGTGGCCACCGTGCGCCCCCTGCTGCGCACCGAGGTCAAGGAGCCGCGCGTGCTGCGCTTCGATCCCGCCAGCCGGGCCGTGTGGTCGCTGGCCGTGCTGCCGGACGACACGGCGGGCGCCACGGCCCGCAGTGCCGTGGAGCTGACCACCTGGGCCGAGCAGACGCTGAAGAAGCGCCTGGAGAACGTGCGCGGCGTGGGCGCCGTGAACCTGGTGGGCGCCACCAAGCGCGAAATCAACATCTACCTGAACCCGCAGGCGCTCGAAGCCTTCGGCGTGACGCCCGACCAGGTGACCAGCGCCGTGCGCAACGAGAACCAGGACCTGCCCGTAGGCTCCATCCGGTCCCTCGCGCAGGAGCGCGTGGTGCAGATCGATGCGCGCATGCAGCGCCCTGAAGATTTCGGCAAGATCATCGTCGCGCGCAAGAACGGTGCGCCCGTCCGCCTGGACCAGGTGGCCCGCGTGAACGACGGCGCGCAGGAAGTCGAAAGCCTGGCCCTGTACAACGGCCAGCGCACGCTGCTGCTGTCGGTGCAGAAGTCGCAGGGCGAGAACACCATCGAGGTGGTGGACGGCCTGACCGCCGCCGTGGCCGAACTCAAGAGCCAGTTGCCGCCCGGCGTGCGGCTGGAGACCATCGGCGACAGCGCCCGCCCCATCCGCGTGGCGGTGAACAACGTGCGCCAGACGCTGATCGAGGGCGCCATCCTCACGGTGCTCATCGTCTTCCTGTTCCTGAACTCCTGGCGCTCCACGGTGATCACGGGCCTCACCTTGCCCATCGCGCTGATCGGCACCTTCCTGTTCATGAACATGTTCGGCTTCACCATCAACATGATCACGCTGATGGCGCTGAGCCTGTGCGTGGGCCTGCTGATCGACGATGCCATCGTGGTGCGCGAGAACATTGTGCGCCACGTGCAGATGGGCAAGGGCGCTTACGACGCGGCGATGGACGGCACGCAGGAGATCGGCCTGGCCGTGCTGGCCACCACGCTGTCCATCGTGGCGGTGTTCATGCCCATCGGCTTCATGGGCGGCATCATCGGCAAGTTCTTTCACGAGTTCGGCATCACCATCGTCGCGGCGGTGATGATCTCGATGTTCGTGAGCTTCACGCTCGACCCCATGCTGTCGAGCATCTGGCACGACCCGAGCATCCACGCCCACGGGCAGAAGACAGAGCCTGTCACCTTCTACGACAAGACCATCGGCCGCGTCACGGGCTGGTTCGACCGGGCCACCGATGCGCTGGCCGAAGGCTACCAGCGCATCCTGCGCTGGTCGCTGGTGCACAAGCTGGCCACCGTGGGCATTGCGCTGGCCATCTTCGTGCTGAGCATTTTCATGGTGCCGCTGCTGGGCACCGAGTTCGTGCCCAAGGCCGACTTCTCTGAAACCACCGTCAATTTCTACACGCCGGTGGGCTCCTCGCTGGAAGCGACCGAGGCCAAGGCCCGGCAGGTGGAAGGCATCCTGCGCGAGATGCCGGAAGTGCGCTACACCCTGGCCACCATCAACACCGGCAGCGCGCAAGGCAAGATGTACGCCAATCTGTACGTGCGCCTGGTGGACCGCAAGGACCGCAGCCGCAGCGTGGACCAGATGTCGGACGTGCTGCGCGAGCGCCTCAAGACCGTGCCGGGCATCACCATCACCCACGTGGGCCTGCTCGATGCCGTGGGCGGCCAGAAGCAGGTGGAGTTCTCGCTGCAGGGCCCCGACCTGCAGGAGCTGGAGCGCCTGACCAGGATCGTCACGGACAAGATCCGCGACATCCCGGGCCTGGTGGACCTGGACACCAGTGCCAAGCCCGACAAGCCGGTGATCGCCCTCGATGTGCGCCGCGAGGCCGCCTCCGACCTCGGCCTGGCCGTGGCCCCCATGGCCGCCTCGCTGCGCACCTTGGTGGCAGGCACCACGGTGGGCAACTGGCGCGCTCCGGACGACCAGACCTATGACGTGAATGTGCGCCTGGCCCCCGAGGCCCGCACCGCCCCGGCCGACCTGGAGCGCCTGCCCTTCGCTCTGACGGCCGCCGACGGAACCACGCGCATCGTGCGCCTGAACCAGGTGGCCCGCGTGACCGAATCCACCGGCGCCAACCAGATCAACCGGCGCGACCTGACCCGCGAGGTGGCCGTGAACGCCAACGTGGCCCAGCGCTCGGCCGGCGAGGTGTCCAACGACATCAAGAAGGCGCTCGAGAGCGTGAGCTTCCCGCCCGGCTACCGCTACCAGTTCGGCGGCTCCACCAAGAACATGGCCGAGTCCTTCGGCTATGCCATCTCGGCCCTGGCCATGGCCATCATCTTCATCTACATGATCCTGGCGAGCCAGTTCAAGAGCTTTTTGCAGCCGCTGGCGCTCATGACCTCGCTGCCGCTCACGCTCATCGGCGTGGTGCTGGCGCTCCTGATGTTCCGCTCCACGCTGTCGATGTTCTCCATCATCGGCGTGGTGATGCTGATGGGCCTCGTGACCAAGAACGCCATCCTGCTGGTGGACTTCGCGATCCGCGCCCGCGAGGAACACGTGAACGACGAAGGCCGCACCGTGCCCGGCCTGCCCCGCGCCGACGCCCTGCTGCTGGCCGCGCGCGTGCGGCTGCGCCCCATCCTCATGACCACGCTGGCCATGATCTTCGGCATGGTGCCGCTCGCGTTCGCGCTGTCCGAGGGTTCCGAGCAGCGCGCGCCCATGGGCCAGGCGGTGATCGGCGGGGTGATCACCTCCTCGCTGCTCACGCTGGTGGTGGTGCCGGTGGTGTATTGCTACATGGACGATCTGGCGCAATGGGCCCTTCGCCGCATGGGCCGCGGCCGCCCCCTGGCCGGGGCCTCTAAAATCGAGGGTTTGTCCTGACCCACGCCTCCCCTGGAGAAATCCCATGAACATGCCTCTGAACACGTCCGCCAATACCAGCGACCCCGTCGCCCAGGCCCGCTACAACATGATCGAGCAGCAGATCCGTCCCTGGAACGTGCTGGACGCCGACGTGCTGGACCTGCTGGCGATCGTTCGCCGCGAAGATTTCGTGCCTCCGGCCTACCGCAACATGGCGTTCATGGACATTGAAGTGCCCCTGCTCGGCAATGACGCCGAAGAGGCCGTGCGCCTGGGCCACAGCATGCTGCAGCCGCGCGTCGAGGCGCGCATCCTGCAGGACCTGCAAATCAAGCCCACCGACCGCGTGCTGGAGATCGGCGCGGGCTCCGGCTACATGGCCGCCCTGCTCGCCCACCGCGCCGAGCGCGTGGTGTCCCTCGAGATCAACCCCGAGCTGGCCGAGATGGCCCGCGAGAACCTGCGCGACGCGGGCATCCAGAACGCCGACGTGCGCCAGGGCGACGGCGCCCGCGATGCCATCCCCGATGGCCCGTTCGACGTGATCGTGCTCAGCGGCTCGGTCGCCGAAGTCCCCACGGCCCTGCTGTCGCACCTGCGCGATGGCGGCCGCCTGGGCGCCATCGTCGGCGGCGAACCCGTCATGCGCTTCACCGTGACCCGCCGCGCCGGCGACCGTTTCGAGACGGTGTCGCCCTGGGACACCATCGCGCCGCGCCTCGTGAACTTCCCCGAGCCGTCCGGCTTCACGTTCTGACCCCGGCTCCCCGAGCCTTGCATCCTGAGTCCCCTTCGGAGTCCTGCATGATCGATCACGTCCGTCCCGCCCAGCTGTCCGCTTGGTTCGCCGCCGCCCCCGAAGGCGGCCAGCCCCTGGTGCTGGACGTGCGCGAGCCCTGGGAGCTGCAGACCGCCAGCGTGCGTGCGGACGGCTTCGAGCTGGCCGCCATCCCCATGGGCGAGCTGTCCGGGCGCCTGGCCGAGCTGAACCCCGCCCGCCCCATCGCCTGCCTGTGCCACCACGGCGCCCGCAGCCTGCGCGTGGCGGCCTTCCTGCAGCACCACGGTTTTGAGCAGGTGGCCAACATCACCGGCGGCATCGACGCCTGGTCGCAGGAAAGCGACCCCGCCGTGCCCCGCTATTGACGACGGCGGCGGCCGGACCGCCCGCAGCCACCGCGCCTGTTTTGCCCCATTTTCGACACGCAGACTCTTTTCCGAAGGACCTCCATGACACCGCTACGGCCCCTCTCCCTGTCCCTTCTGTCCCTGGCGCTCGGCGCGGCACTGTGTGCCCCGGCGCAAGCCCAGAGCCTGCTGGAACTGGTGGAATCGGCCCGCACCTATGACACGGCGTGGCAATCGGCCCGCGCCCAGCTCGATGCGGCGGCCCGCCGCGCCGACCAGGCCCGCGCGGGCCTGCTGCCCAGCGCCGGGCTCACGGCCGGGCTCAGCCGCGCCAATGTGGAGCTGAGCCGCCCGCCGGTGGAAAACACCGGCACCACGCAGACGCTGGGCATGCAGGCCTCGCAGCCGCTGTACCGCCCCGCCAACCGCATCACCCTCGAACAGGGCCAGCGTGGCGTGGATGTCGCCCAGGCGCAGCTGGATGCGGCCACGCAGGACCTGCTGGTGCGTGTGAGCCAGGCTTACTTTGACGTGCTCGCGGCGCAGGACACCCTGGCCTTCGTGCAGGCGCAGAAAGCCGCCGTGTCCGAACAGCTGGCGTCGGCCAAGCGCAACTTCGAGGTGGGCACCACCACCGTCACCGACTCGCGCGAAGCCCAGGCCCGCTACGACCTGGTGGTGGCGCAGGAAATCGCCGCCGAAAACGACCTGCGGGTGAAGCGCCTGGCGCTGGACCAGCTCGTGGGCATCACAGGCACCACCCCCAAGCCCCTGGCGCTGCCCGTGCCGCTGCCCTCCGTGCAGCCCGACAACGTGACCACCTGGGTGGATACCGCGCGCGACCAGCAGCCCGGCGTGCGCCAGGCCGCGATCGCGCTGGACATCGCCCGCCTGGAAACCAGGAAGGCCGAAACCGGCCATCTGCCCACGGTGGACCTGCAGGCGGGATACAACATCACGCGCAACCCGAACGGCACCATCACGTCGCCCGGCGTGAACAACCGCACCAACAGCGCCAGCGTGGGCGTGGCGTTCAACCTGCCGCTGTTCGCCGGCTTCTCGGTGCAAAACCGCATCAGGGAAACCCTGGCCCTGGAAGAAAAGGCCACGGCCGACCTGGAAACCACCCGCCGCAACGTGGCCCAGGCCACGCGCGCTGCCTTCTTTGGCGTGCAGTCCGGCCAGGGCCAGGTGCAGGCCCTGGAAGCGGCCGAGGCCTCCAGCCAGAGTGCGCTGGACGCGAACAAGCTGGGCTACCAGGTGGGGGTGCGCATCAACATCGACGTGCTGAACGCCCAGAGCCAGCTCTTCCAGACCAAGCGCGACCTGGCCCAGGCACGCTACAACGTGCTGCTGGGCACGCTCAAGCTGCGCCAGGCGGCGGGCACGCTGACGCAGCAGGACGTCGAGGCGATCAACGCCCTGCTCGTCAAGTAGAGGGAGACAGGGAAGCCCCGGCGGGCTGCACGATCGCGCGCACCGCCCGGGCCGTTGCCAGCGCCGCCCCACGGTGGTCGCTGGCGAAGCGGCCCGCACGTTCGCTGGCGGCCTGCTGGCGGCCGGCGTCCAGTGCCAGCGCCGCAGCGCACGCGATGCCGGCGGCCATGTCGGGCACGCGCTGCGCGGCGCCCGCCGCGCAGGCCCGCTCGGCCGCCTCCGCAAAATTGAAGGTGTGCGGCCCCAGCACCACCGGGCACCCGCCAGCAGCGGCCTCGATGAGGTTCTGGCCGCCCAGCGGCGCAAAGCTGCCCCCCAGCAAGGCCACGTCGGCCAGGCCGTAGTACAGCGCCATCTCGCCCAGCGAATCGCCCAGCCACACATCGGCCGCCTCGGGCCTGGCCGCCCAGGTGCTGCGGCGCGACACGCCGAGCCCGGCGCGCTGGAGCAGCTGGTGCACCTCGTCAAAACGCTGCGGGTGGCGCGGCACGATGAGCCACTGCACGTTACCTGCTTCGCCATTGATAGCTGCTGGCGCTTTGCCAGCAAGCGCTGGAGGTTGTTTTTGCTTGAAATTTTCCAGCCACATCGCCTCCTCGCCCTCACGGCTGCTGGCCAGCAGGACCACGGGGCGTCCCGCGCGCGCGCGCCAGGCGCGGCCCTGGGCGGTCTGGGCGGCGTCGGGCACCACATCGAACTTGAGGTTGCCAAACACGCCGCGCACCGGGGCGCCGATGGCCCGCAGGCGGGCCGCGTCGTCCTCGGTCTGGGCCCAGACGGCGGCCAGGCCGCCATAGGCCGGGCGCGCCAGCGGCGCCAGCCGCTGGGCCTTGCGCAGCGACGTGGCGTTGAAGCGCGCATTGGCCAGCACCAGGGGCACGCCGCGCCGCTGGCAGCCGGCCACCAGGTTGGGCCAGACCTCCGTCTCCATGAGGATGCCGATGGCCGGGCGGAACTTGCGCAGGAAACGTGCGACCGCGCCCGGCGTATCCCACGGTTGCCACACCTGCACGTCACCGGGGTGCAGCAGCCGCTCGCCCTCGGCCCGCCCCGTGGCCGTGCCGTGGGTGAGCAGCAGGCGCATGCCCGGCAGCTGTTCGCGCAGCTGCCCGAGCAGGATGCCGGCGGCGCGGGTTTCGCCCAGGGATACGGCATGGATCCAGACAAAGCGGCCGAGCGGGTCGGAGCTGCTGTGCGGCATGAGGCTGTCCATGGGCGCCGGGTAGCGGCCAAACCGCTCGCCCACCGCATGCCCATAGCCGGGCTCGGCCACCGCGCGGCGGCGCAGCTTGCGGCGCAGCAGCGGCTGCGCGCACCAGGTCACCAGCGAATACAGGGCCCGCGCGGCGTTCATACCGGAAGGGGCAGGTCCAGCACGCCGCCGCTCCAGCCGCTGTCGCCGCGCGCGGCCCAGACCAGGCAAGGCCGGTCGTGGGTGGCCGCGGCCACGCACCCGCCCCCGGGCTCCCAGACCGCGCTGCGGCCGGCGCTGGCGTAGCCGCCCGAGGCCCCGCTGTAGTTGGCCAGGAGCACGGCCATGCCGTGGTCCCGCGCATAGCCGCGCAGCAGGTCCGACTCGGGCCCGTAGCCTTTTTCGGAAATCAGCGCGCTGGCGGCATAGAGCACCGCGCCCGCCCCGTGCGCGGCGCGCGCATGCTCGGGGTGGGTGATGTCGGCGCAGATGGCCAGCCCCGTGGGTTCGCCGGCGAGCAGGTGCACCTGCGCGTCGTCCATTCCCGCGCTGGCGAATGACGCTTCGCTGGCATGCAGATGGCGCTTGCGGTACAGCGCCGCGCTGCCATCGGCGCCCAGCACCCATGCGCCGATGGAGGGCAGCAGCGCGCCCGGCGCCACGGGGGCCGCGGGCGCGCCCACCACCAGCGCCATGCCGTGGTCGCGCGCCGCCTGCCGCAGCGGCGCCAGCACGCCATGGTCGGCATCCAGCACCTGGGCGGCCAGCACCGCCGGCTCGTAGCCCGTGAGCGACAGCTCCGGAAACACCAGCACCTGCACCCCGTGGTGCGCCGCCACCCGCGCGAAGGCCAGGTGCGTCTGCACGTTGCGCGCCACGTCCCCGGGCACGGACGGCGACTGCGCGGCAGCGATGCGCAGGGGGGTGGACAGGTGCGAATTCACGGTCGGCGGATGGGCGAAAGGGTCAGGGAAAGTTCGGCGGGGCGAATGCGCCGTGCGGGCATCATCGCGCCCGGCTCAGTGGCTCGCGGCCCCCACGTGCGCACCAGGCTTCACGCGGTGCAGCAGGGCCAGCATGGCCGATTCGATGCGCGCCAGCGCCTCGCTCGTGTGGCCTTCGAAGCGCAGCACCAGCACGGGCGTGGTGTTGCTGGCACGGATCAGGCCAAAGCCGTCCGGCCAGTCCACGCGCAGCCCGTCGATGGTGCTGACCGTGGCGGGCGCCGCGAAGGTGCCGGCGGCCAGGGCCTGCAATTCGGCCGTCAGGCGGTGCGGCTCACCCTCGGCGCAGGCCACGTTCAGCTCGGGGGTGGAGAAACTCGTGGGCAGTGCGTTGAGCACGGCGCTCGGGTCGCTGCTCCTGCTCAGGATCTCCAGCAGGCGGCAGCCCGCATAGGTGCCGTCGTCGAAGCCGTACCAGCGCTCCTTGAAGAAGATGTGGCCGCTCATCTCACCGCCCAGCGGGGAGTTGGTCTCCTTCATGCGGGCCTTGATGAGCGAATGACCGGTCTTGAACATCACCGGCACGCCGCCGGCGGCCGCAATGGCGGGCGCCAGGCGCTGGGTGCACTTCACGTCGAAGATGATCTCGCCGCCGGGCACGCGCGAGAGCACGTCCTGCGCGAAAAGCATCATCTGGCGGTCGGGGAAGATGTTGGTGCCGTCCCTGGTCACTATCCCTAAGCGGTCGCCATCGCCGTCGAAGGCTAGGCCCAGTTCTGCATCGCTGGCCTTCAGGGCGTCGATCAGGTCGCGCAGGTTCTCCGGCTTGCTCGGGTCGGGGTGGTGGTTGGGGAAGTTGCCGTCCACCTCGGAAAAGAGCTCGATCACCTCGCAGCCCAGCGCGCGGAAGATGGCCGGCGCCGACGCACCGGCGATGCCGTTGCCGCAGTCCACCACCACCTTGAGCGGACGGGCCAGCTTGATGTCGCCCACGATGCGCGCGGTGTAGGCCGGCAGCACGTCCACATGCCGCACCGAACCGCCGGGCAGCAGCTGCCAGCTTTCCTGCTCCATGGTGCGGCGCAGGCCCTGGATCTCCTCGCCGTAGATGGCGCGGCCATTGAGCACCATCTTGAAGCCGTTGTAGTCCTTGGGGTTGTGGCTGCCCGTGACCTGAATGCCGCTTTGGCACAGTGTGCTGGCCGCGAAGTACAGCAGCGGCGTGGTCACCAGGCCCACGTCGATCACCTCGATGCCCGCCTCGACCAGCCCCTGGATCAGCGCGGCGGACATGACCGGGCCCGACAGGCGCCCGTCGCGCCCCACGGCCACCGTGGTCTGCCCTTCGGCGCGGGCGGCGGTGCCAAAGGCCCGGCCCAGGCCCAGGGCCACTTCTTCATTCAGGGTGGACGGCACGATGCCGCGGATGTCGTAGGCTTTGAAAATGGCGGGCGTGGGCTGCACGTAGGGGCCTTTCACGAAGAGGGTTGAAACGTCCGCAGCATTGTAGGCGGCCCCTTCCGCCTCCTTGCGCACGCCGCCCGGGGGCGCCGAGGCACATGTCCGAAAACGGCCAGTGCGCGCGCCGCCGGGGCCTATCATCCCGCCATGACATCGCCCCACCTGCCTTCCTCCACGGACACCGACATGGCCTCGGACGAGGGCCGCTATCTCGCCGTGCTGGCCCGGGACGCGCGCTTTGACGGACGCTTCTTCACCGGCGTGACCTCCACCGGCATCTATTGCCGCCCGGTGTGCGCCGTGCGCACGCCGCGCCGCGAGAACTGCCGCTTCTTCAGCCTTGCCGCCCAGGCCGAGAGCGCGGGCTTCAGGCCCTGCCTGCGCTGCCGGCCGGAGCTGGCGCCGCAGGCGCTGGTGTGGTCGGTGCAGGATGCCAGCGGCATCCTGGTGCAGCAGGCCGTGCGGCTGCTGGATGCGCCCGACCTCTGGCCGGCCCGGCCCACGCGGGGCGACAGCGGCGCCACCGTCGCCCGGCTGGCCGAACGCCTGGGCGTGAGCGACCGCCACCTGCGCCGCATCTTCGAGGCCGCGCTGGGCGTGTCGCCCCTGCAGTACCTGCAGACCCGGCGGCTGCTCACGGCCAAGCAGCTGCTCACCGACACCCCGATGCCGGTCACGCAGGTGGCGCTGGCCAGCGGCTTCGCGAGCGTGCGGCGCTTCAATGCGGCGTTCGCGGGGCACTACGGGCTCAATCCCACCCAGCTGCGGCGCAGCGGCGCGGGCCCCCTCAAGGCGGGCGCGTCCGGCACCGGCAGCACCTTGCGCCTGGCCTGGCGCCCGCCCTTCGACGTGGCGGCGCTGCTCGCGTTCTTCGAGCGGCGGCAGTTCCACGGCGTCGAATGGGTGCTGCCCCACGAGGCCACGCTGCGCCGCACCGTGCGCCTGCCGCCCGCCTGCACCGGCATGGCGCAGGAGACCACCGGCTGGTTCAGCGCGCGCTTCGACGTGGCCCGCCACCAGGTGCTGCTGCAGACCAGCGACAGCCTGTACCCGGTGCTGCCGCTCGTGATCCGCCGCGTGCGCGCCATGCTGGACCTGGACGCCGACCCGGCGGCCATCAACGCCGTGCTGCACCCGCACTTCCCGGGCGGCGACGGCCTGCGCGTGCCCGGTGCGTTCGACGGCTTCGAGCTGGCCGTGCGCGCAGTGCTGGGCCAGCAGATCACCGTGGCGGCCGCGCGCACGCTGGGGCAGCGGCTGGTGGAGCGGCTGGGCGAGCCCATCGCCACGCCCTGGCCCGGGCTGAACCGGCTGTTTCCCACGGCCGCCGCGCTCGCCGTGGCCAACGGCGACACCCTGGGCCAGCTGGGCATCGTGCGCCAGCGCCAGGCCGCCATCGTGGCGCTGGCCCGCGCCGTGGACAGCGGGGGCCTGGCCCTGCATGCCGGCGCCGATGTGGCCGCCACCACGGCCGCCCTGTGCGCCCTGCCCGGCATTGGCGACTGGACGGCGCAGTACATCGCCATGCGCGTGCTGCGCTGGCCCGATGCCTTCCCTGCCGCCGACGTGGCGCTGCACAAGGCGCTGGGTGTCCAGGGCCAGAAAAACCCGGCGCGCGCCGCCAGCGCGGCGTCCGAGGCGTGGCGCCCGTGGCGCAGCTATGCGGTGCTGCGCGCCTGGGCGGCGGGCACGGCGGAGCCCGCCATCCCGGCGCCTGAAACACTATCAAAACAATAGCTTTTCGCGCTGATCCAGCAAGCGCTGGCGGCCTGTTTTATTCAAAATCACCGAGATTCCCCATGCAATACCACCCCCACACCGTGCAGGCGCGGGCCAGCACCGCCCTTGGGCCGGTGCGCCTGGCCGCATCGCCCGCCGGCCTCTGCGGCGTCTGGTTCGAAGGCCAGCGCCACGAACCCGCCAGTTTTCTCCACGGCGGGCACGCCTGGGCCGAGGCGGCCGGCCATCCCGTGCTGCAGGCCGCCGCCAGCCAGCTGCAGCAGTACCTGCGGGGCGAGCGGCAGGCCTTCGATCTGCCGCTGGATCTCTCGGGCGGCACGCCGTTCCAGCAGGCGGTGTGGCGCGCCCTGCTGGCCATCGGCCGCGGCGGCACCACCAGCTATGGGCGCCTGAGCCAGCAACTGGGCCGGCCGCTGGCCGTGCGCGCCGTGGGCGCGGCCGTGGGGCGCAACCCGCTGAGCGTGGTGGTGCCCTGCCACCGCGTGCTGGGCGCGGACGGCAGCCTGACAGGCTACGCGGGCGGGCTGGACCGCAAGACGGCCCTGCTGACCATGGAGAATGCGCTCTTCGCGCCCCCGCGGCCGCCCGTGCCGGCGGGCGCCCTGCCCCCAGAGAAAGGCCATGAATGAACAGCCCGAACAGCCCGGGAACCCAACCCGTCACCACCTGGATCGGCGAATTCATCCTGCTGGCGGCGCTCTGGGGCGCCTCGTTTCTTTTCATGCGGCTGGGGGCGTCCGAGTTCGGCCCGCTGCCCACCGCCGGGCTGCGCGTGGCGCTGGCCACGGTGTTCCTGTGGCCCATCATGCTGCGCCAGGGCCATGGGCCCGCGCTGCGCAGGCACTGGCGGCCCATCATGTTCGCCGGGGTCATCAATTCGGCGATTCCGTTCGCGCTGTTTTCCTGGGCGGTGCTGCACCTCGCCACGGGCCTGACCTCGATCCTGAATGCCACCGTGCCCCTGTTCGGCGCGCTGGTGGCCTGGCTCTGGCTGGGCGACCGCATCAACCGCCTGCGCTGGGCGGGCCTGGCCCTGGGCTTCGTGGGCGTGGCGCTGCTCGCGTGGCGCGCGCCGGCCGGCACGGGTTTCAAGAGCGACAGCGCCGAATGGGCGATCGCGGCGTGCCTGCTGGCATCGTCCTTCTACGGCCTGTCGGCCAGCTTTGCGCGCCGTTTCCTCACGGGCATACCGCCCCTGGCCACCGCCACGGGCAGCCAGCTGGGCGCGGCGCTGGGCCTGGCCGTGCCCACCCTGTGGCTGTGGCCGGCGCAGATGCCGGGCCCCCGCGCCTGGGGCTGCATCGTCGCCATCGCGGTGCTGTGCACGGGCATCGCCTACATCCTGTACTTTCGCCTCATCGCCAGCGCGGGGCCCAGCCGGGCACTGGCCGTGACCTTCATCGCGCCCGTGTTCGCGGTGCTGTATGGCGCGATCTTCCTGGGCGAGCGCATCACGCCGTGGATGCTGGGCTGCGCGCTCGTCATCGTGTGCGGCACGATGCTGTCAACGGGGCTTATCAGGACACTGCGGCCGGGCCGGACGGCGCCGGAACAGCCATAAACTCGAGGAATGGTTTTTTCCCCGGGCCGCTGCGATCTGAGTCTTGCGTTGGACGGCGCGGGGCACCGCGCCGCCGCACACCACCCGGGCCGGTCGGCGCGGGCAGCGGTTTGCGCTGAAGCCGTCCCGGCCCCCTGGCCCTGCCTTTGCAGCGCGCTCCGCCATGGGTAACAACACGCTCCTGGCCGGCACGGTACTGATGACGCTGCTCCTGGTGCTGGAGTGGCTCCCGCCCCAGGAGGCGCTGCGGCCATCGCGGCGCACGCTCTGGCTGCTGGGCGTGGCGGGCGGCGCGGTGTCGGCGGTGTCGTTCACCGCGCTGCACTGGAATGCGCCCGAGCTGAGGCTGGTGGCCTATCCCACCGTGGCCGCCTTCATGGGACTTTATTTCGGCGGCCTGCCGGCCGCCATCACCGCCCTGGTGGCGCTGCTGGCCGTGGTCGCGACGGCCCCCTCCGCCACCCCGCCCGCCGTGCTGGTGCTGGGCGCCACGTGGCTGCTGGCATGGCTGTGGCGGCGCATGGCCCGGCGCCTGCCCCTGCGCCCGGCGGCATGGATCGCGCTGGTGGGCCTGGCCATCACCCTGCCCCTGGTGGTATCGGCCTGCCTCTGGCTCGCGAACCTCGCGCCGCCGGCCGGGGCCCCGTGGCCGACAAGCCTTCCCTGGCACCATGGCGCGGGCGTTCTGATGCTGGGCGTGGGCCGCCTGCTGCTGGCCAGCAAGGCCCGCGCGGAGCTGGCGCGCACCAGCACCCAGCAAGCCCTGGTGCAGCGCGAACAGCAGTTGCAGCTGGCCATGGACTCCCTGGGCGGAGGCCGGTGGGAATGGGACGTGGTCCAGCGCCAGTTCCGCTGCCACGGCCGGTTCTACGAGGCGTTTGGCATCAGCTGCGACGACGCGGACGCCCAGGGCCTGTGGGAGCGCTGGTATGCGCTGCGCCACCCCGCCGACGCCCAGCGCAACGCCGCCCGGCTGGCGCGGGCCATGGACGGGCTGGACGAGACGTACGAAGCGGAATTCCGCGTGATGGACACGCGCGGCCAGTGGCGCTGGCTGATGTCGCGCGGCGCCGTGGCCCGCCGCGATGCGGGCGGGCGCCCGCTCAGCCTGATCGGCATGGACGTGGACATCACGGCCCACCGCGAGGTGGAGGACGCTCTGCGCTCCTCGGAGGCCAAGTACACCACCTTCTACCAGACGCTCCCCGATCCCGCGGGCATCTCGCGCATCTCCGACGGGCGCTACATCGACGTGAACCCCGCCTTTTGCGAGGTGCTGGGCCGCCCGCGCGACGAGGTGATCGGGCGCACGTCCTCCGAGCTGAAGATCTGGGCCTCCGAGCAGGAGCGCGCACGGCTGGTGGACACCTTCCGCCGCGAGGGCAAGGTGGACCGCCTGCCGCTGGTGGCCCAGCGCGACGGAATCCGCATACCGGGGCTGATGTCGGCACGCTCCGTGCTTGTGGATGGCGAAAACTGTTTTGTCTTCGTTTTCCACGACATGACCGAAGCCCACCGCGCCAGCGACGAACTGCGCGCCCTCAACAGCCTGCTGCAGCAGGCGGGCCGTCTGGCCCGTCTGGGCGCCTGGGAGGACGAGCGCGGCAAGGGCCTGGTCTACTGGTCGGACGTGTGCTTCGACATCCATGGCCTGGCGCCCGGCTCCCCGCTGCCGCACGACTACATCGACCGCCACGTGGCCCCCGCCTACCGGGAACCCCTGCGCGACCGGTTCCGCCAGAGCATCCTCGAGCGCGCCGAGTGGAGCATGGAGATGGAGGTGCTGCACACCGACGGGCGGCTGGTCTGGGTGCGCGCGCGGGGCGAGCCCGTCATCGAGAACGGCCGGGTCACCCGCGTGCGCGGCGTGATGCAGGACATCGACGAGGCCAAGCGCGCCGAGCAGCGCCTGCGCCAGTCCGAGGAGCGCTTCTCGCGCATCTTTCACCTCATGCCCTACCCCATGGGCCTGTCGCGCCGCATGGACGGGCGCTACGTGGACATCAACCCCGCCTGGGTGGAGATGCTGGGCATCCCGCGCGAGGAGGCCATCGGCCGCACCGCCATCGAGCTGGGCATCTTCACCGCCGACGACCGCCAGCGCCTCATGGATGCGGTGGCGCGCTCCGGCCAGCTCAACAGCTACGAGGTGAAGCTGAACGTGCGCGGCGGCCCGCCGCGCACCGTGCTGCAGTCCATGCGGGCGACCGAATTCGACGGCGAACCCTGCTGGCTGTTCTCGGTGCACGACATCACCGACCGCAAGCGCGAGGAAGAGCAGGTGCGCGAACGCGAGGCGCTGCTCTCGCTCACCATCTCGGCCGCGTCGCTGGGCCTGTGGGACTGGAACCTGCAGACCGGCACCGTCACGGGGGACAGCCGCTGGCGCGCGATGCGCGGCCTGCCCGCATCGCAGGGCCCCTTCGGCGCCACGCAGTGGACCAGCGGCATCGCCCCCGACGACATCGACCGCATCACCACCGAGGTCGCCCGCCACACCGCCCACCCCGGCACGCCGTTTGACGCCACCTGGCGCGTCAACCAGAGCGAGGCCGGCGACGATGCCGTGCGCTGGGTGCGCAACCTGGGCAAGATCGTCGGCCTTGACGCCATGGGCCGCCCCGAACGCATGCTGGGCGTGGCGATCGACGTGACGCCCCAGCGCGAACAGGAAGTGCTGCTGCAGCGGCTGGCGCTGTTCGATGCCCTCACCGGCCTGCCCAACCGCGTGCTGCTGGCGCGCAAGCTGCAGGAATGCATGGACCAGGCGCGTGCAAACGGCACGCAGCTGGGCGTGGCCTACCTGGACCTGGACGGCTTCAAGCCCGTGAACGACCGGCTGGGCCACGGCGCGGGCGACCGCCTCCTGGTGGTGGTGGCCGGCCGGCTCACGCGCGCGCTGCGTCCGCTCGACTGCGTGGCCCGCCTGGGGGGCGACGAGTTCGTGATCCTCATGCCCGGGCTGGACTCGGCCAACGGTTGCGAAGCCATGCTCCACCGCGTGATGGAAAGCATCTCGGCCCCCTACACGCTCGACGCCGAGCGCGTGGTGGTCACGGCCAGCATCGGCTACACGGTGTTCCCGCAGGACGACGCCGATGCCGATGCCCTGCTGCGCCATGCCGACCAGGCCATGTACGCCGCCAAGCAGGCCGGGCGCAACCGCTTCCACCAGTTCGATGCCGCCCAGGAGCGCGCCCTGCAGCTGCTGCGCGCGCAGGGGCGCCACCTGCGCGACGCGCTGGCCGATGCCCAGTTCACCCTGTACCTGCAGCCCAAGGTGGACATGAAAAGCGGCGCCGTGGTGGGCGCCGAAGCCCTTGCGCGCTGGCAGCACCCGCAGCGCGGCCTGGTGCCCCCCGGCGAATTCCTGCCGCTGCTGGAGGGGACCGAGCTGGAGATCGGGTTCGGCGAATGGGTGGTCGAGGCCGCGCTCTCCATCCTGGAGGAACTGCAGGCGCGCGGCATGGCCCTGCCGCTGAGCGTCAACATCGCCGCCCAGCACCTGCAGCGCCCCGACTTCGCCGACTGGATGGCCCGGTGCATCGCGCGCCACCCCGGCGTGCCCGGGCACCTGGTGGAAATCGAGATCACTGAAAGCGCAGCGCTGTACGACCTGGCGGCCGTGGCGCACACCCTGACCGCGCTGCGTGGGCTGGGTGTGGTGGTGTCGCTGGACGATTTCGGCACCGGCTACTCGTCGCTGACTTACCTGCGCCGCCTGCCCATGGACACGCTCAAGATCGACCAGAGCTTCGTGCACGGCATGATGGGCGATCCGGGCGATCTGGCCATCGTGCAGGGCGTGATCGGCCTGGCGCGCTCGTTTGGCTACCGCGTGATCGCCGAAGGCGTGGAAACCATCGAGCAGGGACAGATGCTGCTGCAGCTGGGCTGCACCCAGGCGCAGGGCTATTGCATCGCGCGGCCCATGCCGCTGGCGGACTTCACCGGCTGGGCGGCCCAGTGGCAGCTGCCATCGGGCTGGCAGCGGCAGGCCCAGGGAAGTTTCAGGTAAAAACCGCGCAAGCGCTTTTCAGGCAAGCGCATGAAGCTATTAAAAATATAGCAAACTGCACCGGGCACGCTGCTGCCACGTGCACTCTGCCCTCCATCAACCCCGGCTGGACCGCGCCAGCCAGGCCTGCAGGCGCTCCACGCCCGCCTCCAGCCGCGCGGGGTCCCTGGAGGCAAAACACCAGCGCAGCCAGCCCTGGGCCTCGGGCGCGAACGCATTGCCCGGCGCCAGGCCCAGGCCGGCCTCGCTCACCAGCCGCTGGGCGACCGCCAGCGAATCGTCAAAGCCGTGCAGGCGGAAGAAGGCGTACATGCCGCCGAGCGGGCTGGCCACCTCCACCTGCGGCAGTGCGGCCAGGCGGGGCAGCAGCGTGTCGCGGCAGCGGCGCATGCGCGCCACCAGGGGCGGCGTGATCTCGCCCGCATGCTCCAGCGCCGCCAGGCCCGCGCGCTGGGTGAACACGCTGGCGCAGGAGGTGTTGAATTCGATCAGCTTGCCCACGGCGTCCACCAGCGCGGGCGGCAGCACGAGCCAGCCCAGGCGCCAGCCGGTCATCAGGAAGCTCTTGGAAAAGCTCTGCACCACGATGAGCCGGTCCTCGGGCGCGGCGATGTCCAGGAAACTCGGCGCGCAGCCGTGGGGGGTCGCCTCGTAGTACAGGCGTTCGTACACTTCGTCCGCCAGCACCCAGGTGCCGGTGCGCCGGCAATGGTCCAGGATGGCCTGCTGCTCCGCGCGCGTGAGCGTCCAGCCCGTGGGGTTGTTGGGTGCGTTGACGATGAGCAGTCGTGTGGCCGGCGTGATGGCGTCGAGCAGCACCTGCAGGTCCAGCGTCCAGGCACCGCCCTCGGCGCGCAGCGGCACGCACCGCACACGGGCACCCAGCACGGCGGGCTGGGCCGTGAGGTTGGGCCACACGGGCGTGACGGCCACGACCTCGTCCCCCGCATCGAGCAGCGCCTGCATGGCCACCATCAGCGCGCTCACGCCCCCCGAGGTCACGGCGATCCGTTCCGCACCGATGGGGCCATGCAGCGCGCTGGCGTAGGCGGCTATCGCCTGGCGCAGCTCGGGCAGGCCGAGGTTGTGGGAGTAGAAGGTCTCGCCCCGCTGCAGGGACTCGATGGCCGCCTGGCGCACGGGCTCGGGCGTGACCTCGTCGCTTTCGCCGAACCAGAAGGCCAGGACGTCGGCCCGGCCCATGCCGGCGTTGGCGACTTCACGGATCTTGGAGGCTTCGAGGTTTTCTACGGCGAGGCGCATGGGGTGGTCCTTGGAAAGCGCAGGAGTGGCGATGGTCGAGCATAGCGCCAGCTGGAGCGGGGCGGCGCCTTGATGGGAGGCGGCTCGGGTGCAGGGGCGGAAGCCGGGATGTCGCCCCGGCCTCCGCCTTCAAACCAGGCACGCGATCAGATCAGCACACAAACCCAGCAGGCTCCGACAAGCTCAGCCCAAACAACCCAGAAGAACCGTCGAGCCCGTTCACTCCCCCACCAGTTCCCGCACCTGCTGCAGCGCCGCCGGATCCTCCATCGTCGTCAGGTCTCCCGGATCCCTGCGCTCGGCCACCGCCTGCAATGCCCGCCGCAACAGCTTGCCGCTGCGCGTCTTGGGCAGCACGCTCACGAAGTACACGCGCGAGGGCCTCGCCACGGCACCCAACTGGCTGTCCACCTGCTTCATGACCTCGCCCTCGAGCTTCAGGCGCGCGGCATCGGTGTCGAGTCCGCTCGCATCGCGGGCCACGGCAAAGGCCATGGCCACCTGGCCCTTGAGCGCATCCGCCACGCCCACCACGGCCACTTCGGCGATGTTGGGGTGCGCGGCAATGCTCTCCTCGATCTCGCGCGTGCCCAGGCGGTGGCCCGCGACGTTGATCACGTCGTCGGTACGGCCCAGGATGAAGTGGTAGCCATCGGCATCGCGGATGCCCCAGTCGAAGGTGCTGTAGATCAGTCGGCCAGGGATGCTCTTCCAGTAGGTGTTGACGAATCGCGCGTCGTCGCGCCACACGGTCTGCATGCAGCCGGGGGGCAGCGGGCCCTCGATGGCGACCACGCCCTTCTGGCTCTCGCCCGCCAGCTCCTGGCCCGTGGCTTCGTCGATGAGCTTCACGTCATAGCCGTACATCGCCTTGCCCGGGCTGCCGAAGCGCGTGGTTTGGGGTTCCACGCCATTGGCCAGCGTCAGGATGGGCCAGCCGGTTTCGGTCTGCCAGTAGTTGTCGATGATGGGCACCGAGAGCGCGTCGCTGATCCACTGGGCCGTGGGCTCATCGAGCGGCTCGCCGGCCAGCCACAGGGCCTTGAGGCTTTTCACGCTGTATCTGGCCAGGTAGGCAGGGTCCTGCTTCTTGAGCACCCGCACCGCCGTGGGCGCCGAGAACATGTGGGTGACCTGGTACTTCTCGACAATGCTCCACCACACGCCCGCGTCGGGGCGCGTGGGCAGGCCCTCATACATGATGGTGGTCATGCCCGCGATGAGCGGGCCGTAGATGATGTAGCTGTGCCCCACCACCCAGCCGATGTCGCTGGTCGCGAAATACACCTCCCCCGCCTTCGCGTCAAAGATGTGCTTCATGCTGGCCGCCAGCGCCACCGTGTAGCCACCGGTGTCGCGCTGCACGCCCTTCGGCTTGCCCGTGGTGCCGCTGGTGTAGAGCGTGTAGCTGGGGTGCGTGGACTCGACCCATTCGCAGGGGACCACGGTGGCCAGGTGCTTTTCGCGCAGCGGTGCCCAGTCGTGGTCGCGCCCGGGCTGCAGGTGCATCGGCGCCAGGCCTCGGTTGACCATGAGCACGGCGGCGGGCTTGTGCCTGGAGAGCGCGATGGCCTCGTCCAGCAGCGGCTTGTAGGGCACGACCTTGCCGCCGCGCGAGCCCGCATCGGCGCTGACCACGGCCACGGGTTCGGCGTCCTCGATGCGCGAGGCCAGCGAGCCCGAGGCAAAACCGCCAAACACCACCGAATGCAGTGCGCCAATGCGCACGCAGGCGAGCATGGCGAACGCCGCCTCGGCGATCATGGGCATGTAGATGAGCACGCGGTCGCCCTTCTTCACGCCCAGCGACAGCAGCACGGCCGCCATGCGCTGCACCTCGGCGTGCAGCTCGGCAAAGCTGTAGCTGCGCTCTGTGCCGGTTTCGGTGGAGATGGCCACCAGCGCGGGCTGGCTGGCGCGCGTGGCGAGGTGGCGGTCGACCGCGTTGTGGCACAGGTTGGTGGTGCCGCCCACGAACCACCGGGCAAACGGCGGGTTGCTGTAGTCGCACACCTGCTGGGGCGGGGTCTGCCAGTCGATCAGCCGGGCCTGCTCGGCCCAGAAGGCGTCGCGGTGATCAATGGACTGGCGGTAGAAATCGGCGTAGCGGCTCATCGTGGTGTCTCCTCGGCATCTCTTCCGGCCCGCCTGGATGGCAGGTTTTGAATTCATAATTATTCATGACGGGCTTGCGGCAAACTGACGCAACCGGCAGGGAACACCGCGCCACGCCCTGCGCGCCCTCCCTTCCAGGCCCCCTCCCATCCACCGTGCGCAGGGGTCCGGGCGCAGGAAGAACCCCTCGGCGGCAGGGACGGCGCGCCGCCGGATGGCGGCGCGGAAACAACGGTGGGCCCCGGACCGTCACGGGTTGGGCGGATACTCGCGCGCTGCATGCATTCGCGCATGCAGCGCGCAACCCCCATCGAGACGTCCCGCCCAGAACTTTCATGCCATGACCTCCGCGCACCCTGCCCCGCCGCCGGACGAGACGGCCGCCACCAGCCCTGCCCCGGTTCCTTTCGCCGAGGCTTTCCGCTTCTGGCTCAAGCTGGGCTTCATCAGCTTTGGCGGGCCCGCCGGACAGATCGCGATCATGCACACCGAACTGGTGGAGCGGCGGCGCTGGATCAGCGAACAGCGCTTTCTGCACGCGCTCAACTACTGCATGCTGCTGCCCGGCCCCGAGGCCCAGCAGCTGGCGACCTACATCGGCTGGCTCATGCACCGCACCTGGGGCGGCATCGTGGCGGGTGCGCTGTTCGTGCTGCCCTCGCTGTTCATTCTGGTGGCGCTGTCGTGGGTGTACCTGCGTTTTGGCGATGTGCCGGCGGTGGCGGGCGTGTTCTATGGCATCAAGCCCGCCGTGACGGCGCTGGTGCTGCATGCCGCGCACCGCATCGGCACCCGCGCGCTCAGGAACCGGTGGATGTGGGGCATCGCGGCTGCGTCCTTCGTGGCGATTTTTGCGTTCCACGCCCCCTTCCCCGCCATCGTCCTGGCGGCGGGCCTCATCGGCCACTTCGGTGCCCGGCGCTGGCCGGCGGTGTTCGCCCTGGGGGGCGGGCATGCGGGCGCGGCCAGGGGCTACGGCCCGGCCCTGATCGACGACGACACCCCGACACCGGCGCACGCCCGCTTCTCGCGCGGCCACCTGGCCAGGGTGCTGGGGGCGGGCCTGGCCCTGTGGCTGGCGGCCATGGCGGTGCTGGTGGCCACGCAGGGCTGGGAAGGCACGCTCACCCAGATGGGCTGGTTCTTCACCAAGGCCGCGCTGCTGACGTTTGGCGGCGCCTACGCCGTGCTGCCCTATGTGTACCAGGGCGCGGTCGAGCACTACCAGTGGCTCAATGGCCCGCAGATGATCGATGGCCTGGCGCTGGGCGAGACCACTCCGGGTCCGCTCATCATGGTGGTGGCCTTCGTCGGTTTCGTGGGAGGCTGGCTGCAGCAGGTGTGGGGGCCCGATGCGCTGTTCGCGGGCGCGGCGGCTGCGGCCGTGGTGGTGACCTTCGTCACCTTCCTGCCATCGTTCATCTTCATCCTGGCCGGCGGCCCGATGGTGGAGGCCACCCATGGCAGGCTGGGCTTCACCGCGCCGCTGTCCGCCGTCACCGCCGCCGTGGTGGGCGTGATCCTGAACCTGGCGCTGTTCTTTGCCTACCACCTGCTGTGGCCCCAGGGCTTTGGCGGCGCGTTCGATGCGATCTCTGCCGTGATTGCCCTGGGAGCGGGGGTGGCGTTGTTCCGCTTCAAGGCCGGCGTGCTGCCATTGCTCGGTGGCTGCGCGGCGGTCGGGCTCGCGGTGACACTTCTCAAGCCTTGGCTGTGACCTGAGCCCATGGGAGGCTGGCGCGCCCCCGGCTTCGGCGCCGCTGATTTGCTATGTTTTTTATAGCTTCCGGCGCATGAAGGGAAAGCGCCAGCGCCCCAAAAGACCTGATGCCGGGCTACTTGATCAGACCGAGCACATCCTTGAAGGCCGGGTGCTCGCAGCTGCCCAGCCATTCAAACGCCACCATCTCGGTCGTCACCAGTTCCGCCCCCGCGCCGGCCAGGCGGTCGAAGGCCGCGTCGCGGTTGCGCTCCGTGCGCGAGCCGCAGGCATCGGTCACGACCCAGACCTCGAATTCGTCGTCGATCAGGTCCAGCGCGGTCTGCAGCAGGCAGACGTGCGCCTCGCACCCGGCGATGACGATGGTGCCGCGCTCGGCGCCCTGTGCGGTGGCGGGTTTCTGCAGGTGCTTGGGCAGGCTGCGCGCGTTGCCGCCCTGAGGCTTCGCGGGCGGGCGCAGCCATTCGCCCAGGCCTTCCTCGGCCGCGCTGAAATGCATCTTGGCCAGCGTTTTCTGGCACAGGGCGCGCAGCGCGGCATCATTGGCGCCCAGGCGTGAGGGATTCTGCTCCGTGCCCCACACGGGCACCTCCAGCATGCGCGCGATCTCGGCCAGGCGGCGGGCATTGGCCAGCACGGCAGGGCCCTCGAAGATCGCGGGCATCAGGCGCTCCTGGTAGTCGACCAGGACGAGTTGGGATTCAGTGGCGTCAAGCAGCATGGTGTGGACCGCTCCGGGCGGCCGGATTCTCTGGAAGTGGGGCATTGTCGCAGCCCCGCCGGCGCGCCCGCCGATCAGGAGGGCTGCAGGCGCAGCAGCTGGCCCTGCGGGCTGTCGGTCAGCAGGTAGATCAGGCCGTCTGGCCCCTGGCGCACGTCGCGGATGCGCTCGCCCTGGCCCTGCAGCAGCTTTTCCTCGCGCAAGACCTTGCCCGGGGCGACTTCCAGCCGGTGCAGGGTGCCGAACTTGAGAGACCCCACGAACAGGCTGCCCTGCCACGCCGCGCCGTAGCGCGCGCTGGTGAGGAACGCCATGCCCGAGGGCGCAATCGACGGCACCCAGTAGTGCAGCGGCTGCTCCATGCCCGCCTTGGCCGTGCCTTCACCCATCCTGCCGCCCCCGTAGTTCTCGCCGTAGGTGATCACGGGCCAGCCGTAGTTGCGGCCGGGCCGGGGCAGGTTGATCTCATCGCCCCCCTGGGGGCCGTGCTCGTGCATCCACAGCTGGCCGTCAGGGCCCAGGGTGGCGCCCTGGGGATTGCGGTGGCCGTAGCTCCAGATCTCCGGCAAGGCGCCCGCGCGCTGGCGAAACGGGTTGTCGGCCGGCACCGCACCGTCCGGGGTGATGCGCACGATCTTGCCGTGGTGGTTGTCGAGCCTTTGCGCATCGTCCTTGCGCTGGTAGCGCTCGCCCAGCGCCAGGAACAGGTTGCCGTCCGCCGCCTGCACGATGCGGCAGCCGAAATGCTGGGCGCTGGCCACCTTGGGCTGCTGGCTGAAGAGGACCTTGACCTCCTGCAGGCTGCGCGCATCCGCGGACAGCGTGGCCCGTGCCAGCGCCGTGCTGTTGCCGGACGCGCCACCCGGGGCGGGCTCCGAAAAGCAGAAGAAGATACGGCGGTTGCGGGCGAAGTCGGCATCGGTCACCACGTCCAGCAAGCCGCCCTGCCCGCCCGCGGCGACGGCCGGCACGCCCGCCAGCGCGGGCCCCACCTGCCCGCCCGCGCTGACCACCCGCATCCGGCCCCGCCGCTCGGTGACGAGAAACTGCCCTTCGGGCAGGAAGGCCACGGCCCAGGGGTGTTCCAGCCCCCGTGCCACGGTTGCCACGGACACGCCCGGCGGCGTGCCCTGGGCGGAAACACCGCCATGGTGGGCGCCCGCCACGGCCCAAAGCGCCGCCAGGCAGGCCCGCGCGGCCCGCGAAAGGGGCATTTTCCGTGTCCATTCCATCTCGTGGCGCTCCTGAAAAAGTTGAACACCATACCCCCAGAGCCACCGCCCGGCCAGGCCTGACATGGCGGCCCTCCACGGCGGCGCAGCCGAGGATTCCCTCCGGCAAATCCCTGCTCGGGATTTACTTGAACGAAATCAACAGCTTGCACAGGTGATTATTTTTGATAAGTAAGCATACCGTGGTACCCTTCGCCCCCATGTCCCGATGGCTTTGCACCCTCCTCCTGGTCTGCGCAACCTCTGCCCAGGCTGCGCCGCAAGCGGCAAACCCCGACGATATGGACCGGTTCATCACCGACAAAGGCCTGCTCACGCGGCTGGAGGACGTGAGCCACCGGGTGGCCGACAAGGCCCATACGGTGGCGGACCGCGCGTCCGGGCTCGTGGTGAACGCCATGGGATTCCTGGGCGTACCGTACAAGCGGGGCGGAAACAGCGCGGAAACCGGCTTCGACTGCAGCGGCTTCGTGCGGGCCATGTACGAGCAGACCGTGGGCCTGCTGCTACCCCGCCGGGCCGACCAGCAGGCTGCCGCCACCCAGGTCATTGACAAGAAGGAACTTCAGCCCGGGGATCTGGTGTTCTTCAACACCATGCGCCGCAACTTCAGCCATGTGGGCATCTACGTGGGGGACAACAAGTTCATCCACGCTCCCCGCAGCGGCGCCGAAATCCGCGTGGAAGACATGGGCGTGGCTTACTGGGCACGCCGCTTCAACGGCGCCCGCCGCGTCGCGGGCTCGGGCAGCGACGACCTCGCGCAAGCCAAATAGCAACCACGCCGCTCGCCCGGCCAGGATGTCCCCTCGCAGGCGCCCTGCCTGCGGCTAGCGTTTGATCTCGTACACCGTCTCGGTGCTGCGGATCGGTCCCCCCACCACATTCACCGGGCCTATCGACGGGTCGCGCAGCATGGCCTTGGCCTTGGCCATGTCTGCCTGGTACGTGGCGCGTGCCTGGGATTCGCAGCTGCGGCGGTCCGCCGAGGGCATGGCCCGGCATTCCTCCAGGCTCACCTTCAACCCACCGCCGGCTTCGCGGATGGCGGTCTGGTAGCGCTGCTGGGGCGTGGTGTCCGGTACCGCGCCGCGGGACAGCGAGGCCTCGTCGCCACTTTGGGCCGCGGCGGTCGTGGGCCCCGCCAATGCCGCCCCCAGCGCGAGCACCGCCACAAACACCAGGGGGAAGGAACGGGTCTTGAAATTTGTTGTCATCGGTCTTCCTTTCAGTGGAGACGCTTCACTGTACGGCGCCGCCGGTCCCGCAGGCGGCAAGTACCCGCCGCGCCGTGGTGTCGGACGGGACCCACAGCCGACCCCTTCATGACGCCGGACCTCGCTTTCCACCCTCACCCGTGTCGGGAACGCGCGCCCCGCAATGGGACGCGCACAGTGCGCGTTGTCCGACAAGCTGGCGGCGCGCGCGCTCCTTAGAGTGGGCAGATCGCGTCGCAGCATGCAGGGGAAACATCATGGGAACATTGCTAGGAACATTGCTGGTGGGTTTGATGGTCGGGCTTCTGGCCCGTGCCCTGAAACCCGGGGAGGACAAACTCGGATGGATATTGACCGCGCTGCTGGGGGTGGCGGGCTCGTTTCTCGCCACCTATCTGGGTTTGGCGATGGGCTGGTATGCACAAGGGGAAGCCGCTGGCTGGATCGCGTCGGTCGTGGGGGCCATGCTGCTTCTGGCCGCGTTCACCCTCGTCAAGGGAAAAACCTGAAACGGCCGCTGAAGAATCTCCTTGCGCGGCCACGGGCGTTGCCCTTTGCCAACCACCACCGCATCAGGTACAACCCGCCCATGCCCACTTCCTTGCAAATGGCGGCCGGCAACGCGGCCCTCACCGCTGCCGTGCAGCGCAGCCGCAAATTGCTGCATCGGCGCGCATTGGTCGCGGCGGCCGCCAGTTCCCTGCCCGTGCCAGGGCTCGACTGGGCCGTGGACGCGGCGCTGCTGTCCCGCCTGCTTCCGCAGATCAACGCCGAGTTCGGCCTGTCCGCGCAGCAGATCGACCAGCTCGATCCGCACAAGCGCGAGCAGGTGCAGAAGGCCGTGGCCCTCGTGGGCTCCGTGCTGATCGGCAAGCTGGTGACGCGCGAGCTGGTCATCCGGGCCACTCAGACCGTGGGCGTGCGCCTGACCGCCAAGCAGGCGGCGAAGTACGTGCCGCTGGCGGGCCAGGCGGTGGCTGCGGGTATCGGCTATGCCACGCTGCGCTACCTGGGCGAGCAGCACCTGCGCGACTGCGTGCGCGTGGTGCGGGAGGTCGGCCTGCAGCTGCCCGCCCCCGCCCGCACCTAGCGTGGCCTGACCTCGCTTACTCCGCCGCGCAGACGAAGCTGCTGGCATCCTCCACGCTGCCCGAGCCCTTGTATTTGGCGAACTTCGGGTAGGCACACAAGGGCCGTGTGCGATTGGGCATGTCGGTACTGGCAGGCAGTGCCTTGGCGGCAAGGGTCTCGGGTGCCACGCCCTTCTCCACCCAGTCCACCATGGCCTGGATCGAATCGAAATTGTCCGTGGCCGGGCCGCCCGAGCAGTGGTTCATGCCGGGCACCAGGAACGTGCGCGCGAAACCCTGCGTGGCCGCGATACCTCCGTGGTGGGACGCCAGGCGCTCGTAGTAGTCCAGGGTGTCAAGCGCCGAGAAGATCGGGTCGGACATGCCATGGATGAACAGCATCTTGCCGCCGCGCTGCTTGAACGCGGCGAGCTTGTCGTCGCGGTACGTGTCGTAGATGGCCGAGTAGGCCTCCATGCGCGCGGGGTCGGTGTCGAAGTTGAACGTCAGCGGGTTGAACGTGAGGTCCGGCGGGGTGAGGAATTCGTTGACCAGAGCGTCCACCATCAGCGTGATGTAGCGCGCATCCGGCGTGGCGGTGGTGGAGCTGCCCAGCGTCCAGCTGCGCCAGCCCGGGGCGGCCAGGCCCGGGTCCCACGGCTGGCCCGCATACAGCGCCTGGCCGGCCGAGTTGCGCGGGCCCGCGAACACGCTCTTGAGCGCCCCGACCTGGGCGCTGCTCAGGCAGTCGGCCTGCTTGCCGCCGCGGCACTGGAGCACGGCGGGGTCGAACTGGCAGGCCTTGACGTTGTTCACCATGCCGTCGGCCACGCCATCGGCGGCATCGCACGACGCCTTCACGCCGTTGGCCACCAGCTGGAGGTCGGCATTGCTGAAGGCCTGCGACAGGATGCGCTTGCCCGCCGCGTCCTGCGGGGCGATGGCGTTGAACTGAATGGTGTTCCACATCGCCGCCACCGTGGCGCCGCTCGACACGCGCATGGCGGGCGCGCCGGCGGTGATGGCGTCGAAGTAGTCCGGGAACCGCTGCGAGAACATCATGCCCTGGCGCCCGCCGCCCGAGCAGCCCGAGAAGTACGAATGGTCGGGCCTGCGGCCATACAGGGTCGAGATCAGCGACTTGGCGGCCACGGCCGTCTTGTCGTAGGAGTTGTAGGCATGGTCGATGCGCGCTTGCGGGTCCGCCCCGAAGCTGGCCGAGGTGCCGCTGTGCCCCGCGTCGGTGGAGACCACCGCGAAGCCCTGCCCCAGCGGCGACGGCGTGCCGCCCGAGATGCTGGAGCTGAGGGAGGTGTCGCGCAGGATGCCGTCATTGCCGCCGCCACCGATGAACAGGAAACGCCCGTTCCATTGGTCCGGCAGGCTCAGCTGGAAGCCGATGGCGTAGTTCTTCCCATCGACGCCCACGCGGGGGTTGATGCTGCCCGTGACCACGCAGTGGCCGGGCAGGAAGGCGCCGGTGCTGGCGCCGCCCGGCCGCCTGGTGTCCGCCGCCACGTAGCTCGCCGTGAGCGTGGTGGCCGCGAGGCCCGCCTGGCTGGGCAGCGCAGCGCAGGCCGCCGCCGGGGTGGCGGGCTGGGCCGAGGCATCGCCATTGCCGCCGCCGCAGGCCGCCATCAACAAGGGCATGGCAAGCGCGGCGGGGACGACCTGGCGGCGCAGCCGGGATGGGCGCGCGGCCGTGGAGGCGGGTGGCAGCGCCCGCGAGGCATGGGCAAAAGGCATGGCGTATGTCTCCTGAGGTGGTGGGTGGGGTGTTTGTGCTGTGTGGCGCCGGGGATGCAGGGCGCAGCGCTGACAGGGCGCGGGTGCGCAGTGGCGCCGGCCGCCCGCGTGCGCAGGTGCAGGAGTGCTGGAGGTGGCCTGGGTGGGGCCTGAGCGGCGTCAACCGCTCTGCCGCGCTGTCAGCCCATCAATCCGCCTTGAAGCCCGTGGCGGCCACGGCCTTGCCCCAGGTGACCGTGTCGGCGGCGATGGTGCGGGCAAAGTCCTGCTGGCTCGTGCCCGTCACGCGGAAACCCGCCTCCTCCATCTTGGCCCGGCCCTCGGGCGACTGCACGGCCTTGACGATGTCGGCATTGAGCCTGGCGATGATCTCCGGCGGCGTCTTGGCGGGTGCCACGATGCCGAACCACGAGGAGAACTCCAGGTTGGCGTAGCCCTGCTCCTTGATGGTGGGCACGTCCGGCAGCGTGTTGGTGCGGGTGGCGCCGGTGGTGCCCAGCGCGGCCAGCTTGCCGGCCTTCACGTTGGGGGCGGCCAGGCCCACGCTGGCGAACACCCCCTGCACGTCGCCGCTGAACAGCCCGCCCAGCGCATCGGCCGTGTTCTTGTAGTGCACCGGCTCGGGCTTGAGCTTGACCGCATCGCCGAACATGAAGGCGCCAAAGTGGCCGGGCGTGCCCGCGCCGAAGGTGGCCAGGAACAGGCCCTTTTGCTGCTTGGTCCAGTCCACGAACTCCTTCACGTTGCGCGCCGGCACCTTCTGTGGATTGACCAGCAGCACGAAGTCGGAGGTGACCACCTGGCTCACGGCCGTGAAGTCCTTGGCCGGGTCGTAGGGCAGCTTGTTGTAGCTGCTGGGCGCAATGCTGAGCTGGCCCGTTTCACCCAGCATCAGCGTGTAGCCGTCGGGCGCGGCACGCGCCGCTTCGCCCGCCGCGATCAGCCCGCCCGCGCCGGGCTTGTTGTCCACGATCACGCCCGCGTTGCCCCAGCCTTCGGACAGCTTTTGCGCCAGCAGGCGCGCCACGATGTCCGGCCCCGTGCCCGCCGGAAAGCCCACGATGATGCGCACGGGCTTGCTGGGGTACGTGGCTGCCCCCTGCGCCTGGGCGCCGGCCCAGGGCATCAGCCCTGCGAGCATGGCGGCGGCCAGAAGGGCGCGGCGTGGCGTGGCGATGAAAGAGGTGGGCTTGGCGGTGGTCTTCATGGATGTCTCCAGGGTTCTTGTACGTTGGGAAGATTCAAAAATTCAGAAATTGCCCGGTGTGCCGGGCGCTAGCGCAGCTCAAAAAAGCGCATGGCCACCGCATCCGGGTAGCGCGCGCCGGTGCCGACGAACATGCGCTCGGCGATCCAGGCCAGCGCCGGGGACGCGGTCTCGAAGCTCGGGCTGCAGCGGAAATAGACTTGCGCCGGGTCCACCGCCTCGCCGCGCACCAGGCGGGCGATCAGCTCGGCCGGGCCGGAGCGCACGGCCCGGTTTTGTACGTAGATGAGATCGCCACCATCGGTTTCGAGCACGTAGCGGGCGTCCAGCTCCGACAGCCGGTCGTTCACGATGAGCTGGAAGTCCGCACCGCCGGGCAGCACCCGTGCGCGCCAGCCGTCGCCAGAGGCGCTGCCGCCCAGGATGGGAATCAGCCGGCGCAGCCCGTGCACGGTGTGGCCCACCTCCTGGGGGGTGCCGACCTCCACGCGCAGGTCGGCAAAAAATCTGAATTGCGGGTCGGGCAAGGGGATGAGGTCAGGCATGGGACCTAGCGTAAGTCCCGTTGCCACCCAAGCCTGTCATCCCAGAGGATGACGGGATAACCCGGGCTTTCGGCGACGGAATCGGGGGCGTTTTCAGCGCACACTCCACGCTTTCGGCAACGAACACTCCAATTTCCGACTTTTCCCATGCGGCAGTGGCTCCCCCCTTCCCTGCAGAAAGCACCCGGCCGGCAGGTGCTGCAAAACCCCGCCAGCGAGACCCTGGCGAGCATGGTCCACCGCCTGGGCGGCAACGGCTTTGCCAAAGGGCTTCTGCAGGACCTGGAGCCCGTGCTGCCTGCGGCCTCGTGGTCGGTGTACCGCACGGGCCACCGCTGCAAGCCCACGCTGTTCATGTCGGCCAGCCGGGGCGTGCCCGACACCACGCAGGATTGCTGGTGGGCGTACCTCTCGGGCCCCTACCGCAGCGATAGCACCTGGGGCCGGGCTTTTGATGAAGCACCGTTTGCCCAGCCCGAGACGCGGCTGTGCCACGTCACGGCCACCGAGGTGGAGGGCGAACACCGTGCCCGGGTGTATGAGGCCCACGGCGTGGCCGAGCGCGTGTCGGTGGTCGAATACGAAAGCGATGGCTCGGTGTTCGCCGTCAACTTCTACCGCCACCAGCACCAGCGGGCGTTCAGCGACCGGCAGATCGGCGCGTTCGAGTCCGTGGCGCCCGTGCTGCTGGCCCTCACGCGCAAACACATTGTTCTGTCGCACCCGTTTCCACCCACAGCCACGGCTGCCTGGCGAACAGAGGACAGCCGCCCAGGCCCGGCAACGTTGACCGTGAATACATCGGGCGCCCCCGCACTCCTGCCAGCCGGCGCCGCACTCGCCCCGCTGGCCGCCGATGGGCTGCCGGTGCTGCGCATGCGCCTGGTGCGCCTGCAGGCCGAGCTGACCGACCGCGAACTGGACGTGTGTGCCCGGCTGCTGCAGGGCATGACGCACGAGGGCATCGCCAGCGACCTGGGCCTGAGCGTGCCCAC
This sequence comes from Acidovorax sp. GW821-FHT09A11, assembly GCF_059418365.1. Taxonomy (NCBI): domain Bacteria; kingdom Pseudomonadati; phylum Pseudomonadota; class Betaproteobacteria; order Burkholderiales; family Comamonadaceae; genus Acidovorax; species Acidovorax sp. GW821-FHT09A11. Next base: position 624,359 of record NZ_JBWKPS010000001.1, read on the forward strand.
CGTCAAGACCTACCGCAACCGCGCCTTCGCGCGCCTGGGCATCCACTTTCGCAACGAGCTGTTTGCGCGGGTGCTGGGCGGATAGAAAGGGCCTCCCCCGCTCTCAAAATCTCAGACGCCCGGCGACCATGGCGGTGGCCGCCGCCGGATGGTCTGCGCCTTCACGATGGCCGTGCTCGTCTGCGCCTTGTCGGCAATGCGGTCCAGCACGCCGTCGAGCTGCTCGATGGAACGCACATACACCCGGGCGACAAAGCAGTCGTCGCCGGTGACCTTGTCGCACTCGCAGAACTCCGGCGTCTCCTGGATCAACTTCTCCACCGCCGCCAGCTGGCCCGGCAGCGGCTTGATGCGCACGATGGCCTGCAGCTGATAGCCCAGCGCGCGCGGTTCGATGTCCACCGTGAACGCGCGGACCACCCCGCGCTCTTCCAGCCGCCGCAGCCGCTCGGACACGCTGGGTGACGACAGCCCCACGCGTTCGCCCAGCACCTTGAGCGAAGTCCGGGAGTCCTGGTGCAGCACGGTCATGATGGCCTGGTCGATGGAATCCATGGCAAGCAGCTCCTCAGAATCAATGGTTGCCTCAGATTATGAGGATTTATTGAGCAGATGCCTTTTTTCATCCATTCCACGCACGGGCCCGTTTTCCTATAGTCATTCCATCAACTCACGGATGGAATGACACCCATGGACAAGAAAACCCAAGGCACGCTGGAGATGGGCACCGCCATGGCGATCTCCGGCACGATCGGCTGGTTTGTCGTGGAATCCGGCCTGCCGGCACTGAACGTGGTGTTCTGGCGCTGCGTGTTCGGCGCGGCCACGCTGGCGGCCGTGTGCGCCGCCATGGGCCTGCTGCGGGGTGTACTGACCTGGCGCACGGCAGCGTGGGCGGCCCTGGGTGGCGTGGCCATCGTCACCAACTGGCTGCTGCTGTTTGGCGCGTATTCGCACGCTTCCATTTCGATCGCCACGGCGGTCTACAACACCCAGCCCTTCATGCTGGTGGTGTTTGGCGCCCTGCTCTTTGGCGAGCGCGTCACCCCGGCCAAGCTCGGCTGGCTGGCCCTGGCATTCGGCGGCATGCTGCTCATCGTGCAGGCCCGGCCCGGCGCGAGCCAGGGCGGCACGCACTACGCGCTGGGCATCGTCATGGCACTGGGGGCCGCCTTCTTCTGGGCGGTGGCCTCGGTGGTCGCCAAGCGGCTCACCGGCACGCCGCCCCACCTCATCGCCCTGGTCCAGGTCTGCGTGGGCGTGCTCCTGCTGGCGCCGTTTGCCAACCTGGGCACGCCACCGCAGGATGCCCGCACCTGGCTGCTGCTGGTCACGGTGGGCGTGGTGCACACGGGCCTCATGTACATCCTGCTGTACGGCGCCGTGCAGAAGCTGCCCACCTACCTGCAGGGCGCGCTGTCCTTCATCTATCCGGTGGTGGCGATTGGCGTGGACTTCGCCGCGTTTGGCCACCGCCTGCAGCCGGCCCAGTGGCTGGGAGCTGTCGCCATCCTGCTCGCCGCGGCCGCCATGCACCTGCAGGGCAGCCGGCCCCGGGCGACCACCACACCGCAGGCGGCGGCACAAGGCGCCAAATAGCGCCGCATCCCGCCAGGCCCAGCCCATGGGCACGGCACAATCACCGGCCAGTGACACACCCCGGTGACCTCCCTTCTCCCGCCGAGCCGCCCGCGCCGCCGCGATCCGACCGCCAGGCGGTGATCGCCGCCTGGGTGGCCGCCCTGCGCCGCCAGGCCGATGCAGCGGCACTGAAGGCCCTGCCCCCGCTGACGGACGCCGAGGCCGCGCGCGTGATGGCGCTGATGCGGGGCGACGAGACCGGCACGGAGACCGCCACGCCGCCCGCCGGGCGCACCGCGCCACCGCCCGGCATCGCCACCGGGCACTTCCGCCCGCGCATCACGCTGATGACGCTGGGCCGGGGCGACGGCCTGCTGGGCCTCAAGCCCCAGGGCAAGATGGGGCCGCGCGGCGACAGCGTGACGCTGGCCCAGATCGACTGGACCTACCGCACCGACGACACGCCGCCGGGTGCCATCGCCTGGCAGGCGCCCGCCCCCACCTCCATCCTCAACTCGCGCCCCGCCCCGCTGCAGGATCTGTACGACACCGGCGGCCCCGTGGTGCGCATGCAGCGCGACGTGGCGGCCGAGTCGGACGCCATGGACCTCGTGTGGGATCTGGGCCTGTTGCCCGTGGACGCACGATCGCTGCAATGGCGCAACCGCGATGCCGCCGCCAGCCTGGGCCCGCTGTGGACGCTGGCGCAGGAGGCCTTCTTTGGCGACTTCTGGGCCGAGCAGATCCCCCAACTCCGCGCCAGAGGCTGGAGCGTGGTGGTGCAACCGGGCTTCGCGCACGAGAGCGTGCCCGTGTTGCGCTGGAAGCTGCACATCGCCCCTGACACCGGCGAACTGCTGGGCAAGGAAGTGGACGGCCCGCTGGCCCCGCGCGAGCGCCCCGTGCAAAAACTGCAGCTGCCCGAGCGCGAAGGCGCCTGGCTGCTCAGCCTGGGCATCGAGATCGACGGCGAAACGCTGGACCTGGCCCCCATGCTGGCCGACCTGCTGCGCCGCGACGCGCGCTGGCTCAATGCCCGGCAGATGGCCTCCATTGACGACATTGCCATCATTTCGCTGCGCGCCCCGGGCGGCAAACGCATCGACGCGCCCGCCGGCCCGCTCAAGGCCATCGTGGGGGCCATGGTCGACCTGCTGACCGACCCGACCCGCAACCAGCGCAAGGACGGCGACCCGCTGCACCTGGGTGCGTGGGAGGCCCGCCGCATCGAGGCCCTGCGCGCCGGGCTGGTGCTGGCCCACCGCGTGGGCACGGTCAATGGCTGGAACAACGACTGGCAGCTGCAGGGCGACGTGGGCCTGGCCCTGCTCGCCAAGCGGTTGCGCACCATCGGCCCCCCGCAAGCGGTGGCTGCACCGCAAGGCCTGCAGGTGCAACTGCGCCCCTATCAACTGGAAGGCCTGGCCTGGCTGCAGTACCTGCGCGCCCAGGGCCTGGGCGGCATCCTGGCCGACGACATGGGCCTGGGCAAGACCGCGCAGGCGCTGGCCCACGTGCTGGCCGAGAAGGAGGCCGGGCGCCTCACCCGCCCCGCCCTGGTGGTGCTGCCCACCTCGCTGCTCTTCAACTGGCAGGCCGAGGCCGCGCGCATGGCACCCGGCCTGCGCGTGCTGGCGCTGCATGGCGCCAGCCGAGGCCAGCGCTATCTGCAGATGGCCGACCACGACCTGGTGCTGACCACCTACCCGCTGCTCTGGCGGGATGTGGAGGCGCTGGCCGCACAGCCATTCCACCTGCTGATCCTGGACGAAGCGCAGATGGTGAAAAACGCCGGCAGCCGCAGCGCCCGCGCCTTGCGCCAGCTGCAGGCCCCGTACCTGCTGTGCCTGACGGGCACTCCGCTCGAAAACCACCTGGGCGAGCTGTGGGCCCAATTCGACTTCCTGATGCCCGGCTTTCTGGGCGATGTGCGCAGCTTCAACGCCCGCTGGCGCAAGCCCATCGAGGAAAACGGCGAAACCCTGCGCGCCCAGCTCCTGTCGCAGCGCGTGCGCCCGTTCATCCTGCGCCGCCGCAAGCAGGACGTGGCCACTGAGCTGCCGCCACGCACCGAGGTCATCCAGCGCGTGCAGTTGCAAGGCAGGCAGCGCGAGCTGTACGAGGCCGTGCGCACCACGGCCGACAAGCAGGTGCGCCGCGCGCTCGAGCGCCAGAGCTTCGACGGCGCGCAGATCACCATCCTCGACGCCCTGCTCAAGCTGCGCCAGGTCTGCTGCGACCCCAGATTGGTCAAAGGCACCACAAAAACGGCGCAGACGATGGAACGCGCCAAGCTCGAACTGCTGGCCGACATGCTGCCCGCCCTGGTCGACGAAAGGCGCCGCGTGCTGGTGTTCTCCCAATTCACCGAAATGCTCGCGCTGGCGGCCGAGCTGCTCGACACCCTGGCCCTGCCCTACCTCACCCTCACGGGCCAGACACCGCCCCGCCAGCGCGGCGCGGTGGTGCGGCGGTTCCAGGCACGGGACGCAACCAGCGCCCCCATCCTGCTCGTCAGCCTCAAGGCCGGGGGCCTCGGCCTGAACCTCACCGCCGCCGACACCGTGATCCACCTCGACCCCTGGTGGAACCCCGCCGTGGAAGAGCAGGCCACCGCCCGCGCCCACCGCATCGGGCAGGACCAGCCGGTGTTTGTCTACAAGCTGGTGGTGGAAGGCAGCATCGAAGAACGCATGCTGGAACTGCAGGCCCGCAAGGCCGCGCTGGCCCAGGGCGTGCTGGGCCACGACGCCGAAGGCGCGGTCAAATTCAGCGAGGCCGACCTGCACGCCCTGCTGGCGCCCCTTTCCGAACCAGCCAACAACCCGCTGGGCATTCCGGGCGAGGACGCGCTGCGCTGGGGCGGCACGGGCAAACGGCGCCCCCGGCCGCTGCAGCCGCCCGAGGCTTGAAGGTTTTTTGGCTGTCAGCGCTTGTCCAGCAAGCGCCAGCAGCTATCAAATTGAAAGCAGTCCGGGCCCTGTGCCTGCCTGCCCCGAAAATGCAGAATTCAAAAGCAAGCAACGGAGTGCGCCCCGCCCACCCCGTCCCTAGAGTGCATGGCATCGCAACCCACCTTGTGAGCCATCCGCCATGAATCCGAACTCCGCCCACCTCCACGCGAAAGCCCCGCCCCTGCATTCCACCCGCGTTGCCACCATGCCCCACCGCGCAACCCCCTCCGCCAAGGCCGCACAGGCCGCTGCCGCCACCCAGGCCGACCCGCGCTGGGCGGCGGTGGTGGCGCGCAGCGCGGCGGCGGATGGCAGCTTCTGGTACTCGGTGCAGACCACGGGCGTGTACTGCCGCCCCAGTTGCGCGGCGCGCACGCCCCGGCCCGAGAACGTGCGGTTCCATGCCAGCTGCGACGAGGCTGAAGCAGCCGGATTTCGCCCCTGCCAGCGCTGCAAGCCCCGGCAGCCCTCGGCGCTGGCACACCATGCCGAGCTGGTCACGCAGGCCTGCCGCATCATCGAAGCCGAAGAAGCCACCACGCTCGATGCGCTGGCGGCCCGCGTGGGGCTGAGCAGTTCGCACCTGCACCGCGTCTTCAAGCAGGCCACCGGCCTCACGCCCAAGGCTTACGCCGCCGCCCGGCGGGAGCAGCGTGTGCGCAGTGCCCTCGAGCAACAACCCACGGCCTCCGTGACAGACGCCATCTACGGCGCGGGCTACCAGTCGAGCAGCCGGTTCTATGAGAAATCCGCCCAGGTGCTGGGCATGACCCCCACGCGCTACCGCGCGGGCGGCGCGGCGCAGCGCATCCGCTTTGCGGTGGGGCAGTGCTCGCTGGGCGCGATCCTGGTGGCGCACAGCGGCCAGGGCCTGTGCGCCATCCTGCTGGGCGACGACCCCGAAGCCCTGGTGCACGACCTGCAGGACCGTTTTGCCCAGGCCCAGCTGGTGGGCGGCGATGCGCAATTCGAATCGCTCGTGGCCCAGGTCGTGGCCTTTGTCGAAGCGCCCGGCCTGGGCCTGAACTTGCCGCTGGACGTGCGGGGCACGGCCTTCCAGCAGCGCGTGTGGCAGGCGCTGCGTGCCATTCCCCCGGGGCAGACCGCCAGCTATGCCGACATCGCCCGGCGCATCGGCGCGCCCACCGCCACCCGCGCCGTGGCGCAGGCCTGTGGCGCCAACACGCTGGCGGTGGCCATACCGTGCCACCGGGTGGTGCGCAGCGACGGCGCGCTCTCGGGCTACCGCTGGGGCGTGGAGCGCAAGCGGGCGCTGCTGGACCGCGAAGCCGGCGCCGCCGAACCAGCACACGCGCGGGAGAAGGCCGCATGAGTGCCCTGCCCCAGGACACGCACCCCTGGCCTGCCCGCGTGGCGGCCCTCGACTGGGCCCAGGCCACCGACGACCTGCACACGCAGGGGCATGCGGTACTGCCTCGGCTGCTGGGCGAGCACGAATGCACAGCGCTCGCGGGGCTGTACCGCCACGCCGGCCCGCCCCTGTTCCGCAGCCGCGTGGTGATGCAGCGCCATGGTTTTGGCCTGGGCGAGTACCAGTACTTCAGCTACCCGCTGCCGGACGTGGTGGCCGGGCTGCGCGATGCGCTGTACCCCCATCTATGCCCCATCGCCAACCACTGGAACGCCGCCATGGGCATCGATGCGCGCTACCCGCCGCGCCATGCCGACTTCATCGCGCGCTGCCACGCGGCGGGCCAGTTGCGCCCCACGCCGCTGCTGCTGCAGTACGCGAGCGGCGACTACAACTGCCTGCACCAGGACCTGTACGGCGAGCACGTGTTCCCGCTGCAGGTGGCCATCCTGCTGTCGGAGCCCGGCCGCGACTTCACCGGTGGCGAGTTCGTGCTGACCGAGCAGCGCCCGCGCATGCAGTCGCGCGCCGAGGTCGTCCCCCTGTGCCAGGGCGATGCCGTGGCCTTCGCCGTGCACCATCGCCCCGTGCAGGGCACGCGCGGCGTCTACCGCGTCCACATGCGCCACGGCGTGAGCCGCGTGCGCTCGGGGCAGCGGCACACGGCGGGCATCATCTTTCACGATGCTGCATAGCGATGCTCCCGCTGAGGCGCCTTCGGGGCCTTCACCCCTCTCTCGCTGCGCGGGAGGGGCCGCGCCCGGTGGCCTGGCGGAGCCAGTTCCACGGGCGCGCTCGCCCGGATCGCGCCCGTTGCACCGGGTCGGGCCATCACGCTAGAACCATGAATCCATGAACCTCGGTCTTTTTGATGAACTGCCCGCCACGCCCCAGGGGCCCGAATGGCTGGAGTCAGGCGCCGTGGTGCTGCGCGGCTTTGCCCTGGCGCAGGCGGCGCAGCTGCTGCAGGCCGTCGAGGCGGTGGCGGCCCGCGCACCGTTCAGGCACCTGGTCACGCCCGGCGGCAAGCGCATGTCGGTGGCCATGACGAACTGCGGGCCGCTGGGGTGGATCAGCGACCGCAGCGGCTACCGCTACGGTCCCACGGACCCGCTGACGGGCGAACGGTGGCCGCCCATGCCGGAGGTTTTCCATGCGCTGGCCCGCGAGGCCGCCGGGGCGGCGGGCTACCCCGGCTTCGCGCCCGACGCCTGCCTCATCAACCGCTACAGCCCGGGCACGCGGCTGTCACTCCACCAGGACCGCGACGAGGGCAACTACGACCACCCCATCGTGTCCGTCAGCCTGGGCATCCCGGCGGTCTTCCTGTGGGGTGGCGCGCAGCGCACGGACAAGGCCCGCCGCGTGGGGCTGCTGCATGGCGACGTGGTCGTGTGGGGCGGCCCGGCGCGCCTGCGGTTCCATGGCGTGCTGCCGCTGGCCGAGGCCGCGCATGCGCTGACGGGCGCGCAGCGCATCAACCTCACCTTTCGCCGGGCGCGCCAGGAACCTGGGCCGGTCTCTTCAGCAGGCGGCGCTGCCTAGCGCGGGTACCCCGTCTGCGACGCGATGGAGGCCAGCAGGTGGTCGGCCGCCGCGCGCCCGCGCAGGCTGTCGGCCACGGTGAGCCGCTTGCCGTTGCGCAGCTCCACCTCGATGCGGTAGAAGGTCTCCTGCCGCGCCCCCGTCTGGGTGGAATAGCTTTCGGCCACCCGCAGCCGGGCGATGTCCGTGGCGGGCGCCTGGTGGTGGACCAGCATGAGCCCCAGGAGCCGCCGCTCGGTGCGGATGCCCCGGCCGTCCAGCTCCACGCTGAGGCTGTTGGCCACCGCGTAGAAGCCGCCCACCACCGCCGCCCCGCCCAGGCCGCCGAAGGCGATGAGGAAGAGCACCGGCACATCCTGGCCGCCCGCCAGCGCGGCAATGCCCACGAACACCGCCCCGGCGAGCATCCAGACGATGGTCTGCTTCCAGGCGCGCCCATACGGCAGGTACAGCCGCACCCCACCGGGAATGCGCTCCAGCTCGCTCACCGCGGCCACCTCGGCGTGGCGCATTTCCCGCAGCTGCGGATGCTGCGCCGCGTCCGCGCGCGCCCCGTGGGAAGTCGCACCGGTGGCGTACACCGGCACGTCGAACACACGCAGGAACCTGAGCCCGGGATCGGCCGATTCCACCTGCAGCCGCCATGCGTGGTGTTCGCTGTCCACCGGCTCCGTGGCGGGCAGGCCCGCCGGCACCCGCAGGCGCAAACCCAGCTGGATGCCATCGCCCCGGGGCTCGACCTGGGCCACGCCCTGGCTCTGCCATACCGTGGTTTCGCGCGACTCGCTCTTGCCGCCAGTGCGGCTGCGGTAGTGCCGCACGCAGCTGAGCGTGACCGCGAAGTGCTGCTGCCCGGGCCGGTGCGCCACGGGCAGCGCGAGCGTGGCGCCAAAATCGCCGCCGATGGCGCCTGGAAACGGGTCCAGCACCAGCCGTACATCGCCAAAGCGCCAGGCATCCAGCGTGGCCCGCACGGCCCACACCAGCGTCGCGACAGCCGCCAGCAGCAGGGCCCCGAACACGGCCACCAGCAGGTACTGGGGGCCGTCCAGCGCCTCGTCCCGGTGGGCGATCGCGGACGGCCATGCGATCGCATTGCAGACCAGGGCAAATGTCCATGCGACCCACACCTCATAGCGCTTGTTCGACCGGATGCTGTTGCCCGCCCAGGCCGGCCGCCCCATCCAGGGCTGGGCCGATGCCTCCAGCGCCTGCGCGCCGCGCCCGGCGCGGAGGCCGCGCCATGCGCCATGGAGCATGCCCAGGCCCACGCCGCCGAACAGCACCACGAACAGCATCTTGAACAGCTGCATGCCCGGGCGCAGGCTGCGGTCCAGCACGGCCTCGTGGGGGTTCGACGGGTTCACCCAGGCCTGCACCGGCTGGCCCTCGCGCTGGGCGGCCTCCAGGCGTTCCCCCAGCTGCTCCTGGAAGTCGCCGATGTTGTCCGCGCCGGACCCAATCGCCACGCGCTGGCCTTGATAGTCCCGGCCCCCCACCTGGTAGCGGTAGCTGGCCGACACGCTGTAGGTGGTGGACTTGCTGCCACGCGAGGTCTCCAGACGCGCCGACACCAGCGTGGCCGGCACCGGCTGCCAGCCCTGCATGCGACCCCAGTCGTACAGCGTGGGCAGCACGCCGAAAAGCAGCATGCCCACGCCCACGGCGGCAAAGGGCAGCGCGAACAGCGCCATCGCCCAGGTGCCGGACTTGCCCCCGCCCTTGCGCGCCTGGGCCTCGCGGTGCTTCTTTCTCTGGGTGTTGCTGGTGGCCATCGGTGTGCTGATGACGTGGCGCATGGTGGCCGGGGCCCTGCCCGCCACCGGCAGCGTGGCGGGCAAGGCGCGGCCGGCCACGGCGTCACGTCCTCCTCCCTGTGTTCTTGTGTGCTGGAAAAATTTGCGCCTCCCGTGCGCTGGCACGGCCTGGACGGGGGCCGCGCGGCGCCCGGACGGGGGCAGGCCTGATTCTGCGACCCGCCGCGCGCACGCGCAATGCATGTGGGGTAGTTGTCGTTTTTTGAATCTTTCAGGGCCCTGGCGCTTCATGGATATGCGTCGATAGCTACATATTCGATAGCAAAAGTACCCTTGCCCCGGCAGCCCATCGGGGCACCAGGGCGAATCGGCCTTTGCCAGAATGGCGCCATGACCACGCCCACCGCATCCCACCGCGCGCCCCGCTACTGGCTCATGAAGTCCGAGCCGGACGAGTGCTCCATCGACGACGCCCTGGCCGCCCCGGACGCCACCGTGCCCTGGACCGGGGTGCGCAACTACCAGGCGCGCAATTTCATGCGCGACGAGATGCACATCGGCGATGGCGTGCTGTTCTACCACTCCAGCTGCCCGGAACCGGGCATCGCGGGCATTGCCCGCGTGGCGTCTTCCGTGCGGCCCGACCCCACCCAGTTCGATCCGCAATCGCCCTACCACGACCCCAAATCCCCGCCGGACAAGCCGCGCTGGCTGCTGCTGGACGTGCAGGCGGTGCGCAAGACACGGCTCGTCAACCTGGCGCAGCTGCGGGCGCGCCCCGAACTGGGGGAGATGCGGGTGCTGCAGCGGGGCAACCGCCTGTCGATCACGCCGGTGGAGCCTGCCGAGTGGAGCCTGATCCTGGAGATGCTGGAGCCGCGCGCGGCGGCCCGCCAGGGGTAGCGGGAAACGGCCCCGGGGCTACCCTGGCGGGAGTGGCACGGGTACCGGCCCGTCTTGCGGCACCGGCGCCATGGGCGCCGAGCGCACGCAGTTGCGGCCGTCCGCCTTCGCGCGGTACAGCGCGGCATCCGCCCGTTCCACCAGCTGCGGCCATCCGGCCTCGCCCCGGTAGCCGCACGCCACGCCAAAGCTGGCCGTGACGCGCAGCGCGGTGTCCTCCGCCGAGGTGAAGGTTTCCCGCTCGAGCGCCTGGCGCAGCTTCTCGGCGATCACGAGGGTCCCGGCCATGTCGTCCCCCGCAACCAGCACCGCGAACTCCTCCCCGCCAAAACGGGCCACGATGTCGTTGGAGCGCAGAACCGTGCGCAGCAGCCTGGCGACCTGGATGAGCACGCGGTCGCCGGTGGGATGGCCGTGGGTGTCGTTGACGGCCTTGAAGTGGTCGATGTCCAGGAGGATGAGGCACATCGGGTCCCCCGCGCCCCTTCCGGCCCGCTGGGCCTGCGCGTGCCCGTCGAGCGCCCGGCGGTTGAGCAGCGAGGTCAGGCCGTCCGTCTCCGCCAGGCTCTTGAGCTCGTTGGCCATGGACGCCCGCTCCCTGAGCTTGCCCTGGAGCACCTCGATGGCGCGAAAGAGGCCGGTGACCTCGCCCGCGGCCGTGGGGTGCCCGTAGGGCACGGCGGGCCGGTCTTCGGCCAGCCGCAGGACCGCCGCGTGGGCATGGAGCAGCGGGCGGAAGACGCGGGCCCGCACCGAAAGAATCAGCCACACCAGGATCGCGAAGATGGCGCCCGTCACGACCGCCACCGCCGCCAGGGTGGCCAGCGCCGCATCCCTGTTGTGCTCGGACCGCTTGACCGCCGCGTCCAGGAAAACGCTGCGGTAGGTTTCAATCGGCCGCATGGTCGGCACGTAGCGCTCGGTGAACTCGGTCGCCGACATCGTGTAGCGGGCGCCCGGGCGTCCTTCGGCGATCAGCCGGTCGATCAGCGCAAAACCATCGCCGAAGTAGCCGCGTTCGATCTCTTCGCGGGTTCTTGCCAGCGTTTCATTGTCATGCAGCCCCCCGTGGGCGCCGATCACCTGCCACAGCGCCCTCAGTCGCCCCTGCGTTTGCCGGCTCTCGATGATGTTCTTGAGCGGCAGGCGCTGCCCCAGGGCGATGGGCGCCATGATCTGCGAGGCGGCCCGTCCCCCATAGTCCCGGAAGTCATTGAGCATCTGGCCGATCAGGACGGGAGAGGCCAGGCTCGCGTCGTGGTGCAGGATCTCGTTGGCCTGCCAAGCGATGATCGCCTGGACTTTGTCGGACGCCTCGAACATGCCCTGGATGGCCGCATCCAGCTCGTCCGGACGCAGCGAGGCCAGGGGCACCGCCGCCGCCTCGTCGACCTGGCGCCGCGCCCGGGCCAGCTGCTGCGTGACACCCTCCAGCAACGCCGGCGGCACGGGGTGGTGGTGCAGGCCCCAGCGCGGCGGCTGCGGCTGCGCCAGCGCCGCCAGCGCGGCGTCCACCCGGGACCGCAACTGTGCCAGGCGCCGGGTTCCCGCGCTGTCGGGCGCGGGCGCTTCGGACATCACGACATTCGCGGGCCCCCGCTCCGCCGCGACCAGGGTGGCGATATCGAGAACGCGCCGGAAATGCTGGATGTCGTGCAGCCCCTGCCGCGCCATCTCGAATTCGTGGAACGTCGGCACCACGATCGTCAGCGCGAGCAGCGCCGTGGCGAGGATCGCGATCGCGACATGGATCGACAGCCTCGTGTTGAAGCTGCGCTCCGGCGACACCGCGGGGCTGGCGTCCTGCGCGGTGTCCGCCGCGTCCATGGCGCCCGCCGCGCCCTCTCCTTCTTCTTTTTTCTCTGTGGAAAACAGTGGAAAGAACAGCTTGAACCTCCTGGAGCCCCGAAATTGCACCCATTGCGCGCAGCGGCATGCCGCCCGGCTGCCAGACTAGGTTACCACCTGCAACCAGAGGCCCAGGGGGGTGATACCCGCAGGGCCCCGCCCCACGGCATGCCGGGCGCCGGTAGGAACGTGCTGACGGCCGCCTGCTTTCCCGTCCGACATCCGGCGGGCCGGCCGGCGCGCAGTGTGGTCCCTTTCACCACCACTTAGGAGCACGACATGCGCACGGCAAGCAATGAGCTCATGCAGCTAGAAAGGAAATTCTGGCAATCGATGGTCGACGAGGACACGGACACCGCCCTCGCCATGCTCGATGAACCGGCACTGATGGTCAGCAGCCACGGCGCCATGCAGTTTGACCACGCCACCTACCGGCGGATGGCGGAACAGGGCCCGATGGTGATCAAGTCCTTCGAGCTGAGCAACATGAACGTGCTGTTCCCCGACGACAACACGGCCGTCCTGACCTACCACGCGCGGCAGGCCCTCACGCCCCGTGGAAGGTCGGAAGAAATCAATCAGGAAATGACGGATTCGTCCGTCTGGACGCGCAAGGACGGCGAGTGGCGCTGCGTGATGCACACGGAAACACCCGTGGACGCCCGCCCGCAGCACTGACCTCCCCGCCCGGGCCCGCCGCGCAACCGGCCACGGCCGTGCGGCCTACTCAGGTTGCTGGGGTTGCTGGGGTTGCGGCGGCTGCTGGACAGCGACCGCCGCGCGCGCCTGGGCGTGCAGCTTGGCCAGGAACTCCCGGTCCAGCAGCAGCCACAGCATCACCGGGGCCAGCGCGGTGAAGATGAACAGGTTGAAGTGGTAGAGGAACGCCACCACGTCGGCCACCCACCCGGGCAGCCCCGTCTGCACGAACACCTCGCGCCCGGCGCGGTTGAAGGCGTCGTTGCACCACTGCAGGGCGACGTTGACCGCCTGGATCGGCAGCATGGCCACCGAGCCGATGAGCAGCTTTCGCACCCAGCCCCGAGGAAACGAGGCAAGCAGCAATGCCCACAGGATCACGATGCCGTAGCCCAGCAGGCGGTAGTCCACCACGGGGGCGAGCTTGCCCGAGCGGAACTGGCCGTTTTGCACCGAGACCACCTTGAGCGTGGTGTTCAGCACCCCGGTGGTCTCCTTCTGGGTGTAGCTCAGCGCCCAGTGGAACACGGCGGAAGACGCCTCGCCCGCCATGAAGAACACGGGCTTGGAGAGTTGCGGCGACAGGTAGTACCACAACGGCATCAGGCACAGCAGGCTGCCAATGGCGACCAGCAGGAAACGTCCGACCGAACTAAGCTGCATTGGCGAGGGGGGGTTGAGGGGGTGAGGGAGGTTGTTGCCGGGCGATCCAGCGGATCCAGAGCATCCAGACCACCAGCACATCCAGCATGATGAGCGCCTGCCAGAGGTACAGGTGGGCAAACTCGAACACGGTCATGTTCCACTTGCCCAGGTAGTACAGGCTGATGATGCGCAGCAGGTTGACGGCCTGCACCGCCGCGATGCCGATGGCGATGCCGGCGAGCTTGTGCTTCCAGCTCGAAGGAAACGCGATCATGCCGGCGATGAGGATGATCGCCGCCTCCACCCCGTTGCAGCCCGCCTCGATGGACACCGCGAAGCCCGTGGCCTTGCTCATGAGGATGCGGCCGTGGTGCGCCACGTCGGCATCGAGCGGGGTCATGAGCGCCGCGCTGGCGGTGGCTAGCAGGCTGGTCCAGGGCTCGATGGCGACCCGTTGCACCTCGTCGAGCATGTCGATGCGAAAGAGAACCGCCAGCACCACGATGAAAATGAGAAAGAATCGGACCATACGTCGATGAGAAGAACCTGGTGAGGCGCACCAGCGCGCCAGGATTGCGGCAGGCGGCGAGGCCATGAAAATGCGGGCCCGTTCACTCGGGCGCCGCAAAGAATATCAGAAGCCATCCCAAATCCACAAAGCCCGAATGGCATGGGCATGGCGTTGGTCCCCGGCGCATATCCCGGAGACGGCGCTTAAAGGTCCGGCGCCGCGTACACCAGCACCTTGAGGGCGCGTTCCGGGTCCACGTCCGCAAATGCCGCCGGGTTGTCCACCCTCTCCACGAACGACAGCCCGGGCGCCAGCGCCTGCATCTGCTCCCGCAGGAATCCCTCGCCCAGCTCCGGCGCGTTCAGGCACAGCAGCGCGTGTCCGCCGGGCGCCAGCAGGTCCGGCAGGCGGCGCATGAGGCGGGCATAGTCCTTCGTGGCCACGAAGCTGCCCTTCTGGTAGCTCGGCGGGTCCACGATGACCAGGCCATACGGCCCGCTGCGGGTGATCTTGCCCCAGCTGCTGAAGATGTCGTGCGCCAGAAAGCTCGCGCCCGTGGCGATGCCGTTGAGCTGGTGGTTCTGCTGGCCCACGGCGATGGCGCCATGGCTCATGTCCACGTTGACCACCTGCCGCGCGCCCGCCTGCAGCGCCACGACCGAGAACGCACAGGTGTAGGCAAAGAGGTTGAGCACCTTCAGGCCGTAGCGGTCCGCGCCGCGCGCGGCGGCAAAGTCGCGCACCCAGCGGCGGCCGCCGGCCATGTCCAGGAACAGGCCGTGGTTCTGCCCGCGCAGCACGTGCACGCGAAAACGTGCGCCGGCCTCGGTGACCGCATGCGGGTCGGGCACGGCGCCCGCCATGAGGCGGGTATCGCTGCGGCCCTCGGCGCGCAGCGCCTCGCCCCGGTGCTGGAACACCCAGTTCAGCGGCTGGCCATCCGGCGCGATCAGCGACCACCGCGCCTGCAGCGCGGCGCCAATGGCGTCGAGCGCTTCCTCGGTGGCCGGGGCAAAGCTGGTGAGTACAAAAACGGGCGGGTACACATCGAGCACCCATTGCTCGCAGCCCGGGTGCAGCCCGCCCCGGCCGTGGAAGATGCGCTGGGCATCGGTGGGCAGGGGCATCGCGGCGATGGCGTCGAGCAGGGCTTGCATGGAGAAAAAAGGCTTCAATGAACGGAAATCAGGAGAAAACGGCCGCATGCGCTGGTGCACTCATGCCGCACAGCTATTATTTCAATAGCAACCATGGATTATCGCCTGTGGCCCGGCGCGGGCGGGCTGCGGCCGGGTGGCTTGTGCACCCGCCGTGCCGGCCTGTCAGGCTTCTCCTGCGCTGTCGGCCCCGGGCGGGGCCTGCCGCGCCAGCCACTGCTTGCGCGAAGTGCGCAGCTTGAAGCGCTGGCGGTAGGCCCCCGGCGTCACCCCGCACACGCGGGCGAACACCTTGCGAAAGCTGCCCGTGTCGCTGTAGCCGCATTGCTGCGCCACATCTTCCACGGTCAGGTAGGTGGTCTGCAGCAACGCCTGCGCCTGGGCGATGCGCAGGCGGTGCAGGTAGTCCTGGGGGCTTTCGCCATGCACCTGGGCAAACCAGCGCAGCAAGGTGCGCGGACTGGTGGCAGCGGCGCGGGCCGTGGCCTGCAGGCTGTAGGGTTCGTTGCGGTGGGCCTGCAGCCAGCGCCGCGCCAGCTCCAGGGCGCCCGCGGCCAGCGGATGGCCGGTGGGGGTTTCCATGGCGGCGGTGGCCGTCAGCTGCCGCTCCCGGTCGAACAGCAGCGCGTGCATTGCCGCCTGCGCCAGTTCGGCGGCGGGCGTGTGGCCGAGCAGGTCCAGCACGGCTGGGAGGGTGTCCTGCAGGGATGCCGTGGTCCACAGGGCGCCATCGCGTTGCCAGGCCTGCTCCCGCTGCCACACCACTTCGGCAGGAGGCGCCCCATCGGCGGCACCTGGCCCGCTCTCGCTGGACTGCAGCACGATGGACGGCGCGAACACCCACGGCAGCGCCGCCTTGCGCCCCGCCAGCAACCCACAGTGGGCCAGCAGGCTGGAGCCGTTGAACAGCGCCAGGGCCCTGCCGCCCCCGCGCAGGTGGCTGTGCAGCATGGCGCCGAAGTGCTGGCTGTAGCGGCTGCTGACCTCGCGCAACTGGGGCCCCGTGGGCACCAGCCAGCCGGGGATGACGACCACGTGCAGAGGGCCTTGCGAGCCATCGCCCCCTGCTGGCACGGGGGGCGGGGTGGCATCGCCCTCATGCGGCATCGGCAGCCAGAACCAGCGCAGCGCGGGCTGCGCGCCACCGGGCCGCATGGCGGCCAGCATGTTCATGGCACGCAGGGCGTCCACCACCGCGGTGGCCGTGCTGGCAATGCTGTCGCGCCCCCAGAGGATGCCCACATTCACGCAGGACGAAAGGACGGTGGTGCGGGTGGGCATGGTGGCGATATTGCCACCATTCGTGGCCAGATCACCACCCCGTTGAGGTGTTACCGGGCAGTAGCATGGTTGCGCGACCACAGCACCCCGCCGGCGATGCGAACCGCCCGCGGGTCCAACACCCAGGAGACCTGAACCCATGCGACAGACCCCAGCCACCGCCGGCCAGACGACGGCATTGACCACCCTCGCCGCTGCCTGCGCCGCCCTTTTTCTGGCGGGTTGCGCCATCCAGCCCGGCGCGGCGGGCAGCGACCGCGGCGTGACCATCGAGCGCACCACCTACGGCATTCCGCACATCACCGCGCAGGACCCCGAATCGCTGGCCTACGGCGTGGCCTATGCCTATGCGCAGGACAACGTCTGCATGACGGCCGACCAGCTCGTGACCGCGCGCGGCCAGCGCAGCAGCACCTTCGGCGGCCAGGCCATCGGCCTGCTGGGGCGCCGCTACATTCCCAACGAACAGATCGACCTGTTCATGGCCGCCCACATGGACGACGCCGCGCTGGAGCGCCACTGGGCGGCCACGAGCCAGCAGGTGCAGGCCATGGCGCGCGGCTACGTGGCGGGCTACAACCGCTACCTGGCCGACAACGCCGCCGCGCTGCCCGATGCCTGCCGCGGCAAGCCCTGGGTGCAGCCCATGACGCTGGCGCAGTACCGCCGCATGGCCGAAGTGGTGGCCGTGCAGGCCGGCATCGCCGCGCTGGCCGACGGCATGCTGGGCGCCCAGCCGCCCGCCGCCAAGGCCGCGCAGGCCCCCGCCCCTGGCGTGGAGCTGGCCGACGCCGCCCAGGCCCTGCGCGAGGTGGGCCTGCTCGACTCGCCCCTGGGCTCCAACGCCTGGGCTTTTGGCAAGGACGTGACGGCCAACGGCAGCGGCATGCTGCTGGGCAATCCGCACTTTCCGTGGAGCGGCCCCAACCGCTTCTATGAAATGCACCTCACCATCCCCGGCCAGATGGATGTGATGGGCGTGGGCATCGGCACCTACCCCATGGTCTCCATCGGCTTCAACAAAGATGTCGCCTGGTCGCACACGGTGTCCACCGGCAAGCGCTTCACCTTCTACGAAGTGACGCTGGCCGAGGGCGATCCCACGACCTACCTGGTGGACGGCAAGCCGGAGAAGATGACGGCCCACAAGGTCAGCGCCCAGGTTCCCGGCCCGGACGGCAAGCTCCAGGCGCGCGAGCACACCGTGTGGTCCACCCGCTGGGGCCCGCTGGTGGTGGTGCCCCGCGCCGGCCTGACCTGGAACGCCAGGACCGCCTACGCGCTGCGCGACGCCAACACCGGCAACACCCGCATGATGGACGCGGCCCTGGCCTTTGCGCGCGCCCGCTCGGTGCAGGACCTGCACAAGGCGCACGCCAACCTGGGCCTGCCCTGGGTGAACACCCTGGCGGCCGACCGCAGCGGACAGGCCATGTACGCCGACGTGAGCGTGGTGCCGGACATGGACGCCGCGCAGCTCGCGCGCTGCGCCCCCAGCCAGCCCGCCGCCGCGCTGCGGGCCGCCGCAGGCCTGGTGGTGCTGAACGGATCGCGCGCCGACTGCGACTGGCGCCGCGACAGCGCATCGCCCGTCCCGGGCCTGATCCCCATCGGCCGCATGCCCGTGGCCTTCCGCACGGACTGGGTGCACAACAGCAACGACAGCTTTGTCTACACCCACCCGGGGCAGAAGTTCGACGGCATCTCGCCCATGGTGGGCGACGCCAGCCTCACGCGGCCCCGCACGCGCGCCGGCCTCGCGGAAATCCCCGAGATGCTCGGCCGCGGCAAGGTCACGCTGCAGGCCATCCAGGACCAGCTGTTCCAGAACCGCAACTTCATGGCCCAGGTGGTGGTGCCCGACCTGCTGGCCGCCTGCGACAAGGCGCCCTCGGCAGAGTCGCGCGGCGGCTGCGCCGCCCTGAAGGGCTGGGACCGCCGCAACAACCTGGACGCGCGCGGCGCCCATGTGTTCCGCGAGTTCTGGCGCACCGCGCGCAACATCCCCGGCGTGCACCGCGTGCCGTTCGATCCGGCACAACCCGTGGCCACGCCCGCCGGCCTGAAGATGGACGACGCCGCCACCGCCACCAAGGTGTGGGAAGCCCTGGACGGCGCCGTGAAGACCGTCCGCGCGAGCGGCTTTGCGCTGGACGCGACCCTGGGCAGCGTGCAGCGCCCGGACATCACCGAGGAGCCCATCGCGCTGCATGGCGGCGAGGAGTTCGAAGGCGTGCTCAACAACCTGGGCCGCCAGGAACCCGCGCCGCTCAATGCGCGTGGCCTGCGCATCGACTACGGCACCAGCTACGTGCAGACGGTGACCTTCGACGCCAAAGGCCCGGTGGCCCAGGCCATCCTGACCTACGGCCAGTCCACCAACCCGGCATCGCCACACGCCAACGACCAGATGTGCCTGTTCTCGGCCAAGCAGTGGCACACCCTGCCCTTCCACCGCGAGGACGTGGTGAAGGCGCGCATCGGCGAGCCGCTGCGGCTGGTGAGGCACTGAGCCTGTTCGAGGTTTTCTAGAAGTCGCGCAAGCGCCTGGCCACAATGGGATGCTAGGCGCTGCGCGCCGCCCGGATAGCCCGCAAGGAGCCCGCCGACAGCCCGGCTACGGGCAAGCGACGGAACGCCGCAACGCCGCAACGCCGCCCGGCAAGGCGCTTGCCCGAAGGCTGGAATGTCATCGGGCGATTGCACGCCAATGCGATCCCTGAAAAGACCTGGAACGGGTTCCGAGAGCCGCCGGGCTCCGAAAATGCCATTACAGTCATTGCCGGAGCCCACTGCCGGGCCTGCGCACTCTTGATTGAAAGGAATTGCATGCTGTCCATCCTCGGAACCATCATCGTCGGCTTCATCGTCGGGCTGATCGCGCGCGCCGTGAAACCCGGCGACGACAAGCTGGGCTTGATCATGACCACCGTGCTGGGCGTTGCCGGGTCGCTGGCGGCAAGCTATGTGGGCAGCGCCATGGGCTGGTACGCACCCGGCGCGCCCGCCGGATGGATCGCGTCGGTGGCCGGTGCCATCGTGCTGCTGGTGATCTACGGGCTGGTCAAGAAGAAGGCCTAGCCACCGCGCCCGCTGGCCCGCCGGCTTGAAGAAAATTGGCCTCCAGCGCCCATGGATAAAGCGCAAGCAGCTATCTAAACAGTAGCAAATTGCAGCTGCAGCGCCACATGCTGCAGCAGCATGATCGTCTTTCCGTCCTGGATGGCGCCCCCGGCGATGCCCGCCAGGGCCTCGGCCAGCGGCATCTCGATGACCTCGATGTCCTCGCCCTCGTTCACCAGGCCGCCTCCGGCCCGCACGCGGTCCTGCGGCTCGTACTCGGCAATGAAGAAGTGCAGCTTCTCGGTGACCGAACCCGGGCTCATGTACGCCTCGAACACCTTGCGCGGCTGGCGCACGCGGTAGCCGGTTTCCTCCTGCGCCTCGCGGCGGATGCAGGTCTCGGGGTCGTCCCCGTCAAGCAGCCCGGCGCAGGCCTCGACCAGCAATCCGTCCGCGCACCCATTGAGGAAGGCCGGCAGCCGGAACTGGCGCGTGAGCACCACCGTGCCCCTGCGCGGATCGAACAGCAGCAGCGCCGCGCCGTTGCCCCGGTCGTAGGCTTCGCGGCTCAGCGTCTGCCACTGGCCGTCGCGCCGGCGCAGCGAAAAACTGACCTTGCGCAGCACGTACCAGTTGTCGGACAGCAGTTGCACGTCCAGCAGCTTCACGTGCTCCGCGCGGGCATTGAGCTCGGCGATGGGCACGGCGGGCACCGGGCGGCTCATGCGGCATGCCCCCGGGCGCCAGCCTGGCGCCGGGGCAGCTCATCGACGTGGTGGAACACGGGCAGCCCGCGTGCCCGGGCCCGCGCCACGTCCATGTCCGCGCCACGCGACGCGCCGGGCAGGCGCAGCACGGCATCGCAGCGCGCCAGCAGCCGCTCTGCCACCGGGTACTGGTAGGCATGGAAGACGGCATCGCCCGGCTCGCGCCCGCCCGCCGCATGGATGATGGGCAATGCCAGCCACTCGCCCAGCAGGGGCAGATGGCCGCGCTCGTAGATCGGCAGCGCGGCCGCCTCCAGGCGGGCCCGGTTGGCGGCGATGCGGTCCGCGTCGCCGTCGGTGCCAGAGAGGTACGGGCCGGCGATCAGCACCAGCAGCGGAAAGTCAGTGTCGGAAGGGGCGGGCATGGTTTTGCAATATTCAATACGTGCAATATCATGCACAAACATGCAAATTCACGCAACCCACCCATGCTGACCACACAACGCAAGCAACTCCTGCTCGACCGCCTTCGGCGGGACGGACAGATCGTGGCCAAGGCCTTCAGCGAAGAGCTGGGCATTTCGGAAGACACCGTGCGGCGCGACCTGCGCGAACTGGCCGCCGAGGGCCTGCTGCAGCGCGTGCATGGCGGCGCCCTGCCCGCCTCGGCCGCCTTGGGCAGCCTGCGGGCCCGTGAGCAGCTGGCCCCTGAAGACAAACGCGCCCTGGGCCGTGCCGGGGCGGCCCTGGTGCGGCCCGGCCAGGTGGTGATCCTCGACGGTGGCACCACCTCGCTGCAGGTGGTGTTGCACCTGCCGCTGCACCTGCGCGCCACCGTGGTCACGCACAGCCCGGCCGTGGCCGTGGCATTGGCCGGCCACCTGCAGATCGAGGTGCTGGTGCTGGGCGGCCGGCTGTTCCGCCATTCGATGGTGAACGTGGGCGCCAGCGTGGTCGAGGCCGCCGCGCAGCTGCGTGCAGACCTGTACCTGATGGGCGTGACCGGCGTGCATGCCGAAGCGGGCCTGACCACGGGCGATTTCGAGGAGGCCGCCGTGAAACGCGCCCTGCACCAGCGCGCGGCCGAGACGGTGGTGCTGGCATCCGCCGACAAGCTGGGCGCGGCATCGCCCTTCACGATTGCGCCCCTCGGCGAACTGGCGGCCCTGGTGGTGCCCGCGTCCACGCCCGCGGCACTGCGCAAGAAGCTGCAGGCGGGCGGCGTCACGGTGACCACTGCAGCCGCCGCCTGATCTGATCAGCCCAAGGGCCCCGCGCCCAGGCGCAGGTGCGCCACCAGCGCCTGGGCAAAACCCGACAGCACCGCCCCCTTGCGCACACAGATCTGCAGGTCGCGCTGAACCCAGGGCTCGTCCATCTCGACCACCACCGGCGGCTCGCTCAGCCCCGCCACCTGCAAGGCCGCGCCGCGCGGCACCAGCCCGATGCCCACGCCCGCCCCGACCATGCGGCACACCGCCTCGAAGCTGCGCACCTGGATGCGCACGTCCAGGTGCCGGCCCAGTTCGGCGGCGGCATTCATCGTGAAGGTGTGGATGGCCGAGCCCGCGTGCAGCATGACAAACGCGTGGTCGAGCACCTCGGCGAACCCCACCTTCGCCCGCCCGGCCAGCACATGGCCCGCCGGCACGATGAGCACCAGGCGGTCCTGCCGGTACGGGGCCAGCTCCACCCCCGCGCCCGAGCCGCTGTCGGCCAGCACGCCCACCTCGATCTCGCCGCTGGCCACCGCCACCACGATGTCCGCGCTGGTGCGCTCCTCCAGGCTCACGCTCAGCTGCGGATGCCGCTTCAGGAAACCCGCCAGGTCGTCGGGCAGGAAGGTGTGCGTGGCATGCGTGTTGGCCCACAGGCTCACGTGGCCGCGGATGCCGGTGGCAAACGGCGAGAGGTTGGCATGCATCTGCTCGATGCTGGCCAGCACCTGGCGGGCATTGCGCAGCAGCGCCTCGCCCGCACGGGTGAGCACGAGGCCCCGGGTCTGGCGCTCGAAGAGGGCGGTGTTCAGCGCCTCCTCCAGGCGCCGCAGCCGGTGGCTGGCCGACGAAGGCGCCAGACAGGCGCGCGCGGCGCCGCGCGTGAGGTTGCGCTCTTCGGCAATGGCGACAAAAAGGCGCAGATCGATCAGGTCATAGGTCAATGGAGGCCCCTTGGCATTCGTCCACAACGAACGAACGGTTGCGGCAATAACAATTGTGCCCGCCGCGCCCGGCAGGCACCATCGGGCGCATCGATCTTTCTGGGCCCGCCTTTGAGCCTGCATGGCGTTCGCATTTTTTACATGCCCTGACCGCTTGCAGCGCGCCCTTTCCCCCCCCGCGCCCCCACCCTCTGCCCGCATCCCATGCCCTGGAAACACTGGTCTGCCGAACGCCTCGGCCTCATCCTCGCCATCCTGGCCGCGCTGGGCTTCTCCTTCAAAGCCATCTTCGTGAAGCTGGCCTATGCCGTGCCCCAGGCCGTCCCTGTGGATTCCGTCACCCTGCTGTGCCTGCGCATGGCGTTTTCCGTGCCCGTGTTCGCCTGGGTGGGCTGGCGCGCCAGCCGCAACCTGGCCCCGCTCACCCGGCGCGACTGGCTGCTGGTGATCGCGCTGGGCCTGCTGGGCTACTACGGCGCGAGCATCCTCGACTTCATCGGCCTGCAGTACATCACCGCCAGCCTGGAGCGGCTGATCCTGTTCACCTACCCCACGCTCACCATCCTGATCGGCGTGCTGTTCATGGGCAAGCGGGCATCGCGCCGCGAGATGGGGGCGCTGCTGCTGTCCTACGCGGGCATCGGCCTGGCCTTCGCCCACGACTTGCACATTGCGGGCGACACGCACGCCGTGCTCATCGGCGCGGGCTTCGTGTTCGGCTCGGCCGTCTCGTATGCGTTCTACCAGGCGGGCAGCGAACCCGCCATCCGGCGCCTGGGCGCGGCACGCTTCACTGCGCTGGCGATGCTGGTCTCCACGGTCGCCACGCTGGCGCATTTCATCGTGTCCCAGCCCGCGGGCTCCCTGGTGCAGCCGGCCCCGGTCTACCTGCACGCGCTGGGCATGGCCATTTTCTCGACCGTGCTGCCGGTATTCATGACCTCGGCGGCCATCCGCCGCATCGGCGCAGCCCAAACCGCGCTGGTGGGCACGCTGGGCCCCATCCTCACGATCTTCTTCGGTTGCTGGCTGCTGGACGAGCCCTTGTCGTGGCCACAGATGGCCGGCGCGGGGCTGGTGCTGGCGGGGGTGTTGTTGATCGGCCAGCGGGGCGCCCGGATGGTGCCGCTGCCACCTCAGGGCATCTCTTCACACCCGACTGCACAGCCGAGCGCCAAGTCGGTCTGAATCCATGCAGCGGTGGGCAGGTTCGGGCTACGGAATCAGCGCAGGCCCGGCCGTGTCAGCTTCTTGGGCAACCCCACCCGCGAAATCCCCAGATGCCGCGCCGCCTCGCTGCACGCCGCACGCGAGGCCATCTACGGCGTCGTCTTTGTCGGCCTGGCCTGGTTTGAATGGCGCGGCGCCTTTGCCGCCGTGCTGGCGGCCCTACTGCTGATCGAAGTGGGCATCACCCTGGCCGACTTTCTGGAAGAAGACCGCACCCGCCGCCTGCCGCCGTTCGAGCGCGTGCTGCACACCGTGCTGACCATCAGTTACGGCCTCTTCCTGGGCCTGATCGGCCCCGTGCTGTGGGCGTGGGTGCAGCAACCCACCGCCATGGTGCTGGCCCCGCACGGCTGGGTGTCGTGGCTGTTCACGGCCTACGCCGTCGGCGTGTGGGCCTGGAGCGTGCGCAACGTGCTGGCCGCCATCAAGCTCTACCGCACGGCACCGCCTGCACAGCCCAGCACCACCCTGCATGCCCGTGGCCTCCAACCCCAGCCAGCCACCCTGGTCACCGGCGCCACCGGATTCGTGGGCAGCGCATTGGTGGCCGACCTGGTGCGCGACGGCCAGCGGGTGATCGTGTTGACCCGCGACGCTCTGCAGGCCCGCGCCAGCTTTGGCCCCAGCGTGTGGGTGGTGGACACGCTGGACGCGATCCCGTCTGAAACGACCATCGACGCAGTGGTCAACCTGGCAGGCGCCCGCGTGCTGGGCATGCCGTGGACCCAGGCGCGCAGACGCCAACTGCTGGCCAGCCGCGTGGACACCACCGTGGCAGTCGTAAGCCTGATGCGGCGCCTGCACAAGGCCCCGCGCGTGCTGGTCAGCGCATCGGCCGTGGGCTTCTACGGCGCATCGCCCAACGCGTCGATGGAGCCCCTGGACGAAACCGCCCCGCCCCGCCCCGGCGAGTTCCAGTCCGACCTGTGCGCGGCCATCGAACACGAGGCGCGCCGGGCCGAAGCCCTGGGCGTGCGGGTGGTGCGCATGCGGTTTGGGGTGGTGCTGGGGCACGGGGGTGGCGCGTACCCGATGCAAGCGCTGGCCGCGCGCCTGGGCCTGGGTGCTGTGCTGGGGCATGGTCGCCAGCCTGCGCCGTGGGTTCATCTGGCTGACGCGGTGGGTTTGGTAAGGTTTGCGATGGTGAACCCAAAGCTGCAAGGCCCCGTCAATGCCGTGGCGCCTGAGGCGGTGACGCAGTCCACGGTTGCAAATGCTCTGGCCGCGTCGTTTGGGCGTCGTGTTTGGCTGGGCATGCCCACCCTGCCATTGCGTACCCTGATGGGGGAAATGGCTACGTTGTTACTGGATGGGCAGAACGTGGTGCCGAGCGCTGCGCTGACCCATGGCTACAGGTTTGTGCATGCGCAGTTGAGTGGGGCGCTGGCGGGTCTTGCGCAGGCGGCATAGGTTGATGCGGCAGGCTTACCCCGCACGGAACACTAGTAAAACTAGGCTCCAACACTTACTGGGAAATCGCTTTTAGCTATTATTTGTGTAGCAATTGCTTTGAATAAATGCGTCCTCGCTCGGCTGCGGCTTTAGCCCTGAAAACATCGACACCGCCACATCTTTCTAACAAAAGGGGGCGGTCACATTGGACCAATCCGTGTTGCGACGTGAGGCGTTGCGCTCCACATCTGCCCACACACCGTCAGCGCTACGCTGCCCCATTCGGCAAAGATGCTAACGCTGTCAGCGTTACACACGACGCTAAAGTAGCGCTTGTTGGGCAAGTGGTTGATGGTGAGACCCAAGTAAGGTTGACAAACGTGTGACCTCTAACTTACTACGGCGCCACACAGCCGTGGCGGCGCAACAACTACACCTGTTGAGTTCAGTGTTGCCATCCCAGATCGCTTACGTGCCAATGTGCAACCATCCGCTATGAACAAGTTACCAGCTCAAGCAGCTTCGTCACTCGAACGAATCTCGATGAGCTAGACTTCCACAGTTATGATCGCTGGCTATTCTAAAAAAAGAAAAGCCAGTTTTTAGCCAAATAATACTGACACATAGTATTCTCCAATACGGCGAAATAAAGGTCGAAATGATCCGCACAATTTCTGTAAAAAACTATAAATCCATTGAAGATTTAAATATTAGTCTTGGGCGACTTAATATTTTTATAGGTGAAAATGGCGCTGGAAAAAGCAACTTATTAGAATCCATTGCGCTTGCTGGGGCGGCTGCAGCCGATAAAGTTGACTCTGAATTTCTGGTATCACGAGGAATTAGAGCGACAGACACGCATCTCATGCGCTCAGCTTTTAACGAAATACAAGTAGACAAAAAGATTACAGTGAATGTGTCCATCCATGACGATTGGTCAATTCAATATTCATTAGAAAATGACGGGGAGCCATATTCAAAATGGACCTCAGTATACAACTATCTCATGAAGTCCGGCGACTCCGATTTTAGAAAAAGTTATGATGAGCTGAAGATCATGAGAAGTCTTTTCATCAGAGCTTTTTCACAACAGAAAAACGATGACAAAAAAACGTCTTCCGAAAGCATACAAAAGCGCGTAGAAAATATACTTAGCATCTTTCTAGAAGATAATTCTGATCATGCAAAAAAATCTAGTAAAGACAGAAAAAAAACAGAGCAAGTAAATCATTTAAAAAGAGCCTACGCAGAAGAAATTCAACGCACCTCAATTATAAATGAAAAACTTTCCAATTTTCTTATTTTCTCCCCAGAAAACAGTGCCTTACGCGACTTCTCGAAAGAGGGCCAAGTGCAGCCTCTTGGCATCTCAGGAGAAGGCTTATTCAAACTATTAAAAATAGAACAAAAAAATACTGAGTTCCAGAAAGAGCTAGAGAGTTTTTTGAATTATTTTGGTTGGTTTGAAAGCTTGCACATTCCCGAAGATGCATCCAACATAAGTCACATTAAAGCAATAGACAAATACATAAAATGCAATGATCATAAAATTGATTTAAGAAGCGCTAACGAAGGATTTTTATTTCTTGCTTTTTATTTTGCACTCTTCAGATCAGATCTGACCCCTGGATTTTTTGCGATAGATAATGTTGATGCATCTCTAAATCCAAAATTGTGCAAACATATTATAAAAAAAATAAATTCACTTGCGGAAGCTCACAATAAGCAAGTCATTCTAACAACGCACAATCCGGCGATTCTCGATGGGCTCGACCTAAAGGACCCTGAACAACGACTCTTTGTGATTGCACGCAACGACGAGGGAAGGACTATCGCTAGGCCTATTTCAAAGCCAGAGTCCCCAGTACCAGGAAGAACTCCGCGCCTTTCGACTATGTTTATGGATGGAGCACTTGGCGGGCTGCCTAAGGCATTCTAAAATTATGCAAAATATTGGAATTGCAATTATTGCAGAAGGAATAACTGATCAAGTAGTCGTAGAAAAAATCCTGAGAGTACACTACAAAGATGATCTATCTCCTGATGAACTATATATTCAATACATACAGCCCCATCGAGATGCAACAGACAATGAAAAGCAAGCGGATGAATCGCACGGAGGTTGGAAAAATGTTCTTGAATGCTTGCAGCAATACGATATTATTGCCGATGCATTAAGCACAAATA
Organism: Acidovorax sp. GW821-FHT09A11; assembly: GCF_059418365.1. Classification (NCBI taxonomy): domain Bacteria; kingdom Pseudomonadati; phylum Pseudomonadota; class Betaproteobacteria; order Burkholderiales; family Comamonadaceae; genus Acidovorax; species Acidovorax sp. GW821-FHT09A11. Next base: position 651,352 of record NZ_JBWKPS010000001.1, read on the forward strand.
AGAAACTTGTGATTCAGATTGATGGTGATATCTGTTTTGATGACAGCATTTCAATTGACCCCTCCGATGATTGCGATGCAGTTTGCAATAAAATAATTGCCTTATTAAAAAGTCAAATCTCTACAGATCTCCTCAGTCATATAGAGGACAGATTATTATTCGCCATACCGCTGCATAGTACAGAATGCTGGCTTATACCGCTATACAGTGAAGATATGCGGTACTGCGCCAAAAAAAATAATTGCGAAAACCATCTCATCACCGTAACCGAGGGTAAAAAAATTGACTGCAGAAAAAATCATGCAAACTACACTCGCCTCGTTCAACCAATGAAGAAATCAAAAAACCTTGATTTAATAGGGGAAAAATCAAGAAGTTTTCAGAAATTTCGCGATTCTTTGCCAAAATTCACCGAAGACCTTGTGGCGTCAGTTAATGGCAATATTTAGTACCTGCAAACGAAATTTTGAAAGCAGCGTGCTCCAAATAAGGTTCCGGTGTAGAACGCAGAAGCCGTCTACACTAAAGTGAAAACTGGCTTTTAAAAAGAGCTTACTTCGCCACAGATTTAAGCCGTCATCGAAGCAGCCGTTTGATCGGTTGGTCTGAGCAGAACGTGTAAGTGCAAGAAGAATCATGCGCTTTCGGCCATGTGGCCCCGTGCGGGATATCTCGAACGCATTCCCATCCTAGGGCAAATTCTCCCGAAATATCACCTGACTCCGCGTCGTTTCCACCCCATTCGTCGGCTCTCGCCCATCCCGCACATTGGCAAAAATCCGCACACAGTTCATCACCGCACCTTGCGGGTTCTGCGTGATCACCGCGTCCATCGTCCCGTCGATGAGCAGCGCCCGCGTATCCGGCGTGAGGCCGTGGCCGATGAACACGATCTTGCGATCCGCCCCGGCCTCTTTCAGCGCTCGGCCGATGCCTTCTGCCCCGCCGCCAATGTTGTAGATGCCTGCCAAATCATCGTGCTGCTCCAGCAGCGCGCGGGCCTGGCGGTAGTTGCGTTCGGCGTCGTCCTGGCCTTCGCGCACGCCCACCACCTGCACCAGGGGGAACTGCTCTTCAAACAGGTGCAAAAAGCCCGCCTCGCGCTCCTCGTGGGCGCGGTAGCGCAGTGATCCCACAATCATCGCCACATGCGCCTTGCGGCTGTGGGCCAGTGGGCCCATGAAGCGGGCGATCAGGTAGGCGGCGGTGCGGCCTGCGGCGCGGTTGTCCAGGCCCACGTAGGCCACGCGGCGCGAGTTGGATAAATCCGAGATCAGCGTGACGGTGGGCACGCCCTGCTCTGCCAGCTGGGCCACGGCCTCGCGCACCACGGGGTGCTCCAGCGCCATGAAGGCGATGCCGTCGCAGCGCTTGCCGTAGTGCAGCAGCGCTTTGGCCAGCGCGTCGGGGTTGAAGCTTTCGATGTACGCCGCTTGGCAGCGCACGTTGAACGGTGCCCAGTGGTCTTGCGCGTAGCCGATCACGTCGCCCAGCATCTGCAGAAACCGGTTGCTGCCCTCGGGGATCAGCACCATCAGGCGCAGGGGCTGCGGCTGCAGCGCTGCGTGCAGCTCCGCCTGCGGCAGATAGCCCAGGGTGGCAGCGGCCTGCAGCACCCGCTGCGCGGTGGCGTTGCGCACGCCCGATCGCTGGTTCAGCACGCGGTCGACCGTGGCGGTGGAGACGCCGGACAGCTGGGCGATGTCGGGGATGCGCGGGCTGCGGGGACTGCTGGGGTTGGGCGGGTTTTGGGCCATGTAAATTCAATCAAAAACCATCATTCAGCTTGCTGGTATTTGATGGATTCTGCGGATACTATCACTCGGCGTTCGATGCTGAAAGGCATCAGAACACATCAGTACAAACCCTAGGTTGTGACGGTCGCCCACACCCGCGAAACCGATCACTCAGGAGACAAAGACATGCCTGGTATTTCCGCTCACGCTCGCCTGCGCCCACAGGGCAAGCCGCCAGTTTTTGGCCGCCGCGCCAGCACTCGCTGATTGACGCGCACCGCTGCCCACTCATGACGTACGAGTTCGACTTTGCCAGCGTGCTGGCCAACTGGCCCCAGTTTCTGGAAGGGGCGTGGATGACCATCCTGCTGTCCTTCCCGGCCACCGTGATTGGTTTTGTGGGTGGCACGCTGCTGGCCATTGGCCGGCGCAGCGACCGGCGCTGGCTGGTGAGGGCCTGTGGCGCGTATGTAGAAGTGCTGCGCAACACGCCGCTGCTGGTGCAGGTGTTTCTGGTGTTCTTTGGCCTGGCCAGCCTGGGCTTCAAGGTGTCGGCGTTTGCTGCGGCGCTGCTGACGCTGGTGATCAACGTGGCGGCCTACACCTGCGAAATCATGCGGGCGGGCATGGATTCGATCCACAAGGGCCAGATCGAGGCGGCCGAGTGCCTGGGCCTGACGCGCCGGCAGGTGTACTGGCACGTGGTGCTGCGCCCGGCGATGGAGAAGGTGTACCCCGCGCTCACCAGCCAGTTCGTGCTGCTGATGCTGGCGTCGTCCATCACCTCGCAGATCTCGGTGGAGGAACTCACCGCCGTGGCGGCACGGGTGCAGTCCGAGACCTTCCGCCCGTTCGAGGCTTACATCCTGGTGGCGGTGGCGTACCTGGCGCTGTCGCTGTTGATGCGGCTGGGGCTGTGGGTGTTCGGGCAGATCGTGTTCACGCGCCAACGCAAATTGGGGAACGCCAAATGATCGACGGTGGCCTCAACTCCTATCACCTGCAGTACCTGATGTGGGGCGCGCTGTGGACCATCGGCCTGTCGCTGATTGCCTTTGTGGGCGGCGGCCTGGCCGGGGGCGTGATTGCGCTGTGCCGCGTCAGCCCGATCAAGGCGGTGCGCTGGGCGACGATTGCGTGGATTCAGATCATCCAGGGCACGCCGCTGCTGGTGGTGCTGTTCCTGTGCTACTTCGGCCTGAGCATTGCGGGGCTGGAGCTGCCTGCCATCGTGGCGGCCAGCATTGCGATGATTGTTTACGTCAGCGCGTATCTGGGCGAGATCTGGCGCGGGTGCATCGAGTCGGTGCCGCGCACGCAGTGGGAGGCGGCCGAGTGCCTGGCCCTGTCGCGCACCCAGCGCATGCGGCTGGTGGTGCTGCCGCAGGCGGTGCGCATTGCCACGCCGCCCACGGTGGGCTTCATGGTGCAGATCGTCAAGAACACCTCGCTGGCGTCCATCGTGGGGTTTATCGAGCTGGTGCGTGCCGGGCAGCTCATCAACAACTCCATCTTTCAGCCCTTCACCGTGTACCTGCTGATCGCCGTCGTCTACTTTGCGATGTGCTACCCGCTGTCGGTGTGGAGCCGCAAGCTGGAGCAGCGCCAGCAGTTTGGAAACCGTGGCCCAGCCACAGTGCCTGTGACCACCGCATGAAACGAGAAGACACCATGAACCTCGCCCAAGACGCTGCCGCGCAACCCTTCCAGCCAGCGGCCTCGCCTGCGCAGCCCGTCGTTGAACTGAAGGACGTGCACAAGAGCTTTGGCAGCAACCAGGTGCTCAAGGGCGTGTCGTTTGCCATTCCCCGGGGCCAGGTGGTGGCCATCATCGGCAAGAGCGGCTCGGGCAAGAGCACGGCGCTGCGCTGCATTGACCGGCTGGAGATCATCGACAGCGGCACCATCAACGTCTGCGGCCACGCGGTCCACGACCCGGCCATCGACCTGCGCCAGTTGCGCCAGGACGTGGGCATCGTGTTCCAGAGCTACAACCTCTTCCCGCACCTGACGGTGGAGCAGAACATCACCCTGGCGCCCAAGGCCGTGAAGAGCCTGCCCACGGCCAAAGCGCGCGAGATTGCCGCCCGCACGCTGCAGCAGGTGGGCCTGGCGGACAAGGCGCAGGCCTACCCCGAGCAGCTCTCGGGCGGACAGCAGCAGCGCGTGGCCATTGCCCGGTCGCTCGCGATGGAGCCGCAGGTGATGCTGTTTGACGAGGTGACCTCTGCGCTGGACCCGCAACTGACCGGCGAGGTGCTGCGCGTGATCGAAGCCCTGGCCCAGGGCGGCATGACCATGGTGCTGGTCACGCACGAGATGGAGTTCGCCGCCCGGGTGGCCGACACCATCATCTACATGCACGAGGGCAAGGTCTGGGAGACGGGCCCGGGCGCGATGCTCAAGAACCCGCAGACCGCCGAGCTGCGCGATTTCCTTTCTCACGGGCTCTGAGTTTCCAGGCCTGCCCTTTTCGATTCCCTATTCAAAAACCACCAGGAGACAACACCATGACCGCTTCCCTCATCCTCCGCCGCTCCCTGCTGGCCATCAGCGCCGCCGCCCTGTGCGTGCCCGCCATGGCCGAGCTGGCCGACATCAAGTCCGCCGGCAAGCTGCGCGTGGGCATCGACTTTGGCGCGCCGTTCTACGGCTACGTGGACGAAAAGATGAAGCCCGTGGGCTCGGACGTGGAAGCGGCCGAGCTGCTGGCCAAGGACCTGGGCCTGGCGCTGGAGATCGTGAACACCACCAACTCGTCGCGCATCCCCAACCTGTTGTCGAACAAGGTGGACCTGATCATCTCGTCGCTGTCGATCACGCCCGAGCGCCAGAAGGCCGTGGACTTCTCCATCCCCTACGGCGCCATCCAGGCCGCGGTGGGCGCGCCCAAGAGCCTCAAGCTCACCAGCATCGAAGACCTGGCGGGCAAGACCGTGGCCGTAACCCGTGGCGGCCCGCAAGACAAGATCCTGACCGAACGCGCACCGCAGGCCAAAGTGGTGCGGTTTGACGACGAGTCCGCCTCCATCACTGCCGCCGCCACCGGCCAGGCCGACATCGTGGCCATCACGCCGCCGATCATCGCGGCCATCGCCAAGAAGAACCCGTCGCGCGACTTCGAGACCAAGTTCATCCTGCAGTCGTACCAGCTGGGTGTGGCCATGCGCAAGGGCCAGCCCGAGCTGATGGCCGCCGTGAACGGCTGGATCAAGACCAACCTGGCCAACGGCAAGCTCAACGACATCCATGTGAAGTACGCGGGTGTGCCGATCCCCAAAGAAATCGTCGACGGCGCCAAGTAAGTAAATAAAGCAAGCCTGCAACCTGGGCGGCGCCTGATGGGCCCCGCCCGGCTGCGCCCTGCCCTGACGCATCACCAACAAAGGAAATTTTTATGAGCCGTCATTTCGGCGCCATCCGCCAACTTGGCTATGTGGTCCACGACATCGAAGCCGCCATGGACTACTGGAGCAAGACCCTGGGCGTGGGCCCTTGGTTCTACAACACCAAGGTCCCGATCAAGAACTACGTGTACAAGGGCGAGCGCTACGAGCCGCACAACTCGGTGGCGCTGGCCAACTCGGGCTACGTGCAGGTCGAGCTGATCCAGACGCGCAACGACGTGCCATCGATGTACCGCGACTTTCTGCAGGCCGGACGCACCGGGCTGCAGCACGTGGCCTACTGGACGAGCGACTACGACGCCGACCTGGCGCGCCTGACGGCCCAGGGCTTCAAGACGGTGATGAGCGGCGAGGTGGGCGAAAAAGGCCGCTTTGTCTACTTCGACACCGAATACCACCCCGGCACGGTGATCGAGCTGTCGGAAGTGGCGGGCCCCAAGGGCCGCATGTTCGACCTGATCCGTTCGGAGTCGGAGACCTGGGACGGCACGACGGACCCGGTGCGGCCGTTTCCGGATCTCTCCAAGATCTAAAGAAGGCCTGAATTTCAAGCCAAATTGGCACCTAGCGCTTGACACATAAGCGCTAGCAGCTATCAAAACAGTAGTTCACCCACCATGTCCCCAGACCGCTTTGAAGCCACCTACCTGATCGAAACCCCGCTGGACCCGGCCCACGTGGCCGAAGTGCTGGCAGGCGAACAGTCGTGCGGCACCTTCACCCGGGTCGAGGGCGAGACCGACGCACTGCGCGAACGTGCGCGCGCCACGGTCGAGTCGGTGGAGCTGCTGGACGTGGCGCCCGCACCCTCGCTGCCCAACGGGTGGATGCAGCGGCGCGGCATGTTCGACACGCCGCAGACCTGGCAGCGGGCCCGACTGCGCGTGAGCTTTCCGTGCGACAACATCGGCCCCAACCTGCCCACGCTGGCCGCCACGGTGTCGGGCAACCTGTACGACCTGGGCGAAGTCACCGGCCTGCGCCTGGAGTCGATGAAACTGCCCAGCGCCTACCGCGCCCAGTTCGACATGCCCCGCCACGGCATCGCCGGCACCCGTGCGCTGACCGGCGTGCAGGGCCGCCCGCTCATCGGCACCATCATCAAACCCAACGTGGGCTTGTCGGCCGAAGAAACCGGCGACCTGGCCGGCCGCCTGTGCGCTGCGGGGGTGGACTTCATCAAGGACGACGAGGTCTGCGCCAACCCGGTGCACGCGCCGCTGGCCGACCGCGTCAAGGCCGTGATGCGCCGTGTGCGCGCCCACCAGGACAAGACCGGCAAGCTGGTGATGGTGGCCTTCAACATCACCGACGAGACCGACGCCATGCGCCGCCACGCCGACCTGATTGCGGCCGAAGGGGGCAGCTGTGTGATGGTCAGCCTGAACTGGTGCGGCTACTCGGCCGTGCAAACCCTGCGGCGCCACACCCCGCTGGCGCTGCACGGCCACCGCAACGGCTACGGCGCCCTGTCGCGCCACCCGCTGCTGGGCTTTTCGTTCAACGCCTGGCAGACGCTGTGGCGCCTGGCCGGTGTGGACCACATGCATGTGCATGGCCTGCAGGGCAAGTTTTCGCAGACCGACGAAGAAGTGATCGAGTCGGCCCACGACACGCTGGCCCCGCTGTGTGATGGGCTGGACGACCGCGTGTTGCCCGCCTTCTCCAACGGCCAGTGGGCCGGCACCGTGCCCGCCACGTGGGACAGCATCCAGTCCAACGACCTGCTGTTCATGTCCGGCGGCGGCATCCTGGCGCACCCGGACGGCCCCGCCGCTGGCGTGGCCAGCCTGCAGCAGGCGTGGGACGCGGTGCAAAAGGGCGAGACCCTGGCACAGCGCGCCACCCAGGCATCCGAGCTGCGCCGCGCGATCGAATTCTTCGGCAAGAAATAAACGATGACGACGACGGCCCCTCTGTACGGCTGGTACGGCGACGACTTCACAGGCGCCACCGACACGCTGGCCGTGCTGGCCCAGGCCGGGCTGCGGTCGATGCTGTTCATGGGCGTGCCCAGCGCCGAGGCCCTGGCCGCCGCCGGGCCGCTGGATGCGGTGGGCATTGCTGGTGCCGCGCGCGCCATGCCTCCAGAGGCCATGCGGGCCGAGATGTCGGCTGTAGGCCGCTTCTTCGACAAGCTGGCGCCGCCGGTGCTGCACTACAAGGTGTGCTCCACCTTCGACAGCGCCCCGCATGTCGGCAACATCGCTTGCGGCATTCAGACCCTGCACCCGTTCGTGAACAACCGCTGGGTGCCCATCGTGGGCGGGCAGCCCAGCCTGGGGCGCTATTGCGCGTTCAGCAACCTGTTCGCTGCGGCGGGCACGGGCGGCGCCGTGCACCGCATCGACCGGCATCCCACCATGCGACAGCACCCGGTCACACCCATGGGTGAGGCCGATCTCCGGCTCCATCTGGCGCGCCAGGGGCTCGATGGCATCACCGCCCTGCACTACCCGCTGTACGACGCCACCAACGACACCGACACCACCACCACTGGCGCCCTGGACGCCGCCCTGCAGGCCTTGCTGGCGCATGGCGCAGCGTCCCACGCCATGGCGCCGACCTTGCTGGACCTGACCACGCCCGGCCAGCTGGCCACCGTGGGCCGCCTGCTGTGGCAGCAGTCCCAACACGCCCGGTTGCTGGCCGTGGGCTCCAGCGCCGTGGCCCAGGCGCTGGTCGCCCACTGGGGCAAGCCGGCGTCCACGGCCGCTGCGCCGCTGGCGCCCGCCGACGGGCCGGTGTTGGCCTGGGCGGGCAGCTTGTCCCCCCTGACCGCCGCGCAGGTGCAGGCCGCCACCGCATACCACCGCATCGCAGTGGACGCCCAACGGCTGTGCAGCGACACGGCCTACGCCCAGGGTCTGCGAGACGCCATCTGCGCGGGGCTGCAGAACGGAGAGAACGTGCTGGCCTTCACCGGTCCCACGGACGGCGCGCCGCTGGCCGCTGCGGCCTCTTCCACCGATGTCGCCCAGGCCAGCGCCCATCTGATCGCCCGCGTGGTGCAAGCCCGCGCAGAACGCGGCGCGCCACTGCGCCGCATCGGCATCGCTGGCGGTGACACGTCAAGCCACGCAGTCCAGGCGCTGCAACTGTGGGGGCTGTCGTACAAAACCGCGGTATGCCCCGGGGTCACGCTGAGCAGCGCACACAGTGCAGACCCGTCGCGCCACGGGCTCGAGTTGATGCTCAAGGGCGGGCAGATGGGCGGAACGGATCTGTTCGAAAGGCTGCTAGGCACCGCCTGACGGAGACATCCAGGCGACAAAAAGCCCGCGCAAGGCGGGCTCCTTATGAAAAGGCATTGCGGCAGGCGCGCCTGCCGCAATTTCTTCACACGCGCGGAACCGGAGTGCCTGAGTTCACGCACAGCGCCAGGTTCAGCGCCTTGATGGCCGTCTTGTAGTCCTCGCGCTCGATCACGAACTGCATGTTCACCTGCCGCAGGGTCTGGGACACGCAGTTCACGTTGACCCGCGCATCGGCCAGCGCCTGCGCGGCCTTGGCCAGCACGCCAGGGATGCCGATGTTGGAGCCGATGGTGCACACGATCGCGCTGGGCTTGATCGTCACGATCTGGTAGTCCTCCTGCAGCTCCGCCACCAGTTCGGGGGTGACCTGGTTGTCCCACACCAGGTGTGCGATGGAGTTGGCGTTGGTCGCCTTCAGGATGTAGCTCACATCGTGCTTGCAGAACACGTTCATCAGGCCCGCATCAAAGCCCACCGTGCCCACCATGCTGGGGTCGTGGATCTCGATCAGCGTGACCTTGTCGGTGCCGGTCACGATCTCCACGCGCGCGCGCTCGCCCACGAAGTCCTTGGTGATCAGCGTGCCGGGGTGGTCGGGCTCGAACGTGTTCTTCAGGCGGATGGGGATGCCGGCCAGCTCCATGGGCTTGGCGGCCTTGGGGTGGATGGCTTCCATGCCCACGTCGGCCAGTTGGTCGGCCACGTCGTAGTTGGTGGCGCCCACCACGATGGCGTTTTCCAGGCCCACGAGGTTGGGGTCGGCGGACGACAGGTGAAATTCCTTGTGGATCACGGCCTCGGCGGGGCGCACTTCCACGGCGATCTTGCTGAACGTGACCTCGGAATAGCCGCGGTCAAACTCGCGCATGATGCCTTCGGTGCCCTTGGTGTAGCCGGTGGCCACCACCACCTTGTCGCTCAGATCCAGTCCCTTGAAGCTCTGCGCGATGCGCTCGTCAATGGTCCAGGCTTCGTTGTCGTCAAAACCGGCCAGGTCCATCAGGATGGCGTTGACGCCACTGGCCTTGAGGATCTCGACCGAGTTGAACGCGCTGTGCGACTCGCCAATGGAGGCCAGCACCTCGCGCGCGGCCAGCAGCACATCCTTGCGGCTCAAGTAGCCGCTGGCGAGCACGTGCTGCATGGCGTTCAGGTACTCACGCGCCTGGCCAATACGCTGGTCGATGAAGGCATCGGCCACATCCAGCGGCAGGCCCAGGTCGGCGTAGCCCGCGTTCAGCTTTTTCAGGCTGGCGGCCAGCTGGGTCAGGGCGTCCTGGTAGCCCTTGCCCTCTGCAAACAGGGCATAGATGCCGCGCTCGCCCGTCTTCTTGTGCTCCAGCAACTGGTTCGTCACGCCCGAGTAGGCGGACACCACATAGATCCGGCCATAGATGCGCTTGGGATCGTGCAGCATGATGTGGCGCAGCACATCGCCAAAGGCGGTCATGGAAGTGCCGCCGATTTTCTCGACAGAGATCTTGGAGGAGTTGACGTCTGACATGGACAAGCTCAGAGGAGCAAAAAGGATTGGGAGGCCGGGCGGATGTCCTGCCCCATGGGTAGCGGCAGAAAACTCTCTATTTTCCACGACTTTTGTCGGAACTCCTGCGCGGGGCAAGCACAGCTGCAGCCGGGGGATGCATTGGCAGGACACTGCCCGCCGAGTATGGGTGGCATGCGCAACCTGGCCGTCGCCTGCTCGGCGGCTCGCTTACCGTTGTTGGGCGGCCAGCTTTCATGCGTCCATGGCAAAGGCGTTCGCGTGGCCATGGCGGCAGTTCACGCCGTGGGCACGCGTCCTGCGCCAAACAGTGTTCGCAGGTCGTCAGCTTGAATCGCGCGGTGCGTTGCGTTCAGGAAGTACGGGGTCATGTTGTGGTGAGCGCAGCGCTGGACCAGCAGCTCAAAACGCTGTTCCATGTTGGCTTCCCCGGCCCAGTGGGCCAGCACGAGGTTAGCCTGGTACGGTTTGACGGCGATCGCCTGGCGCGGCTCGCCCAGGTCATAAACCAGAAAGTCCGCCAATGTCCGGCATTGGTCCAAGACAGGCAACACCTCGGCTATCAGCCAGTCCGCAGTCGCTGCCAGGAAATGATCCAACTGGCTTGGGTTCGAAATTTCCACCGGGTTGATGTCATAGGCGCCGGACCGCAACGGGCTGACGAACTGCTGCACCACCCCCGCATGGATGATGTGCAAATCAATCATGTGCTGCGGTTCGCACAGCGGCGCCAGCTCTGCGGGCAGCACCGGACGAAGCCCTGCTGATGTGCGAGCCTCGTACAACGCGCCGTCCGAGCGGCTCTTCCATCCGAGCGAGATTCGCTGCAATCCCAGGGGCGAATCCCGGAGCCAGTGGACTTGCATCGTGACCGACGACGACCTCGCGATCTCCAGCCTGAACCCGTGCGTGTGCAATTGCGGATGGACCAGCGCTCGCACGCGGCCTTCGATATCGGGCAGCTTTGCAGGCGCTGGCGCCGGGTTGCTCCAGGCCAAATGCTCTCGCCCTTGAGGCGACAGCCGCCAAGGGCCGGGCACAAAACATTCACCGGTGCTGTCGTCGTAGACGCTAAGTCCCAGTTCCACCGCTGCATCCACGAGCCGGGGATAGAACAGCGTCAGATCATGGATGTCCACGGCCAAGACCGCATCGTCCGGCAGCGCGGTGGGTGTGCCCAGGTCCCACGCATCGCCGTATTCGGGAAACGCGGCTTTCATGCGCTGGGCCAGCTCGACGAACTTTGGATTCAGCGCGGCCCGCTGGTCGGCGAGGCGCTTGAACGCGGCCTGCGCCTCGGCCCAGTTCGTCGGAGTGGGCTGGTCCCAGATATGGATGGCGTAACTCATGATGAACTATTTTCCATGCGCTTTGCGCCGTGCCACATGCACATTGCAAACCTGCTGTGGCAACTTCCCAAAACCAATACACGCCCGGTAAAGCGGGCAAAGTTCATGCATTTCAAAATCGGCTCCCTGATTGCTGGCGCGAGCCGCCCATGGCCCAAACCTGCTGACTACAACTGGACTGTGCGTGCACAGTTCAAGGCAGTCTGCCATGCCAACCATACGGAATCGAATTGCACGATGCTCGCCAGGTTTCCATCTAACATCCCCAGGTCCTAAAAGCCCTCAAAAATATCTGAGTCGCCAATAAGAAGGCCGCACAGCTCATAGAGCTTGTGCGGCCAACTATCAAGTCAGGAGTGATTCGAGGAGCTTGTCAAATCACTTCTTCTGCGGCGGCACATCCGTGCACGAGCCGTGTGCAATCTCCGCCGCCATGCCGATGCTCTCGCCCAGCGTGGGGTGCGGGTGGATGGTCTTGCCGATGTCCACGGCGTCGGCGCCCATCTCGATGGCCAGCGCAATCTCGCCGATCATGTCGCCAGCGTGCGTGCCGACCATTCCGCCGCCGAGGATCTTGCCGTGGCCGTGGGCCTCGGGCGAGTCGTCGAACAGCAGCTTGGTGACGCCTTCGTCGCGGCCGTTGGCGATGGCGCGGCCGGAGGCCGTCCAGGGGAACAGGCCCTTCTTGACCTTGATACCTTGCGCCTTGGCCTGGTCTTCCGTCAGGCCCACCCATGCCACCTCGGGGTCGGTGTAGGCCACGCTGGGGATCACGCGGGCGTTGAAGGCGGCGGATGCCAGCTCCTTGTTGCCCTGCAGTTCACCCGCGATGACCTCGGCCGCCACGTGTGCCTCATGCACCGCCTTGTGCGCCAGCATGGGCTGGCCCACGATGTCGCCAATGGCGAAGATGTGCGGCACGTTGGTGCGCATCTGGATGTCGACGTTGATGAAGCCACGGTCCGTGACGGCCACGCCCGCCTTCTCGGCGGCGATCTTCTTGCCGTTGGGCGTGCGGCCCACGGCCTGCAGCACCAGGTCGTACACCTGCGGCGCGGGGGCCGTACCGCCCTCTTCCGCTGCGGCAAACGTCACCTCGATGCCTTCGGGTGTGGCCTTGGCGCCCACCGTCTTGGTCTTGAGCATGATGTTGTCAAAACGCTTGGCATTCATCTTCTGCCAGATCTTGACGAGGTCGCGGTCGGCGCCCTGCATCAGGCCGTCCATCATTTCGACCACATCGAGGCGCGCGCCCAGCGTGCTGTACACGGTGCCCATTTCCAGGCCGATGATGCCGCCGCCCAGGATGAGCATGCGCTTCGGAACACCCTGGAGCGCCAGGGCTCCGGTGGAGTCGACAACGCGTGGATCGTCGGGCATGAAGGGCAGGCGCACGGCCTGGCTGCCGGCGGCGATGATGGCGTTCTTGAAGGCGATGACCTTCTTGGTGCCCGTCTTTTCTTGCGCGGTGCCGGTGGTTTCTTCCACTTCGAGGTGGTTGGCACCGACGAAGCTGCCGTAGCCGCGCACGGTGGTGACCTTGCGCATCTTGGCCATGGCGGCCAGGCCGCCGGTCAGCTTGCCGATGACTTTTTCCTTGTGGCCGCGCAGCTTGTCGATGTCGAGCGAGGGCTCGCCGAAGCTCACGCCCAGGTCAGCCATGTGGCTGACTTCGTCCATGACGGCCGCCACGTGCAGCAGCGCCTTGGAAGGGATGCAGCCCACGTTCAGGCACACGCCACCCAGGGTGGCGTAGCGCTCGACGATGATGACCTTGAGGCCCAGGTCGGCCGCGCGGAAGGCGGCACTGTAGCCGCCAGGGCCACCGCCGAGCACGAGCACGTCGCAGTCCAGGTCGGCCGTGCCAGCAAAGCTGGATGCTACTGGATTGATAGCTGCTTGCGCTTGTGGTGCGGGCGCTGGAGCCGATTTTGGTGCAGATGCTGCAGCCACGGGTGTCGCAGGTGCCGGTGCCGGTGCGGCTGCCGGGGCCGCCGCGCCAGCACCCTCCACCTCCAGCGTCAGCACCACCGAGCCTTCGGCGATCTTGTCGCCGAGCTTCACGCGCAGTTCCTTGACCACGCCAGCATGGCTGGAAGGGATCTCCATGGAGGCCTTGTCGGACTCCACGGTGATCAGGCTCTGCTCGGCCTTGATGGTGTCGCCGGGTTTGACGAGCACTTCGATGATGGCCACTTCGGCGAAGTCGCCGATGTCGGGCACCTTGATGTCGATGATTGCCATGGTGTGTCTTGCCCTTTCGTTACATCACGATGCGGCGGAAGTCCGCCAGCAGCGAGGCAAAGTACACGTTGAAGCGCGCAGCGCTGGCGCCGTCGATCACGCGGTGGTCCCAGCTCAGGCTCAAAGGCAGCATGAGGCGCGGCGCGAACTGCTTGCCGTCCCATTTGGGCTCCAGGCTGCTCTTGCACACGCCCATGATGGCGACTTCAGGCGCGTTGATGATGGGCGTGAAGTAGCGCCCGCCAATGCCGCCCAGCGAGCTGATGGAGAAGCAGCCGCCGGTCATGTCGGCCGGGCCGAGCTTGCCGTCGCGGGCCTTCTTGGCCAGGTCGCCCATCTCTTGCGAGATCTGCACGATGCCCTTCTTGTCGGCGTCGCGGATGACGGGCACGACGAGGCCGTTGGGCGTGTCGGCCGCGAAGCCGATGTGGAAGTAGTTCTTGAGCACCAGCTGGTCGCCGTCGAGCGAGCTGTTGAACTCGGGGAACTTCTTGAGCGCGGCCACGGCGGCCTTGATCATGAAGGCGAGCATGGTGACCTTGACGCCGCTCTTCTCGTTTTCCTTGTTGAACTGCACGCGGAAGGCTTCGAGGTCGGTGATGTCCGCGTCGTCGTGGTTGGTGACGTGCGGGATGACGACCCAGTTGCGGTGCAGGTTGGCACCGCTGATCTTCTTGATGCGCGAGAGGTCCTTGCGCTCCACGGGGCCGAACTTGGTGAAGTCCACCTTGGGCCAGGGCAACAGGTCCAGGCCCACGCCGGAACCGCCCGCCGCTGCAGGCGCCTTGGCAGCCTGCGCCTTGGTCTGGGCGGCACCCGCCATCACCTGCTTGGTGAAGGACTGCACATCGTCCTGCGTGATGCGGCCCTTGGGGCCGGTGCCCTTGACCTCGTCGATGGGCACGCCCAGCTCGCGGGCGAACTTGCGCACGGAAGGGCTGGCGTGGGGCAGGCCCACGGTGGGCGTGCCGGGCTGGTGGGCGGGCACGGAGGCCGTGGCGGCGACCGGTGCAGCGGCTGCAGCAACCGGTGCGGGGGCGGCAACAGGCGCAGCAGCGGGAGCCGCCGCCGGCGCTGCGGGTGCTGCAGCTGCAGCAGGCGCACTGCCCGCCACGCCTTCCAGCAGGGCCACGAGGTCGCCGATGTTGACGGTGTCGCCGATCTTGACCTTGAGCTCCTTGAGCACGCCGGCGGCGGGCGAAGGGATCTCCATGGAGGCCTTGTCGGATTCGACGGTGAACAGCGACTGCTCGACCTTGATGGTGTCACCCACCTTGACCAGCAGTTCAATGACGGCCACGTCCTTGAAGTCGCCGATGTCGGGCACGCGCACTTCCACCGGGCCCGCAGCCGCAGGGGCTGCGGCGGGCGCAGCCGGCGCAGGCGCGGCTGCGGCCACGGGGGCTGCAGCCGGGGCGGCAGCGGGTGCAGGTGCCGCCGCCGGGGCTGCGGCCGCAGCGCCCGCGTCGGCGGCTTCCACCACGGCGATCACGGAGCCCTGCTTGACCTTGTCGCCCAGGGCGATCTTGAGTTCCTTGACCACGCCTGCGTGACTGGATGGAATCTCCATGGAGGCCTTGTCGGACTCCACGGTGATGAGCGACTGCTCGGCCTTGACCGTGTCGCCCACCTTGACCAGCAGTTCGATCACGCCCACTTCGTCGAAATCCCCGATGTCCGGGACTTGAATGTCTACCAATGCCATTGTTGTCTCCGTTCGGTTTATGCGTAGAGCGGGTTGACCTTGTCGGCCTGGATGTTGTACTTGGCAATCGCCTCGGCCACCTTGGTGGCGGGCAGCACGCCGTCTTCGCTCAGTGCCTTGAGTGCAGCGACCACGATGTAGTGGCGGTTGATCTCGAAGTGCTCGCGCAGCTTGCTGCGGAAGTCACTGCGGCCAAAGCCGTCGGTGCCCAGCACCTTGTAGGTGCGGCCCTTGGGGATGAAGGGGCGGATCTGCTCGGCATAGGCCTTCATGTAGTCGGTGGACGCGACCACGGGGCCTTGCGATGCGGACAGTTGCTGCGTGACGAACGGCACCTTGGGCGCTTCGGTCGGGTGCAGCAGGCTCCAGCGCTCGGCGTTCTGGCCGTCGCGGGTCAGTTCGTTGAAGCTCGGGCAGCTCCACACCGAGGCGGCCACGCCCCAGTCCTTTTCGAGCAGCTCCTGTGCAAAGAACGATTCGCGCAGGATGGTGCCGCTGCCCAGCAGTTGCACCGTGGGCGCATCCTTGGGCAGTGCGGGCGCCTGCTTGCACAGGTACATGCCCTTGATGATCTGCTCCTCGGTGCCGGGCTGCAGGCCGGGCATGGGGTAGTTTTCGTTCAGCAGCGTCAGGTAGTAGAAGACGTTCTCCTGGCGCTCGACCATGCGCTTCATGCCGTCGTGCATGATCACCGCGACTTCGTGCGCGAAGGTCGGGTCGTAGCTCACGCAGTTGGGGATGGTGTTGGCCAGGATGTGGCTGTGGCCGTCTTCGTGCTGCAGGCCTTCGCCGTTGAGCGTGGTGCGGCCCGAGGTGCCGCCCAAGAGGAAGCCACGCGCCTGCATGTCGCCCGCCGCCCAGGCCAGGTCGCCGATGCGCTGGAAGCCGAACATGGAGTAGTACACGTAGAACGGGATCATGATCCGGTTGTTCGTGCTGTAGCTGGTGGCCGCCGCGATCCAGCTGCTCATGCCGCCGGCTTCGTTGATGCCTTCCTGCAGGATCTGGCCGGCCTTGTCTTCCTTGTAGTACATGACCTGGTCCTTGTCGACCGGGGTGTACTGCTGGCCTGCGGGGTTGTAGATGCCGATCTGGCGGAACAGGCCTTCCATGCCGAAGGTGCGGGCCTCGTCCACCAGGATGGGCACCACGCGCGGGCCCAGGGCCTGGTCGCGCAGCAGCTGGGTGAGGAAGCGCACGTAAGCCTGCGTGGTGGAGATTTCGCGGCCTTCGGGCGTGGCTTCCAGGATGGCCTTGAAGGTGTCCAGCGCGGGCACGGTGAAGCTCTCGTCGGCTTTCACGCGGCGGTGCGGCAGGTACCCGCCCAGGGCCTTGCGGCGCTCGTGCAGGTACTTCATTTCCGGGGTGTCGTCGGCCGGCTTGTAGAAAGGCAGCTCGGCGAGCTGGCTGTCCGGGACGGGGATGTTGAAGCGGTCGCGGAAGGCCTTGATGTCTTCGTCGCTGAGCTTCTTCGTCTGGTGGACGGTGTTCTTGCCCTCGCCGATCTTGCCCATGCCAAAACCCTTCACGGTCTTGACCAGCAGGACGGAGGGCTGGCCGCCGTGGTTCTGCGCGGCATGGAATGCGGCATAGACCTTTTGCGAATCATGGCCGCCGCGCTGCAGGTTCCATATCTCGTCGTCGGTCATGTGCTCGACCATCTTCAGGGTGCGCGGGTCGCGGCCGAAGAAGTTCTTGCGCACGTAGGCACCGTCGTTGGCCTTCATGGCCTGGTAGTCGCCATCGTTGGTTTCCATCATGAGCTTGCGCAGCGCGCCGTCCTTGTCGGCGGCCAGCAGCGCATCCCAGCCCTTGCCCCAGATCAGCTTGATGACGTTCCAGCCAGCACCACGGAACTCGCCTTCGAGCTCCTGGATGATCTTGCCGTTGCCACGCACGGGGCCGTCCAGGCGCTGCAGGTTGCAGTTGATGACGAACACCAGGTTGTCGAGCTTCTCGCGCGCGGCCAGGCCGATGGCGCCCAGGGATTCGACCTCGTCCATTTCGCCGTCGCCGCAGAACACCCAGACCTTGCGGTTCTCGGTGTTGGCGATGCCACGGGCGTGCAGGTACTTGAGGAAACGCGCCTGGTAGATGGCCATCAGCGGGCCCAGGCCCATGGACACGGTGGGGAACTGCCAGAACTCGGGCATGAGCTTGGGGTGCGGGTAGCTCGACAGGCCCTTGCCGTCCACTTCCTGGCGGAAATTGAGCAGCTGGTCCTCGGAGAGGCGGCCTTCGAGGTAGGCGCGGGCATAGATGCCGGGGGATACGTGGCCCTGAATGTAGAGCAGGTCACCGCCGTGGTTCTCGCTCTCGGCGTGCCAGAAATGGTTGAAGCCGGCGCCGAACATGCTGGCCAGCGAGGCAAAGGAGCCGATGTGGCCGCCCAGGTCGCCGCCTTCGGGCGGATGGTGGCGGTTGGCCTTGACGACCATGGCCATGGCGTTCCAGCGCATGTAGGCGCGCAGGCGCTGTTCGATTTCGAGGTTGCCGGGGCTGCGTGCCTCCTGGCCGGGCTCGATGGTGTTCACGTAGCCGGTGTTGGCCGAGAACGGCAGGTCCACGCTGTTCTGGCGGGCATGTTCCAGCAATTGCTCCAGCAGGTAGTGGGCGCGCTCGGCCCCCTCCTTGTCGATGACGGCGGACAGCGCATCCATCCACTCACGGGTTTCCTGCTGGTCGGTGTCGGTGGCGGGCGCGGCGCCGTTTCCGGCCTGGGGGTCGGGCTGAGCTGACATGCTTTGTCTCCTGTAGGTGTGGCAGCAATTTAGTACGTTGGCTCTAGTTTCGCATATTTTTTGATAATTTCAAATGGTGCTTATGCATTTCACATTACAAGAAAATGCTGCAAACGCACATTGACCCGCCGTCCCGACACCGGGCATCGCCTCCCCTACACTTGGAACATGGACTCCCTGCCCCCCACGTCTTCCCCCACCGCCATGGTCGTGGCCGCGCCCGCCCGCTGGTGGCGCAAGTGGTGGCGCGGGTTGTCGCCCACACGGCAGGACCGGTTCGCGGCCCTGGCGCCGCTGGCCGCCGTGCTGATGTTTCTCGCGGCCATCGTGGCCGCGTTCTGGTATTTGCGCGCCGAGGAGGCCGAGCGCGAGCAGGAAGCCCTGCGGCGCGATGTGGAATATGCGCAACAGCGCGTGCGGCTGCGGCTGCTGGAGCGGCAGGAACAGCTCATGCGCATTGCACGCGACCTGTCCAACCAGGAGCTGGAGCGCACGGAATTCGTGAGCCGCGCCGAAACCCTGATCAGCCAGTACCCCGAGCTGCAGGCCATCACCTGGATCGACGAGCGCCGCCGCATCCGCGCCAGCCACGCGGCCCCCACGCTGGCGAGCAGCGAACTGCGCATCGCGGGCGAAGTGCTCAAGCCGGGCGACACCGCCGACACCTTCGGGCTGGCGCGCGACCTGCAGCAGCCGGTGTACGCCCAGCCGGCCGCCACCTCGGGCGACTCGACGCCGCTGCTGCAGCTGCAGGTGCCCTTGAACAACCAGGGCAAGTTCAGCGGCGTGGTGCTGGGCGAATACTCCATCGACAGCCTGCTGCGCTATGGCACGCCCACCGAAGTGCTGGCGCGCTATGCCGTCACGCTGCTGGACGGCAAGAACCAGGTTCTGGCGGGCACCCCCCTGGGCCCGCGCAACACCGCCACCCAGCTCCTGCCCTGGACGCCCCGCGCCAATGAATACGAGGTGCCCGTGTCGCCCGTGGGCAACGGGCTGGTGCTCAAGGCCCAGGCCTACCGCACCTCGCTGGGCGTGGTCGGCAGCGGGCTTTTCTGGCTGGTGGGCACGCTCTCCGCCATGACGGCATGGATGCTGATCGCCACCTGGCGCCACACCCGCCGCCGCATGCAGGCACAGCAGGCCCTGGTGGCCGAGACGAATTTCCGCCGCGCGATGGAGAACTCCATCCTCACCGGCATGCGTGCGCTGGACATGGAAGGCCGCATCACCTATGTGAACGCCGCCTTCTGCCAGATGACCGGCTGGAGCGAGGCGGAACTCGTGGGCCTGAAGGCGCCCTTCCCTTACTGGCCCGACTCCGACCACGAAGCCCTGCACGCCAAGCTGCGCGACGAGCTGTCCGGCAAGACCATCGTGGGCGGCTTTCAGGTGCGGGTGCGGCGCAAGAGCGGCACCTTGTTCGATGCCCGCCTGTATGTCTCGCCCCTGATCGATGCGCACGGCCAGCAAACGGGCTGGATGACGTCGATGACCGACATCACCGAGCCCAACCGCATCCGCGAGCAGCTCTCGGCATCGCACGAACGCTTCACCATCGTGCTCGAATCGCTGGACGCGTCGGTGTCGGTGGCCCCGCTGGGCAGCGAAGAGCTGCTGTTCGCCAACAAGCTCTACCGCCAATGGTTCGGCTCGCAGACCGGCGGGCACCTGCAGCTGGTCGCCCAGGCCGGCGTGGTGCCCGTGGCGGGCACCGACCACCGGGGCATGGACGACGAGGACGGCCTCATGGGCCTGCCGACCGACCCGCTGACCAGCGCCCGCACCGAGAACGCCGAGATTTACCTGCCCGACCTGGGCAAGTGGCTGGAAGTGCGCTCGCGCTACCTCAACTGGGTGGACGGGCGCCTGGCCCAGATGGTGATCGCCACCGACATCACCCCCCGCCGCCAGGCCGAGGAGCAGGCGGCGCGCCAGGCCGAGCGCGCGCAGTCGGTGAGCCGCCTCATCACCATGGGCGAAATGGCCTCCAGCGTGGCGCACGAGCTCAACCAGCCGCTCACGGCCATCAACAACTACTGCAGCGGCATGGTCTCGCGCATCCAGAGCGGCCAGCTCACCGAGGAGGCGCTCCTCACGGCGCTGCAGAAGACGGCCCACCAGGCGCAGCGCGCGGGCCAGATCATCCAGCGCATCCGCGCCTTCGTGAAGAAGAGCGAGCCCAACCGTACCCTGGCCGACGTGCACTCGATGGTCAACGAAGCCGTGGAGCTGGCCGACATCGAGCTGCGCCGCCACAACGTGCGCCTCACGCATTACGTAGCCGCCCGCCTGCCGCCCGTGATGGCCGACACCATCCTGATCGAACAGGTGCTGGTCAACCTCATGAAGAACGGCGCCGAGGCCATCCAGCACGCCAGCCGCCCCCCGTCCGGGCGCAGCGTGGAGCTGCGCGTCGTGCCCAAGCACATCGAGGACCGCGAGGTGGTGGAGTTCTCCGTGCAGGACACCGGCAAGGGCCTGGCGCCCGAGGTGCTCGAACGGCTGTTCGAAGCCTTCTTCTCCACCAAGGAAGAAGGCATGGGCATGGGCCTCAATCTGTGCCGCAGCATCGTCGAGTCGCACCAGGGCCGGATGCAGGCGGAGAACCTCTACAATGGATCGGAGGTCACAGGCTGCAGGTTCTCCTTCTGGCTGCCGCTTGCCAAGCCTGCTGATGCCACTACAAATTCTGTAGCACACGTACGAAACCCAAGGACAATTGCATGAGCTTGATTCCGAAAAAAGGCACTGTTTACGTTGTAGACGACGACGAAGCAGTTCGCGATTCCCTGCAGTGGCTGCTGGAAGGCAAGGACTACCGGGTGCGTTGCTTTGATTCGGCCGAAACGTTTCTGTCGCGCTACGACCCGCGCGAGGTGGCCTGCCTGATCGTGGACATCCGCATGGGCGGCATGACGGGCCTGGAGCTGCAGGACCGCCTCATCGAGCGCAAGTCGCCCCTGCCCATCGTGTTCATCACCGGCCACGGCGACGTGCCGATGGCGGTGAACACCATGAAGAAGGGCGCGCTCGACTTCATCCAGAAGCCCTTTGACGAGGAAGAACTGGTCGGATTGGTTGAGCGCATGCTGGACCACGCCCGCGAGGCCTTCGCGGGCTACCAGCAGGCCGCCAGCCGCGATGCCCTGCTGTCCAAGCTCACCAGCCGCGAAGCGCAGGTTCTGGAGCGCATCGTCGCCGGCCGCCTGAACAAGCAGATCGCGGACGACCTGGGCATCAGCATCAAGACGGTGGAGGCGCACCGCGCCAACATCATGGAAAAGCTCAACGCCAACACCGTGGCCGACCTGCTCAAGATCGCGCTGGGCCAGAACGCGCCCAAGGCGTAATACTATTTTTTTGATAGCTGCTCGCGCTTTCCAATAAAGCGCCAGAGCCCGATTTGACGGATATTTTTTGACATGACCGCCCAACTCATCGACGGCAACGCCCTTTCCCGCCAACTGCGCGCCGACGTGGCGCAACGCGCCGCCGCCCTGAAGGCCCGGGGCACCACGCCCGGGCTGGCGGTGGTCCTGGTGGGCGACAACCCCGCCAGCCAGGTGTACGTGCGCAACAAGGTCAAGGCCTGCGAAGACGGCGGCCTGCATTCCGTCCTTGAAAAATACGAGGCCGACATGACCGAGGCCGCCCTGCTGGCCCGCGTGGAAGCCCTCAACAACGACCCCGCCATCCACGGCATCCTGGTGCAACTGCCCCTGCCCCGGCACATTGACGCGCAGAAGGTGATCGAGGCCATCTCGTCCGCCAAGGACGTGGACGGCTTCCACATCGCCAGCGCCGGGGCCCTGATGACCGGCATGCCCGGCTTCTGGCCCTGCACGCCCTACGGCTGCATGAAGATGCTGGAGAGCATCGGCTACGACCTCAAGGGCAAACACGCCGTGGTCATCGGTCGCAGCAACATCGTGGGCAAGCCGATGGCGCTGATGCTGCTGGGCCAGAACGCCACCGTCACCATCTGCCACAGCGCCACGCAGGACCTCAAGGCGCAAACCCTGCAGGCCGACGTGATCGTGGCGGCGGTCGGCAAACGCAATGTGCTGACCGCCGACATGGTCAAGCCCGGCGCCGTGGTGATCGACGTGGGCATGAACCGCAACGACGAAGGCAAGCTCTGCGGCGACGTGGACTTCGACGGCGTCAAGGAAGTGGCCGGCTGGATCACCCCCGTGCCTGGCGGGGTCGGCCCCATGACCATTACCATGCTGCTGGTGAATACCATCGAAGCCGCCGAGCGCACCGCAGCGCACTGACCTGGGTCAGTGCCGTCGATGCCGGCCGCTTTGCAACTTGAACCCGCGCCATCTGGCGCCATCTGATTTCGCATGAGCAACGCCCTCCTCGACTTCTCGGACCTTCCCCATTTCGACCGCATCGCACCGCAGGACGTGGCCCCCGCCGTCGACGTCCTGCTGGAGCGCGCCAACGCGGCGCTGGAAACAGTCACCGCACCGGACTTTCCGGCGCGCTGGGACGCGATCGCCAAGGTACTGGACGTGGCGACCGAGCAGCTGGGAACCGCTTGGGGCAGCGTCAGCCACCTCAACAGCGTGGCCGACACGCCGGAACTGCGCGCGGCCTACAACGCCGCCCTGCCACGGGTGACGGAGTTCTGGACCCGCCTGGGTGCCGATGAACGCCTGTATGCCAAGTACAAGGCCATCGACCCTGCCACCCTGACGGGCGAGCAGCGGCAGGCCCACCGCAATGCCGTGCGCAATTTCGTGCTCAGCGGCGCGGAGCTGACGGGTTCCGCCAAGGAGCGCTTCGCGCAGATCCAGGAACGCCAGGCCGAGCTGAGCCAGAAGTTCAGCGAGAACGCCCTTGATGCCACGGATGCATACGCCTACTACGCGAGCGCCGAGGAACTCGACGGCATTCCCGCCGATGTGCAGCAGGCCGCGCGGGCGGCGGCGCAGGCCGACGGCAAGGACGGCTACAAGCTCACGCTCAAGATGCCCTGCTACCTGCCGGTGATGCAATTCGCCACCCGCAGCGATCTGCGCGAGAAGCTCTACCGCGCCTACGTCACCCGCGCTTCCGACCAGGCCGAGGGCGATGCGCGCAAATTCGACAACACGGCACTGATCAGCGAGATCCTGGCACTGCGCCGCGAAGAAGCCCAATTGCTGGGCTATGCGAACTTTGGCGAAGTCTCCGTCGTGCCCAAGATGGCCCAGTCGCCGGACCAGGTGATCGGGTTCCTGCGCGACCTGGCGCGCCGCGCCCGCCCTTATGCCGAGAAGGACGTCGCCGACCTGCGTGCGTTCGCGGCCGAGAAGCTGTCGTTGACCGACCCGCAGGCCTGGGACTGGCCCTACGTCTCCGAGAAGCTCAAGGAGGCGCGCTATGCCTTCAGCGAGCAGGAAGTCAAGAAGTACTTCACGGCGCCCAAAGTGCTGGCGGGCCTGTTCAAGATCATCGAAACCTTGTTCGAGGTGTCCATCCGCCGCGACAGCGCGCCGGTGTGGAACCCCGCCGTGGAGTTTTACCGCATCGAGCGCGGCAATACGCTGGTGGGCCAGTTCTATCTGGACCAGCCCGCCCGCACGGGCAAGCGCGGCGGCGCCTGGATGGACGACGTGCGCACCCGCTGGCTGCGCCCCGACACCGGCGTGCTGCAGACCCCCGTGGCGCACCTGGTGTGCAACTTCGCCAGCGGCGTGGACGGCAAGCCGCCGCTGCTCACGCACGACGACGTGATCACCCTTTTCCATGAGTTCGGCCACGGCCTGCACCACATGCTGACCCAGGTGAACGAGCGCGACGTCTCGGGCATCGGCGGCGTGGAATGGGATGCGGTCGAGCTGCCCAGCCAGTTCATGGAGAACTTCTGCTGGGAGTGGGACGTGCTCAAGCACATGACGGCCCACGTGGACACGGGCGAACCCCTGCCCCGCGCGCTGTTCGACAAGATGATCGCCGCCAAGAACTTCCAGAGCGGCATGCAGACGCTGCGCCAGATCGAGTTCTCGCTGTTCGACATGCTGCTGCACACCGAGCACGACCCGGCACAGGACATCATGCCGCTGCTCGACCAGGTGCGCCGCGAGGTGGCCGTGCTGCAGCCGCCGGCCTTCAGCCGCACGGCCCACACCTTCAGCCATATCTTCGCGGGCGGCTACGCCGCCGGCTACTACAGCTACAAGTGGGCCGAGGTGCTGAGCGCCGATGCCTATGCGGCCTTCGAAGAAACGGCCGGCAGCGATGGGCTGCCCAGCACCGAAACGGGCCGCCGCTACCGCGAGGCCATCCTGGAGGCCGGCGGCAGCCGCCCCGCGATGGAGTCCTTCAAGGCCTTCCGGGGCCGCGAGCCCAGCCTGGATGCCCTGCTGCGCCACCAGGGCATGGCCGAAGAGTCGACGGCCTGACCGAATCCATGGCACCCAGGGCAGTTTGCACTGCGCCCGGGGCCGACGATCGATCCTGCATGGAGTGAGAAAAATGAAGATGCACAATCCGCTGACCGCCCCCCTGCTGGCATCCTTGCTGATGGTGCTGGCCAGCGCCAGCGTCCAGGCGCAAGGCGTCTACCGGATCGTTGGCCCGGATGGCAAGGTGACGTTTTCGGACCGCCCGCCGGCCGACGCCAGCGCCCAGCCCGCGCGGGCAGCCACTGCGCCGCCCGCAGCGGCCAACGCCGCGCTGCCGTACGATCTGCGCCAGACCGCCAGCCGCTTTCCCGTCACGCTCTATACGGGCAACGATTGCCCGCCGTGCACCTCCGCGCGCAATCTGCTCACGTCGCGCGGCATACCGTTCACCGAGCGCACCGTGTCCAGCAACGAGGACATCGCAGCACTGCAGCGCCTGAGCGGCAACTCCAGCCTGCCCTTTGGCACCATCGGCGGCCAGCAGCTCGCGGGTTTTTCTGAAGGGGAATGGACGCAGTACCTGGATGCTGCAGGCTATCCCAAGCAATCGCAGCTGCCCGGCAACTACCGCCAGCCTGCCCCCACCCCTCTGGTGGCCATCAAGGCCGTGGAGCCTGCAACAGCAGCGGCTGCAGCGTCGGCCCCGGCGTCCGCAGTACCCAGGGTGCGCCCCCCGGCTCCGGCCAATGAGGGGCCGTCGCCCAGCAATCCGGCGGGCATCAGATTCTGAGCGTCCCTCTCCCTGGGAACGGGCGGCCGGCGGCCGCCAGGACAAAGGGGCCTTTTCAGGCCCCTTTGTCCATTCCGGCGGACATGCGCCCGTGCCCGCCGCCAGGCCCCGGGCTCAATAAGTGAGCGTCTTCACCCCTTGTGCCGTGCCCAGCAGGCAGACCGACGCCTTCTGGTGGGCAAAGACACCCACCGTCACCACGCCCGGCCACTGGTTGATGTCGGACTCGAACGCCAGCGGGTCCGTGATCGAGAGCCCCCGGACGTCCAGGATGTGTTGGCCGTTGTCGGTCACCAGGGGCTGGCCATCCCGCAGCCGCAGCTGCGCCTGGCCGCCCATCGCCGCAAAACGCCGCGCTATGTGGTTGGCGGCCATCGGAATCACCTCGGCGGGCAAAGGAAACTGCCCCAGTGCCTGAACCAGCTTGGATTCGTCGGCGATGCACACGAAACGGCTGGCCAGCGCTGCGACGATCTTCTCGCGCGTCAGCGCCGCGCCGCCTCCCTTGACCATGTGGCCCTTGCCGTCGATTTCGTCGGCACCATCGATATAGACCGAAAGGGCCTGGACTTCGTTGGCATCGAACACCGCAATGCCCAGCGCCTTCAGGCGCTCGGTGCTGGCCACGGAGCTCGATACCGCCCCCTTGATCTGGTCCTTGATGGTGGCCAGCGCGTCGATGAACTTGTTGACGGTGGAGCCGGTACCCACCCCCACAATCTCGCCGGGCACCACATATTGCAGCGCGGCCTGGCCTACCAGGGTCTTGAGTTCATCTTGGGTCAGGGAGGTGGAGGTCGTCATGGGAGAAAATCAGGGGGAAACCTTGAATTATCCCCTCATGTCCCTGATCCCCTACGCCCTCACCCGCCCCTTTCTCTTCGGCCTGGATGCCGAGACCGCCCACGAGCTCACCATGGACATGCTGGCGCGCGGACAGCGCACGCCATTGCAATGGGCCTGGTGCAATGAAACCGTGGACGACCCTGTCGAATTGGCGGGCCTGACGTTTCCCAACCGCGTCGGCATGGCGGCGGGGCTGGACAAGAACGCCCGCTGCATCGACGCACTGGGCGCCATGGGCTTCGGCTTCGTGGAAGTGGGCACCGTGACACCCAAGGCGCAGCCCGGCAACCCCAAGCCACGCATGTTCCGCCTGCCCGAAGCACGCGCGCTCATCAATCGCCTGGGTTTCAACAACGAAGGGCTGGATGCGTTCCTGCACAACGTGCAGCAGGCCCGCTTTCGCTCGCAGAGCCGCAAACACCCCCTGCTGCTGGGCCTGAATATCGGCAAGAACGCCACGACCCCGATCGAGAACGCCACCAGCGACTACCTGGCCTGCCTGGACGGCGTGTACCCGCACGCGGACTACGTCACGGTCAACATCAGCTCGCCCAACACCCAGAACCTGCGCGCGCTGCAGAGCGATGCGGCGCTGGACGCGCTGCTGGGCGCGATCGCCGAGCGCCGAGCAGCCCTGGCGGCCCGGCACGCGCGGCGCGTACCGGTGTTCGTGAAGATTGCCCCGGATCTCGATGAAGCCCAGGTGTCCGTGATCGCCTCCACGCTGCAGCGCCATGGCATGGACGGCGTGATCGCCACCAACACCACCATCAGCCGCGCGGCCGTGCAGGGTTTGCGCCACGCGCAGGAAACCGGCGGGCTCAGCGGCGCCCCGGTGCTGGAAGCCAGCAACCAGGTGATACGCCAGCTGCGTGCGGCCCTGGGCAGCCGTTTTCCCATCATTGGCGTGGGTGGCATCATGAGCGCCGAGGATGCGGTGGGCAAGGTCCGCGCCGGCGCCGATGTGGTGCAGATCTACACCGGGCTGATCTACGAAGGCCCCGCGCTGGTGGCGAAGGCCGCGAAGGCCATCAAGGCCATGGGCTGAGCCACGGCACGCCACCCGCGCGCTAGGCCCCCAAAAAAAGAGCCGCCCATCTGGGCGGCTCTTTTGCCGTGGGACAGAACGCAGGCTCCTGCCGGCCGCCCGGCAAGGTGCCGGCAAGGCCGGTCAGCGCCGCAACCGCATCAGCATGGGCAGCAGCACGCCGGCCCAGCGAATCAGCCGGCGCGGCCCCGCCACGACGGCGACGCCGGCCATGGCCGCCACCGCCAGGGGGTGTTCCCGGGCGAATCCCGCGGCGCGCAGCACCAGGGACTCGTCCAGGCCGCCGTCACCCTGGTCCCGCTGCGCCAATGCCAGCGACTGTGCCCGGGCCGCCCTGCGGGCGCGCAAGCGTTCGCGCTGCATGGCGATCCGGTCCAGCACACGCTGCTGGGCCATGGTGGGCTCGGGAACCACGGCTTGCGGGGCAGTGGTCGATGGGTTCGTCGCAGCCATTACAAACGCTCCTTGATGTCACGCCAGTCCTGCGCCAGCTCGCGCCGCGTAAGGGCAAAGCCCTGGCCCGCCTTCTGCACGACGGAAACCAGCGACATGAGCGTGGCGGCCCAGCCGACAG
Organism: Acidovorax sp. GW821-FHT09A11; assembly: GCF_059418365.1. Lineage (NCBI taxonomy): Bacteria > Pseudomonadati > Pseudomonadota > Betaproteobacteria > Burkholderiales > Comamonadaceae > Acidovorax > Acidovorax sp. GW821-FHT09A11. Next base: position 678,894 of record NZ_JBWKPS010000001.1, read on the forward strand.
TCCAGACGGCTGCCACGAGCCAAGCCACCAGGGTGCGCTGGGGGGTGTCCCAGAAATGCACCAGCACCGCCAGCGAGAGCATGATCAAGGCCACCACGGTGAGCCCCGCCACCACAATGGTCAGCACCAGCATCTGCTGCAGGCGCTGCTTCTGATCCTGCCACTCCAGGCGTGCGAGGTCCATGCGGTCTTCCGCCGCGATGGCGCCTTCGATCACGTTGGCGCGCCAGCGGGCCACCAGGGCCTCCAGCCCCAGGAGGGAAAGCCAGTTCATGTGCAGCCTCTGCGTTGTGCGGCCGTGCGCGGCAGGCCGGAATCAGCGCCGCGCAAGCAGGAAGCCCACCAGGGCGCCGACAGCCAGCGCGGCCCCGGCCACGCGCCATGGTTCATCGTGCGCATAGCGGTCGGCCGCAAGGGCGGCATCCTTGGCCTGGCGGGCCGCATCCTGCGCCGCGCGCACCGCGGATTCGCGCACGTTGTGCATGCCGTCGTCCAGACGCTGGCGCAGCAGCTTGATTTCAGGGACCGCGTCGAGATCCTTGTTGGCGAGAAGCCCCCGCAGATCAGAAACCAGCTTTTCCAGTTCGCCCTGGGTGGTGGTGGTGTCGGAAGCAGTCATACAAGCCTTTCTTGAAGCAACACAAAAAAATCAATCATCCCTGCCGGAACAGGACTCGGGTTCATCTTAGCCACCAGCCCCCGCCCCGCTTCGTAGGACGGCGACGCAAGAGGTTACGGATTGCAAATGGTTTGCCGCAGATCAGACCAGCGCGGCCACATGGTCCGCAATGGCCAGGGCGCTTGTCAAGCCGGGGGATTCGATGCCAAACAGGTTCACCAGGCCCGGGACGCCGTGCACCGCGGGCCCCTGGATCATGAAGTCCGCCGCGGGTTCCCCGGGGCCATGGATCTTGGGGCGCATGCCCGCATAGCCGGGCGCCAGCGCTCCGTCGCGCAGCGTGGGCCAGTACTTGCGGACCTCGGCGTAGAACGCGTCCCCGCGTGCGGGGTCGACCAGCAGGTCGTCCGGCGAATCAACCCACTGCACGTCAGGGCCGAACTTGGCCTGCCCGCCCAGATCCAGCGTCAGGTGCACGCCCAGGCCGGCAGCCTCGGGCACGGGGTAGATCAAGCGGCTGAAGGGTGCCTTGCCAGACAGCGTGAAATAGCTGCCCTTGGCGTAGTGGGCACGTGGCACATGATCCGCTCCCAGCCCCGCAAAGCGGCGGGCCAGCCCGGGGGCGTGCAGCCCTGCGGCATTGACCACGGTACGGGCTCGCAAACGCGTGCCATCGGACGCTACCAAATCAATAGCATTCTGCGCGCATTCCGCTTGTGCCAGGGGCGAATTGAGGGCCACGAGTCCCCCCGCATGCTCCAGGTCGCCCTGCAGCGCGAGCATCAAGGCGTGGCTGTCCACGATACCGGTACTGGGAGAAAACAATGCAGCGACGCATTCCAGCGCGGGCTCCAGCGCCTGCGCTTCCTGGCGGCCGAGCCAGCGCAGATCCGGCACGCCGTTGGCTTGCGCCCGTGCCTGGATGGACTCAAGACCAGGCAGCTGCCCCGACGAGGTTGCCACCAGGAGCTTGCCGCAGCGGCGGTGGGGCACGCCACGCTCGGCGCAGTAGGCATACAGCATGTCCCGGCCTTGGACGCACAGCCGCGCTTTCAGCGACCCGGTGGGGTAGTACAGCCCGGCATGGATGACCTCGCTGTTGCGCGAACTGATGCCGGTGCCTATCGCATCCGCGGATTCCAGCACCATCACCTCGCGGCCCCGCAGCGCGAGGGCCCGGGCCACGGCCAGGCCGACCACGCCCGCCCCCACCACCACACAGTCGACTACATCCGCCATTCGCTCGCCCTCGTCCTTGCCCTTCGGTGCTCAGCCTTGCTCGAAGCCGTCGAGCACATTGACGGCATTGGTTCCCAGCTCGGCCGCCGCGTAGCCACCTTCGAGAACGAAGACAGCGGGCAGCCCCAGGCGTGCGAGGCGCGCGCCCAGCCGGGTGAAATCGGACGAGGCGAGTGCGAAGCGGGAAATGGGGTCGCCCTCGAACGCGTCGAGCCCCAGCGAGACCACAAGGGCATCGGCCCCGTGGCTGGCGATCCGCGCACAGGCACTTTCCAGCGCATCGAACCAGGCGGCGGCGCTGGTGCCGGCCGGCAGCGGCAGGTTCAGATTGAAGCCCGCGCCCTCTCCTGACCCGGTTTCGTCCGCATGGCCCAGGTAAAAGGGGTATTCCGTGCGCGGGTCGCCATGCATGCTGATGAACAGCACGTCGGAGCGGTCGTAGAAGATGCTTTGCGTGCCATTGCCATGGTGATAGTCGACATCCAGCAGGGCCACGCGCCGGGCGCCCTCGTTGCGCAATACCTGCGCCGCCACGGCGGCGTTGTTCAGGAAGCAGTAGCCCCCCATGAAGTCCGGGCCGGCATGGTGGCCTGGCGGGCGTGTGCAGCAAAACGCCGCGCCCACACCCCGCGCCACCCGGGTGGCGGCACTGGCGGCCGCATCCGCGCCTGCCTTGGCCGCCGCCCAGGTGCCGGGGGCCATGGGCGTGCCGTTGTCCATGGAGTACAGGCCAAGCCGCGCCACGAAGTTCTCCGGCTCCAGATCGCTGCGCAGGGTGCGCACGGGCCACACGGATGGAAAAGGCTGCACATCGGCGTTCGCGGGGTCCAGCGCCATCCATTGCTGCCAGGCCGTCTGCAGGAAGGCCAGATAGCGCTGCGCATGCACCTGGGACAGCACGGGCCCGCTGTCCACATCCGGCGCCGTGAGGCCGTGGCCCCGCGCGCGCAGCGCCTCTTCGACATAGTCCACGCGCGCAGGCTTCTCGAAGCAGGGAACGCGTTCGCCGCGAAAGAACTCGTGGGTGGGAGCGTGCCCCTGGTGCAGCGGGTTGTGGAAGGTGATCATGGGTCGGGCGTGTCGGCAAAGGAAGCCCGTGGCAGGCCAGGGTGGCCTTCCCGCGGGGGAGTCCCGCCATGGACTCGAGGCTGACACTGTAGCCGCTTTGCGGCGCCCTGCCGCCAAATGGGCCCTGGAGGCCCCGGCCCAGGAAAAAACCCCTGCAGACCAGAGATCTGCAGGGGTTGAATTGGTGGGTGATACATGGATCGAACATGTGACCCCTGCCGTGTGAAGGCAGTGCTCTACCGCTGAGCTAATCACCCGTCGCTGGCACCCTGAACAGGGTGTGTCGCGAGGCCGTCAACAAGCGTGGTGGGTGATACATGGATCGAACATGTGACCCCTGCCGTGTGAAGGCAGTGCTCTACCGCTGAGCTAATCACCCGTGTCGCTGTGACAGCCTTCTATTATGGCACAGCTTTTCAAGCTGCCTGGACAGTTCTCCAAATTGTTTTGCCTCCGCTGGCCTTGTCGATCTGCGCCAGCACTTCGGCATGGGCCGTCTGCTCCTGCTCGCTGGCGCGCAGCACGGGCAGGCTCAGCAGCCGCAGGTCGATGGCGGCCACCTTCAGGCCGTCGCTGCCTTCCTGCGCATCATCGGCGATGAGCAGGGCATCCTGGCCACGGGTCAGGTTGATGTAGACATCGGCCAGCAGCTCGGCGTCCAGCAGCGCCCCGTGCAGGGTGCGGCCGGAGTTGTCCACGCCCAGCCGGTCGCACAGGGCATCGAGCGAATTGCGCTTGCCCGGGTACATCTCCTTGGCCATGGCGAGCGTGTCGGTCACGCTCTCCACGTACGTGCGAAAGCCCGGGCGTCCCGTCAGTTCCAGCTCCTTGTTCAGGAAGCCCACGTCGAACGCCGCGTTGTGGATGATGATCTCGGCCCCCTGCAGGTACTGCAGGATCTCGTCCGCCACCTCGGCGAACCTGGGCTTGTCCTTCAGGAACTCGTTGCTGATGCCGTGCACCTTCAGCGCATCTTCATGGCTGTCGCGGCCCGGATTGAAGTACAGGTGCAGGTTGTTGCCGGTGAGCTTGCGGTTGAGCAGCTCCACGCAGCCCAGTTCAATGATGCGGTCCCCGCTGTCGGCCGAAAGGCCGGTGGTTTCGGTGTCGAGAACGATCTGGCGGGTCATACGCGCCCCCACGCTCGGCACTTCGTGTCCTCGCTGCCCCCCAGGGGGGCGCCAGCTTGCCTGGGGCGGCCCGGCGCTGCGTTCATCTAGTGGTTCTCCTTGGCATGGTTGATCGTGTACTTGGGAATTTCCACGGTCAGATCGGTTTGCGCCAGGATGGCCTGGCACGACAGGCGCGATTGTGGCTCCAGGCCCCAGGCGCGGTCGAGCAGGTCTTCTTCCTCTTCCTCGGCCTCGTTGAGCGAGTTCAGCCCCTGGCGCACGATGACGTGGCAGGTGGTGCAGGCACAGCTCATGTCGCAGGCGTGCTCGATGTTGATGTGGTTGTCGAGCAGGGCTTCGCAGATCGACGTGCCGGCGGGCGCGGTGATTTCGGCCCCCTGGGGACAGTATTCGGGATGGGGAAGGATCTTGATGACGGGCATGGGGTGTGTGGGCTCTTATTGCTTCTTGTCCGGGGCTTACAAGGTCTGCACGTTCTTGCCAGCCAGCGCCTGCTGGATGCCACGGTTCATGCGCTGCGCGGCGAAGGCTTCCGTGCCCTTGGCCAGTGCATCGGTGGCGGCTTCGATGACGGCGGCATCCTGCGCATCCCGCTGGTGGCGCAATGCCACCATCAGCGCATCGATCTCGGCGCGCTCCCGGGTGGAGAGGACATCGCCGTCGGCATCGAGGGCACTCTGGGTGGCGATCAGCATGCGGTCCGCGTCCACGCGGGCCTCGACCACCGCGCGGGCCTTCATGTCCTGGGCAGCCGTGGCAAAGCCGTCCTGCAGCATGCGCGCAATCTGGTCGTCCGACAGGCCATAGGAGGGCTTCACGTCGATGCGAGCCTCCACGCCACTGCCCTGCTCCCTGGCGCTCACGCTCAGCAGGCCGTCGGCATCGACGGTGAAGGTCACGCGGATGCGCGCCGCGCCCGCGGCCATGGGCGGAATGCCGCGCAGCTCGAAGCGCGCGAGGCTGCGGCAGTCCTGCACCAGGTCGCGCTCGCCCTGCACCACATGCACCGCCAGCGCTGTCTGGCCGTCCTTGTAGGTGGTGAAGTCCTGCGCCTTGGCGGTGGGAATGGTCTCGTTGCGCGCGACGATGCGCTCCACGAGGCCTCCCATGGTTTCGATGCCCAGCGACAGCGGAATCACGTCCAGCAGCAGCAGGTCGCCCGCCGTGTTGTTGCCCGCCAGCTGGTTGGCCTGGATGGCGGCACCCAGCGCAACGACTTCGTCGGGGTTGAGGTTGGTCAGCGGCTCCTTGCCAAAGAAGGCGGCCACCGCCTGCCGCACCTGCGGCATGCGGGTGGAGCCGCCCACCATCACCACGCCCTTCACCTCGTCACGCCCCAGATGGGCGTCCCGCAGCGCGCGGCGCACCGCCGCCATGGAGCGCGCGGTCAGTTCGGCCGTGATGGCCTCGAAGTCCGATTTCTTGACATCGAAATGCACGCCACCGCTTGACAGATGTGCGCTGAATGCTACCGAATCTATAGCAGTCAAGGCTTCCTTGCAGGCGCGTGCCGCCATGCGCACCGCCGACTTGTCCGCCGGGGTGACGGCCTGAAGGCCCAGTTGCTGCAGCACCCAGTCCGCCAGGGCCGCATCGTAGTCGTCGCCGCCCAGCGCGGAATCGCCGCCCGTGGCGATGACCTCGAACACGCCCTGCGTCAGGCGCAGGATGGAGATGTCGAAGGTGCCGCCGCCCAGGTCGTACACCGCGTAGACCCCCTCGCTCGCATTGTCCAGGCCGTAGGCAATGGCTGCGGCCGTCGGCTCGTTGATGAGGCGCAGCAGGTGGATGCCCGCCAGCTTGGCCGCGTCCTTGGTGGCCTGCCGCTGGGCGTCGTCGAAGTAGGCGGGCACGGTGATGACGGCACCGTAGAGGTCGTCATTGAAGGTGTCCTCGGCCCGGTAGCGCAGCGTCGCCAGGATTTCGGCACTGACCTCGACGGGCGACTTGTTGCCGTCTACCGTCGCGAGACTGACCATGCCCTGCTCCCCCGCCTCGCTGGCGGGAACAAAGTCGTAGGGCAGCTTGCCCGCCTCCGCCACGTCTTTCAGGCCCCGCCCCATGAAGCGCTTGGCCGAGGCGATGGTGTTGCGCGCATCCTGGGCCTGCGCGGCCACGGCGTCGTATCCGATCTGGCGTCCACCCTTTTCCAGGTACCGCACGACCGAGGGCAACAGCACCCTGCCCTGCGCATCGGGCAGGCATTCGGACACGCCATTGCGCACGGCGGCGACCAGGGAGTGGGTGGTGCCCAGGTCAATGCCGACGGCAATGCGCCGCTGGTGCGGATCGGGGGATTGGCCGGGTTCGGAAATCTGCAGAAGCGCCATGAAATTTCAGGTCTCAACGTGGTGGAGTCCGCCGTCATACGAACGGGGCCCCAGGGGGAAAGCAAAACCGCTCTATTGTCCCAGTTGCTCTCGGCGGCGTTCAATGTCGTCCGCAAATCGCGCAATGAACATGAGGGCTCTGACCTGCCGGGCGGCACCCGCGTAGTCCCGCTGCTGGTCGATGAGTTGCTCGCACTGCGCCAGCGCGGCACGGCGGGCCTGGGCAACGCCATCCTCGAGCGCATCGAGTTCGCTCTCGGCGCGGGCATCTTCCAGCGCCTCGCGCCACTCCATCTGCTGCATGAGGAACGCCGCCGGCATGGCCGTGTTGTCCTCGGCGCGGATCGGGGCCCCGTGCAGCTCGCACAGGTAGGCGGCGCGGCGCTGGGGATCCTTCAGGCGCTGGTAGGCCTCGTTGATGCGCACCGACCATTGCATGGCCACGCGCTGCGCGGCCGCGCCCTGCGCCGCGAACTTGTCGGGATGTGCTTCGCGCTGCAGCTCTTTCCAGCGCGCATCGATGGCGCCACGGTCCTGCGCGAAACGGCGCTCGAGGCCAAACAGTTCAAAGTCGTCGGATTGCAGGTTCATGCACAGGTCGCGAGGTGCGGGTCAACAAAAAACCGCCAGCACGGAGAGCGCGTTGGCGGTTTCACGAAAAAAGCGTCGGCAGGCGCTCAAACGCGGAAGCTCTCTCCGCAACCGCAGCGGTCCCGCTCGTTGGGGTTGTTGAACTTGAAGCCTTCATTGAGGCCTTCGCGCACGAAGTCGAGTTCGGTACCGTCGATATAGGCCAGGCTCTTGGGATCGATCAGCACCTTGACGCCGTGGTTTTCAAACACGATGTCTTCGGGCTCGGAATCGTCCACATACTCCAGCTTGTAGGCAAGCCCCGAACAGCCGGTCGTCTTGACACCCAGGCGCACCCCCAGCCCCTTGCCGCGCCGGGCAAGATAGCGGTTGACGTGCCGGGCAGCGGCTTCTGTCAGCGTAATGGCCATATCTCTCACTCAAGCAGCGGTGGCGGCTGCCGCGTGCTTGGTCTTGTAGTCGAGCACGGCGGCCTTGATGGCGTCTTCCGCCAGGATGGAGCAGTGGATCTTGACGGGCGGCAGGGCCAGCTCCTCGGCGATCTCGCTGTTTTTCAGCGCCGCTGCTTCATCCAGCGTCTTGCCCTTGACCCATTCGGTCACCAGCGACGAGGAGGCAATGGCGGAGCCGCAACCGTAGGTCTTGAAACGCGCATCTTCGATCACGCCGGTTTCGGGGTTCACCTTGATCTGCAGCTTCATCACGTCGCCGCAGGCAGGCGCACCCACCATGCCGGTGCCCACCGAATCGTCGCCCTTGTCGAACGAACCCACGTTGCGGGGGTTTTCGTAATGGTCAACCACTTTGTCTGAGTAAGCCATGATGTGTACCTCTTCAATTCTTCGAAATTCCGGGATTCAGTGCGCAGCCCACTGGATGGTGCTGATGTCGATGCCATCCTGGTACATCTCCCACAGCGGGCTCAGCTCACGCAGGCGGGCCACGTTCTCGCGGATGGTGGAGATCGCGTAATCGATCTCTTCCTCGGTCGTGAAGCGGCCAATGGTCATGCGCAGGCTGCTGTGCGCCAGTTCGTCGCTGCGGCCCAGGGCGCGCAGCACATAGCTGGGCTCCAGGCTGGCGGACGTGCAGGCCGAACCCGACGACACGGCCAGGCCTTTGATGCCCATGATGAGCGATTCACCTTCCACGAAGTTGAAGCTCATGTTCAGGTTCTGCGGCACGCGGCGCTCCATGCTGCCGTTGATGAACACCTGCTCGATGTCCTTCAGGCCATCGAGCAGGCGCTGCTGCAGCGCGTGCGCCTTGGCGTTGGACTCGGCCATTTCTTCCTTGGCGATGCGGAAGGCCTCGCCCATGCCCACGATCTGGTGCGTGGGCAAGGTGCCCGAGCGCATGCCGCGCTCGTGGCCGCCGCCGTGCATCTGTGCTTCCAGCCGAACGCGGGGCTTGCGGCGCACATACAGCGCGCCCACGCCCTTGGGGCCGTAGGTCTTGTGCGCGGTCATGCTCATCAGGTCGATGGGCAGGGTGTTCATGTCGATCTCGACGCGGCCCGTGGCCTGCGCGGCATCCACGTGCAGCAGGATGCCCTTTTCCCGGCACAGCGCGCCAATGGCGGGAATGTCCTGGATCACCCCGATCTCGTTGTTCACGAACAGGATGCTGATCAGCACGGTGTCGGGGCGGATGGCGGCCTTCAGGGCGTCCATATTGACCAGGCCGTCTTCCTGGACGTCCAGGTAGGTGGCCTCGAAGCCCTGGCGCTCCAGCTCGCGCATGGTGTCCAGCACGGCCTTGTGCTCGGTCTTGAGCGTGATGAGGTGCTTGCCCTTGCCCTTGTAGAACTGCGCGGCGCCCTTCAAGGCCAGGTTGATGGACTCCGTGGCGCCGCTGGTCCAGACGATTTCACGCGGATCCGCACCAATCAGATCCGCCACCTGCACGCGCGCCTTCTCGACAGCTTCCTCCGCCTCCCAGCCCCAGGCGTGGCTGCGCGATGCCGGGTTGCCGAAGTGCTCGCGCAACCAGGGAATCATGGCGTCCACCACGCGGGGGTCCACCGGGGTCGTGGCGCCGTAGTCGAGATAGATGGGGAAGTGCGGGGTCATGTCCATGGCTGGCTCAGTGATAGTTGCTGGCTGGCAAGCTGAAAATAAGAAACGAAACGATGCTTGAAAACTCGTTCAGGGCGCTGCCGACCCCAGGGCCGGCAGCGGAGCCCCGGGTATCAGGATTTCGCGAAGACGTTGCCCAGTGCGAACACCGAATTGGGCGCGTTGACGCGGATGGGCTTGACCACCGGGGTCGTCGAAATCGCCCGGCGCACCACCGGCTTGTCTTCGATCTGCACGCCCTTGGCCAGCTGTTCATCCACCAGCTTTTGCAGCGTGACGGAATCGAGGAACTCCACCATGCGCTGGTTGAGCGATGCCCACAGCTCGTGCGTCATGCAGCGGCCCGCTTCGCCCAGGCAGTTTTCCTTGCCGCCGCATTGCGTGGCATCAATGGGTTCGTCCACCGAAACGATGATGTCCGCCACCGTGATATCGCCTGCCTTGCGGGCCAACGTGTAGCCGCCGCCAGGACCACGGGTAGACTCGACCAGTTCGTGACGGCGCAGCTTGCCAAAAAGCTGCTCCAGGTACGACAGCGAAATCTGCTGGCGCTGGCTGATCGCGGCCAGCGTGACGGGACCATTGTTCTGGCGCAGGGCCAGGTCAATCATGGCGGTGACCGCAAACCGGCCTTTGGTTGTGAGACGCATCGCAAGCTCCTTGTGCTAAGGCTTGTTCGTTGTAGAAACCGCCTTCGCTGGCTGATGGCCAGCAAGGCACCGTCTCCGCCCCTTACTCCGCACAGTTGCCTGGCACGGAGCCCTTCATCGCTGGGCTTTTTTCTTGAGTATTTTGTGCAAGTATAACACAAATCCCTATCGAATTTGTCGGGTTAAAAAACCAACCGGTCGTCATTTGACCTGTGGTGTATTCGCCCGGTCTTCGACATGCCCTCACAGGGCCACCGAATCGCTGCCATGCGCGCCAAATGCCTGGTCCTTGAGACGCGTGAGCTGGTCGCGCACCCGGGCAGCCTGCTCGAATTCCAGGTTGCGCGCATGCTCGAGCATGAGCTTTTCGAGCCGCTTGATTTCGCGCGCCACATCCTTTTCGGACATGTCCTCCACCTTGGCGCGCTGCATGGCTTCCTGCTCCAGCCGCTCGGCGTCCTTGCCGGCTTTCTCGCTGTAGACGCCGTCAATCAGGTCTCTTACCCGCTTGACAATGCTGCGCGGAGTGATTCCGTGGGCCTCGTTGTGTGCGATCTGTTTGATGCGGCGGCGTTCCGTCTCGCCCATGGCTTTTTTCATGGAATCGGTGATGCGGTCGGCATAGAGGATGGCCCGCCCGTTCAGATTCCGCGCCGCGCGGCCAATGGTCTGGATGAGGCTGCGCTCGGCCCGCAGAAAGCCCTCCTTGTCGGCATCCAGGATGGCCACGAGGGACACTTCGGGAATGTCGAGCCCCTCGCGCAGCAGGTTGATCCCCACCAGCACGTCAAACGCGCCCAGGCGCAGGTCGCGGATGATCTCCACGCGCTCGACCGTGTCCACGTCGCTGTGCAGGTAACGGACCTTCACACCGTTGTCCGTCAGGTAGTCGGTGAGCTGCTCCGCCATGCGCTTGGTCAACGTAGTAATGAGTACACGTTCGCGCTTTTCCACACGAATGCGTATTTCCTGCAGCACATCATCCACCTGATGGGTGGCGGGCCGCACCTCCACTTCGGGGTCCACCAGGCCGGTGGGCCGCACCACCTGGTCGACGATCTGGCCGGAGTGGGTGCGCTCGTAGTCTGCCGGCGTGGCGGTGACAAAGATCACCTGCCGCATGCGCTGCTCGAACTCCTCGAACTTGAGCGGGCGGTTGTCCAGCGCCGACGGCAGGCGAAAGCCGTATTCGACCAGCGTGGTCTTGCGCGAGCGGTCGCCGCTGTACATGGCATTGAGCTGGCCGATCATCTGGTGGCTCTCGTCCAGGAACATCAGCGCGTCCTTGGGCATGTAGTCGGTCAGCGTGCTGGGTGGATCGCCCGGCGCGGCGCCCGACAGGTGGCGCGTGTAGTTCTCGATGCCCTTGCAGTGCCCTACTTCGCTGAGCATCTCCAGGTCGAAGCGCGTGCGCTGCTCCAGGCGCTGCGCCTCCACCAGCTTGCCGTCGGCCAGCAACTGCTTGAGGCGCTCGGCCAGTTCGAGCTTGATGGTCTCCACGGCGGCCAGCACCTTGTCGCGCGGCGTCACGTAGTGGCTGCTCGGGTAGACCGTGAAGCGCGGGATCTTCTGCTTGACGCGGCCCGTGAGCGGATCGAACAGCTGCAGGCTCTCCACTTCGTCATCGAACAGCTCGATGCGGATGGCCAGCTCCGAATGCTCGGCCGGGAACACGTCGATGGTGTCGCCCCGCACGCGGAACTTGCCGCGTGAAAAGTCCGCCTCGTTGCGCTGGTACTGCATGCGGATCAGCTGGGCGATCACGTCGCGCTGGCCCAGCTTGTCGCCGGTGCGCAGCGTCATCACCATGCGGTGGTAGCTCTCGGGTTCGCCGATGCCATAGATGGCCGACACCGTGGCCACGATGACCACGTCGGTTCGCTCCATCAGGCTCTTGGTGCACGACAGCCGCATCTGCTCGATGTGCTCGTTGATGGCGCTGTCCTTCTCGATGAACAGGTCGCGCTGGGGCACATAGGCCTCGGGCTGGTAGTAGTCGTAGTAGCTCACGAAGTACTCCACGGCGTTCTTGGGGAAGAACTCGCGGAACTCGCTGTACAGCTGCGCGGCCAGGGTCTTGTTGGGCGCGAACACGATGGCCGGGCGCCCCATTCGGGCGATGACGTTGGCCATGGTGAAGGTCTTGCCCGAGCCCGTCACCCCGAGCAGGGTCTGGAAGGCCTCGCCATCGCGCAGTCCTTCCACCAGCTTGTTGATGGCCTCCGGCTGGTCTCCCGCCGGCGGATAGGGCTGGAACAATTCAAAGGGGGAATCGGGAAAACGGACGAATTCGCCGTCTTGCTTTTCCGTTATGACCTGTGTGATATCCGGCATGGGTGCAGTCAACGAGTGGGAGGGGCAGGCCGTTAAAATCGGCGGAACCCGGCACAGTACACCACGCCCGGATTCTTCGCTACTGACAACCTTTCAAGGATTTTCATGTCTCTTTTCACCGACGTCGAAATGGCCCCCCGCGACCCCATCCTGGGCCTCAACGAGCAATTCAACGCCGACACCAACCCCAACAAGGTCAACCTGGGCGTGGGCGTGTACTTCGACGACAACGGCAAGCTGCCCCTGCTGCAGTGCGTGCAGGCCGCGGAAAAGACCATGATGTCCACCCCTACGGCCCGTGGCTACCTGCCCATCGACGGCATCGTGGCCTATGACAACGCCGTCAAGAGCCTGGTGTTCGGTGCCGACAGCGAACCCGTGACCTCCGGCCGCGTGGCCACCGTGCAGGCCATCGGCGGCACCGGTGGCCTCAAGATCGGCGCCGACTTCCTGAAGAAGGTCAGCCCCAATGCCAAGGTGCTGATCTCGGACCCCAGCTGGGAAAACCACCGCGCCCTGTTCACCAACGCCGGCTTCGAAGTCGATACCTACGCCTACTACGACGCTGCCAAGCGCGGCGTGAACTTCGAAGGTTTCCTCGCCAGCCTGAACGCAGCCGCACCCGGCACCATCGTCGTGCTGCACGCCTGCTGCCACAACCCCACCGGCTACGACATCACGGCCGCCCAGTGGGACCAGGTGATCGCCGCCGTCAAGGCCAGGGGCCTGACGCCTTTCCTCGACATGGCCTACCAGGGCTTTGGCCACGGCATCGCCGAAGACGGCGCCGTGATCGGCAAGTTCGTGGCCGCCGGCCTGACCTTCTTCGTTTCCACCTCGTTCTCCAAGAGCTTCAGCCTGTACGGCGAGCGCGTGGGTGGCCTGTCCGTGCTGTGCACCGACAAGGAAGAAGCCTCCCGCGTGCTGAGCCAGCTCAAGATCGTCATCCGCACCAACTACTCCAACCCACCCATCCACGGTGGCGCGGTGGTGGCCGCGGTGCTGAACAACCCCGAGCTGCGCGCGATGTGGGAAAAGGAACTGGCCGAAATGCGCGTGCGCATCAAGGCCATGCGCCAGAAGCTGGTCGATGGCCTCAAGGCCGCCGGTGTGAAGCAGGACATGAGCTTCATCACCACCCAGATCGGCATGTTCAGCTACTCGGGCCTGACCAAGGACCAGATGGTGCGCCTGCGCAATGAGTTCGGCGTGTACGGCACCGACACCGGCCGCATGTGCGTCGCAGCCCTGAACAGCAAGAACATCGACTACGTCTGCCAGGCCATTGCAAAGGTTGTCTGAGCACGATGAGGAAGTGGCGCTCGCGCGCCGCTTTGTGAGCGAAGCGCTCCAGAACCCGTACAACGCGGTCCTTCTGGAGCGTTTGCCGCTTCTGGGCCTGCCGGATGCCTGGCTGGTGGCGGGCTGCCTGTTCCAGACGGTGTGGAACCTGCGCTCCGGCCTGGAGCCCACGGCGCGCATCAAGGACTACGACCTGTTCTATTTCGATGCGCCGGACCTGTCCGAGGCCGCCGAACAGGCCGTGCAGGCCCGCGTCACCGCCCTCTTCGCCGACCTGCCGATCACCGTGGAGGCCAAGAACCAGGCCCGGGTGCACCTCTGGTACGAACGCTGGTTCGGCTACCCGTATGCGCCGCTGCAATCGGCGTGCAACGGGATCGAGCGCTTTCTGGTGCCCTGCACCTGCGTGGGCTTGCAGCCTGCATCCGGCCCTGGCATGGAGGAGCCCACGCTGTACGCGCCCTATGGGCTTGAAGAGCTGTATGCCGGACTGATGCGCCCCAACCCGGCGTGCCCGCACTTGCCGCTGTTCCAGGCCAAGGCCGAAAGCTACCGCGAACGCTGGCCGTGGCTGACAGTCCGGGCGGATGACCTGCCGAGCTGATCGGCGCCGCACAGGGTTTTCAAGTCATTTTGGCCTCTGGCGCTTGATCCATAAGCGCTACCAGCTATAAAAATAGAAGCAGACCACCACAGGCGGGGCGCCCATCACCCCCACAGCACCGACCGCATCGAGATCGACGCCGACTGGTAGCCCGTGTTGAAGAAACGGGGCATCTCGCTGGGCAACACGGCCCCCGCCGCATACAGCAGCGGCAGATAGTGCTCGTGCGTGGGGTGCGCCTGTTTGGCCACGGCGCCCAGTTTCTGGAAGTCCTGCAGGGCACCCAGCTGGCCCTTCTTGATCTGCTCCTGCACCACGGTGTCGAACTCGGTGGCCCAGTCGTACGCCTCGTTGGCGGCCGTGCCACGGCGCGTGAGACGCAGGTTGTGCACCACATTGCCGCTGCCCACGATCAACACGCCCCGCTCGCGCAGCGCCTTCAATTGCTGGCCCAGCGCGTAATGCTCGGCCGGGGCGCGGCTGTAGTCCATGCTCAGCTGCAGCACGGGGATCTGCGCCTTGGGAAACATGGGCTTGAGCACCGACCAGGTGCCGTGGTCCAGGCCCCATTCACCTTCATCCACGCCCAATGCGCCGCCCGTCGCGGGCGACTTCAGTTCGGCCGCCAGGCTGCGCGCCACCTGCGGCGCACCGGGCGCGGGGTATTGCTGGTCGAACAGCGCCTGGGGAAAACCGCCGAAGTCGTGGATGGTCTTGGGATGGGCCATGCCAGTCAGCTGCCAGCCGCCGCGCGTGAGCCAATGGGCCGACACACACAGGATGAGCTGCGGCTGCACGGCGCGCGCCGTCAACTCCGTGCCCATGGCCTGCCAGCTGCGGCGCCAGGCGTTGTCCTCGATGGCGTTCATGGGGCTGCCGTGGCCCACGAACAGCACCGGCATGCGGGGCGAGGGCTTGAGCGCCTGCAGCGCCGGCGCGGTGGCGGCGCTGCTCAGGGACGTGGTCATGAATGCTCCCGGAAAGGCGGCCAGGCCCGTGAGGGCAGCCAAAGAGGTTCTGCGTTGCATGGGTCAGGGAGCGTAACAAATTATGTATAACGCAGGGAGTGAGCCCGCGCGCGCCCTGAAGTTCCGCCGCCGCGCCTTCCGTTCAAGACCACGACACCGAGACAACCCCCAACCCATGACAACCGCCCTGCCCCAGCCCCTGCGCAACGTCCGCGTCCTGAGCCTCGCGCTCAACCTGCCCGGCCCCGCCGCCCTGATGCGCTGCGCGCGCATGGGGGCCGAATGCACCAAGCTCGAACCCCCGCCCGCCCCCGGCCATCCCAGCGCCGACCCCATGGGCATCTACAGCCCGGCGGCCTATGCCACGCTGCACGGCGGCGTGCGCGTGGTGCATGCCCACCTCAAGACCGCCGAAGGCCAGGCGACGCTGCATGCGGAACTGGCCCGCACCGATGTGCTGATCACCTCCTTCCGCCCCTCGGCCCTGGCCAAGCTGGGCCTGGGCTGGGAGGCGCTGCAGTCGAAATACCCGCGCCTGTCGCTGGTGCGCATCGTGGGCGCGGCCGCCGAGCGGGCCGAGGAGCCCGGCCACGACCTCACCTACCTGGCCGACGCCGGGCTGGTGACCGGCACCGAGATGCCGCCCACGCTGTACGCCGACATGGGCGGCGCCCTGATGGCCAGCGAGGCCGTGCTGCAGGCCCTGCTGGAGCGCGCCCACACCGGCAGCGGCGTGTGCATCGAAGTGGCGCTGGCCGATGCCGCCGCCTGGCTGGCCCAGCCGCGCGACTGGGGCCTCACCACGCCCGAGGGCGACGTGGGCGGCAACCACGCGGGCTACCGCATCTACCCCTGCGCCGACGGCCGCGTGGCGGTGGCCGCGCTGGAACCCCACTTCGCCGCGCGCCTGTGCGCCGCTGCGGGGCTGCCAGCCTCCGGCGACCCGGGCCAGCTGCGCGCGCCCGCCACGCACCAGGCCGTGGGGAACTTCCTGCACGGCCAGACCCGCGCGCAGCTGGACGCGCTCGCCACCGCCCAGGACATTCCCCTGCACACCCTCGCCTGAGAACCCGTTTTCACCGATGCACAAGCAAGGCACCGTCATCCGCTGGGATGCCACACGCGCCTTCGGTTTCATCCGCAGCCCGGACACCTCGGCCGATGTGTTCTTTCATGTGCGGGACTACCAAGGCAGCGCCGCGCCCCGCGAGGGCCTGGCCGTGGTGTATGAAGAAATCCATGTGGGCGGCAAGGGGCCCAGGGCGATGGCCGTGCAGCCTGCGGCGCACCCGGGTGCCACCGCCCAGCCCCGCCCATCGGTCACGGCGCCGCCGACAGCCGCTGCGCGCCCGGCACGGCGCACACCGGCGCAGCGGGCCGCCCGGCCCCAGGTTCGACGCCATCGGCGCACCGCGGATGCCAGCGGCCCGCCCACCCCGGCGGGCCCGGCCTTGGTGCTGATGCTGGGCTGGGCGGCCCTGCTGGCCTGGGGCTTCTGGGCCGGCCGGCTCCCCTGGTGGGTGCTGGGCGCTGCCATGGCCGTCAACCTCCTGACCTTCCTGGTCTACGCCATCGACAAGAGCGCCGCGCAAAACGGCCAGTGGCGCACCAGAGAGAGCCACCTGCACCTGCTGGGCCTGGCGGGCGGCTGGCCGGGCGCATGGTTCGCCCAGCAGTGGCTGCGGCACAAGTCCCGCAAGCTGGAGTTTCGCGCGGTCTACTGGGCCACCGTGGTGCTCCACTGCGCGGCGCTCGGGGCCTGGCTGGGCGGATGGCTGCGCTAGGCAGGGCTGCAAAGAACCGTCAATTTTGATAGCTGCTTGCGCTGAATGGATCTGCGCCAGAGGCTATTTTTCCCCATATTTCCTGCTGCGTCCCAAAGGGTGCTGACGCGCAGAGTGCCCGCTGGCCTACACCACGCACCCGGGGGGAGGGGTTTCAATCGAAAAGGTCTGAAACACCTCGGGAGATGCCCATGAAACCCCTCGTTCTTGATTCCACCATGACCAACATGGGCGGCGTTTTCTACCCCACGGGCCATGTGTTCGCCCTCTTCCCCGACGAAGACTGCGTGCGCCAGGCCGCCACGGCCCTGCAGGGCGCTGGCCACGCGGGCGAGATCGCCTACGCCAGCCCCGAGGTCATCCTGCAGGAGATCGTGCACACCCTGGGCACGGCCGACGCACCCCTGCCGTCGGTGGGCGCCGAGGGCGACATGGTGCGCCGCATCGCCGACCTGGCCGGCACGGGACACCACGGCATGCTGGTGCACATGGCCGACAAGGACAACACCGAGCGGCTGGTGGGCGCCATCGCACCGGAAGGCGCGGTAGCGGCTTTCTACTACCGCACGTTCATCATCGAGGATCTCATCACGCCCCCGGCCAAGGACGACGCCCCACAATCGGTACTGGTGGGCACCCACGCGGCCCCCTGACAGGGCCCGGGCCTTTCCAGGGACCCGGGCGCCGCGAAGCGGCCCGGCGCGCAGACCAGCGCGCCGGGCCGCTGTCTTTTGGGAACGCGCCTTCGCAGTTCCCGCCGCCAGCCCGGGCTGCGCGCCGCAATGCCATGCTTTACATGCAGGGGCGACCTGATCGCTATATAGTGCAAAGCACCGCACCGGCGGGCTGTCCGACGCCTTGCCGAAGCCTGTGCCAGCGCCACCGGGATGCATGCCCCGCCCTGTGCCGCCGGCGCTGACGCAGCCCCCAGGAAGCGGCCCGGCAACCAACTTGGCGAACAGGCGGGAGAACAGTCCATGGATGTTGTGTTGCAGCCAGACGAGCGAAGACCCGTGCAGCTGACATTGCGGCTCACCTGGCCCTTCATCGTGATGGTGCTGCTGCTGGCCGCCTGCGCCACCGCCAGCCTGTACGTGCTGTCCACCGTGCGCGGTTTCGTCGCCGGCGAAAGCCTGTGGACGAAGGGGCAAAAGGATGCCATCTATTACCTGGGCCAGTACGCGGCCAATGGCTCGCCCCAGGCATTCGCGCTGTTCACGCAGGCCATCGATATTCCGCTGGGAGACCGGGCGGCCCGCCTGGCCCTGCAACCCGGGCAGGTGCAGGTCGATCTGGCACGCGAGGGTTTCCTGCGCGGGGGCAACCATCCGCAGGACATCGACGGACTCATCTGGCTGCTGCGCTACCTCCACCATTTCGACATCGTTCAAAAGCCGATCCAGCATTGGCTGGTGGGAGACGAATACATCAATGCGCTGCGCGACCTGTCCCACGAGATCCGCCACGATACCGAGCTGGGTTCGGTGGACGACGATACCCGCGCGCAGTGGCAAACCGCCATCCGCGACATCAATGCGGGAGTCACCCCCGCCGCCCGCGCCTTCAGCGAGGCCCTGGGAGACAGCTCGCGCCGCATCGTGGCGTTGCTGATGTGGACCAACATGGGCATCGCGGCCACCCTGATCCTGCTGACCCTGTGGCACACCCACACCCTGCTGGCGCAGCGCCGGCGCGTGGAGCAGGCGCTCAGCGCGGAGCGCGAGCAGGCACGCACCACGCTCACCGCCATCGGCGACGGGGTGGTGACGACCAACATCCATGGCGAAGTGATGTACATGAACCCGGCGGCGGAGCAGCTGCTGGCCTGCAGCGCCCAGCAGGCCGTGGGAAAACCGCTGGACGAGGCCCTGAAGTTCGATGGCGAAGACCCCCGGCCCCAGGCCGCCGGGACGCTCATCGAGCAGATACTGCGGCAGGGCAGCCACGGCGCCGCGAACGCGGGCGGCGCAAGGAGCGCCAAGGGAACGCAGGACGACATCAACCGCACCATCGTGCGCCCCGGCCAGACCGTCGTGCCGGTGAAGCTGGTGGGTTCGCCCATCCAGCACCAGGGCACCGTGACCGGCGCGGTGCTGGTACTGCACGACGTCACGCGCGAACAGCACTACGTGGAGCAGCTCTCCTGGCAGGCCAGCCACGACGCGCTGACGGGCCTGGTCAACCGGCGCGAGTTCGAGCACCGGCTCGAGGCCTTGCTCAGCCGCCCGCGCCAGCCGGGCCGCGAGGGCTCCTTGCTCTACGTGGACATGGACCAGTTCAAGCTCATCAACGACACCTGCGGCCACCAGGCGGGCGACGAGATGCTGCGCGAGGTCTGCCGCATGCTGCAAAGCCACCTGCGCGAGGGCGACACGCTGGCGCGGCTGGGCGGGGACGAGTTCGGCATCCTCCTCAAGGACTGCCCCGCCGGGCCCTCGGCGCGCATCGCCGAGCAGCTGCGCCAGGCTGGCCAGGACCTGCGGCTGGCATGGGAGGGCCAGCACCTCACGACCGGCCTCTCCATCGGCATGGTGCAGCTCATCCCCGCGCTCACGTCCATACAGGAAGCGATGCGCGTGGCCGACATGGCCTGCTACCGCGCCAAGGAGGGCGGCCGCAACCGGGTGTTCATCTACCAGCCCGAGGACATCGAGATGACCCGGCGCGAAGGCGACATGGACTGGGTGCGGCGCCTGCGCCTGGCGCTGGAGCACGACCGCTTCCAGCTGCACGCGCAGGCCATCGGCGCGCTGCAGGTCCACGCCGAAGAGGGTTTGCACATGGAGGTGCTGCTGCGGCTGCGCGAGGAGGACGGCCAGCTCGTGGCGCCCGGCACCTTCATCCCGGCCGCCGAGCATTACGGAATGATGCCCTCCATCGACCGCTGGGTGATCCGGCACACGCTGCAGGCGCTGGCGCTGCACCAGCGCACGCCGGGCGCCCCGCCGCTGCACACCTGCGCCATCAACCTGTCGGGCACCAGCCTGGGCGACGACAGCCTGCTCAAGTACATCCGCACCACCCTCACCGAATCCGGCCTGGACCCCGCACTGCTGTGCTTCGAGATCACCGAGACCAGCGCCATCTCGCACCTGCCCAACGCCGTGCGCCTGATGAAAGAGCTGCAGCAGCTGGGCTGCCGGTTCGCGCTGGACGACTTCGGCGCGGGCATGTCGTCCTTCACCTATCTCAAGCACCTGCCGGTCAACTACCTCAAGATCGACGGCGCCTTCGTGAAGGACATGCTGCAGGACCCCACCAGCCGCGCCATGGTGGAAATGATCCACCGCATCGGCCATGTGATGGGCAAGCAGACCATCGCCGAGTTCGCCGAGAGCGCCGCCATCGTGGACGCGCTGCGGCTCATCGGCGTGGACTATGCCCAGGGCTACGCGGTGGCGCGGCCCCTTCCGCTGGGCGAGTGCCTGGGCCAGGCGGTACCGCCGGCGGGTGGCGCCGCGCTCCCCGACGCGCGGCACGCCGCCTGAGGTCCGCTGCCAGGCGCCCCGGCACGATGGCGCCGCTGGCCAGCACCACGCCGGGGACCACCAGCGCCAGTGCCGCCCAGGCACTGCGCTGCGGCACCTCTCCCAGCAGCCAGGCCGCGCCCAGCGCCGTGAGCACGGGCACCAGCGCGGCGGACAGCGCCGCGCGGGCGGCACCCAGCCGTGCAATGGCCACCGTGTAGGCCACCAGCCCCAGCACACCGGCCATCACACCCTGCCCCAGCGCCTGGAAGGCCACGTCGGTCCAGGGTGCCGTCACCAGGCGCGGGGCGCCCCAGACAATCACCACGGGCACCAGCAGCACCGCAGATCCCAGGTTCACCAGGGCGGCCCCCTGCCATGGCGACAGGCTACAGCCCCGAAACGCCAGCGTGTAGGCGGCCCACAGCACGGCCGCCAGCACAAACAGCAGATCCCCGCGCCAGGACGCCAGGCCATCGCGCCACACCCCCAGGCCCAGCGCCGCCACGCCCAGCGCCATCAGCACCAGGCCCAGCACGCGCAGGCGCCCCAGCCTGTCGCCCTGCACCAGCCGCCCGCCCAGCGCCACGAACAGCGGCATGCAGCCGGCCATGAAGATGCCCATGTGCGCCGCCGGCGCCCAGCGCGCCCCCGCCAGCACCAGCAGGCCAAAGGGCAGCCCGCCCCCCAGCACCAGCAGGGCCAGCCGTCCCAGGGACATCGCGGCGGGCCATCCGGTGCGCCGGCACCACAGCGGGGCCAGCACCAGCGCGGGAACGCCATAGCGCAGCACGGCCAGCTCCACCGGCCCGAGCGACGTGGTGACGCCGTGGCGCGTGACGATCTGCCAGCCGCTGCCCACAAGGGCCGCTGCCAGCGCGGCCAGCACCCCGATGGCCAGGTTCCGGGCCGGCGATGCAGGCCGCGCGTGAAAAATGCGAGAGATGGAAAACGCAGAAGAGGACATGGCGCCAGTCTCGCGCCCATGGCCCCGGCGGGATATCAGAATCCTGCGTTTCGCGCGGCCGCGGGCTTGGCAGGCTTTCGCGGGGTCTACCCGCCCCGCCCCTGCAGCGCGGACCGCGCCTGCGCCAGCGTCACGCCCACCTCGGCGCGAAAGACAGCGCCCAGGTGGCTCTGGCTGCAGTACCCCAGGTCGTGCGCCAGCGCGGCCAGGTCCGATTCACCCGCCTCCAGCCGCTGCAGCGCGGCCGCCATCCGCAGGCGCTGGCGGTAGCCGTGCAGGCCCAGGCCCAGATGCCGCCGAAACAGGTGGGCGAGGTGAAACGCCGAGCAGCCGGCCGCGTCCGCCGCATCCTGCAGGGACCACCGCTCGCCATCGGCCAGGGCCACCCGTTGGGCCATGAAGCGCCGCGCGCGCCCTACCGTCCGCGGCGCCGAATGCGGCGGCGTGCCCTGCAGCACATCGAACGCCGCGCCCCCGGCGGGCAGCGGGCGCCCATCGGCCAGCGCCCGCCAGTGCATGCGCAGGCGCCACAGCAGGCGCGGCGTGAGCATGCGCACGCGCGGCGACAGGTTGTTCTGGTTGCCCGGGGCGCCCACCGGCCCATTCCCCTGCGTGCTCACCACGATGCTGGTCTGCGGCGTGGGCTGCAGGGGCCGCATCTGGTAGGGCAGCCCCTGCGGCAAACCCAGGGCCGTCAGGCCGTCGAGCAGGACCACCTGCCCTGCCATCTGGAACTCGGACAGCCCGTCCATGGGCAGCACCCAGCGCCCGGAGGCTGCTTCATAGGTCGCGCTCCACCGCACGGGCGCGGCATGCTTGAGAACCCGCTCGACCTTCCATGCGGCGCCGGCGTGCAGCAGGGTGCGTTGCTGGGGCATGGCGGGTGTGGCGCGCGTGGCGGCCCGCCTAGCGGGCCTTCTTGAATGCCTTGCCGCTCTTGCCGCCGCCGGGCGCGGTGGTGGCGCCCCCTGTCACGCGCGGTGGCAGGCCCGTGTGTTGTGTCAGGATGCGGCCCTTGGTGGGCTGCTGCACGCTGCGCGATGCGGGCACCACGGCAGCCTTGGCACCGGTGGGGGTGGAATTCTTGCGCCGGGCGCTCTGGTAGCCGCCGTCGGTCAGCGGCTGGAAGGTCGGGATCAGGTGGTGCTTGCCGTTGCCAATGAGGTCAGCCCGGCCCATGGCCTTGAGCGCATCGCGCAGCAGCGGCCAGTTGTTCGGGTCGTGGTAGCGCAGGAAGGCCTTGTGCAGGCGGCGGCGCTTTTCGCCACGCACGATGTCCACAGTCTCGCTCTCGCGCGTGATCTTGCGCAGCGGGTTCTTGTTGCTGTGGTACATGGCCGTGGCCGTGGCC
This sequence comes from Acidovorax sp. GW821-FHT09A11, assembly GCF_059418365.1. Taxonomy (NCBI): domain Bacteria; kingdom Pseudomonadati; phylum Pseudomonadota; class Betaproteobacteria; order Burkholderiales; family Comamonadaceae; genus Acidovorax; species Acidovorax sp. GW821-FHT09A11. Next base: position 701,379 of record NZ_JBWKPS010000001.1, read on the forward strand.
ATGGGGCTCGGGTAGAAGGTCTGCACCTGGTCGGCGCGAAAACCGTTCTTCTTGAGCCAGATGGCGAGGTTCATCATGTCCTCGTCGCTGGTGCCCGGGTGCGCGGCGATGAAATACGGGATCAGGAACTGCTTCTTGCCCGCCTCTTCGCTGAACTTCTCGAACATCTGCTTGAACTTGTCATAGCTGCCGATGCCCGGCTTCATCATCTTGGTCAGCGGGCCCTGCTCGGTGTGCTCGGGCGCGATCTTGAGGTAGCCGCCCACGTGGTGCTGCACGAGTTCCTTCACGTACTCGGGCGACTTCACGGCCAGGTCGTAGCGCAGGCCCGAGCCGATGAGGATCTTCTTGATGCCCTTGAGCGCGCGGCCCCGGCGGTAGATCTTGATCAGCGGGTCGTGGTTGGTGCCCAGGTTGGAACAGATGCCCGGGTACACGCAGCTGGGCTTGCGGCAGGCGGCCTCGATTTCGGGGCTCTTGCAGCCCAGGCGGTACATGTTGGCCGTGGGGCCGCCCAGGTCGCTGATGGTGCCGGTGAAGCCCTTGACCTTGTCGCGGATGTCCTCGATCTCCTGGATGATGGAATCCTCGGAACGGCTCTGGATGATGCGGCCCTCGTGCTCGGTGATCGAGCAGAAGGTGCAGCCGCCAAAGCAGCCGCGCATGATGTTGATCGAGAACCGGATCATCTCCCACGCGGGGATCTTGGTCGCGCCGTCGTGGCTGCCGTTCTCGTCGGCATAGCTCGGGTGCGGGCCGCGCGCGTAGTGCAGGTCGAACACGTGGTCCATCTCGGCCGTGGTCAGCGGGATGGGCGGCGGGTTGATCCATACGTCGCGGGCGGTGGCACCCTCGCCGTGCGCCTGCACCAGCGCGCGGGCGTTTCCGGGGTTGGTCTCCAGGTGCAGCACGCGGTTGGCATGGGCGTACAGCACCGGGTCGCTCTTGACCTGCTCGTAGCTGGGCAGGCGGATCACGCTCCTGTCGCGCGGCGGCACCTTGAGCTTCGCCTTGAGCGCCGGGTTGGCCACGAACAGCATGGGCTGGATGGCGGGGTTGGGTTCAGCCGTTTGAAGGTCTTTTTGGCCTCCAGCGCTTGATGGATCTGCGCCAACAGCTACAGAATCAGGAGCATCCTCCTTGCTGCAGGTGGTGCCCTGCGCCGCCGCCTGCTCGCTGGTCGTCATGTAGGGGTTGACGTGGGCCTCCACGCGCCCGGGCTCGTCCACGCTGGTGGAATCGATCTCGAACCAGCCCTTGCCGCTCTCGTCGTCGGGCCGGCGCACGAAGGCCGTGCCACGCACATCGGTGATCTGCTCGACCGGCTCGCGCGCGGCGATGCGGTGCGCCACCTCGACCAGGGCGCGCTCGGCGTTGCCGTACAGCAGCAGGTCGCACTTGCTGTCCACCACGATGGAGCGGCGCACCTTGTCGCTCCAGTAGTCGTAGTGCGCGATGCGGCGCAGGCTGCCTTCGATGCCGCCCAGGATGATGGGCACGTCCTTGAACGCCTCGCGGCAGCGCTGGCTGTAAACGATGGCCGCGCGGTCGGGGCGCTTGCCGCCAATGTCGCCGGGCGTGTAGGCGTCGTCGCTGCGGATCTTCCGGTCGGCCGTGTACCGGTTGATCATCGAGTCCATGTTGCCCGCCGTCACGCCCCAGAACAGGTTGGGCTTGCCCAGCACCTTGAAGGGCTCGGCGCTTTGCCAGTCGGGCTGGGCGATGATGCCCACGCGAAAGCCCTGGGCCTCCAGCGTGCGGCCGATCACGGCCATGCCGAAGCTCGGGTGGTCCACATACGCATCGCCCGTCACCAGGATGATGTCGCAGCTGTCCCAGCCCAGCTTGTCCATCTCGGCGCGGCTCATCGGCAAGAACGGGGCCGTGCCAAAGCGCTTGGCCCAGTACGGGCGGTAGCTGGTCAATGGCTTTGCGGCACGCGCAAAAAAGGAGACGTCGACGGGGGCGTTCATTCAGATGGGGAGCGCGGCCAGCCCATGTGCGGATGGGGCCTCGTGGGGCGCGGCTGTGGTGGATAACCCGTGATTTTACGTTGGCAGGCGTGTTTTGTCGCCCCGAACGCACTTGCCCTTCACTCCCCAAGGTTTGATGGAGATCAGGCATATACTTGCTTTTGTCAACCAACCACATGACAAAGGCATATATGAGCACGAATCCATCCTCCCAGGCCAGCGCAGCCGCAGGCAGCGCGCCCGTCGCCGCCGACGCCGTGAAGGCCGTGCGCAGGTTCAATCGCTTCTTCACCCGCCGCGTGGGCGTGCTGGACCCGTACCTGGGCAGCGATCTCTCGCTGACCGACGTGCGCGTGCTGTACGAGCTGGCCCACCGCGACGCGCCGGTCGCCAGCGAGCTGGCCCGGGACCTGGGCCTGGACGGCGGGTACCTGAGCCGGATCCTGCGGCGTTTTGAAGGCGCGGGCTGGATCCTGCGCAGCGCCAGCGCCCGTGATGCGCGCCAGAGCGTGCTCACGCTCACCCCTGCCGGGCGCGCTGCGTTCGAACCGCTGCAGCAGCGCTCGCGCGACGAAGCCGCCGCGCTGCTTGCCCCGTTGCCGCCGGCCCGGCGGCACGAACTGGTGGACGCCATGCAACGCATCGAGGCCTTGCTGGAGCCCGCCAGCGGCGCCGTGGCGGCGCCCAAGGTGGCCGTGCTGCGCGACCCCGTGCCCGGCGACATCGGCTGGGTGGTGCAGCAGCATGGCGAAATCTACTGGCGCGAGTACGGCTGGGACAACCGCTTCGAGGCACTGGTGGCGGACATCGCCGCGCAGTTCGTGCGCAAGTTCCAGCCGGGCTGGGAACGGTGCTGGATCGCCGAACTGGAGGGCGAACGCGTGGGCGCCGTGTTCGTGGTGCGCAAGTCCGCCAGCACGGCCCAGTTGCGGATGCTCATCCTGTCGCCCCGGGCGCGCGGCCTGGGGCTGGGCGCCCGCCTGACCGACGAGTGCATCGCGTTCGCACGGGCCAAGGGCTACCGGAAAATGGTGCTGTGGACCAATAGCTGCCTGACGGCCGCGCGTGGCATCTACGCCAAACGCGGGTTCAAGCTGGTCAAGTCGGAACCCTACGAGGGCTTCGGCCAGCAGGCCGTGGGCGAAACCTGGGAGCTCAGGCTGTAGAAAAGCGCCGGCGATCCGGCCGCCTCGCCGGCTTCACACCACCCGGATGCCCAGCTCGCTGACCAGCACCCCCGCCTGGTCGGCCGAGATGATGGCGCCCTTGAAAGACTGCGCCAGGTGCGCGATGCGCAGCCCGCCCAGGTCGACCGACCGCAGGTCCGCGCCATCAAAGCGCGCGTTCTTCAGGTGCGCATCGCGCAGGCTTCCGCCTTCGAACACAGCATCCCGAAAATCGCACCCGGCCAGATCGGCATCCGACAGGTCCAGCTGCTCCACCGTCTGCTTGCGAAACGAGACGCCGCGCAGGTCGGCCCCCACCAGCAGCGAATCGTGAAAACCCAGCCCCAGCGTGCCGGCCTCGCGAAAATGCGCGCCGGTGAGCTTGACTTCGGCGAACCGTGCCGAGGCCAGGTTGGCGCGGTCCCAGGAGGTGTTGTTCAGGTCGCAGCGGTGAAAGCGCGCCTCGGTGAGGTCCGCCAGGCGGAACTGCGCCTGCCCTGCCCGGCAGTCCAGCCAGCGTGTGCCGCCAAGATCCGCCTTGTCCAGGGAGGTCCCGAGGAACGAACAGCCAATGAACTGGGCGCCGCGCAGCGGCAGGCCCGCCAGGTCCAGCCCGTCGAAGTCGCATTGCTCAAAGTGCAAGGCAGGATGTCCTGCCGCCAGCAGCGCTTGCAGCTGCGCTCTCGAAGGTGTCTGGCCAGTGACGCAGAAAGGCCCGGCGGACGGGGAAGGTCGCAGGTTCATGGGAAACAGGTACAAAAACGGGAATCGGTGGATAGGACATGCCGCGAGGCCGCAAGCCGGGCCGCCTTGGCGGCTGCTTAGTGGCCCACGCTGTGGGAAAACAGGTTCACCACCAGGACACCCGCCACGATCAGGCCCAACCCGATCACGGCCGGCAGATCCAGGCGCTGGCCGTAGTACACCCAGCCCACGGTGGAGATCAGCACGATGCCCACACCGGACCAGACCGCATAGGCAATGCCCATCGGCAGCGTCTTGAGCGCCAGCGAGAGCAGGTAGAACGACGCCATGTAGGCCACCGCGGTGACCGTGCTCGGCACCAGCCGGGTGAATCCCTCGGAGGCCTTCAGTGCCGTGGTGCCCAGCACTTCCAGCAAGATGGCGGCGCCCAGGATCAGATAGGTGCCCGCGGACGTGCTCCAGGTCATGGCCGGCCTCCTTGGCACAGGGACAGGAGGATGTCCAGGATGGCGGCCTTGCGCGGCTGGTCGAGTGCATAGACATCGAGCATCTGCGCGAACCAGAACCCGTCTCCCGCCAGGCGGCAGGCCAGCAGCACATTGGCCATGTGGGGATCGTCGCCGTCGGCCTTCAGTGCCGCCGCCATCGCGGCATGCCACCGCTGGCGGCACGGCGCGGACGTCAGGGCCAGCAGGCCGATCGCCCGCTGCGTCTCCACCTGGCGGCTGTCCGAGCCGCTGTCAAAACAGGTCCTGATGTAGGCACGCGCATGGCGCCCGGGCGTGTCCTCTTCCTGGTCCAGCGCTTTCGCAAAACACTGTTCAAACTCCTCGAAGAGCTGGTCCGACAGCGCATCCAGCAGGGCCTGCTTGCTGCGGTAATGGTGCTGGAGCCCGCCCTTGGTCACGTGGGCCCGCTGGGCCACGGCATCGAGCGTGACGGCGTGGGGGCCCTCCCGCACCAGGAGTTCCCGGACCACGGCCAGCAATTGGCTGCGGATCAGTTCAGGCTGTTTTTGGCGGCGATGTGCTTCGGTCATTCAACAAACCATCCAGATGGATTGTTTATTGTACCGAGGAGCCAGACCGATATCGACGAAAGCCCGCAGGGAACCGTGGGGACTTTCCGTGGCCATGCACGGCCCTGCATTGCCGCTACCCAGGAAGAAGGAAGGCGCCCGGGTGCTGGACAGGGCGGGGCCGCCCGTCGAGCGCCGTCGCCCTGGCTACCATTCCCCGACTTCACGCACCCGCTGCGCCAGATCCGGGAACGCGTCCTCCGCCACCGCGGCTTCGGCCTCGGCAGGCATGGCCTGCGCAACCGCCACGCCAGCAGCGGGCGGTGCCGAGCGCGACAGGAACCTGCCAAAAAGATGGTGGCCCCAGGCGGCATGCGACGGGGCGGTGAACGGGATGGCGAACATGGCGGTTCCTTTTTATAAGGCTTCGGCGCTGCAAAAAACTGAGCGCCAGCGTAAGTCAGGGCTTCAATGCGCAGTGTAGGAATCCGCGCCGCACTCCTGTGTGACAGAACACACGGTCGCGGGCGTTTCACGCGGGCGTACCCCTTCCCGCGGCCCTGGGCTGTGACTTTTTTCACACACGGGCCGCCCCCTTACACTCTGCGCCCCATGCCCCACACTCTGGCCGCGCCCGCGCACAGCGAACTTGTCATCAAGAAAAGCCGGTTCATCGGCTGCGTGCAGCCCATGGCCGACCGCGCCAGCGCGCAGGCCGCGGTGGATGCGCTGTGGAAGCAGCACCCTGGTGCCGCGCACATCTGCTGGGCCGTGCTGGCGGGCGGCCAGTCGGCGGCGGTGGATGACGGCGAACCCGGGGGCACGGCCGGGCGGCCCATGCTCGACGTGCTGCGCCACCAGGACCTGGAGGGGGTGCTGGCCACGGTGGTGCGCTACTTTGGCGGCGTGAAGCTGGGAGCGGGCGGCCTCGTGCGCGCCTACACCGACACGGTGGCCCAGGCACTGCTCACCGCCCCCAAGGTCACGCTGCAGCGCATGACAACCCTGCAGTGCCTGGTGCCCTACGCCCTGGAAGGCCTGCTGCGCCGCGAAATCGACCTGGCCGGGGCCGAACTGTCAGAGGTGCGGCATGGCAGCCTGGTCACCGTGCAGCTGCGCCTGCCCGAAGCGCGGGCCGCGGCCTTCGTGCAGCGCATCAACGACTGCGGCCAGGGCCGCGTGGGCTGGACCGAGCCGGCGGCCTGAACGACGGCACCTTTCGGGGCGGCCGCGAGGGCAAGGGCTTCGCCGGCCACGCCGCGCTGCCCGGGCAGGGGGAACCAACAAAGGCCTTTGCGCCTACAAGCGCCGCGCGGCCGGGCCGCGACACTCAGGGTTTGCAGGGCTCCCAAGGAACCACCCATGAGCCAACCGCTCGACACCATCATCATTGGCGCAGGCACAGCCGGCCTGGCCGCCCTGCGCGAGGTGCGCAAACGCACGGACCGCTACCTGATCGTCAACGAAGGGCCCTGGGGCACCACCTGCGCGCGGGTAGGCTGCATGCCCTCCAAGGCACTGATCGAGGCGGCCAACGCCTTTCACCGCCGCCACGCATTCGAGGAATTCGGCCTGCGGGGCGCACAGGCCCTGACCGCCGACATACCGGCCGTGCTGCGGCGCGTGCGCGCCCTGCGCGATGATTTCGTGGCGGGCGTTCTGAAGGCCACCAGCGGGCTGGGCAGCGCCCAGGTATCCGGGCGCGCGTCGCTGGCCGGCCCGCACGCGGTGGACATCGACGGCACCCGCCATGCCACGCGCAGCATCATCATCGCCACCGGCTCGCGCCCGAGCGTGCCGGACGAATGGCTGGCGTTTGGCGACCGCATGCTCACCACCGACACCCTGTTCGAGCAGCCCAGCCTCGGCCCCCGCATCGCCGTGATTGGCATGGGCCCCATCGGCGTGGAGATCTCCCAGGCGCTGGCCCGGCTCGGGCTGCAGGTGGCCGCCTTCACCACCGGCGACACACTGGCGGGCCTGAGCGACCCGGCGCTCAACGCCGAACTGACAGCGCTGCTCAAGAAGGACATGGTGCTGCACGCCGGGGCCCCGGCCGAACTGCGGGAAGTGCCCGGCGGCATCGAAGTGCGCAGCGGCTCCCACCGCGTGGTGGTGGACCAGGTCGTCGCTGCCATGGGCCGCGTACCCAATATCGAGCACCTGGGCCTGGACACCCTGGATGTGCCGCTGGACAAGCATGGCATGCCCACGGTGGATGCACGGACCCAGCAGATCGGCAGCCTGCCCGTGTTCCTGGCCGGGGACGCGAACGCCCACGTGCCGCTGCTGCACGAGGCGGCCGACGAAGGCCATATCGCCGGGATGAATGCCCTGGCGGAGACACCTGCGCGCTTTCAGCGCCGCACCCCGCTGGCCATCGTGTTCTGCGATCCCAACGTCGCGATGGTGGGCCAGCGCCTTGCCGACATGGACCCTGTCCACACCATCACGGGCACGGCCAGCTTCGACGACCAGGGCCGGGCCCGGGCAGCCCAGCACAACCATGGGCGCATCTGCCTGCACGCCGACCGGGCCACCGGCCGTCTGCAGGGCGCCGAGATGTGCGCGCCCCAGGGCGAACACATGGCCCACCTGCTTGCATTGGCCATTCAGCAGAAACTGACGGTGCACGACCTGCTGGGCATGCCGTTCTACCACCCCACGCTGGAGGAAGGCTTGCGCACGGCGCTTCGGGACGCAGCACGGCAGTTGCCCGGGGTTCGCGCGTCCGACCTGGCGGCGTGCGGAGCCATTGGGGCGGCGGCGCTGGAGTGAGAATGGCAACCCCAGGCGGGCCCGGATATGTAAAAACCCTCAAGCCTGCCGCACGCATGCCGATATGAATCCATCACCCCAAGGAATCACCATGGACGTCGCCCTCACCAACAGCATCGTCAACACCGCCACCGCGCTGGCCAGTGCCAAGACGTCCGATGCGCTGAACATGGTGGTGCTGAAGAAGGCGCTGGACATGCAGGCCACGTCAGCGGCCACGCTGCTGGATGCCATGCAGCAATCCATGCCCCAGCCAGGGCTGGCCACGTCCGGCACGCTGGGTACCCAGGTCAACACGTTCGCCTGAGGCCCCCTTCGGCCAAAAAGCAGACGCGCAGCTATCGCAGCCGTGCAGGCGACAGCCCTTGCGGCGCCACCCCCTCGCGCACCAGTTCTTCCGCCAGTGGCTCGCCGCGCAGCAGCTGCCGCGCCAGCAACGAGGCGCCCGCCGCGCTCTGAATCCCATACCCACCCTGCCCCGCCAGCCAGAAAAAGCCGGGCACATGGTTGTCCCAGCCTATCACCATGTCGCCGTCGGGCACGAATGAGCGCAGGCCTGCCCAGGTGTGGGAGGGGCGGCGGATCTGGAAGATCGTTTTTTCCTCGATGTGATAAATCCCCGTGGCCACGTCCAGTTCTTCGGGCACCACGTCGTGGGGATGTGTCGGGTCGGCGTTGGCGGGGGAGCCCAGCAACTGGCCTGCGTCGGGCTTGAAGTAGAAGCTCTCGTCGATGCCGATCACGGCGGGCCAGTGGGTCGCGTCCATGCCTTCGGGCACGGCGAAGGTGAAGGCGGTGCGGCGGCGCGGCTCCAGGCCAATGGGCGGCACGCCTGCCAGGCCCGCTACCACGTCAGCCCAGGCGCCTGCGGCGTTCACAATGGTTTTGGCCTGCAGCACCCGGCCATCGGCCAGGGTCACCTTCCAGCTATCGCCAACGCGCTGCAGGGCCGTGACCTCGGCATTCGTCAGCACCTGGCCGCCGCGCTGGCGCAGGCCACGCAGGTAGCCCTGGTGCAGCGCGTGCACATCGATGTCGGCCGCCTCGGGCTCGCTCATGCCGGCGGCCACGGCTTCGGGCTTCAGGCATGGCAGCTGGGCCAGCAGTGCGGCCTGGTCCACCCATTCCACATTGGGCGAGATGGTGTGGGCTTCGTCGTAGGCCTGTTTCAGCATGTCGATCTGGTCCGGCCCCGCCACGTAGACCACGCCACGGGGCGAGAGGATGGGGTCAGTTCCAAACTCGGGCGGCGGCGCGTCGTAAAACGCGCGGCTCGCCCGGGTCAGCGCCTGGATGTTGGGCGTGCCGTAGGTGGCCATGTACAGGGCCGCCGAGCGGCCGGTGGTGTGGTAGCCGGGCTGCGATTCGCGCTCGAGCAGCAGCACGCTGGCGCCCTGCCCCCCGACGCGCTCCTGTACAAGCTGCCACGCCACCGAGGCGCCCGCGATGCCCGCGCCAATGACGATGGTGTCCGCTGATTGCATGGTTTTGTCTCCTGGCTCGAATTACACCGCTGACACCTGAGCCGCCGAGGCGGTGCGGTCATCACGCGGCAGGCTGCGGGCGTCGCGCGGATCGGGCGCGCCAGTCACGATGGAGGTCAGCGCGGGCTCCGCGTGTGTTTGCATCAGCTTGGCGATGTCAGGCCGTGGGCGGGCAAGCCCGGCGATGCCCTTGAAGGCTTGCTCCAGCGCGTGGCCCACGCCCAGCGTGTGGCGGTCGGCGCGAAAGCGCCCGACGATCTGCAGGCCAAACGGCATCCCCACGTCATCCAGCCCGCACGGCAAACTGAGCGCTGGGTGCGTGGTCAACGTGGTCACATAGGTCAGCGCCAGCCATCGGTAGTAGTTGGCCTGCGGCTCGCCGTTGATGTGGCTGGCGAACAGCTGCGTCCACGCAAAAGGCGACACGGGCGTGGTGGGCGCCAGGATCACGTCGTACTGCTCATACAACTTCTGGAACCGCGCCAGGATGCGCGTCTGCTCGGCCTGCGCCCAGGCGCTGTCCAGCAACGTCATCGCCGCGCCCATCTCGTAGTTGGCGCGGGTGTTGGGGCCCAGGCTGGTGGGGTCGCGCTCATAGGCCTCGCGCGTGCTGGCCACAAAGGCTTCGGCGCGCAGCACGTCAAAGCAGCGGTGCACGTCACCCAGGTCGATGTCGATGGCATCGCAGCTGGCAAACAGGTGCTTCATGGCCTGCACCTTCTGGCGGAACACGGCGCGGATGCCGTTGTCCACGGCGCAGGCGCCAAGATCTTCGGTGTACGCCACGCGCAGGCGGCTCAGGTCCACCGCTTCGGGCAACAAAAAACTCATCGGGTCCAGCGGGTAGCTCAGCGGGTCGCCCGCCGACATACCCGCCGTGGCGGCCAGTTGCAGGCAGGCCTCTTCTACCGTACGGCCCATGGGGCCCACCACCGAAATCGGCGTCCAGCCCAGCAGCTTGCGCGAGCTGGGCACCACGCCGGGCGACGGCCGGAAGCCCACCACGCCACAGATAGAAGCTGGAATGCGCAGCGAGCCGCCCGTGTCCGACCCCGTGCACACCGGCAGCATGTCGCACGCCAGCGCAGCGGCAGAGCCGCCCGACGAGCCTCCGGCGTTCAGGTTGGGGTTGAACGGATTGCCGGTGGCGCCCCACACGGTGTTGCGCGAGTTGGCACCGGCGCCCATCTCGGGGATGTTGGTCTTGCCGGTGACGATGGCGCCCGCCGCGCGCAGGCGCGCCACCAGCACGTTGTCCTCCGCCGGGATATTGCCGCGGTAGATCTCCGAGCCATAGGTGGTCAGCAGCCCGGCCGTGGCTTCCAGGTCCTTCACGCCCAGCGGCAGGCCGTGCAGCAGGCCCAGCGGCTCGCCGCGCAGCACCGCCTGCTCGGCGGCCTGGGCCTCGGCGCGGGCGCGGTCGTAGCAGGTGGCGGTGATGGCATTCACATGCGGGTTGACGGCCTCGATGCGCGCCATGCAGGCGTCGAGCAGCTCGACGGGCGAGACCTCGCGCGTGCCGATGCGGTGGCGCAGTTCATTGGCGGTCAGCTCGACCAGGGCGTTGTGTGGAGTGGTCATGGCGTTGGTGTCCCTTTCGTCGTTCTGTGGTTTTTCCGCTGGCGCGGCTGGCGGCGGTGTTGGCCGGGGGGTGAAACGGCGCGAACCCACGGCCGCCATCTTGGCATGGTGGGGACGCCCTCGCCCGTTGCTTCAGAACCCGGGCAATGCCCTCATCACAGCCGCCACCAGATTCTGGACAGGAGCGTCCGAGCTCAGTTCGATATGGGGACCGCGCCGTGCCGCGAGCCAGTTCCGCTGCCTCTGCAGGCTTCTGCCTGGCAACACCCCGTCATCGTATTGAGCCGCCCATTCCAGGAAAGCAGGATTCGCCTGGCCAAAGCGCTGCGCCTCCCGGTGGCGAAGGCGCGCGAGGCGCGCGGGGGCATCCAGGTAGAGAAACACGATCAGGTCAAAGCAGTCCTCCAGCTCCTGCCCCCACCCGGCCACGGAACCGGCCAGCACCGCCACCTTGCTGGCGCGCAAGTCGCCGAGGAGCAGGGCCAGGCGCTGTGTAGGGTCCCGCCTGCTGGTGAACGGCGGCGTGGTGGGCAGCCAGTAGTAGTCGTCAGCGTCGAGGTGGGCCCCGTTCAACGCTGCGGCCAGGGCCGCGCTCAGCGTGGACGTGCCAGAGCCTGAAGCACCGGTGACATGGATTCGCAGCAGCTGGGTCAATGGTGGGTTCCTTGAACTGTATTTTTGCCAAGACCAATGGCGATAATGATACCTATGTTTATCTTTTTCAAATAAAAGAGTATAAATATAATCATGAACAACGATCTCATTCAGAGCCTGGCCATCGCCCGCAAAGCCGGCAAGCTCACCCAGGCCGAACTCGCCGACCGCGCGGGCCTCTCCCGCATGACCGTCCAGCGCACCGAAGGTGGCGACCTGGACCCGCGCTACTCCACCCTGGCCGAGATGGCCCGCGTGCTGGGCATGGACATCATTGCCGTGCCCAGCAGCCTGCGGCCCAGCCTGGAGGCGTTCATCCAGTCGGGCGGCAAGTTCCTGGGCCAGCCCGCGGGAGTGGACGCGCCGCCGTCGGTGGTGGACAGCCTGAGCCGCGCCGGCTGAGGCCGCCAGCGCCCACACCCGCACGCGCCTGCGCATACCCGGCCCCATGAGCACCTCCATCCGCTACCTGCGCCTGTACCTGCACCGCCCCGCCCTGGCAGACGGCGCGGCGGGCGGGCGCGAGGCGATTGGCTACCTTTCGCAGTACGGCGACATCCTGCGCGTGTCGTTTGACGAGAGCTACATCCGCAACCCGCAGCGCCCCACCCTGTCGCTCAGCTTTCAAGGTGCCGACGAGGCGGCCACGCAGCAGATCCTGGCGTCGGCGCGGGATGCACGGCTGGTGCGCACCGACGGGCGCTGGCCCGTGTATTTTCAGAACCTGCTGCCCGAGGGCCACAACCGCGAGCGGCTGGCGCGCGAGCGCGGCTGCAGCCCCGACGACGAGTTCGAACTGCTGGCCGCCGCGGGCCACGACCTGATGGGCGCGCTGGAGGTGGAGCCCGTGCCCGCGCAAGACGGCATCCCCGACGTGGTGCGGCACTGGCACACCACGCAAGGGCTGGACGTGCTGGAGCCGGGCTTTGTCGAGTTCCCGGTGGAAGACGCCGCATCGCTGCCCGGCGTGGTCACCAAGTTCAGCGCGGTGCTGGACGGCCGCCGCTACACCGTGCGCCGCCAGGGCGCGGCCGGCAGCGTGATCCTCAAGCTGCCCACCACCGCGCACCCCGACCTGGTGGCCAACGAGTTCGCCGGCTACCAGCTGTGCAAGGCGCTGGGCCTGCACTGCGCCGATGCACGCGTCATCACCCGCGCCGAGGCCGACCTGCCGGGCACCGTGCCCTTCAACGAGATATTGGCCGTGCAGCGCTTTGACCACCTGCCCGGCGGCGCCCGCGTGCACATGGAGGAGTTCAACCAGGTGCTGGGCTACACCCCGCGGCAAAAGTACGGCAAGGGCATCCTGCAGGACTGGGCCACCATGCTGCGCGTGCTCAACCGCCTGAGTCGCCAGCCGGTGCAAGACACACGCGAGTTCCTGGCGCGCATGGTGGCGTTCATCCTCATGGGCAACACCGATGCGCACCTGAAGAACTGGGCGCTGGTCTACCCCGACGGGCGCGTGCCGCAACTGGCGCCGGTGTACGACCCGGTGTGCGTGGCCGCGTTCTTCGAGGGCGTGCCCGAGGGCCAGTACGCGATGAACCGCTCCATCGACCGCGCGCTGCGCGCGTTCAGCTGGGACGACATGGAAGGCCTCATGAAGTCGGCCGGACTGCTGCGCGTACCGCGCCACCTGGCGCTCCTGCGCGACACGGTGGCGCGGGCCCGGGAGCAATGGCCCCGCCTGATCGCGGATGCGCCCGATTCCCTGCGGGCCGCCGTCACCCAGCGGCTTGCCGGGGGCGTGGCCCTGGCACGTTGACAGCAGGCGACGTTGCAAAATGGGAGGGCGCCCACGGGCACGCGTGTCCCCGATCGGCCGTGCCCTCGTTCCATTCTCCTGTTGCCCCTGCCCCTGCCCCTCCATGTCCGCCGCTGCCGCCCCCACGCCCCTGCCCCACCCGCTGCCGCCAGACACGGAGACGGGCGCCTTGCGGGTCCCCCACCTCAAGCGCTGCTGGGCCCGCTGGATGGCCGCGCGCAGGGGCCTGGCGCAGGGCTCCCACGGGGAAGGCCACCGCACGCAGATCGTGCTGGCCGCGCTGGGGGTGGGGCTGGAGCAGACCATGCAGTACGTGCTGCGCGAGGCCCCGGAGTTCGCCGCCTTCGAGGACTGGATCGTGCGCACGGCGGGCGCGCCCGATGCAACCACCGTGGCGCGGATTCAAGCCCTTGTGGATGGCGGCCCGGCGCCCGAAGCGGCCTTGCAGCTGCATGCCCGGATCGACGCGATGGAGCCCGTGCTGAATGCGGAGGACCTGGCGCATTGGGACGAGCATGGCTACGTGGTGGTGCGCGCTGCCGTGCCGCCGCACGACAGCGCCGCCGCGGCGCACGCCGTGTGGGACGCGGTGCGCGCCGATCCCGCCGATACGGCGTCGTGGTATGCCCACGCCCCGCGCAACACCATGGTCCAGCTGTTCCAGCACCCCGCCTTCGAGGCCAACCGGCGCTCCCTGCGCATCCACAAGGCCTTTGCCCAGCTGTGGGGCACGGCGGACCTGTGGCGCAGCACGGACCGCTGCGGGTTCAATCCACCCGAACGCGCGGGCTACCCCTATGGCGGCCAGGGCATGCATTGGGATGTGAGCCTGCACCAGCCCATCCCCTTCGCCACCCAGGGCATCCTGTACCTGACCGACACGCCCCCCGAACAGGGCGCCCTCACCCTGGTGCCGGGTTTTCACCGCCGGGTGGGCGGCTGGCTGGAGCACCTGCCCGCCGGCGCCGACCCGCGCCAGCAGGACCTGCACGCGCTGGGCGCCACGCCCATCGGCGCCCACGCGGGCGACCTGGTGATCTGGCACCAGGCCCTGCCCCATGGCCCCAGCCCGAACCGGGGCGCGCGGCCCCGCCTGGTGCAGTACATCAACATGGCCCCCGCCCACGTCCCCAGCCACGCCACCTGGATCTGACGCCGCCCGCCCCTTCGCCCCGCGCGTCCCGGCAAGGCGCCGCTCCATCCGGCGGCATCGGGTGGCATCCACCGTGGCCGGCGGCCGGCGCCCTTCAGTCCTCGGCCACCCGCCTGGCCTCCTTGCGCTTCTCGTAGCGCCGCATCAGCGGCGTGACCGAGATGCCGTGCAGCAGCACCGAGGCCACCACCACCGCCAGCGTGATCGCCAGCAGGCGCTGCGCGATCACCGGGTGCAGGCCGTGCGTGATGGCGTACATGAGGTAGTACACGGAGCCGATGCCGCGGATGCCAAACCACGCGATGAGGCGGCGCTGGGAGCGCTTCACCCGGGTCCCCACCAAACCGGCGTAGACCGCCAAGGGGCGGATGGCGAATAGCAGCAGGGGGACGAACCACAGCACCTCGGCATCAAAGTTCACCACGGTGAGCAAGGCGCCCACCACCAGCACCACGGCGACTTCGGCGATGCGCTCGAGCTGGGCGTTGAAGCGCTCGACCGCCTGCATCATGTGGCCCGGCGCCTGCGCGGGCTCCATGTGCCCGACTTCCGTGGCGCCCTCCACCTCCGCCAACGTCGGCGCAGGGCCGGCGGGCTGCGCCGCCACGCGCCGCAGCGCCAGCCCGGCGGCGAAGACGGCCAGAAACCCGTAGGCATGGCACAGCAGGGCCGTGCCATAGGCCAGCGCGATGAGGCCCAGCACCATGAACTCGTCCGGCCCCAGCATCTCGCGGTGGCGCATGCGCAGGTACAGGATGGCCCGGCCCACTGCCGCGCCCAGCGCGAAGCCGATGCCCACACCCCCCGCCACGGCCCAGAGCACGTCCACCGCCCACCAGCGCCATCCCCCCTCGCCCAGGTCATGCAGGGACATCAGCCCGAGGCCGAGCATCACCAGGGGAAACGCGGTGCCGTCATTGAGCCCGCCCTCGCCCGTCAGGCCAAAGCGCAGGCGGTCGCGGTCCTGGGGGTCGGCCACCTGCACGTCCGACGCGAGCACGGGGTCGGTCGGGGCGAGGATGGCCCCCAGCAGCACCGACACCCCCAGCGGCAGCCGCAGCAGCCACACGCCCACGGCCGCGATGGCCCCCACCGTCAGCAGCATGGAGACCGTGGCCAGCTGCAGCGGGATGCGCCAGCGCGCATCGCGCAGCGGCAGCTCCAGCTTCAGGCCCACGGTGAAGAGCGAAATCAGCACGGCGATCTCGGTGAGCCGCTCCAGCAGCGCCGCATCGCCCAGCGGGTCCAGCACCAGCAGGCCCAGCCCCCAGGGGCCGATGCCCACGCCCACGGCCAGGTAAAGGATGGCCGAGCTGAGCGGTACGCGCGAGATCAGCGAACTCGTCAGTGTCATCACCACCAGGAGCAGGCCCACCAGCAGGAAGCCCAGCGGGACAAGCAGGGCTTCGCTCATGGAGACACCGCGCCACACCCCCGGCGCACGGCCAGGGCGCCCCTGGCGCGCGGGGGCAGGGGCCGGGCTGGGTGGCGAAAAGATGGCACGCTCATCACGCCACTGTATGGCCGTGCCCCGGCAAGGCTGTGCCGGGGCACGGCCCCTGCGGCTGTCAGCGGATGCCGCCAGTACCGAAACCTGTTCACAATCGCGCAAACCCTTCTTCGGCCCGCGCATGAACCTGTCAACGCTCCTCAAGATCGCCATCGCGCTGGCGGTGGCCTTTTTCGCCATCGAGAAGCTGCGGGTGCACCGGACCGACCAGCGGCTGCAGAGCCTGGGGCCCGCCGCCGTGACGCAGCAGCAGCAGTTCGCGGACAGCCCGGTGCAGGCCGCCACCAGCGAGGCGCCTTTCGAGTTCCGGGGCTACCAGGTCAAGCCGCTGGCGGCATTCGCGGTGCGCGCACGGGTGCTGGCACGCGAGGACTACCACGCGGGCAAGGAAGCCGAGCTCTCCCCCGTGGACCTGGCGCTGGGGTGGAAGCGCATGGCGGAGCCGGCCGTGTACGAGCCCCTGGGCATCACCCAGGGCAACCGCTGGTACCGCTACTCCTGGCGCGACCAGCCGCCCATCCCGCTGCAGGAGATCATCGAATCGTCCGCCAACATGCACATGATCGCGGCCACGCCCACGGTGGAACGGGCGCTCAAGAAGGCACGCAAGGGAGGGTACATCCGCATCACGGGCAAGCTGGTCGAGGTCTCCCACCCCAGCGGCTGGCGCTGGACCAGCTCGCTCACGCGGTCGGACTCGGGCGCGCATTCGTGCGAGCTGGTGTTCGTGGAATCCGCGCAGGTGGAAGACTGAGCGGCGGGCCAGGCCCGGGGGCATTTCCACGACAACCTCCAAAAATGATAGCGTCGCACGCTGACCCAACCAGCGCTCAGGGCGGTTTCGGCCCAAAAATACGACAGACCCGCAGGGCACGCACCGCAGCGCCCCCAAAGCCCGGATACTCGGGTGGCGGGGCCGGTGGTTGCGCGGCGCGGCGGCTTCCCTTGCGCACAGCCACCTTCACCGCCTGACCGCCAGAAAGGATGCCCATGGCCAAGATCCTGGAAGTGAAGTACGAGCACCAGGCCGATGCGCGCGTGTGCGAGGTCGCCCACGAAAGCCTGGCCGACCTGTGCTGGCACGAGGTGGCCTATGCCACGCAGGCCAGCGGCGATGCGATCTGGTTCTTCGTGGCCTACGCGAACCAGGCCAGCTTCAAGGTCCTGCGGGTCAGGCACGCCAGCCAGGCGGACCTGAAGCTGTTCAAGGTGGGCACTCCCGAACAGGCAGGCTGGCGCAACAAGGACCATCTGCTGCGCGGCAAGCTGGGCTGAGCCCCGGCGCGCGGCCAGGGCGCAGCCCCAACGCCACCCTGCCATGGTGCTGGCGACGCGAATCGCAGGCCCAGCCTTGCCGCAACGCGAGGCCTGCCCCCCGCGCGCGCGGCGTGGCGCGCGTAACATGGCGCCTGGGCGCCGCGCGCCGGGCCGCGCACCCCGAATACTCCTGATTTGATAGCTGCCAGCGCTTGCTGCAAAAGCGCTAGTAGCCATTTTGACCAAATTTTCCCCATGGCCACAGCCACCGATCTGCCGTCCCCGCCCCCCGAACCCGCGCCCCGGCCACAGCCGCGCAACCCTGCCGACCTGTTCTGGTCCTTCACCTGGCTGGCCCTGCAGGGATTTGGCGGCGTACTGGCCGTGGTGCAGCGCGAACTGGTGGAGAAAAAACGCTGGATGACGAACGAGGAATTCGTCGAGGACTGGGCGGTGGCGCAGATCATGCCGGGCCCCAACGTGGTCAACCTCAGCATCATGATCGGCGACCGCTACTTCGGCCTGCGCGGCGCGCTCGCGGCGCTAGCGGGCATGCTGACCTTTCCGCTGATCCTGGTGCTGGCCCTGGCCGTGGTCTATGCCGAGTTCTCCAGCCACCCGGCCGTGGCGGGCGCGCTGCGCGGCATGGGCGCCGTGGCGGCGGGGCTGATCGCCGGGGTGGGCATCAAGCTCTTCGCCTCCATCCAGAAACACCCCCTGGGCCGCCCGCTGTGCGTGGCCTTCGTGGCGCTCACCATCGTGGCCATGGTGGTGCTGCGCTGGCCACTGCTGTGGATCCTGCCGGTGGTCGGCGGCGCGGCATGCCTGCTCACCTGGAGGAAGCTCGCGCCATGAACACGTCCGCCTCCACCGCATTGACCGCCCCGCTGCTCGCGCTCGGCCCCGCCGACTGGTTCAACCTCTTCCTGTACTACATGTCGCTGTCGCTGCTGGCCGTGGGCGGCGCCATCGCCACCGCGCCCGACATGCACCGCTTCCTGGTCGAGCGCCAGGCTTGGCTGACCGACCCGCAGTTCAACGCCTCCATCGCCATCGCCCAGGCCGCACCCGGCCCCAACGTGCTGTTCATCGCGCTGCTGGGATGGAACGTGGGCATCAACGCCGGAGGCCCCGGCATGGCCGGCTGGCTGCTGGGCGCGCTGGGCATGGCGGTGTGCATGCTGGGCGTGATGCTGCCCAGCAGCCTGCTCACCTGGCTGGCCACGCGCTGGGGGCACCGCAACCGCGAGCGCCGGGGCGTGCGCGCCTTCAAGCAAGGCATGGCGCCGGTGGTCATCGGCCTGCTGCTGGCCACCTCCTGGGTGCTGGCGCGCGCCCATGGCGGCCCGGCCACGGCCTGGCCCCTGTGGCTGCTGAGCGCCGTCACCGTGGTGCTGGTGTGGCGCACCAGGCTGCACCTGCTGTGGATGCTGGCCGCGGGCGCCGTGCTGGGGGCCGTGGGCTGGGTCTAGGGTCTAGCGCGCCGGCCGGGCACGGGGCCGGCGGCGGCGCGGGCCCCGCGAGGCCGCTGGCCCAGCGGGGGCTGGGCCGCTGCTGGTCGCCTAGCTGATGCGGCGTCCGTTCTCCGCGTACACCGCCAGGTAGATCGCGTCCGAACCGATGTAGGGCGCCTTGTTGCCAAAGCCCACGTTGAAGTCGCCGAACGACAGCGAGCGGATGCTGGCCAGGCCCGAGCGCAGGCGTTCACGCGTGACGTCCTTGCCGGCATTCTTCAGGCCCTCGATCATGATCTGGCCGTTGAGCCAGCCTTCCAGCGCGCTGCCGCTGTTCAGGAACGCCGCATCGCCGCCCGTGGCCTTCATGCTGCTCTGGAACTTGCGCACCACCACCGACTTTTGCGAGTTGGCATCCGGGAACACCTGCACCAGCGCCAGGCCGCGCGTGGAAGCGGCGAGCTTGGGCAGCTCGGAGGAGATCACCGTGACCGACAGGCCCGCCAGCGGCACGCCCTGCGCCTTGGCGCGAAAGGCCTGCACGAACGCGGTGTTGGCCGTGCCGGTGGTGGCCAGCAGCACGGCGCCCGGGCGCTCGGCGGCCACCTTGTCGGCCAGCTCGGCGCCGTTCTTGCCATCCACGGCCAGGGCAAACTCGCCCGCGCGCTCGACCTTGATCTCGTCGAGCACCTTGGACATGTCCTTGAGCACTTCCTTGCCAAAGGGGTTGTCCAGGTAGACCACGGCAATGCGCTTGAGGCCCATGTCCACGATCTGCTTGACCAGGCGCTGCGTCTCTTCGCGGTACGTGGGGCGCAGGAAGAACACATGGCGGTTTTCGGGCATGCGCAGCGAAGTGGCGCCCGTGACGGGCCCCACGGTGGGAATGCCCTTGGATTCGATGAGCGGAAGAATGGACGCGGTATTGGCCGTGCCCAGCGGCGAGATCAGCGCGAACACCGACTGCGCCTCGACCATGCCGGTCACGTTCTGCAGGGTGCGGCTGGCCACATAGCCGTCGTCCTTGATCTCCATGCGGATCTCGCGGCCGTGCACGCCGCCGGCGCTGTTCACTTCGGCAAACGCCGCCTTCATGCCCGCCACCTGCTCGATGCCTGCCTGGCCCAGCGGGCCGGTCAGCGCGATGGAGCAGCCCAGGTTGACGCTCCGGGCGGTCAGGGCTTCTTCTGCGGCCATGGCGGTCTGGGCCCATGCGGGCAAGCCGGTGGCAGCCACGGCCTGGGTGGCGCGCAAAAGAAAGTGTCTACGGCTCATGTCGATACGCCCCAAAGTAGTGCAAAGGTGGCGCAGGCTACAGGCAGATGCGGGTTTCACTTGTCAGCTTCGCGACAGCTGTGCGCATCACGTCACACCACGGCCGCCGGCCCGCAGCAAAGAACCTGCCTGCGCTCTAGCCGCGGGCCAGCAGCAGTTGCGGCAGGAGCGTGGCGGCGGTGCCACGCAGCACCGCATGCGCGGCGCCATCCAGCTCGCTGGGCGCGGGGTTGAGCACCGCCACCCGGGCACCGGCCGCGCGCGCCTGGTGCGCCAGGCCGGCCGCCGGGTAGACCGCACCGGCCGTGCCCACGACCAGCATCAGGTCGCAACGCCCGGCTGCGTGCTGCGCGGCCTCGAGCGTTGCATACGGCAGGGCCTCCCCGAACCACACCACCCCGGGGCGCAGCAGGTTGCCGCAGCGGTCGCAATATGGCGGACGGCCCGCCACGGCGTGGTCGACATGGCAGCAGTTGCGCGGCATATCCAGCCAGCGGTCCTGGAAGATGTCGCCGTGCAGGCACAGCACTCCGGCGCTGCCGGCACGCTGGTGCAGGCCATCGACGTTCTGGGTGATGAGCGTGAGGCGGCCAGGATCGCCACGCTGAAAATCGGCCAGCGCAAAATGCCCCGCATTGGGCGCCACCCCCTGCAGCAGATCGCGCCGGTACTGGTACCAGTCCCACACGCGCTGGGGGTGGGCGCGAAAGCCTTCCTCGGTCGCCATGTCCTCGGGGCGGAACTGGGCCCAGTAGCCCGTCCGGGCGTCACGGAAGGTGGGCACCCCCGATTCCGCGCTCACGCCCGCCCCGGTCAGCACGGCGATGTGGCGGGCCTGCCGCACCCAGTCCTTCACGGTGTCCAGCAAGGCCCCTCCTGCGTCGTCCGGGCCGGCGCAGGAATCAGGAGCGTTGACGGAGCGCCTCATACAGGCACACGCCGCTGGCCACCGACACGTTCAGGCTCTCGACCGCGCCCTTCATGGGAATGCTCACCAGTTCGTCGCAGGTCTTGCGCGTGAGCTGGCGCATGCCATCGCCCTCGGCGCCCAGCACCAGGGCCACGGGGCCTTTCAGGTCCACCTGGTAGACCGTCTTGGGCGCATCGTCGCTGGTGCCGATGCACCAGATGTTGCGCTCCTTGAGCTCGCCCAGCGTGCGCGCCAGATTGGTGACCATGAAGTACGGCATGGTCTCGGCCGCGCCGCTGGCCACCTTGGCCACCGTGGCGTTGATGCCCACGGCATGGTCCTTGGGGGCGATGACGGCATGCGCGCCCGCGCCATCGGCGACGCGCAGGCAGGCGCCCAGGTTGTGCGGGTCGGTCACGCCGTCGAGCACCAGCAGCAAAGGCTGCTCGATGCCGGCGGCTTCCAGGTTCTCCAGCAGTTCGTCCAGCGAAGTGACCTGGGCCACGGGCTCCACCCGCGCGGCCACGCCCTGGTGGCCGTGGCTGCCGGCCAGCTTGGCGATGCGCACGCTGTCGGCCTCGATCAGGCGGGCACCGGCCTCGCGGGCACGGTCGAGAAACTGGCGCATGCGGGCGTCGCGCCGCGTGGCTTCGTAGTAAATCTCGATGATGGATTTCGGCGCGGTCTTCAGACGCACGCCCACGGCGTGAAAGCCGAAGAGAACTTTGGGGCTGGACATGGCGTGATTATCCGTTGCACGTCATAGCTATCATTTTTATAGCTGCAGGCGTTTGCACTGCTTGCGCTTTAGTGCAAACAGCACTTGAACTCAAACGACCCGCCCGGCCTCGATGGTGATGCGCCGCTCGCACTGGTCGGCGATGGCCCGGTCGTGCGTGACCAGCACCAGGGTCGTGCCCTGTTCGCGGTTGAGGTCGAACATGAGCTTCATGATCGTCTCGCCGGTGGCGAAGTCCAGGCTGCCCGTGGGCTCGTCGGCCAGCAGCACCGCCGGCTGCACCACGAAGGCACGCGCCAGCGCCACGCGCTGCTGCTCGCCGCCCGACAGCACCTTGGGGTAGTGCGCGAGGCGCTGCCCCAGGCCCACGCGGGCCAGCATGTCGGCGGCGGCCTTGCGCGCATCGCGCCGGTTGGCCAGCTCCAGCGGCAGCATCACGTTCTCCAGCGCGGTGAGGTTGCCCATGAGCTGAAAGCTCTGGAACACGAAGCCCACCTTCTGGGCGCGCAGCGCGGCGCGCGCATCCTCGTCGATGGCAAAGAGGTCGTGCCCGTCCAGGCGCACGGTGCCCCGCGTGGGGGTGTCCAGCCCCGCGATGATGGACAGCAAGGTGCTCTTGCCCGATCCCGAAGCCCCCACGATGGCCGCAGTTTCCCTGGAGGCCAGGCGGAAATCGATATCCCGCAGAATGTCGAGCGTTCCGGTGGAATCCGTCACCGACTTGAAGACATGCTCCACGGCAATAATGGGTGCCGCGGACGGCGCCGTGGCCGATGCCACGGGCGATGAGAGGGATTCGGACATGAAAGGCTCTTTACTTTGATTCGAGATCTGCATCGACGCCACTTTATCCTGAGCGCCGCCACCGGCGCCGTGGTGGGGGCTTGCGCCCCCACCGCCTGGGCCCAGGCCAGCGCGAAAGCCGCGGCCACGCCGCCTCGCCCTCCCCTCATCCTCGTACTGGGAGACTCCCTGAGCGCCGAGTACGGGCTGGCGCGCGGCACGGGCTGGGTGGCCCTGCTGGAAAAGCAGCTCGCCCAGGACAAGCTGGCGGCCACCGTGGTCAACGCCAGCGTGAGCGGGGAGACCACCGCGGGCGGGCGCTCGCGTCTGGCAGCGCTGCTGGCGCAGCACAAGCCCAGCCATGTGGTGATTGAACTGGGCGGCAACGATGCCCTGCGCGGGCTGCCGCTCAAGAATACCGAAGAGAACCTGACGTGGATGACGCAGGCGGCGCAAAAGGCCGGCGCCAGGGTGCTGCTGGTGGGGATGCAGGTGCCGCCCAACTATGGCACCGACTACGCGAACCGGTTTGCGGGCCTGTTCGCCACGGTCGCGCAGGCCCAGAAGGCCGCCGTGGTCCCCTTCTTCCTGAAGGGCGTGGCGGACGGGGCGGACCCGACCCGCCTGTTCCAGCCGGACCGCATCCACCCACGCGCCGAGGCGCATCCGCAGATGCTGGCCAACGTATGGCCGGAACTCAGGAAATTGCTGCGCTGAAATGGGCCCGGCGCCTCAGGCGCCGGTGGAATCCGCGGGCTGACCGGCAGGGGCATCCGCGCCCTCGGCTGGCTGACCGTCCGAGGGCTGGTCCCCCTGCGGGTCATCGGGCCGGCGCTGTGTTTTGGCCCTCAGCTTCTCTTCCTTTTTTTTCTTTTTGGCGAGTTCGCGCTGGCGTTTTTCGTATCCGTAGTTGGGTGTTGCCAAGGTAGTTGCTTCCTGAAGTAGAGGCTCACTGTAACAGCATGGTCTTTTTTCAGGCACATGCCGCAGCGGGCCGCAGTGGGGTTACTGATGCACGGTACGCATGCCAGCTGGCATGGCCCAGGACAGGGCCCGCCAGAAGCAGCCCAATGCCCCAGAACCAGAGCGAAACGGCCACCGCGGCGGTAATGATCGCCCCCCAGAGCAGCATCACGGCAGTGTTTTCCACCACCACGCGCATGCTCGTGATGCCGGCCGTGAGGGCGTCGGTGTCGCGGTCGAGGATCATGGGGATGGACACGACGGATGTGGAGAACACCAGTGCCGCGAACACGCCCCCGACCACGGCATAGACCGCGACGAAGCTCCAGTTCTGCGGGTTGAAGACCGCCTGCAGCACGCCCGTGGTCGATGGCATGCCGGTGTTGAAGAACACGGCGAACACCACCAGCGAGGCACGGCCCCACAGCAGCTCGAGCACCACGAGGACCAGCACCAGCATGCCCATGCTGCCCATGTGGCCGTCCCAGCAGGTGAGCGACTCGCTCAATGCCGGCGCCAGCCCCGCCTCGCGCCGCCGGCTGGTGTCATACAGCCCCATGGCCAGGAAAGGGCCCAGCAGCAGGCAGCCGCTGGCCAGGGACATCGTGTACTCCGGCCGGGTGCGAAAGACCCAGCCCAGCACCAGCGCCATGGCCCAGAAGCACGTGCCGTAGAACACGGCGATGCCGGGCGCGGCGCGCACGTCCCGCAGGCCCCTGGCGAGCCAGCGCAACGGGTCGGCCAGGCGAAGGCGCTGCAGGGTGACCTGCTGCGCGGCGCCGGTGTCGGCGGCCATGGAGCCCGCGGGGCCTGCCGCGTCGGGGGCGGGCTTGGAAGAGGTGGCAGTCATGCCGCCACACTAAGCCCCCCGGCACTTGCACGCCACTGCGGAAACTACCACCCCCTGGCACGTCCGGCCGGTGTCAGGCCTCCGGGAAGGCCCGCTCCAGGGCCTGCTGCAGGTCCTGCCGAAGATCCTCCTCCGCTTCCAGCCCGATGGAAAACCGCACGAGCGTGCCGGGCTGGAGATGCGCCGTGGGACGGCTGCGCATGCTGGCAAGTTGGTAAGGCACCACCAGGCTCATCGGCCCGCCCCAGCTGTAGCCGAGCTTGAACAGGCGCAGGCTGTCGCAGAACACGTCCACCTGCTGCTGGGTGTGGCGCGCGTGGATCATCACGCTGAACAACCCGGCGGCCGCGCCCTCGCCGCCGTCGGCCGCACCACACAGCGCCTTCCAGTGGCCGTGGCCAGGCGCCCCCGCCAGCGCCGGGTGCAGGACCTGGGCCACGGCAGGCTGCTGCTGCATCCACTGCGCCAGGCCGCGGGCCGCCCTGTCATGGGCGCGGTAGCGCAAGCCAATGCTGGGCAAGGCACGCAGCACGGCCTCGGCATCGTTGCCGCCCACCCCCAGGCCCAGCCGCATGTGGGTCAGCTTGATCTTCATGTGCAGGCCCGGGTCGCGCGTGATCACGCTGCCCATGAGCACGTCACCGCCGCCACTGGGGTATTTGGTGAGGGCATGGGCCGAGATGTCCACACCCAGGCCGCCGTCTCCGCTGAGATCGAAGGGCGCAAACGCCAGGCCCGCCCCCCAGGTGTTGTCCAGGGCGGTGATCACGCCACGGGCACGGCAGATGCGCACCTGCTCGCAGAGATCCGGAAACTCCATGGTGACCGAGCCCGGGGCCTCCAGCCAGACCAGCCGCGTGGCCGGCGTGATGCGGGCCGCCAAGTCGGCGGGGTCCAGCGGGTCGTACAGCCCATGGGAAACGCCGAAACGCGCGAGTTCGCCGTGGGCGAAATCCTTGCCGGGACCGTAGGCGTTGTCGGGTATCAGCACCTCATCGCCCGGTTTGAGCAAGGCCAGCCCCACGTTGGCGATGGCCGCCAGGCCGCTGGGCACCAGCACGCACTGCAGGCCCCCTTCCAGCGTGCACAGGCGCTCTTCGAGGATGAAGGTGGTGGGCGTGCCGTGCAGGCCGTAGGTATAGCCGCTCTTGTCCTTCCACTCGCGCGAGCGCATGGCCGCCACGTTGGGAAAAATGACGGTGGAGGCCTTGTAGACCCCCGGCTGCGGGGCCGCGAACCCGCTGGGTGGCACGTAGCCGTGGTGGACGATGCGGGTGGCGGGATCGGTGTCGTGCTCTTTCATGCCAGCCATGGTAGCGCGCCGCCAGGGATACCCCTGGCGGCGCGTATGGCGTGCGGCGCGGCTACGGCGCGCTGGCAGGCGAATCAGCTGGCGGTCACGACCAGCTGGTTGTTGACCTCCGTGACGCCCGTAACGCCCTTGGCAATCGTTTCAGCACGGTCGCGGGCGACGGTGGAAGGTGCGGGGCCGTTCAAAGTCACCTTACCGTTCACCGTATCTACATTGATTTTCACCGCGCTCAAATCAGGGTCCTTGGCCAAGCTTGCGTTGACTTGGGCAGTGATAGTGGCGTCATCGATCGCGCCCGCAGCCGAATTGGTAGCCTTCTTGGCAGAAGATTCCGCATTTTGCATGGCGCTTTCAGCTTTCATGCGGGCATCCGCGGCAGCCTGTTCAGTCTTCTCGACCGCGGAGTCCAAGCGTTGGCCCACGGTAGGCTCGTCCTTCTTGCCGCATGCCGACAGGCCCAAGGCCAGGGCGCTCACAGCCAGGATACTGGCAATACGGTGTGCGGGACGCTGGGAAATCATCTGGGTATTCATGCGAAAACTCCTTGCGGTTGAAACATGGGCTCGACTCTAGGCAACCTTGCGCTGGCCCCGGGTCGGACGCCACCGAAGCGCCTGTAGGACGGTGCCGCCAGGCGGCCGCGCAGATGCCAGGGCCACCTCAGGACAGGGGCGACAATGTATGCATGCTTGCTTTCCCCTCCTCGCTGACCCGCTGGCTTCCCTTTCTCTCCTGGCCCCGGCCCGACCGCGCCCTGCTCAAGGGGGAGTTCTGGGCCGGCATGACGGTGGGCCTGATGCTGGTGCCGCAGGGGGTCGCCTATGCGGCCCTGGCCGGCATGCCGCTCGTGACAGGCATTTATGCCTCGCTGATTCCCGCCCTGGTGGCGGTGCTGTTCAGTGCGTCCACCCGTCTGGGCGTGGGTCCCACGGCGCTCACCAGCCTGCTGATCGGCGCTTCGCTCACGGGCCTGGCCGAGCCGGGCAGCGCGCAATGGGTGGCCATGGCGGCATGGATCGCCCTGATGTCCGGACTGCTGCAGCTGGTGATGGGCATCGCGCGTTTTGGCTGGCTTCTGAACCTGGTGACATCCCCCGTGCTCAGTGGCTTCACGCAGGCGGCGGCCCTGTTGATCCTGGGCTCTCAGCTCGCGGCGCTCACGGGCCTGCGGTCGGACTGGGGCGCGCTGCTGTCCACGCCCTCGCCCGGCCTGTTTGACCTCGCCGCGGCCGCTTTTGGCCTGGGAAGCCTGGCATTGCTGACCCTGGCACGCCGCTGGCGGCCCAATTTCCCCGCCGCCATCGTCGTCGTGGGCGCTGCGGGCGCGCTGAGCTGGGCGCTGGGCTATGCGGACGCTGGTGGCGCCGTGGTGGGGGCGCTGCCTTCGGGGCTGCCCGCCCCCTACTGGCCCGGCGCCCTCCCCTGGTCGGGATTCGCCGCCCTGGTGATGCCGGTGCTGGTGGTCACGCTGGTGAGCTTTCTCGAAACCGCGTCCAGCGCCAAGGTGGAAAGCCAGCGCTCGGGCGAGCGCTGGAACGAAAACCAGGATCTGATTGGCCAGGGCCTGGCCAAGATCAGCAGCGGGCTGTGCGGCAGCTTTGCCACCAGCGCCTCGTTCTCGCGGTCGGCCATCAACCTGTACGCGGGCGCAAAAAGCGGCTGGGCCACCGTTTTTGCGATCGCGCTGGTGCTGGTGGTGCTGCTCTGGCTCACGCCGGCGCTCTACCACGTGCCGCAATCGGTGCTCGCGGCCGTGGTGGTGACCGCGGTGACCAGCCTCATCAAGCCTGGCACGCTGCTGCGGCTGTGGCGGGTATCGCGGGTGGAGGCGGTGATCGGCGGCGTCACCTTCGCACTGACGCTCGCCACGGCACCCAGGATGTACTGGGGAGTGCTGGTGGGATTGCTGATGAACCTGAGCCACTTCCTGTACCAGCGGCTGCATCCCCGCATCATCGAGGTGGGCCTGCACCCTGACGGCAGTCTGCGCGACCGGCACTTGTGGCATCTTCCCGCGCTCGCCCCTCGGCTGCTGGCGCTGCGCATGGATGCGGAACTCGATTTCGCCTCCGCCAGCGCGCTGGAGCGCCGCGTCACCGAACACCTGGCGGCCCACCCGGAGGTGGTGCACCTGTGCCTGCTGGCCCAGCCCATCAACCGCATCGACGTGACGGGCGTGGAGACCTTCGCCCACCTGCTGGCCCTGCTGCGGTCCCGCGGCGGCACGCTGCACCTGAGCGGCCTCAAGCTGCCCGTGGAGCGGGTACTGCGCCAGGCGGGCCTGCTGGACGCCGGCGCCGGCCTGGCGATGTACCGCACCGATGCCGACGCCTTGATGGCGCTGCAGCTGCTGCCACCCTCGCCATTGCCCCCTTCTACGGCCCCCGTCCAGGGATAGCTTTGCGGGTTTCACCTAGACACAGGGCTGGCCCTCTTTTTGCTGACGCACTGGTACACTTCATAAACTCTCTTTGCTCCATTTGTGTCTGACTCTGCGGCCTCTTACCTTGTAGATCTGCGCGACCTTCGCCTGGATACTGCACACGCGCTGGTGGCTCAGGCCAGCGGCAGCGAAGCTGCATTGCACCGCGAGGTGCCTTCGCGCTACCTGCAGGGCCTGATCGACGGCCTGTGCGAGCTGTCCCTCAAGGACCCGCTCACCGGCCTGGCCAATCGCCGGCATTTCCGGGCGGTGCTCGAGCGCGAAATCGACCGCGTCACGCGCTCCGGCGAGGCCGCGCTGCTGCTCATGCTCGATATCGACCACTTCAAGAAAGTGAACGACACGCATGGCCATCTGGCCGGCGACATCGTGCTGCAGTCGGTGGCCCGCACGCTCAATGCCTGTGTGCGCCCCATGGACACGCTGGCACGCTATGGCGGCGAAGAGTTCGCGGTGGTGCTGCCCGCATGCCAGGCAGGGTTTGGCCGCGTGGTGGCCGAGCGCATCCGGCGCGCAGTGGCCAACACGCCCATCCGGGTTTCCAGCACGGTGGAGCTCAACGTGTCGGTGAGCATAGGCGGCGCCTTCGCCATGCAGTGGATCCGTTCGACCACGCTGCTGTGGACGGACCGTGCCGACCACCAGCTCTACCAGGCCAAGGCCGAAGGTCGCAACCGCGTCAGCATCGAGGAGCAGCCCGACAGCACGGTCAGTGCCGAAGAGAAAAGCCTGTTGTTCGGACCGCTCTACACCCCCTCGGGCTGGGGCGATCTGCCCCCGCTGGACCCAACAGGCAGCGCCTACTGAAAGTTAGAAGATGAGCGACGCGCTGTCCCCCTCCCCACCCACATCGCCAGCAGTTCCTGCCGGCCCGGCCACGCCCCACGCCCCCGCCCCCGGGGGCGCCCGCATCATTGCGGTCACGAGCGGCAAGGGCGGGGTGGGCAAGACCTTTGTTTCTGCCAACCTGGCCGCCGCCCTGACCCGCCGCGGCCAGCGTGTGCTGGTGCTCGATGCCGACCTGGGCCTGGCCAACCTCGACGTGGTGCTGAACCTGCACCCGAAAATCACGCTGCACGATGTCTTCACCGGCAAGGCCACGCTGGACGAAGCCGTGATCCAGGCGCCCGGCGGCTTCAACGTTCTGCTGGCGGGATCGGGGATGGTCGAGTATTCGCGCCTGACGCCCGAGGTGCGCAACCAGTTCCTGAGCGTGATCCAGGCGCTCACGCCCCAGTACGACGTGGTGCTGCTCGACACCGGCGCCGGGATCTCCGACGTGGTGCTGTTCTCCATTTCGCTCGCCTCCGAGGTGCTGATCGTGGCAACGCCCGAACCCACCTCGCTGACCGACGCCTATGCGGCCATCAAGGTGCTGGCCATGCAGCAAAAGCGCCAGCACGTGCGCATGGTCATCAACCAGGCCGCGCGCCCGGGCGATGGCCGTGCCATCACCAGCCAGCTGCAACAGGTGCTGGACCGCTTTGTGAGCACCGAGTCGGGCCGCCCCATGCGCCTCATCCACATGGGCGACATCCCGGCCGACCCTTCCGTGCGCGACGCCGTGATGCGCCGCCAGCTGCTGTTGCTGCAGACCCCGGGCTGCCCCGCGGCCCTGGCCATTGCCCAGCTGGCCAACAAGATCGAAACCACGCTGCTGACGCCCGCCCCCTGAGCACCCCGCGGGCTGCTGCGGGCCCCGGGCTGCACGGCGGCGGCCCGCGCGGAAGGCGAAGCACAGCGGCCCCATTGCGCTGCCTTGCCGTGAATCCCATGGACAACATCCTCAATATCTCCTGCTACAAGTTCGTGCCCCTGCCCGACGCGGCGGCGCTGCGCGACCTGCTGCAAGCGCGCGCCACCGCGGCGGACCTCAAGGGCACCATCCTGCTGGCAGGCGAAGGCATCAACTTCTTCCTGGCGGGGCCCGCGGACGCGGTGCGCGGGTTCGTGGATGCGCTGCGCACCGATGCGCGCTTCGCCGACCTCGACCCCAAGGAAAGCTGGTCGGCCACGGTGCCGTTTCGCAAGATGCTGGTGAAAGTCAAGCGCGAGATCATCCGCATGGACCATCCCGCCATCCATCCCGCGGAGGGCCGCGCGCCCTCCGTGGCCCCGGCCACGCTGCGCCGCTGGCTGGAGCAGGGACACGACGACGAGGGCCGCGAAGTGGTCACGCTCGACACGCGCAATGCCTTCGAGGTGGACCACGGCACCTTCGACAACGCGATTGACTGGCGCATCGGCAAGTTCACCGAATTTCCCCCCGCCCTGCGCGCGCACAAGGATGCGCTGCAGGACAAGACCGTGGTGAGCTTCTGCACGGGCGGCATCCGCTGCGAGAAGGCAGCCATCCTCATGCGCGAGGAAGGCCTCTCCCATGTCTATCAGCTCGAAGGCGGCATCCTCAAGTATTTCGAGTTGACCGATGGCGCCCACTACCGCGGTGGCTGCTTTGTGTTCGACGAACGCGCGGTGCTGGCCAGCGACCTGTCGGCGGCCGAAGAATCAAAAAAGTGAGCAACCAGCGCTTGCTGGACAAGCGCGGGCACCCTGTTTGACTTGAAAATTCAGCAAGCAGCCATGCGGGGCCACCGCCTCGCATGAACGGGCAGGGGCCTTCGCCAAGGTGGCTGCCTACTTGATGAAGCGGCGCTCGGGCAGCGGTATCCACTCCACCTCGCCGGGCACCTGGCCCAGGGCCTGCGCATCCCAGTCGTCCGCCGCCTGCACGATGCGCTCCTTGCGGCTGGAGACGAAGTTCCACCACATGTGGCGCGGCGCATCGAGGGCATCGCCGCCGATCACCATGAGGCGCGCAGCGGCCTCGCCGGGCACGGACAGGCGCATGCCCTGGCCCGGCTCCACCACGGCGAGCAGTTGCGCACCCAGGGCTTCGCCATCGAGCTGCACGGGGTTGTCCACCGTGTACACCGCCATCTCCTGGGCCAGCGCCGGGATTTCCAGCGTGGCGCCCCCGGGCAGCTGCACGTCGAGATACAGCGTGGGGGAATAGGTCGCCACCGGGGAGGTCTGCCCAAACGCGGTGCCGATGAGCACGCGCACCGTCGCGTCCCCCACGCGCACCTCGGGGATGGTGGCCGCCGGCGTGTGCACGAACGACGGCTCCGCCTCCTCGTGCGCCGTGGGCAGGGCCGCCCACAACTGGATGCCGTGGTTCACGTAGGCCGTGTCCGCCAGGCTTTCCGGGCGCCGCTCGGAATGCACGATGCCCCGGCCGGCCGTCATCCAGTTGATGGCGCCAGGCTCGATCTGCTGCACGTATCCCAGGCTGTCGCGGTGCATGATGGCGCCGGAAAACAGATAGGTCACGGTGGCCAGCCCGATGTGCGGATGGGGACGCACGTCGTGGCTGTCTCCCGGCACCACGGTCACGGGGCCGAAGTGGTCGAAGAACAGGAACGGCCCGACCGCCTGGCGCTGCACGGCGGGCAGCAGGCGGCGCACGGTGAAGCCGCCGCCCAGGTCCTTGGCGTGGCCCTTGAGTTGCAGGATCGGCCCGCTCATGGCATGCGCTCCGCCGAGGTGCTGATCTCCGTCGTCACGGTGGTCATGAGCTTGTGCACCGGGCATTTCTGCGCAACGGTTTCCAGCTCGCTGATCTGTGCGTCGGTCAGGTCGCCGCTGATCTGCAGCCGTGCCGAAAGGCGGTAGGTGCCGGCACGCTCGGCCGAGGCGTCGCGTTCGATCACGGTGTGCACGTCCTGCACGGGCAAGCCCTTGCGGCGCGCGTACCACAGCACGGTGAGCGCCTTGCAGGCGCCCAGCGCCGCGTCGTACAGGTCATGCGGGTTCGGGCCGCTGTCGGCGCCGCCCTCCTGCACGGTGCCGTCGGCCACGAATTCGTGGCCGCGGATGTGCACGGCCTGGGCCATCGGCGCACCGGGGATGCGCCGCAGTTCGATGGTCATGGGAGCTTCTCCTTTGTTCTCGTGCGGGCCACTGTAGCGTGAAGCGCGCGCTCAGCGGGCCCAGCGCAGGGCCGCGGCCGCCACGCGTTCGCCGAACTGGCGGCCGGTCGCCAGGTCGCCCGGGAACATCTCGGCGGCCGAGGCGTCCGATGGCGACTGCGCCATGGCGCCGCTGAAGGAGCCGATCCAGTTCACGTCCTGGCGCGTGGCGGCCTTGGAGTTGGCAGGCATCATGCCGTTGCCCACCCACAGGCCGCCATGCTGCATGGCCAGGTGGAACAGGTAGTCCAGCGTGACCTGCTTGTCGCCGTTGGTGCTGGCGCTGTTGGTGAAGCCGGCGAAGAGCTTGTCCTTCCACGCCTGGCTGAACCAGGGCTTGGACGAGGCATCGGCGAATTTCTTGAACTGCCAGCTCGGCCCCGCCATGTAGGTGGGCGAACCGAAAATGATGGCGCTGGCGCCGGCCAGCGTGTCCCAGCCTCCCTCGGGCAGGTTGCCGTCCGCATCGATCGCGACAAGCTCGGCGCCCGCGCCTTCGGCCACGGCCTGGGCCAGGCGCTGGGTGTGGCCGTAGCCCGAATGGTAAACAACGGCGATGTGTGCCATGAAGAAACTCCTGATGGGGAAGCAAGCAGTGAATGAAAACAGGTGGAGATCAGAAAAACAGGCGCGGCGCAAGGGCGTGCATGGGCTGCGCTGCCCGCGCACGCCGCCACCGTAGCGGCCCGGCCCCGTCAGCGCAGTTCAGCGCGCACCGCGCCGGGCGTCCAGGCTCCAGCCGCCCGCGCCAAACGCGACGAGGGCCAGCAGGCCGCCGCTGATGGCGACGTTCTTGAAGAACATGAGCTGCTGCATCATCTGCTTGTCGGCGGGCAGGCTCCAGTACGCGTGGAAGAAAAAGCTGGCCACCAGCGTGAAGAGCGCCAGCGCGAGGGCCGCAAAGCGCGTGCCAAGGCCGAAGATGAGCGCCAGGCTGCCCAGCACCTCGACGGCCGCGGCCACGGCGGCAGCGACGGTCGGCATGGGCAGCCCCACCGAACCGATGTAGCCCACGGTACCGGCAAAGCCGGTGATCTTGCCGATGCCCGCGGGCAGGAACAGGGCCGCCAGCAGCAGGCGGGACGCCAGGGCCAGGGGATTTTGCAGGGATGTGAACATGGTGAACTCCTGGAGAAGTGGTTGCGAAAAGAACGTCAGGTAACTATCAGGCGGCCAGATCAAACACCAGCACCTCGGCATCGTGGCCATGGGTCAACGACAAGGCGGTTTCGTTCTCGATCAGCGCGGCGTCGCCGCCCGACAGAGCATTTCCATTCACCGTGAGCCCGCCACGCACAAGGTGCACGTAGGCCTTGCGCGCCGGGTTCAGGGCCAGTGTGACGGCCTCGCCGGCATTGAGCAAGCCGGCGTACAGGGACGCGTCGGCGTGGATCGTGACCGAGCCGTGCGCGCCGTCGGGCGAGGCCACCAGGCACAACGCGCCCCGCTTGCTCGCCTCGGCAAAGGTCTTTTGCTCATAGCTTGGCGGGATGCCGCGCACGTTCGGCTCGATCCATATCTGCAGGAAGTGCGTCGTCTGTCCCGGCGCATGGTTGAACTCGCTGTGCATCACGCCCGAACCCGCGCTCATGCGCTGCACGTCGCCCGGCGGAATGCCCAGGATGTTGCCCATGCTGTCCTTGTGGGCCAGTTCGCCCGACAGCACGTAGCTGATGATTTCCATGTCCCGGTGGCCGTGCGTGCCGAACCCCGTGCCCGGCGCAATGCGGTCTTCGTTGATGACACGCAGGTTGCCAAAGCCCATGTGGGCCGGATCGTAGTAGCCGGCGAACGAGAAGCTGTGAAACGAATGGAGCCACCCATGGTCGGCATGGCCCCGGTCTTGTGATTTGCGAACAGTCAGCATGGCGCGTGCTCCTTTCAAGCCCCCACTGTAGAACCCGGGTCCAGCACGCAGGGGCTGCCAGATTGATGGAACCGTTCAAATAATCTGAATTAACATGGCGCCACCATGCAAAATGCCCGTGATGTCCTGACCCCTGACGCATTGACCATGCTGCAGGTGATCGCCGAGGCGGGCAGTTTCGCCGCCGCCGCCCGGCAGCTCGGCCTGGTGCCCAGCGCCCTCACCTACCGCGTGCGCCAGATCGAGGACGCGCTGGATGTGCTGCTGTTCGACCGCAGCGCCCGGCAGGCCAAGCCCACAGAGGCGGGCGTCGAACTGCTGCGCGAAGGCGCACGCCTGCTGCAGGACATCGATGCCGTGGCCCACCGGGTGCGCCGCGTGGCCACCGGCTGGGAGCCGCAGCTCACCATTTCGGTCGATGGCGCGATCTCGCCGCACACCATGCTGGAGCTGGTGGATGCGTTCTACGCCATGGCCCCGCCCACCCGGCTGAAACTGCGCGACGGCATCATGACCGGCACCCTGGAGGCCCTGACCTCGGGCCGGGCCGACCTGGCCATCGGCGTGTCGGTCGCCGGCGCCAACGTGGCCGGCCTGCAGCAGGCGCCCCTGGGGGACCTGCTGTTCATCTACGTGGTGGCGCCGCACCACCCGCTGGCCTCCGCGCCCGAGCCCATCACCGACGCCATGCTGCTGCAGCACCGCGCCGTGGCGGTGGCCGATTCGGCCACGCGCGGCGGCGCCACCATGGGCCTGCTGGGCGGGCAGGACGTGCTCACCGTGGACACCATGCAGGCCAAGGTGCGCGTGCAGCTGCGCGGCCTGGGCGGCGGCTTCCTGCCCGAACCCATGGTGCGCCCGTACCTCGAGGCCGGCAGGCTGGTGGCGCGCCGCGTGGCGCGCCCCGAACGCAACGTCCGCGTGCACTACGCCTGGGGCGGCCCGGGCTTCACGGCCCCCGGCCGCGCGCTCCAATGGTGGCTCCATCAGCTGCAAAGCCCCGCCACCCGCCGCGCTCTGCTGGAAAACCACCATCATTTCTGATCCGGCGCACACGCCCACGCGCCGCAGCGCGTGTAGAGTGGTTCCTGTTGCATGGCATTTGCGCTGACGCGCGCAGGGCCGTGTATTTCACCTGCCGACCGTCATCGAAAGGCCTTCCATGAGCAACCCCGTTCCACGCCCCGCCAAACGGCACCGACGCACCGCAGCCTTCGGGCCATCCGCCTCCGTGCCGGCCACGGACGCGGCGCCCACCACGTATTCGGGGGCCGCGCAGCGGCACTTCGCCATCATCGGCGCCGGCATGGCGGGCATTGCCTGCGCCCGCACGCTGGTGCAGGCAGGGCACCGCGTGACGGTGTTCGAGAAATCGGCGCAGGCCGGTGGCCGCACCGCCACCATCGACAGCCCGTTCGGCAACTTTGACGCGGGCGCGCAGTACTTCACCGTGCGCGATCCGCGCTTCGCGCGCGCCATCGACACCGTGCCCGGCATCTGCAAGCGCTGGAGCGCCAATTCCGTGCAGGTGCTCGACGCCACCGGCCGCGTGGCCGCCGCCGGCCTGCCCCATCGCGAGGCGCACTGGGTGGCCAGCCCGGGCATGCAGTCGCTGGTGGCCACCTGGGCCGAGCCGCTGCGCCAGGCAGGCCAGCTGGTCACCGGCACGCGCGTGGTCCGCATCGAACGCGACTCCGTGAATGCCCCCGGCTGGCAGCTTCGCACCGAAGGCCCGGGCGGCACCCAGCGCGTCTACGCGGGTTTTGACGCCGTGCTGCTCGCGCAGCCGTCGGTGCCCGCCCAGGCGCTCCTGGCCAGCTCGGCGCTGGACACGCCGCTCACCGAAGCGCTTTCCACCGTCGCCATCGCCCCCTGCTGGACGCTCATGCTGGCCTACCCCCAGGCCGTGCGCCCCGGGCTCACCACGCTGGGCCCGCAATGGAACGCAGCGCGCAGCACCCACCACCGGATTGCCTGGCTGGCGCGCGAATCGTCCAAGCCCGGCCGCAACGTGATCGAGCGCTGGACGGTCCAGGCCAGCCCGGCCTGGTCCGCCGAGCACCTGGAAGACGACGAAGGCCGCGTGCAAGCCAAGCTCATCAAGGCGTTCGCCGAGGTCACCGGCATCCGGGCCGAACCCGCCCATGCCGACACGCGCCGCTGGCGCTACGCGCAAACCACGCACCCGCTGGGCCGCAGCCACCTGTGGGACGCGGGCATGGGCCTGGGCGCCTGCGGCGACTGGTGCCTGGGCCACCGGGTGGAGGATGCCTTCGTGTCGGGCCTGGAGCTGGCACTCGCGGTGGCATGACGGCGGGCGTGGCCGCGGGGCCCCGCTACACCGGCCGGTTCGCGCCCTCTCCCACGGGCCCGCTGCACGCGGGCTCGCTGGTGGCCGCACTGGCCAGCTGGCTCGACGCCCAGGCCCACGAGGGGCGCTGGCTGGTGCGCATCGAGGACGTGGACACGCCACGCTGCGTGGACGGCGCCGGTGAGTTCATCCTGCGGCAGCTGGCCACCTGCGGCCTGGTGCCCGATGCGCCGCCAGTCTGGCAATCCACCCGCGGCGCGCTGTACCAGCGGGCGCTGGACCAGTTGATCGCGCAGCACCATGCCTACCCCTGCGCCTGCTCGCGCAAGGACATCGAAGAAGCCCAGGCGGCCCTGGGCCATGCACGCGAGCGGCATGCGGCACTCCCCTACCCCGGCACCTGCCGCCACGGCCTGCACGGGCGCACCGGCCGCTCCTGGCGCTTCAATGCCACAGAGTTTCAGCCAGATCAGGCCCTGGCGCATACGGATCAATCGCGAGCAGCTACATATTCGATAGCATCGGGCATCCTCGACTGGCAGGACCGCCGCCTGGGCACACAGCGGCAGGACGTTGCCCATGCCGTGGGCGACTTCGTGCTGCGCCGGGCCGACGGGCTCTGGGCCTACCAGCTCGCGGTCGTCGTGGACGATGCGGACCAGGGCATGACCCATGTCGTGCGCGGCGAGGACCTGGCCGACAACACGCCCCGGCAGATCCTGCTGCAGCAGGCCCTGGGCGTGCCCACGCCCCGCTACCTGCACACGCCGCTGGTGTGCGGCGAGAACGGCGAAAAGCTGTCCAAGCAGAACGGGGCCCGGGCGCTGGAGCTGGCCGCCCCCCTGCAGGCACTGGCCGGGGCCGCGCAGGTGCTGGGCCTGCCGCCGCTGACAGATCCGAACACCCGTTGCATCTCGGATGCGCTGACCCTCTGGGTGGCAGCGTGGCGACGAAACTACAATGTCGCACCGTGACCGAACTGACCCACAACGCCTCCACCCCCGCCGCCGCGCCAGCCGCGCCCTCTGCGGCCTCCACGACAACTGGTGGAGCCCCCGCCGGCGTGAGCCATCCCAAGACCATCAAGAGCTTCGTGCGCCGCGCCGGCCGCACCACGACGGGCCAGGCCAAGGCCTTTGAAGACCTGGGGCCCCGCTTCATCCTGCCCTATGCGCCCGCGCCGCTGGATGCCCCCGCGGCCTTTGGCCGCACGGCCCCGCTGGTGCTGGAGATCGGATTCGGCATGGGCGAGGCCACGGCCCATATCGCCGGGGTCCGCCCGGACGACAACTTCCTGTGCTGCGAAGTGCACGAACCCGGCGTGGGCGCCCTGCTCAAGCGCATCGGCGAGCAGGGGCTGACCAACATCCGCATCCTGCAGCACGATGCCGTGGAGGTGATCGACCACATGCTGCCCGAAGGCAGCCTGGATGGCGTGCACATCTTCTTCCCCGACCCCTGGCACAAGAAGAAACACAACAAGCGCCGCCTGATCCAGGCGCCCCTGGTGGCCAAGCTGGCCGCGCGGCTGAAGCCCGGCGGCTACCTGCATTGCGCCACGGACTGGCAGCCCTATGCCGAGCAGATGCTGCAGGTACTGGCCGCCGAGCCCCGGCTCCAGAACACCGCCCCGGGCTTCGCCCCGCAACCCGGCTACCGGCCCCTCACCAAGTTCGAGAACCGCGGCCTGCGGCTGGGGCACGGTGTGTGGGATGTTGTGTTCGTGCGACGCCATTGACAACATGACCGCGCCGGCCCACCGTACACCACCCATGAAGCCCATTCTTCAGAACCTGGTTGAGATGACCGGCCACCGCGACCACCTGCGGCTGGAGGTGTCGGTGCTGTCCACGCTGCAAAAGCTCAGCGGCATCGTTGAAGTCAGGGCCCTGGAGCTGTTCACGCATGCCGGCGTGCCCCACGTGCGTCCACGCACCTGGGTGGAAGAGGGGCACCTGGTGTCCACCGACTCGGAAGCCGCCGCAGACCCCCGGCGGGAAACGCTGGACCAGTATCCCGCCCTGCGCGAATGCGTCGCGAGCCACGGCGACAGCGCGCTGGCCTCGCCGCGCAAGGGCCGCCATGTGCTCTGGCTGCCGGTGTGGATGCACGACAAGGTCAACACCTGCCTGGAAATCACGCACTCCCGCCCGTTCTCGGCGCACAAGCTCGAAGTGCTCAAGGGCGTGTTCCAGGTCTACCAGAACTACCAGAGCCTGCTCGACTACAGCGAACGCGACGCGCTCACGGGCCTGTTCAACCGCAAGACCTTCGACGAACAGTTCTCGCGCCACGCCGTGAGCGGGCTGGCCAGCAGCCGTTCGGGGCCCCTGACCGAATCGTTCCCGCCTGAAGAAGGCTCATTGCCCGGCGAACCGGTGCAGCAGTGGCTGGCCGTGGTGGACATCGACCATTTCAAGCTGGTGAACGACCGCTTCGGCCACCTGTATGGCGACGAGGTGCTGATCCTCATTGCCAACATCCTGCGCAGCTCGTTCCGCAGCCATGACCGCATCTTCCGTTTTGGTGGCGAAGAGTTCGTGGTGCTGCTGCGCTCCACCACATTGAGCACGGCCCACCGGGTCTTCAACCGCTTTCGCCTGGCGGTGCAGGAGTACCCTTTTCCCCAGGTGGGCCAGGTCACCGTGAGCCTGGGCTTCGTGAGCACGGCCCGGGGCTCGCCGGTGGAAATACTGGGCCAGGCCGACCAGGCGCTTTACTACGCCAAGGAACATGGCCGCAACCAGGTCTGCTTCTACGATGAACTGGTGGCCACCGGCCATCTGTCCGCCAAGGTCGCCAACGACGACGTCGAGCTGTTCTAGCAAGCGGCCGGCTGTCTCGCGCGGCGTTCCCCGGCGGCAGCCATCGCGCCGCAGCCGCTCGAAGGAGGCAGCGCCCGTACCCGGCGCGCGCCGTCAGTCCAGCGACGCCACGAGGGCCGGCACATCCACCGCATCGCGCTGCGCGGCAGGCAGGAAGCGCTCGGCGTAGTCCAGCCACACCCCGCTGGACAGGAAGAAGCGGAACACCTCGGCATCGATATGGCGGTCACGCACCATGTGGGCCATGATCCGGAGCGATTCGGACAAGGTCTTGGGGGCCTTATAGGGACGGTCCGCCGCCGTCAGCGCCTCGAAGATGTCGGCCAGCGTCATCACGCGGTCCGCCAGTGTCAGCTGCGCCGCCTTGAGGCGCCGCGGGTACCCGGTGCCATCGAGCTTTTCATGGTGCGAGCCCGCGATGGACGGCACACGCGCCAGGTGCGGCGGAAACGGCAGGCCGCTGAGCATGACGATGGTCTGCACGATATGGTCGTTGATCTTGAAGCGGTCTTCCGCGGTCAGGGTTCCGCGCCGTATCGACAGGTTGTGCAACTCGCCCAGATGCGCCTCCTGGGACGGCAGCGCCATGTCGAAGCCCCATTTGTTGGCCGGGTTGCCCGCCTCCACCGGCGGGCGCCGGGAACCCCAGGGCACGATGTGCTCGGCCCGGTCGGCCAGCAGGGGCTCGTTGGCGGGCAGGGGGCGCACCGGCACGTCCGCCAGGCGCCCCATCTCCGCCATCGACAGGCCCAGCCGGTCGTCGAAATGCCGCTGCCACACCTGGCGGGCAATCCCGGCGAGCCGCTGCACGTCCGCATCGGGCATGAATTCGCCCCCTACGTTGCATCGCGCCACGAAGGCGAACTCTTCCTGCAGCCGGTCGCGCCGCTGCAGCAGCTCGCGCTGCAGGCGCACCGGGTCCACGCCGGAGACATGCTGCTTCCAGTAGTCCAGCTCGGCATCGCGCCACAGCACCTCGAAGCGCATGCGCACCTCGTGGATGCGGTTGTACAGCGCCTCCAGCTTGGTGGCCTTGTCGATGATGTGCTCGGGGCTGGTGACCTTGCCGCAGTCGTGCAGCCAGGCGCCCAGACGGAACTCGTAGCGTTCGGCATCGGTCATCGCCACCTGCGCGAAAGGCCCCTCCTTCGCCTCGCACATGCGCTGCATGAGGGATTCGGCCAATTGCGGCACACGCTCGCAGTGGCCCCCCGTGTAGGGGCTTTTCGCATCGATGGCATCGGCCAGCAGGCGGATGACGGCGTCGAACAGCTTCTTTTGCCCCTCGATCAGGCCGCGCGTTTCAATCGCCACCGACAAGGTGCCGGACAGCTTCTCGACAAACGCCCGGAAATGGACATCCTCCTGCCGCGGGTCCGACAGGTAGCGCAGCACCAGCAGGCCCAGGGGTTGCCCATCGCGCGTGCGCAACTGCACGCGCAGCACGCG
This sequence comes from Acidovorax sp. GW821-FHT09A11, assembly GCF_059418365.1. NCBI lineage: Bacteria > Pseudomonadati > Pseudomonadota > Betaproteobacteria > Burkholderiales > Comamonadaceae > Acidovorax > Acidovorax sp. GW821-FHT09A11. The sequence goes on from NZ_JBWKPS010000001.1 coordinate 741,578, forward strand.
CTGGGGCATGGCGTCCCCATCGCCCTCCTCCTGGTCGCCGGGCTGCGGCTCGGCATGGTTGATGAAATGCACCATGGGCAGGTGCTCCGGGTACCGTGGCTGGTGCTCGGGGTCTTCGCAGTACCGCGCCGTGCGCAGCAGCCCCGCCCGCTGCTCCTCCACCAGGTACACCGCCCCGCCCGTGCAGCTGGTCGCACGCACCAGTTCGTAGAGCACGCTGGACAGCATGAGCTCCATGCGTGACTCGGCACTGATGTGGTGGGTGATGTGCAGAAACTCCTGGATGGTGTCCGACATGCGGTCCATCACCTGGCCCAGTTCGCGCACCTCGCGCACGGGCGACAGGCGGTGCGCCGGCCGCCGGAAATCGAACCGCGCCAGCGCCTGCGCCTGGGTGGCCAGCCCCGAAAGGCTGCGCCCCACGCGCCGCCCGGCCATCCATCCCACGGGCAGCATCAGCACGATGAGCCCCAGGGACAGCCATACCTGGCGCCACAGGTTCTGATTCACATCCGCAAGCAGTTCGGCGGTGGGGATCGCCATCAGGATGTGCAGCCCCTGCCAGCGCTGCGATTTCAGGGGCAGCACCGTGGCGAGCCACTCCTCGCCATCGGCCATGAAGCGGCGCGACGGCCCCTTCGCCGCCCCCCCGCCGCCCAGGGCCTGCAGGCTGGGCACACCCAGCTCCTTCAGCGTGCGCAGCTTGAGGCTGGTCTCCCCACCCTCGCGCAGCAGCACGCGCGACATGTCCGGATACGCCAGCACGCGCTGGGCCGGGTCCACCACGGCGATCTCGGTGCGGGGCATCAGCCGCAGGCTGCCAATCTCCCGCCCGAGGTCGGTGAGCGCCACGTCCAGGCCGATCACGGCGCGCCCGTCCTCGCTGGGCTGGCTCAGCGTGACCCCCACCTCCTGCGTGGTGAAGAACACATAGGGCGCGGTCAGTATCTGCGTGTTCTTGTCTGCCGCTTCGGCGTACCAGGGGCGCGAGCGGGGATCGTAGAGGTAGCCAGGGCGCACGGAGGATTCGAGCAGGCGCAGCTGCGCGTCGTAGTAGCTCCAGCGCCCCACCAGGCCTGTGGTGCCGCGCTCGCGGGCCATCGACTGGAGCAGGAACGCGGCCTGCGCTGGCGCGTCCAGCCGCGTGCGCAGTTGCGCATCGCGCAGCGGCCGCACCAGCAGGAACTGCCCGTCGGCATATCCGATGAAAACCGCCGACAGCAAGGGATTTTGCTCCAGCAGGCGTGCAAACACCGGCAGGCGGCGCAGCCGGGCCTGCAGGCTGGTCGCCGAGGCAATGGGATCGAACGCGAGCAGCCGGATCGTGGCATCGGCGGGGTCCACGATGTGGTGCACCCTTTCGCTGATCAGCTGGCTGATGTGCCGGGCGCTGTCGTCCGAGGCCGCGATGATCGCCTCCCGCGCGCTGGTACCCACCTGGTAGACCAGCACCACCGTGAGCAGCAGCATGGCGGACACCACCACCGAGGCGATCACCACCTCGAACGGAACGGTGATGCGCCGCCACCAGGGCAGTCCGTCAGCCCCCGGGGCTGAGGAGGGGCTGGAGCGGGCGCCATGGCCTGGCACGGGCTCTGGCGGGCTTTCGCGCAGGGTGTCCATGCGCACCAATGTAGGGGGAAAGGCGGTGGCCCGTCATCCCCTATTTCGCCGCTCGGCGGTGGCCGCCCGGACCACCGCTCCGCAGGGCGTCCAGGTCCTCAGATTTTCTGGGCCACCCAGCCGGCCACCGACGCGAGCGCCGCGGGCAGGCTGGAGGCATCGGTGCCGCCCGCCATGGCCATGTCGGGCTTGCCGCCGCCCTTGCCGCCCACTTGCTGGGCCACGAAGTTGACCAGCTCGCCCGCCTTCAGGCGGCCCACGCTGTCGGCCGTGACGCCGGCGGCGATCTGCACCTTGTCGCCATCGACGGCGGCCAGCACGATCGCGGCGGTCTTGAGCTTGTCCTTGAGCTTGTCCATGGTGTCGCGCAGGGTCTTGGCGTCGGCGCCGGGCAAGGCAGCGGCCAGTACCTTGAGGCCCTTCACATCGACGGCCTGGTTCACCAGCTCGTCGCCTTGGCTGGACGCCAGCTTGCCCTTGAGCGCCGCCACTTCCTTCTCCAGCGCGCGCGCGTTGTCGAGTGCCTGGGCGATCCGGCCATTGAGTTCGCTCACGGGGGCCTTCAGCGTACCGGCGGCCTGGGTCACGGTGTCTTCAAGCTGCTGCAGGTAGGCGAGCGCGTTGGCGCCGGTCACGGCTTCGATACGGCGCACGCCCGCTGCCACGCCGCCTTCGGCGACCACCTTGAACAGGCCGATGTCGCCGGTGCGCTGCACGTGCGTGCCGCCGCACAGTTCGCGGCTGGTGCCGATGTCCAGCACGCGCACGGTTTCACCGTATTTCTCGCCGAACAGCATCACGGCACCGGTCTTCTGGGCCGACTCGATGTCCATCACGCGGGCCTGCGTGGGCTGGTTGGCCAGGATTTCCTCGTTCACGCGGCGCTCCACCTCGCGGATTTCCGCTGCGGTGACGGCGCCGTTGTGCGTGAAGTCGAAGCGGGTGCGGTCGGCATTGACCAGGCTGCCCTTTTGCTGCACGTGGCCGCCCAGCACTTCGCGCAGGGCCTTGTGCATGATGTGCGTCACCGAGTGGTTGCGCACCGTGGCCGCACGCACGGCCGTGTTCACCTGGGCCTGCACGGTGTCGCCCACGTTCAGGGTGCCCTCTTCGAGCGTGCCGTGGTGGCCATACACGTCGGCCTTGATCTTGAGCGTGTCGCCCACCGCGAAGCGGGCCGAGCCACTGGTGATGACGCCTTCGTCGCCCACCTGGCCGCCGCTTTCGGCATAGAACGGGGTAGTGTCGAGCACCACCACGCCGTTTTGACCACTCTTCAGGGCGGCAGCGCTTGTCCCGTCCACGTAGATAGCTACGATCTTTGCAGTTTCCGCCAGGTGTTCGTAGCCGGTGAACTGGTTGGCCGCGCCGGTGTACTCCAGCGCCTTGTCCATCTTGAACTTGCCAGCGGCGCGGGCCTGGGCCTTCTGTTTTTCCATGGCGACCTTGAAGCCGGCCTCGTCCACCTCGACGTCGCGCTCGCGGCACACGTCGTTGGTCAGGTCCAGCGGGAAGCCGTAGGTGTCGTGCAGCTTGAAGGCCACGTCGCCGGGCAGCACCTTGGCGCCACCGCCCAGGGCTGCGTCCAGAATCTCCATGCCATTGGCCAGGGTCTCGAAGAAGCGCTCTTCCTCGGCCTTGAGCACGTCGGTGATGCGCTGCTCCTGCTCGCGCAGCTTGGGGTAGGCGTCGCCCATCAGGCGCACCAGCTCGCCCACCAGCTTGTGGAAAAACGGCGTCTTCTTGCCCAGCTTGTAGCCGTGGCGGATGGCGCGGCGCACGATGCGGCGCTGCACGTAGCCGCGGCCTTCGTTGCTGGGGATCACGCCGTCGCTCACCAGGAAGGCGGTGGCGCGGATGTGGTCGGCGATCACGCGCAGGCTCTTGTTGTTCAGGTCGGCCACGCCGGTCTCGCGGCCGGCGGCCTTGATCAGCGCGTCGAACAGGTCGATCTCGTAGTTGCTGTGCACGTGCTGCAGGATCGCGGCCAGGCGCTCCAGGCCCATGCCCGTGTCCACGCAGGGCGCGGGCAGCGGCGTGACCGAGCCGTCTTCGGCCATGTCGAACTGCATGAACACGTTGTTCCAGATCTCGATGAAACGGTCGCCGTCTTCATCGGGGCTGCCGGGGGGGCCGCCGGGAATGTGGTCGCCGTGGTCGTAGAAAATCTCGCTGCAGGGGCCGCAGGGGCCGGTGTCGGCCATCATCCAGAAGTTGTCGGACTTGTAGCGGCCGCCCTTGTTGTCGCCGATGCGGATCACGCGCTCTGGCGGCAGGCCGATTTCCTTGGTCCAGATGTCGTAGGCTTCGTCGTCCTCTTCGTACACGGTGGCCAGCAGGCGCTCGGGCGGCAGCTTGTACACGGTGGTGAGAAGTTCCCAGGCCCATTTCAGCGACTCGCGCTTGAAGTAGTCGCCAAAGCTCCAGTTGCCCAGCATCTCGAAGAAGGTGTGGTGGCGCGCGGTGTAGCCCACGTTCTCCAGGTCATTGTGCTTGCCGCCGGCGCGCAGGCAGGCCTGCACCGACACGGCGCGGTTGTAGGGGCGCTTGTCGGTGCCCAGGAACACGTCCTTGAACTGCACCATGCCGGAGTTGGTGAACATCAGCGTGGGGTCGTTGCCCGGCACCAGCGAGCTCGAGGCCACGATGGTGTGGCCCTTGGAGGCAAAGAAATCCAGGAAGGACTTGCGGATGTCGGCAACCGAGAACGAAGGCGTGGTGTTGTGGGTCATGTGCGAAAAGGGGCAACAGGCCTGGATCAGTGAGGGGCCTCGCGCACGCGGCGCGGCCACCCGGTTTATGGGGAGAACCACGGATTCTATCGAGACGGCGGCCTGAACCGGCCTCCGGCCCTGGAGGCCCCTTCATTCAATGCCGCCCGGGCACGGGCGGCCTGCCGATAGGTCAACCGGGCAACCGGGTGCGGGGACACCTCGGCCAGGCCCGGGCCCTGGGCGCACCTGCGCCGGGCATGCATCCACCCCGCGCACTGCGCTGGGGCCGCCCGCGCCCCGCTGCGGGGCATGCCGGCGCCCGGGACACCCGCTTTGGGACCATCCAAGCGCAAATCCGGCTGGCACGCAAGATGCTAAATACCCTGACAAGATATTTTAAATATCTTCTTAATATATTTACAGCAACGCTACTTCATCGTCACCACCCACCCCCGCCCTTTTCCCATCCTTCTTTTTCCTCAGGAGTCCATCCATGAACCATCCCCGCTGGCAAGGCATCTTCCCCGCCATCACCACCAAGTTCCACGCCGACGAGAGCATCGATGCCGAAGGCACGGCGCGCCACATCGACTTCCAGATCCGCAACGGCATCCACGGCCTGGTGACCTGCGGCTCGCTGGGTGAAGCCAGCACCCTCTCGCTGGAAGAAAAGCTGCAGGTCGCCAAGATCGCACTGGAAGCCGCCGACGGCCGCATCCCCGTGCTGGCGAATGTCTCGGAGACCAGCACCCGGGAAGCCCTGCGCTACATCGACGGCGGCAACAAGCTCGGAGTGGCTGGCTACATGGTCATGCCCTCGGTGATCTACGTCGCCGACGCGCGCGAAGCCATGCTGAACGTGCGCACCATGGCCGAGGCCGCGCAGAAGCCGGTGATGGTCTACAACAACCCGGTGGCCTACCGCGTGGACCTCAAGCCCGAGCACTTCGCCGAGCTGGCGGACTGCAAGTGGATCGAAGCCATCAAGGAAAGCACCGACAACATCCGCCGCGTGACCGACCTGCGCATCGCGCTGGGCGACCGCTACCAGATCTTCCTGGGCGTGGACGACCTGGCCTACGAGGGCCTGGCGCTGGGCTGCGACGGCCTGCTGGCCGGCGTGGGCTGCGCCTTCCCGCGCGAGACCGTGGCGCTGTACGACCTGATGAAGGCCGGCCGCTTTGCCGAGGCACTCAAGCTCTACCAATGGATGACGCCCATGCTGCACCTCGACGTCTCCACCAAGCTCGTGCAGAACCTCAAGCTGATCGACCTGCTGGTGGGTGTGGGCACCGAGCACATGCGCCGCCCGCGCCTGCCCCTGATTGGCGAGGAGCGCGCCTTCATCGAGCGCATCGTCAGGAAGGCGCTGGAAACACGCCCCGCCGAGTACCAGTCCGTGGCCTGAGACGGTACCGACCGACAGGCTGCCCCCCCGGGCCGCAGGAGACAACAGCGGCCCTTCCCCTTCGCACACACAAGAGGTTTCCCATGACACGTGCATCTTTCGGATTTCGGACCCTGACGCCCGCCGCCATCGCGGCGCTGATGCTGGCCACACATGCCGGCGCCCAGGAACAGCTGGTCAAGATCGGCCACAGCGGCCCGCTCTCCGGCCCCAATGCCTTCGCGGGCAAGGACAACGAAAACGGCGTGCGCCTGGCCGTCGAGGAGCTCAACGCGAAGAAGATCGTGGTGGGGGGCAAGACCCTGAAGTTCGACCTCGTGTCCGAGGACGACCAGTGCGACGCCCGCACCGGGGTGAGCGTGGCGCAGAAGCTGGTGGACAGCGGCGTGAAGTTCGTCATGGGGCCGTACTGCTCGGGCGTGGCCATTCCCGCCTCACGCGTCTACAGCGAAGGCGGGGCCATGGTCTCCACCGTGGGCACCAACCCCAAGGTCACCGAGAACGGCTACAAGAACCTGTTCCGCATCATCGCCAGCGACACCCAGATCGGCTCGAACATGGCCGTGTATGCCGCCCAGGTGCTCAAGGTCAAGCAGGTGGCGGTGATCGACGACCGCACCGCCTTCGGCCAGGGCGTGGCCGACCAGTTCACCAAGGAGGCGAAGAAGCAGGGCCTGACCGTGGTGGGCCAGGAGTTCACGACCGACAAGTCCACCGATTTCCTGTCCATCCTCACCAGCCTCAAGGGCAAGCAGCCGCAGGCCATCTTCTTTGGCGGCTACGCCCCGCAGGCCGCGCCCATGGCCCGCCAGATGAAGCAGCTGGGCCTCACGGCCAAGCTGCTGGGCGGCGACACGCTGTGCAGCCCCGAGGTCGGCAAGCTCGGTGGCGAAGCGGTGAACGACACCGTGTTCTGCGCCCAGGGCGGCACCATGCTCGACAAGGCCGCGAGCGGCCCGGCCTTCAAGGCGAAATACAAGGCGCGCTTCAAGCTGGATGCCGATGCCTATGCGGCGTCCTACTACGACCAGGTGATGTTCATGGCCGATGCCATGCAGAAAGCCCAGTCCGTGGAACCCGCCAAGGTCGGCGCGCAGATGCTCCAGGGCAGCCACCAGGGCGTGGCGGGCACCTATGCCTACGACGACAAGGGCAACCTCAAGCAGGCTCCCATCACGGTGCTCACGTTCAAGAACGCCGCCCCCGTGCCGCTGGCCAGCTATTGAAACTCCGCCGCGAAATCGTGGCGGCCCGCCGCTACGATGCCTGCACCTTTCTGCCATGTGACCGACCATGACCCACGACACCCGCATGCAACGCATACAGATCCTCGACTCCCACACCGGGGGTGAACCCACGCGGCTCGTGGTGGGCGGCTTTCCCGACCTGGGCACCGGCAGCATGGCAGAGCGCCGCGCCCTGCTGGCCAGCCAGCACGATGCCTGGCGCGCGGCCACGGTGCTCGAGCCGCGCGGCAACGACGTGATCGTGGGCGCGCTGCTGTGCGCGCCGCAGAACCCGGCCAATGCGGCGGGCGTGATCTTCTTCAACAACACCGGCTACCTCGGCATGTGCGGCCACGGCACCATCGGCCTGGTGGCCTCGCTGGCCTACCTGGGCCGCATCGAGCCCGGGGTGCACGGCATCGAGACGCCCGTGGGCACGGTGACCACCACGCTGCACGAGGATGGCTCGGTCAGCGTGCGCAACGTGCCGGCCTACCGGCTGCACCAGGGCCTGTCGCTCCAGGTGCCGGGCATCGGCACCGTCACGGGCGACGTGGCCTGGGGCGGCAACTGGTTCTTCCTGATGAGCGGGCACGGCCAGCGCGTGGCCAGCGACAACCTGCAGGCGCTGACCGACTACACCAGCGCCATCCAGCAGGCCCTGAAGGACCAGGGCGTCCGCGGCGACAACGGCGGCGAGATCGACCACATCGAGCTCTTTGCCGACGACGACGTGGCCGACAGCCGCAACTTCGTGCTCTGCCCGGGCGGTGCCTACGACCGCTCGCCCTGCGGCACCGGCACCAGCGCCAAGCTGGCCTGCCTGGCGGCCGACGGCACGCTGCAGCCCGGCCAGGCGTGGCGCCAGGCCAGCATCATCGGCAGCAGCTTCGAGGCACGCTACGAACCCGACACCCAGGCCGGCAGGATCATCCCCACGCTGCGCGGCACGGCCCACATGAGCGCCGAGGCCACGCTGCTGATCGAGGCCAGCGACCCCTTCGGCTGGGGCATCCGGCTCTAAGCCCCCCTTTTCAGGCACACCCACCCGGCAGGCACCATGCGACACGCGGACGTCATCGTCATCGGAGCAGGCATCGTCGGCGCGGCCTGCGCCCATGTCCTCGCAGGCCGGGGCCTGCATGTGCTGGTGCTGGACGCCCGGCTGGGCGGCGCCACGGCGGCCGGCATGGGCCACCTGGTGGTGATGGACGACAACCCCGCCGAGCTGGCGCTGAGCCAGGCATCCCTGGCGCTCTGGCATGCGTGGGGACCACGGATGACGGCCGACCAGCCCGGCTGCGCCTACACCAACTGCGGCACGCTCTGGCTGGCCGCCAACGACGCCGAGATGGCCGGCGCCGAAGAAAAAGCCCAGCGCCTGCAGCGCCACGGCCTGCCCTGTGACCTGCTGGACGCCGCCACCCTGCGGCGCCTGGAACCCGCCCTGCGCCCCGGACTGCGGGGCGCACTGAAGGTGCCCGGCGACAGCGTGGTGTATGCCCCCAATGCCGCCCAGTGGCTGCTGCAGCAGGCACCGCGCCAGATCCGCTTCGAGCAGGCCGAGGCATGCCGCATCGAGGGCGGCCGGGTGCAGCTGGTGGACGGCAGCTGGCGCGAAGCCCAGGCCGTGGTGCTGGCCGCCGGCATCCATGCCACGCGCTTGTGCCCCGAGCTCCCCATCCGGCCCAAGAAGGGCCACCTGCTCATCACCGACCGCTACCCCGGCGTGGTGCGGCACCAGTTGGTGGAGCTGGGCTACATCAGCAACGCCCACCAGACCGACGGCACCTCCGTGGCGTTCAACCTGCAGCCCCGGCCCACCGGGCAACTGCTGCTGGGCTCATCGCGCCAGTTCGACACCACCGACCCGGCCATCGACCAGGACGTGCTGGCCCGGATGCTGCGCCGCGCCTTGGACTACATGCCCGGCCTGGCCGGGCTGAACGCCATCCGCACCTGGACGGGATTTCGCGCCACCACGCCCGACAGCCTGCCCATCATCGGGCGCCACCCCACCCGCGACCAGCTCTGGCTGGCCGTGGGCCACGAAGGCCTGGGCGTGACCACCGCCCCCGCCACCGCCGAGTTACTGGCGGCGCAGCTGACCGGTGGCCCCCTGCCCCTGGACCCCGCCCCCTTCGCGGCGCAGCGCTTCAGCCTGGAAGGCCTGGCGGCATGAGCACATCCACTCCTCTGGTACACGCCGTCATCGACGGCACCACCATCGAGCTGGCACCGGGCCACAGCGTCGCGGCGGCCCTGGCCCTGCAGCCTCCGGGCTGCGCCCGCACGTCGGTCACCGGCGAGCGCCGTGCGCCTTTCTGCGGCATGGGCATCTGCCACGAGTGCCGGGTGCTTGTGGACGGCCGCCAGCGCCTGGCCTGCCAGACCCTGTGCACCGACGGCATGGTGATCGACACACGCGGCCAGCCGCAGGGAGGCATGCCATGACCCCCCACCAGCGCTGCGATCTGCTGATCATCGGCGCCGGTCCCGCCGGCATGGCGGCCGCCCTGGCGGCGGCGCCCCGGGGCCTTGCCATCACCCTCGTGGACGACAACATCCATCCCGGCGGACAGATCTGGCGCGACGGCCCCGGCAGCACCCTGCCCCCGCTCGCTCGCCAGCACCGCGAGGCGCTGGAGCGCTACCCGAACATCCGCCTGCTGTGCGGCACGCGCGTGGTGGGGCTGGGTGGCCCCTCGGCGCCGCAAGATGCCCCCGCCTTGCTGCTGGAAGACGCCGAACAGGGCTGGATCCAGCACAGCCACCGCCTGGTGCTGTGCAACGGAGCACGGGAGCTGCTGCTGCCCTTTCCCGGCTGGACGCTGCCCGGCGTGACCGGCGCCGGCGGACTGCAGGCGCTGATCAAGGCCGGCTTGCCGGTGCAGGGCCAGCGCATCGTGGTGGCCGGCACCGGTCCCCTGCTGCTGGCCTGCGCCGACACCGCCCGCAAGGCCGGCGCCCAGGTCATCCGCATTGCCGAACAGGCTTCCTGGCGGGCCCTGGCCGCCTTCGCGCTGCAGCTGCCGCGCTGGCCCGCCAAGGCGCTGCAGGCAACGACCCTGTTCAACCACCACTGGCGCGCCTCCAGCCACGTGCTGCATGCACAGGGCCAGGGCCGGCTGGAGGCCGTGCGGATCCAGCGCGGCACGCGCCAGGAAACCCTGGCCTGCGACCGGCTTGCCTGCGGCTTTGGGCTGGTGCCCAACACCCAGATGGGCCAACTGCTGGGCTGCGCGCTCAACGATCGCCAAGGCGTGCAGGTGGATGGCCTCATGGCCACCAGCGTGCCCCATGTGTACGCCGCAGGGGAATGCACCGGCTTTGGCGGCAGCGAACGCGCGCTGGCACAGGGCGCCATCGCGGGGCATGCCGCCGCGGGCGACACGGCCCGGGCCCAGGCCCGCCAAGCCGCCCTGGCCCGCTGGCAAGGTTTCGCGGACCTGCTGCACACCCAGTTCGAGCTCGGCGAGGCGGTGCGCCAGCTGGCCGCCCCGGACACCCTCGTCTGCCGCTGCGAAGACGTGCCCTTGCGCGAGCTGGCCTCCCGCAGCAGCTGGATCGACGCCAAGCTGCACACGCGCTGCGGCATGGGCGCCTGCCAGGGCCGCGTGTGTGGTGCCGCCACCCATGCGCTGTTCGGCTGGACGCCCGCCCCACCCCGCCATCTGCTGGCGCCCGCGCGCATCGGCACGCTGGCGCAATGCCCCACCCCGGTGGACGAATCCACCGGCATCCGCCCATGAACGACACCACTCCCCTTCCCGCCCCCGCCAGCTCCGCGATGGTGCACGTCCCCCTGGACGACCTGATGGCCCTGGCGCGTGCCGTGCTGCTGCGTCTGGGCCTGGGCGAAGCCCACGCGGGCGCCATGGCCTGCGTCATCGTGGCCGGGCAGCGTGATGCCTGCCAATCGCACGGCGTCTACCGGCTCACCAGCTGTGCCCACACGGTGCGCACCGGCAAGGTGGAGCTGCAGGCCCTGCCAGTGCTGCAGGCGGGCGCTGGCCCGGTGGTGCGGGTGGACGCCCAGGGGGCGTTTTCACCCCTGGCTTTTGAACAAGGCCTGCCCGCGCTGGTGGAAGCCACCCGCCGCCACGGCATGGGTGCGCTGGTCATCAACCGCTGCGTGCACTTCTCGGCACTGTGGCCCGAGATCGAGGCCCTCACCGCCCACGGCCTGGCGGCCCTGGCACTCACGCCCAGCCACGCCTGGGTGGCGCCGGCCGGCGGGCACCAGCCCGTCTTCGGCACCAACCCCATCGCCTTCGGCTGGCCACGCCCGGGTCCCCACCCCTATGTGTTCGACTTCGCCACCAGCGCCATCGCGCGCGGCGACCTGGAGCTGCACCGCCGCGCGGGCCAGCCCCTGCCCGAGGGCTGCGGGGTGGACGGCCAGGGCCGGCCTTCCACCGATCCGGTGGCCGTGGCCCGGGGCGCCATGCGCACCTTTGGCGGGCACAAGGGCTCGGCCCTGGCCACCATGGTCGAGCTCATGGCCGGCACGCTGATCGGCGACTGGACCAGCCGCGAATCCATCGCCCACGACGCGGGCGCCGGCGCCACGCCCCTGCATGGCGAACTGGTGCTGGCCTTCGACCCCGCCCAGTTTGCGGGCGGCGATGCGGCTCCCCACCAGGCGCGTGCCGAGGCGATGTTCGATGCCATCACCGGCCAGGGCGCCCGGCTACCCTCGCAGCGCCGCTTCGCCGCCCGGGCGCGCAGCCTGGCCGAGGGCGCGGCGGTGCCGCGCGCCCTGTACGAAGAGATCCTCGCGATGGCAGGCTGAACCCGGCAGCGCGGGCGCGCCGACCGGTACGCGCGCCACCCGCGGGCATTCATCTTGCTTCTACATATATCAAGAAGATATTTAAACCGGCGCCCCATTCCCGACACCCAGACCACGGAGCCCACCCCATGTCCACCGCCACCGCTTCTCCCACCCCACCCGGCGGGCCCGCGCCCGCAGCGCCGGCCCGCGCGGTCCTCGCCCTGTCCAGCCTGGTGCTGCGCGCGGAGCGCAACTGCCTCACCGCCCTGATGACCTTGCTGGTGGCGCTGATCCTGCTGAACGTGGCCACCCGCTACACCGGCTTTCCCATTTACTGGATCGACGAGGCGGCGGTCTACACCGTGGTCTGGCTGACCTTCGTGGGGGCCTCGGTGATGACACGGCTGCGCATGGACTTCGCGGTGGGCATGCTGACCGAGAAGCTCTCCGAGAAATGGGCCAAGGCGGCCAAGGTCATCGCCACCACGGGGGTGCTGCTGTTTGGCATCGCCATGCTGGTGATGTGCTGGCTGTGGATGGACCCGGTGGGCATCGCCCGCTACGGCTTCGACGCCAAGGAATTCGGTGCCGAGACCTTCAACTTCCTCTATACCGAGCGCACCCAGACCCTGAACTGGCCCACCTGGGTGCTGCAGCTGATCCTGCCGCTGTTTTCCCTCACCTTCACGCTGCACGCGCTGGCCAACCTCATCGAGGACATGGGCCTGGCACCGCGCCGCAGCCACCCTGGTTTCGACGTCGTCAGCGCCGACGCCGTGAACTGACCCCGGAGCCCGCCCCATGTTCACTTCCCTCTTCTTCTGCGCGGCCCTCATGGTGGGCGTGCCCATCGGCGTGTGCCTGTGCATCTCGGGCATCGCGTACATCTTCAGCACCGGCAACACCGTGCTGTTCCAGTCCTTTCCCATGCAGATGTTCGCGGGGGTGGACAGCTATGGGCTCATCGCCATTCCGCTGTTCATCCTGATCGGCGAGATCATGAACAGCGGCGGCATCACGCGCCGCCTGGTGGACATGTCGATGGCCTTCGTCGGCTCCGTCAAGGGGGGCTTGGCCTACGTGAACATCCTGGCCAACATGCTGGTCTCGTCCATCATCGGCTCGGCCACGGCCCAGGTGGCCATCATGTCCCAGGTGATGGTGCCCGAGATGGAAAAGCAGGGCTACGACAAGACCTTCGCCGCCGGCCTCACGGTCTACGGCGGCATGCTGGGGCCGATCATTCCACCTTCAGTGATGTTCGTGGTCTACAGCGTGCTGGCACAGGTGGCCGTGGGCGACATGCTCATCGCGGGCATCCTGCCGGGCATCCTGCTCACCATCCTGTTCTTCATCATCATCGCGCTGATGGGTTTCATCTACGACTACCCGCGCAGCGAAAGGCGCACGCTGGCGCAGCGGGCCCGCACCGTGGTGACATCCAGCCCCACCCTGCTGATCCCGATCGTGATCGTGGGCTCCATCCTGGGCGGCTTGGCCAATCCGACCGAAGCGGCCGCCGTGGGCGCCCTGGCCGCGGCGCTGGTGGGGCGGTATGTGACCAAGGAATTCCGGCTCGGCTCCATGCCCGCCATCCTGTTGCGCTCGGCCATCTACTCGGCCATCGTGCTGTTCCTGGTGGCCGCCGCCGCGGTGTTTTCCTGGCTGCTGATCTACGGCAAGGTGCCGCAGATGGTGGCGGCCTGGATCCAGACCGTGGCGCACGACCCGATCACCTTCCTGCTGCTGGTCAACGTGATCCTGCTGGTCATCGGCACCGTGATCGACGGCATCCCCGGGCTGATCATGACCGTGCCCATCCTGCTGCCCATCGCCACCGACATCTACCACATCGACCCGCGCCACTTCGGCGTGGTGGTGGTGATCAACCTGGTGCTGGGCCTGATGTCGCCGCCCGTGGGGCTGAGCTTCTTCGTCGCGGCCGCCGTCACCGGCGCCAAGCCCGGCAAGATGTTCATCGTCACCCTGCCCTTCTTCCTCATCAGCTGCGTGGCGCTGGTGATGCTCTCCCTGTTCCCCAGCCTGTCGCTTGCCCTGATCAAGTAAGCGGCTCCATCCCTTCGCCCTCTTCGCATTGCCTCGCACAACTTCCAGGAGTTCACCATGACCATTTCCCGCCGCCACTTCATCCAGTCCACCGCCGCGGCAGCCGCCGCAGCGGCCCCGCTGGGCTTTCCGTCCGTCGTGCTCGCCGCCGATGCCAAGGAATTCCGCCTGGGCCTGATCACCCCGGCGGGGCACTCATGGAACCGCGCCGCGCTGCAGTTCGGCGAAGCGCTGAAGAAAGAGACCGATGGCCGCCTGAGCGTGACCGTGTTCCACTCGGGCCAGCTGGGCAACGAGACGGCCATGATGCAGCAGCTGCAATCCGGCGCCCTGGACATGGGCTGGATCCAGGCCGCAGAGCTGGGCTCGCGGGTGGCGAGCGTGGCGGCCATCAACGCGCCCTACCTGGTGCGCTCGACCCCCGCGGTGGCCAAGCTGGTGCGCACCCCCGCCGCGCTGAAGCTGCTGGAGGTGCTGCCGCGCGAAACCGGCACCATCGGGCTGGGCTGGGGCATCACCGGCATGCGCGCGGTGTTCGCCACCAAGGACATCGCGGTGCCGACCGACCTCAAGGGCATGAAGCTGCGCATCAACCCCACCCCCGTGTACCGCGACTTCTACCAGTTGCTGGGCGCCGCCCCGACGCCCATTCCCACGCCCGCCGTGTTCGACGCCATGAGCAACGGCCAGGTGGATGGGCTGGAAGCCGACATCGAGTTCTCGTGGAACCAGCGCTTCGACAAGGTTTCCAAGACCCTGCTGCAGATGAACGCCCTCTTCATGCCCTTTGCCCCGCTGGTGTCGGGCCGCATCTGGCAGGGCCTGGATGCCAAGGACAAGGAGCTGATCCGCAAGCTGGTGGCCCAGACGCTGGACGCCCAGATCAACGACATCGTCACCACGGAAGCCGGCCTGATCGAGAAGTTCAAGGGCTCGGGCATCGCGTTCAAGAGCGCCTCCAGCTACAACCCCGACGGCATCATCCAGGAGTTCGACAAGCTGTGGCTGCCCAAGGCTCCTCAGATCGCCGAGCTGCGCAAGGCGGGCGCGGGCCTGTAGGAAGGGTGCGGGCGGGAGCGCTCCCCGTGCCACGGACCGCCAACAGGTTCTAAGATGCGGCACCGCGCCCCCGCGGCCAGGACAACGAACGCCATTCCCCCAGCATGAAACCGAGCAGCGCATCCCTCCCGCGAGACCCCGCCCCCAAACGGCGCGCGGCCGACGTGGCCTACGACGCCATCGAAGCCATGATCTCCACGCTGCAGCTGCAGCCCGGCAGTCCGGTGGTCGAGGCCGAGATCGCCGAAAGCACCGGCCTGGGCCGCACCCCGGTGCGCGAGGCGCTGCTGCGCATGGTCTCCATCGGACTCATCGCGCAGCAGCCCCGGCGCGGGCTGCTGGTGTCGCACATCGACCTGGCCGACCACCTGGACGTGATCCAGACACGCCGCGTGCTGGAACGCCTGGTTGCCTCGTGCGCGGCACGCCGCGCCACCGCGCCGCAGCGTCAGGCCATCGTGCGCTGCGCGGAAAAGATGGTGGACGCCGCCGCGCGCGGCCATCTGGACGACTACATGCTGGCCGACCACGAGCTGGATGTGGTGACGCACCAGGCCAGCCAGAACCACTCGGCCGTCAAATGCGTGTCGCCGCTCATCGTGCAGTGCCGCCGGTTCTGGTACGCCTACCAGCACGAGGGCGAGGTGTCCGAGGGCGCGCGCGCCCACATGCACCTTGCCCAGGGCATCGCCACGGGCGACGAAGCGAGGGCCGTGGCCGGTGCGGAGCAGCTCATGGACTACCTGGAGCGGTTCGCGCGGCGCATCATCGACCAGTAAGACAGGGCACAGAGCACCGATTTGCTATAAATAGGATAGCTTCCAGCGCTTTACCACTCTGCGCCCGGGGCCTGAAAGGCACTAAATCCAGCAGCCTGCCGCCAGCTACTCCGCCACCTGCTGCCCCAGCAGGATGCGCTGTTCCAGGAAGCGCCACATGCGCTCGTCCTGGCTGAACGACACGTTAAAGCGCAGCCAGCCCGTGGGGCGCGGCTCCACCAGGAACAACTGGCCCGGGCCGAGCATGATGCCCGCGCCCGTGGCCTCCTTCGACAGCTCCGCGCTGTCGGGCAGATCGGGGTGGCGGGCCCACAGGTACATGCCCGCCTCGGGCTCATGGAAGAGCTCGAAGCCCAGGTTCAGCAACCGCCGCCCCACCACGCCGTGCGCCTCGGCCAGGCGCTCGCGCAGGGACTTGAGGTGCTTGCGCCAGCGGCCATCCGTCACCACGCCGAAGGTGATGCGCTCGGTGATCTCGGACGATGTGAGCCCCGAGATCATCTTGAGCTGCACCAGCTCGTCCAGCAGGTCGCCCCGCGCCGCCACGAAGCCCGTGCGCAGGTTCGGCGAGATGGTCTTGGAGAAGCTGCCCAGGTAGATCACCCGGCGCAACTGGTCCAGGCTGGCGAGCGAGGGGCGCACGCCGGTGTCCATATCGGCATAGATGTCGTTCTCGACCAGCATGAAACCATGCTGCTCGGCCAACTGCAGCAGGCGGTGCAGATGCGCCACCGAGGCCACCGAGCAGGTCGGGCTCTGCAGGCGCGGCTGCGTGAAGAACACCGTGGGCTTGTGCGCGGCCAGCAGGGCTTCCAGCGCGAGCAGGTCATAGCCCCCCGCCGTGCGCGGCACCCCTACCGGGTGCGCGCCCGCGAAGCGCAGCATGAACAGCAGGTTGGGATAGCCGGGGTCATCCACCAGCACCACATCGCCGGGTTTGACGAGGCGCCGCGCCACGAGGTCGAGCGCCTGGCTGGAGCCCTGCGTGAGCAGCACCTGGTCGGCGTCCACCGCCAGATGGTGCTCGGCCAGCGACTCGGCCACCACCATGCGCAGCGCCATGTGGCCATGCGGCAGGCCATAGCCGTCGAGCTCGGGGCCGTCGGAAGACAGCTGGCGCATGCTGCGGCGCACGGCATCGCCGAACAGCCAGTCGTGCGGCAGCCAGCCGCAACCCGGTTTCATGGGCAGGTTGCGGTTTTCAAAGATCTGCTTGAGGTACCAGCGTGCGTCAAAACGGGGCACCGGCCGCTCCTGAGGCCCGGCGCCGGGCACGGCGCCTTCTTCGCTGCGGCGCTTCACGAAGAAACCCGCATTGGCGCGCGACACCAGCCAGCCTTGCGCCACCAGGCGGTCGTAGGCCTCGACCACGGTGAACACGCTCACGCCATGGGCGGCGGCAAAGGCACGGATGGAGGGCAGTTTGCTGCCGGGCTTGAGCACCTGCCCGGCGATGAGACCCCGAAGACCATCGACGATCTGGCTGACCAGGGGAGTCTGGAGGTCCGGGCTGAGAGTGAGCATCAGGAGAGCCAAAAAGGGGGCGAATTGTGCACCGACTTGGCGCACACCAGATCAGGGATTGCCTGTACAGGATTCTAGACCTGCACAGTGCGCGCAAAACCGCACTCCGCTGTACATGGACGGTGCGCGGCGCGGCTTCCAGAATTCGCCCATTCCTTCATTCCGTGTTCACACCACCGCCCACCGCCATGCAGCAAGACCGCCACTTCACCAACGCCGCCCTCCTCGCCCGCCGCCATGCCGCCGTGGCCCGGGGCGTCGGCCAGGCCCACGACATCTTCGTCCAGAAGGCCCGCAACGCCGAACTGTGGGATGTGGAGGGCCGCCGCTTCATCGACTTCGCCGGCGGCATCGCCGTGCTCAACACCGGCCACCTGCACGCGGGTGTGATCGCCGCCGTGAAGGCGCAGCTCGACCTGTACACCCACACCTGCTTCCAGGTGGTGGCGTACGAGCCCTACGTGGAAGTGTGCGAGCGCCTGAACACCCTGGCCCCGGGTGCGTTTGCCAAGAAGAGCCTGCTGCTCACCACCGGCGCCGAGGCCGTGGAAAACGCCATCAAGATCGCCCGCGCCTACACCAAACGCCCCGGCGTGATCGCCTTCACGGGCGGCTACCACGGCCGCACCAACCTCACGCTGGGCCTTACCGGCAAGGTCGCGCCTTACAAGATCGGGTTCGGCCCCTTCCCTGGCGAGATGTACCACGCCCTGTTCCCCAACGCGCTGCATGGCGTCAGCGTGGAGCAGGCCCTGCATTCAGTGGAGCTGATCTTCAAGAACGACATCGAGCCCGAGCGTGTGGCCGCCTTCATCCTTGAACCCGTGCAGGGTGAAGGCGGCTTTTACGTGGCACCCCCCGAATTCATCACCGGCCTCAAGGCCCTGGCAGACCGCCATGGCATCCTGCTGATCGCCGACGAAGTGCAGACCGGCGCAGGCCGCACCGGCACCTGGTTTGCGTGCGAGCAGTGGCCCGTGGCGCCGGACCTCATCACCACCGCGAAATCGCTGGCGGGCGGCTTTCCGCTGTCGGGGGTGGTGGGCCGCGCCGACGTCATCGACGCCCCGGCGGCCGGTGGCCTGGGCGGCACCTACGCGGGCAGCCCCGTCGCCTGCGCCGCAGCGCTGGCCGTGATCGAAGCCTTTGAGAAAGAAAACCTGCTGGCCCGCAGCCAGGACATGGGCGCGCTGCTGGTCAGGGCGCTGAAAGGCATGGCCGCCAAAGTACCCGCCATCGGCGACGTGCGCGGGCTGGGCGCGATGGTGGCCATCGAGCTGTTCGAGAACGGCGATGTCCACCGCCCCGACGCCGCGCTGACCAAGAAAGTCGTCGCCGAGGCCGCCCAGCGCGGGCTCATCCTGCTGTCGTGCGGAACCTACGGCAACGTGATCCGCATCCTGGTGCCGCTGACCGCCTCCAACGAGTTGCTCGACGAGGGCCTGGCCATCCTGGCCGACAGCTTTGCCGCGCTGGGCTGACATGCGGCCCGGCCTTCATTCTGCTTACAAGGTGCCCCCAACCATGAACCCATCGGCAGAGCCCCTGGTCCGCTTCAGCGGCGTGCAAAAGACGTACGACGGAGAACAACTGGTGGTGCGCGCGCTGGACCTGGACATCCAGCGCGGCGAGTTCCTGAGCCTGCTGGGGCCCTCGGGCTCGGGCAAGACCACCACGCTGATGATGCTGGCGGGGTTTGAGTCCCCCACCGCGGGCGACATCCTGCTCGATGGCAAGCAGATCACCAGCACGCCGCCCCACAAGCGCAACTTCGGCATGGTGTTCCAGAACTACGCGCTGTTCCCGCACCTCACCGTGGGGCAGAACGTGGCCTACCCGCTCACCGTGCGCAAGGTGCCCAGGGCCGAGCAGGCCGACCGCGTGAAGAAGGCCCTGGACATGGTGCGCCTGACCGGCATGGCCGACCGCCTGCCCGCGCGTCTGTCAGGGGGGCAGCAGCAACGCGTGGCCCTGGCCCGCGCCCTGGTGTTCAACCCCCAGCTCGTGCTGATGGATGAGCCATTGGGCGCCCTGGACAAGCAGCTGCGCGAACACATGCAGATCGAGCTGAAGGAGCTGCACCGCCAGCTGGGCGTGACCTTCGTGTACGTGACCCACGACCAGGGCGAGGCGCTGACCATGAGCGACCGCGTGGCCGTGTTCAACGAAGGCATCATCCAGCAGCTGGCCGATGTGGAGACGTTGTATGAAGCTCCGTCTAACCGCTTCGTGGCCGGTTTCGTGGGCGACAGCACGGTGCTCACCGGCACCCTGCAGGGCGCGGGCGCCGAGACGGCCATCCAGCTGCCGGGCGGCCACCTGCTGCCCGGTGTCAACGTGAACCAGACCGCCCGGGGTGCCCCCGTGCAGGCCTGCGTGCGGCCCGAGCGCATCGTGCTGCACCCGCACTCGCACTACCCCAGGGGCTCGGCCGTCCCGGCGACCGTGGCGCGCACCATTTACTACGGCGACCACCAGCGCCTGATGTGCGACCTGGGCCACGGCCAGGAGCAGGCCGTGGTGAAACTGCCCCTGAACCCTACCGGCACGGGCATGCATCCGCAGCCGGGCGATGCCGTGCTGCTGGAGTTTCCACCGGCCTCCACGCGCATCTATGCCGTTTGAGCACTGTCCCCGCCACACCCCGTTTCCGAGCCCTGTCCCCGAGTCCCCGTTCCTCCACAACCCAAGGAAAAACTGCACCATGAAAAAAAGCCTCATCGCCTGCGCCTCCCTGGCCGCCTGCCTGGCACTGCCCAGCTTCGCGCAGCAGCAACTCACCGTCGTGAACTTCGGTGGCGCCAACGCCAACGCGCAGAAGAAGGCGTTCTACGAGCCCTACGAAAAGCTGGGCCACAAGATCGTGGCCGTGGAATACAACGGCGAGCAGGCCAAGGTCAAGGCCATGGTCGAGGCCAGGAAGGTTACCTGGGACGTGGTGGAGCTGGAATCGCCAGACGCCGCACGCGGCTGCGACGAGGGCCTGTATGAAAAGCTCGACTACAGCAAGATCGTGAGCAAGGCCGACCTGCTGCCCGCCGCCGTGTCCGACTGCGCCGTGGGCATCTTCGTGTGGTCCACCGTCATGGCCTACAACGGCGACAGGCTCAAGACCACCCCCACCAGCTGGGCCGACTTCTGGGACACCAGGAAGATCCCCGGCAAGCGCGGCATGCGCAAGGGCGCGCGCTACAACCTCGAATTCGCGCTGATGGCCGATGGCGTGAAGCCCGCCGACGTGTACAAGGTGCTCGCCACCAAGGACGGCGCCGACCGCGCCTTCAAGAAGCTGACCGAACTCAAGCCCCACATCCAATGGTGGGAAGCCGGTGCCCAGGCACCGCAGTTCCTCGTGGCGGGCGACGTGGTGCTGACCACCGTGTTCAACGGCCGCATCGACGCGGCCAACCGCGAGGGCCGCAACCTCAAGATCTACTGGCCCGGCGGCATCTATGACCTGGATTACTGGGCCATCCCCAAGGGCACGCCGAACAAGGACGCTGCGGTCAAGTTCATTGCCCACACCCTGCAGACCACCAGCCAGGCCGCCTACGCGCAGAACATCGCCTACGGCCCGGCCAACACCACGGCCCTCGCCAAGCTGGACAGGAAGGTGCTGGACGACCTGCCCACATCGGCCGCCAACGCCAAGGAAGCCATCCAGTTCGGCGTGAGCTTCTGGGCCGACCAGGGCGAAGCGCTGGAGAAACGCTTCGCCGCCTGGGCCACCCAGTAAGTCAGTAACCCGCACCCTCGGAGCGCAAGACACCATGCAAGCCTCTTCTGCCATCGCCCCCGCCGCGCTTGCGCTGGACGCCCACGCACCCGGCGCACTGCGCAAGGCGCTGTCGCGTGCCGAAGCGCGGCGCAAATGGCGGGCCTTTGCCCTGACCCTGCCCTTGCTGGTGTTCTTGCTGCTCACGCTGCTCGTCCCCATTGCCGCGCTGCTGCAGCGTGGGGTGGAGAACCCCGAGGTGGCCAACACGCTGCCCGCCACCATCGAGGCCTTGCATGGCTGGGACCGCCATGAGGCACCGGGCCCCGCTGCCTACGCCGCGCTCATGAAGGACCTGGCCCGCCTGCCCGACAGCTCTGACGCTGGCGCGCTGGCGCGCAGGCTGAACTCGGAAGTGCCCGGCGCGCGCTCGATGGTGATGGGCGCCTTCCGCGCCCTGCCCATGCAGGGCACGCCCGAATCCATCCGCGACCAACTGCTCGGCAAGGACGCGCGCTGGGGCGAAGCACCTTTCTGGCGCGCCATCGCCAAGAACGGCGCGCGCTGGACGCCCGACTACCTGCTCGCCTCGGTGGACCTGCAGCGCGATGCGCTGGGCCATGTCGAGCGCATGCCCGAGGAGCAGCGCGCGTTTGGCGGCATTTTGCTGCGCACCTTTCACATCAGCTTTGTGGTGACGCTGTTCTGCCTGCTGCTGGGCTACCCGCTGGCCTGGTGGCTGGCCTCGCTGCCCGCGCGCCAGGCCAATGTGCTGATGATCCTGGTGCTGGTGCCGTTCTGGACCTCCATCCTGGTGCGGGTGGCCGCCTGGATCGTGCTGCTGCAGTCCGAAGGCCTGGTCAATCGCGGTTTGATGGGCCTGGGCCTCATCGAGCAGCCACTGGCGCTGCTGTTCAACCGCACGGGCGTGGTGATTGCGATGGTGCACATCCTGCTGCCGTTCATGGTGCTGCCGCTGTACAGCGTGATGAAAAGCGTGCCCCCCACCTACCTGCGCGCGGCGGTGTCGCTGGGCAGCTCGCCCATCGCCGCGTTCTTTCGCGTGTATGTGCCGCAAACCTACCCGGGTGTGGGCGCGGGTGCGCTGCTGGTGTTCATCCTGGCCATCGGCTACTACGTCACCCCCGCGCTGCTGGGCGGCGCCGACGACCAGATGCTGAGCTACTACATCGCCCGCTACACCAACGTGGAAGTGAACTGGGGCATGGCCTGTGCGCTGGGCGCCCTGCTGCTGGCCGCCACGCTGCTGCTGTACGGCGTGTACCGCCGCATTGGCAAGGCAGAGCTGAGCCTGGGCTAAACACTTCTGAAGACCCTCACCATGCGCCATTTGCTCCCCCAATTCCCCCTGTACGCCACCTGGGCCGACAAGCTCGGCTGGTGGGCCGTGCGCGCCCTGTGCGTGGCCGTGCTGGTGTTTCTGCTGGCCCCCATCCTGGTGATGGTGCCGTTGTCGTTCTCCGAGAGTTCGTTCCTGGCCTACCCCATCCACGGCTGGTCGCTCAAGTGGTACCGCCACCTGTTCGATTCGCCCGAGTGGGCCCGCGCCACGCGCAACAGCTTCATCGTGGCGCCCGCGGCCACGCTGATCGCCACGGCCCTGGGCACCCTGGCGGCGGTGGGGCTGTCACGGGCGGACTTCCGCTTCAAGGGCCTGCTCATGGGCATCCTGATCGCGCCCATGGTGGTGCCCATCATCGTGGTGGGCGTGGCCACCTACCTGTACTTCGCGCCGCTGGGCCTGGCGGACAGCTATGCCGGCCTGATCATCGTGCACGCGGCGCTGGGGGCGCCGTTCGTGCTGACCACCGTGCTGGCCACGCTCGCGGGCTTCAACCACAACCTGGTGCGCGCGTCGCTGAGCCTGGGGGAAACGCCTTTCAACACCTTCTTTCGCGTCACGCTGCCGGTGATCGCGCCGGGGGTGATCTCGGGGGCGCTGTTCGCGTTCGCCACGTCGTTCGACGAAGTGGTGGTCACGCTCTTTCTGGCCGGCGCCGACCAGTCCACGCTGCCACGCCAGATGTTCAACGGCATCCGCGAGAACATCTCGCCCACCATCGCCGCCGTGGCCACGCTGCTCATCCTCTTCACCACCAGCCTGCTCCTGGCGCTGGAGTGGCTGCGCACGCGCAGGGGCTGAGCCACGGTGAAAACGGCCTGCATCCCTGCCTTCCTGAAAAACTGAAACACTGGCGACAGTGGGCCATTTCACCCGTGATAGCCTGCCCGCTGCGCCAATTTCAGGCACCCGCCGCCCTGCCCGCCTTTGCCGGCGGCGAGCCCTTGCCTACCGCTCATCAACCCACTGCATCTGGAGAAACCTCATGGACATGAAGACCTCGCCCCTCGCCTTGCTCAACGACCCCAGCCTGCTCAAGACCGACGGCCTCGTCAACGGCCGGTGGGTGGCGGGCGGCAGCCGCTTCGACGTGAACGACCCGGCCACCGGCCTCAAGCTGGCCGACGTGGCCAACCTGGGCCCCGCCGATGCCGAAGCCGCGATTGCCGCCGCCAATGCCGCCTGGGGCCCCTGGAAGACCAAGACCGCCAAGGAGCGCAGCATCATCCTGCGCAAGTGGTTCGACCTGCTGATGGCCAACCAGGACGATCTGGGCCGCATCATGACCGCCGAACAAGGCAAGCCGCTGGCCGAAGCCAAGGGCGAGGTCGCCTATGGCGCCAGCTTTGTGGAATGGTTCGCCGAAGAGGCCAAACGCGTGAACGGCGAGGTGCTGCCGCAGTTCGACAACAGCCGCCGCCTGATGGTGCTCAAGCAGCCCATCGGCGTGTGCGCCGCGATCACGCCCTGGAACTTTCCGCTGGCCATGATCACGCGCAAGGTGGCGCCCGCCCTGGCCGCCGGCTGCCCCGTGGTCATCAAGCCCGCCGAGCTCACACCGCTCACGGCCCTGGCCGCCGCCGAGCTGGCCCTGCGTGCGGGCATCCCGGCTGGCGTGTTCAACATCCTGCCCGCCGACAGCGACAACTCGATCGCCATCGGCAAGGTGCTGTGCGCGAGCGACGTGGTGCGCCACATCAGCTTCACCGGCAGCACCGAGGTGGGCCGCATCCTGATGGCGCAGTCGGCCCCCACGGTCAAGAAGATGTCGCTGGAACTGGGCGGCAACGCGCCCTTCCTGGTGTTCGACGATGCGGACATCGACAGCGCCGTGGAAGGCGCGTTCGCCAGCAAGTACCGCAACGCGGGCCAGACCTGCGTGTGCACCAACCGCTTCTACGTGCAGGAAGGCGTGTACGACGAGTTCGTGGCCAAGTTCGCCGCCAAGGTCAAGACAGCCAAGGTGGGCAACGGCTTCGAGGCCGGCGTGAACCAGGGCCCGCTGATCGAGGAAGCCGCGCTGGCCAAGGTGCAGCGCCACGTGGACGATGCCATTGCCAAGGGCGGCCAGGTGGTGGCCGGCGGCCAGCGCCTCACCAGCCTGGGCTCGGGCCAGTTCTTCGAGCCCACGGTGGTGGCCAACGCCACGGCCGACATGCTGTGCGCGCGCGAGGAAACCTTTGGCCCCTTCGCCCCAGTCTTCAAGTTCAAGACCGAGCAGGAGGCCATCGACGCGGCCAACCACACCGAGTTCGGCCTGGCCAGCTACTTCTACAGCCGCGACGTGGGCCGCATCTTCCGTGTGACCGAGGCGCTGGAATACGGCATGGTCGGCGCCAACGTGGGCATTCTGGCCACCGAGCATGTGCCCTTTGGCGGTGTCAAGCAGTCGGGCCTGGGCCGCGAAGGCTCGCACCACGGCATGGACGACTATGTGGAGATCAAGTACCTGTGCCTGGGCGATATCCAGAAGTGACCGGCCCCGGGCCGGGTACCTTTTTGATATGTTTTTGATAGCTGCCCGCGCTTTCTGGATAAGCGCTGGCGGCCAAAAATGCACTAATTCGCCCCCCATCCCTGGCGCCACGGGGCGGCCTTCGCGCGCAGGCCCGCCCATACCGCGAAGAACACCGCCGCCCCAAACACCCAGCCTGACAGCGCTCCGGCCATGCCGCCCGACAGCAGCGTGCCCATGGTGCAGCCCAACCCCGTCATCGCGCCCCAGCCCAGCAACACGCCGCCCGACAGCCCCCGCGCGGCATCGCGCCAGGTGGGCCAGCGGGGGGCCAGCTGGCGGCTGGCCAGCGCCGCGACAAAGGACCCCGCCACCAGCCCTGCCAGCAGCAAGGCATTGGGCGTGAGCCAGGTGGCTTGCGGCAAGGTGGCGCAGCCCGCGAAGCCGTCGAGCCCATCGAGCCGATCGGGAATCCACCCCTGCCCTTGCGCCCACTGGCGCGCCGCGCGGCCCAGCGTGGCCGTCACGCCCAGGGGCCGCATGCGCACGATGGCAAACGTGCCGATCAGCCCCACGGCCAGGCCACCCACCCAGTAGTGCCAGCGCCCGGTCCACAGGTTGCGCCACACGGTGACCAGGCCGGGCACGGGCTTCACCACCCCGGGTGCATCGCCCGCCGCGCCCTCGTGCGCAAAGCCACGCCACAGCCAGGCGCCCACCAGCGCCAGAGCGCTCCATTGCACCAGCAGCGCGCCCCCATACCCCAGGTGCGCGGGCAGCCACACCACGGGCGCATCGGCCACGCTCCAGCTGTACAGCGCATTCCAGGTCCTGAAGCCCGCGATGAAACCCAGCGCGGAGCCCAGCAGAGCGAAGGGCGACACCGCCGAGCCCTCGGCGAGCCGGTACCAGTGCGCGCTGATGCAGGAGCCCGAGACCACCATCCCCGCGCCAAACGAAAGCCCCGCCGCCACCAGCACCCAGCTCACCGGGCCGATGTGCATGTCCGGCGGCAGCTTGCCCGGCTGCGGCACGGGCAGCCAGCCGCCCAGCACCACGGTATGGCCCAACACGCCCACGGCCAGCGCCAGCACGATGGCCAGCAGCCCGCGCGGGTTGCGGTCTTCGAACCAGTCGCGCGCGTGGCAGTAAAAACAAAAGCGCGAACGCTGCAGCACGACGCCAAGCACCGCGCCACAGGCCAGCGCAAACACCAGCGTGCGCCCGCCCGCCTGGCCCTGCAGCCACGGGACGGCCGCCAGCAGGGCGGCCAGCAGCGCCAGCGCGATATAGGAGGAAGTGGCTGGAACAGTGCGCAATGGAAGGCTCATGGGTCGTCGATGGTTCGCTGTGTGGCCCGCGCGGCCATCGCGGGCACCGAGAAAAAAAGCCCGCACGAAGCGGGCTGTAAAGGAGACCCCTACCAAAAAATCGTGGCCTTTCGCCGTCTCCCGATCGCCGCTTCATTCACCCCCTCAATCCCGGGCGTGGCACGGCCCGCGGGCTCATTTGGCCGCCCAGACGGTGCCCGCCGGATTCGTGATGGGAACGCCCACCGAGTTGCCATATTCCGTCCAGGAGCCGTCGTAGTTCTTCACGCTGTAGCCGAGGATCCTGGACAGCGCGAACCAGGTGTGGCTGGAGCGCTCGCCGATGCGGCAGTAGGTGATGATGGGCCGGCTGCCGTCCACGCCCGCGCTGGCATAGAGCTTCCTGAGCTCGTCGGCGGACTTGAAGGTACCGTCCTCCCTCACCGCCTGCCCCCATGGCACGTTGGCCGCGCCTGGAATGTGGCCCGCGCGGATGCTGAGCTCCGGCACACCGGCAGGCGCGAAGATCTTGCCGGTGTATTCATCCGCCGAGCGGATATCCACCAGCTTCGCATTGCTCTTGCCCTCGGCGGCGGCCAGCGCGTCCGCCAGGCGTGCGCGCAGCTGGGTATTGACCTGGCCCACCCTGTAGCTGCTGGCGGCGAACTCGGGCACGCGGTTGTTCAGGGGCAGGTTCTCGGCCTCCCACTTCTTGCGCCCGCCGTCGAGCAGCTTGACGTTCTTCACGCCGTAGATGTCGAACACCCAGGCCCCCCAGGCCGCAAACCAGTTGTTGGTGTCGCCATACAGCACCACCGTGGTCTCGGGCGACACGCCAGCCCTGGACAGCAGCGCCTCGAAGCCTTCCTTGCCCACGATGTCGCGCCGCACGCGGTCGTTGAGGTCCTGGTGCCACGAGAAATTGACCGCCCCAGGCACATGGCCCCGCTCGTACAGGCCCGGGTTCACGCTCACCTCGACGATGCGCACCTGCTGGTTGTCGAGGTTCTGCGCGAGCCATTCGGTGGTCACCAGGGGGCCAGCGGGAATGGGAGTGGCGGCCCACAGCGCTTTGCAAAAGAGCACCGTGCTTCCTGCCACGCAGGCGCGAAGCCAGGCACGCCAGCCTGATGGCATTGAGGAATTGCGTTGCATTGTCATTCGCGTCCTTTCGGTGAAGAGCCTGCGCCGCGCTGCAGGTGAAAGGAATTTAGAGCCCGCAGTGCATCAGACCAACCAACAAGATCGGCTATGCATATGCGTTTTGCGCGTTTGCACCAGGCGCCCGTCGGGGACCGGGCGGATGCTGCCTATAATTGCAGGCTTCGCGGGTGTAGTTCAATGGTAGAACGGCAGCTTCCCAAGCTTCATACGAGGGTTCGATTCCCTTCACCCGCTCCAGATTCTGAAACCTGCCCTGCATTGCTGCATGGCAGGTTTTTTTATTTGCGTCACCCGCAAGCCCTGCTGTACCTTGGCGGCGTCTCTTTAAAATCCAGCCCTCAGGGCAGGCCCAGCCGCTGCCCGCTCTCGAACACCCGCCGCGCACCCGACAGCGGGTCCACGAACTCCAGCGAGCGCGCCAGAAGCTGCAGCGGCCGTGAATAGTCGCCCTCGGGCGGATCGTTGACGACCGGGTAGAACGGGTCGTTGCGCAGCGGCAGCCCCAGGGCCGCCATGTGCACCCGCAGCTGGTGGCGCTTGCCCGTGACCGGCGACAGGCGGTAGCGCGCCCACCCGCTCGCGCCTGCCACGTCCAGCACCTCGATGCGCGTGTGGCTGTTGGGCTCGCCAGGGACTTCCTGCATGCGAAAGAACTGCGGGCTTTCCTCCAGCCGGCTGATGTGCTCCCGCGGAAAGGCGACATCCGCGCGCCAGGGGGCGATCGCGTCGTAGTGCTTGGTGATCTGGCGGTCGCGGAACAGCGCCTGGTAGGCCCCGCGCGTGCGCTGGTGCACCGACAGCAGCACCAGGCCCGCGGTGTCCCGGTCGATGCGGTGCAGGGGCGAAAGCTCCGGCAGGCCCAGCTGGCGCTTGAGCCGCACGAGCAGCGTGTTGTGAAGGTAGCGGCCGGACGGTGTCACGGGCATGAAATGCGGCTTGTCGGCCACTACCAGGTGCTCGTCCTGGTAAAGCACCGTTTCCGTGAAGGGCAGCGCGGGCTCCGCGGGCAGGCTGCGGTAGTAGTACAGCCTGAGGCCGCCTTCAAACGGGCGAGCGGGCGCCACGGGGTCGCCGCGCTCATCCACCACGTCGCCCGCCTGCATGCGCCGCAGCCACTCCTCACGGGCCACCGCCGGGAGCCGCCGCGCCAGGAAGTCGAGCATGCTGCCCTGCCCCTGGCTGGGCAGCACCACGCAGCTGGGCCCCACGCCATCGCGCACGGCAGGGGCATGGGTATGGCGGGGGTTGTGCATGGTGGGCACATTTTATGAACCCTCTCCTTCGATGCCGCACAACCCGTCTGCACCCGAGAAGGCAGCCCCCTTGACCTTGCGCGGACCCGCCGGGGCCCACGGGCATGCGGGGTTCTTGCCCCTGTAGGACAAGGGCTGCAGTTGCGCCCGTGCTGCTGCGATACGCGCCGATGCGGGCTAGCATGAACGCCAAAAGGCCCCGTGGACGCGCACACCGCTCCCCCTGGGCCGGATGCGCTTACCGCTGAAAACACGCCCAACAGCCCCACTCCACCCCCACGCTGCCCGCCGACTGCCTTCATGCCATCCACACCTGCCGCGCCTTCCACCGACATGCCTAGCCCCGCCGTGGCCCAGGCCCGCCAGCGGCCTGCATCCGGCATCGGGAGGCGCCTTGTGGTGTGGACCTTGTGGGCCGTCGGGCTGGTGGCGATGGTGCTGGTGCTGCTGGGGGTCCTGCTCGCCTGGATCGACTGGAACCGCGCGAAGCCCTGGGTCAATGAAAAAGTGAGCGAAGCCACGGGCCGGCACTTTGCGATCGAAGGTGACTTGTCCGCGCAATGGCGCTGGCCCCAGCCCCTGGAAGAAGGGTGGCAGCGCTGGGTGCCGGACGTCACGGTGAAGGCCGAACGCCTGGTGATGGACAACCCCTCCGGATTCACGCCCCCCTTCCAGCGTGCCAATGGCAAAGCGGCTTCAAAAGGCGCAGCCGGCCCGGCCGAGACGGCCGGCAAGACCGACGGCAGCCCAGCCACCATGGCCCGCATCGGCAGCGCGACCGCCACCGTGCGCCTGCTGCCCCTGCTGGGGCGGCATCTTTCCATCGACACCGTGGCGCTCACCGGCCCCCAGGTGGCGCTGGCCCGCACGGCCAGCGGTGCGAGCAACTGGACCTTCGAGCGCAAGGACGGGCCCAGGAGCGGATGGAGCTTCGAAGTGGACCGGCTGGTGGTCCACCAGGGCGTCCTGGCCTATGCCGACGGCATGAAGGACCTGGACCTGCAGGCCCGCATTGACACCACCGAGCCGGTGCTCCCCGGCGGGCCGGCGGCCACGCCATCCGGCACCTCCGCCGCCGCATCGACCCCGGCGCAGCCCGCGCTGGCGCGGGCATCCTCATCCGCGAGCGCCGCTGCCTCCGGGGCCGATGCGGCGGCGGGGCCGGTGCCCTATGGCCTGCGCTTCGAACTGCAGGGCCGGTATGCCAAGGCCCAGGTCAGGGGCCAGGGGCGAGCGGGCCAGGTCATCAGCCTGCGCAACAAGGTGGTGAACTACCCCCTTCAGATCGACGCCAGCGCCGGCAGCGTGTCGCTGTCGGCGCAAGGAATTCTGGCCAACCCGGGCGCATTGTCCGGCCTGGACTTCCAGGTCCGGCTCAAGGGCGGCAGCATGGCCGACCTGTACGACCTGACCGGGCTGGTGCTGCCCAACACCCCGCCCTTCGAGACCACCGGCCGGCTGACCGGGAGCCTGGAGCCCGAACGGGCGGTCTGGGAATACAACGGCTTCCGAGGCAAGGTGGGCCAGAGCGATCTTCAGGGGTCGCTCAAGTACACGTCGGGCAAGCCGCGCCCACGGCTCACCGGGACGATGGCGTCCAACCAGTTGCGCCTGGCGGACCTGGGGCCGACCATCGGGACCACCAAGTCCGACAACACGCACCGTGGCCGCGACCAGCGTGGCAAGGTGCTGCCGGACTCCAAGTTCGCGGCCGAGCGCTGGAATGCCATGGACATGGACATCGTGTTCAAGGGCCGCCACATCATCCGCCCCGAGAGCCTGCCGCTGGAAGACCTGAGCGTGCGGGCCGTGATGGAAAACGCGCAGCTCAAGCTCGCGCCCCTCACGTTTGGCGTGGCGCAGGGCAAGATCGAATCGCAGGTGAGCATCGACGGGCGCGCCGCGCCCTTGAAGGCGCAGATACGCGGCACCGTGCAGGGCTTGCAGCTTTCGGCGCTGTTCCCCAAGGTACAGCTCATGCAGAAGAGTTTTGGCCACATGGACGGCGCCATCGCACTGGAGAGCCGCGGCAACAGCCTGGCCGGATTGCTGGGCCAGGGCACGGGCGAGATGCGCCTGTACGTGCGGGACGGCACGCTGAGCAAGCAGATGCTGGACCTGGCCGCGCTGAACGTGGGCAGCATCATCGTGGGCAAGCTCTTTGGTGAAAACAAGGAAGTGCACCTGCGCTGCGCGGTGGCCGATTTCACGGTGGTGGACGGCCTGGCGACCACGCGCGTGGTGAAGATGAGCACCGAAGACGCGATCATCGAGGCCACCGGCACCATCGACCTGGGCACCGAGGAGATGAACCTGCGCATCAAGCCCGAGTCGCTGCAATGGAAGTTCTTCTCGCTGCGCTCGCCCTTGTACGTGAAAGGCACGTTCGGCGACCCGAAGGTCGGCGTGGAAGCCGGCCCGCTGCTGCTGCGCGCGGGCGCGGCGGTGGTGGCAGCGGCCGTGGCTCCCGCCGCGTTGGCGCTGGTGCCCATCACCGTGCCCGCGGCCGACGACGACACGCATTGCAAGCCCCTGCTGGATCTCGCCAGGGAACCCGTCAAGCCCGGCGCCCAGGGGGCCGCGGGCACCGCCTCGCAACCCGCGCGGCAGGCCGCCAGCAAAGCATCGCCCGCGCGCTGACCTGACCGGACGGCGCCCGCTCAATTGCGGGTCAGGGGGGCCACCCTCCTTCATCAATGGAAATCGCGGCTCCCCTGCAGCGCATGGGCCATGCGGCCGAGCAGCGGGGTCAGGTCCTTGAAACGCTGGGCCACCAGGTGACGCACCACCGTGGGTGCCGGCGCCTGCGGGGACGATGGCGGAATGGAACCCGGGGCGGGCGCGCCGCCGCCTTCCGGCACGCTGCACTGCCACATGCCTTCCACCGCCAGCAACTGCGAGCGCAGCAGCGCGTTGCGCCAGGTGTCCACCAGCGCGGGCCACACGATCACATTCACGGGGCCGGTCTCGTCTTCGAGCGTGACGAACATCGTGCCCTTGGCCGTGCCGGGGCGTTGGCGCACGGTGACGATGCCGCAGGCGCGCACCTTGCGGCCATGGGGCACGGCATTCAATTGCAGCGCGCTCAGCAGGCGCCAGCGGTCCAGGCGCGGGCGCAGCAGGGCCAGCGGGTGGCGGCGCAGCGTGAGGCCGGTGGCGGCGTAGTCGAACAGGATTTCCTCCCCTTCGGGCGCGGCTGGCAAGGCAAGCGGCGCTTCGTGCACGGGCACATCGCGCAGCAACGCGGGGGCGGGGTGCTGCGCGGCAGCGTCCCACATCTGCTGGCGCCGGTGGCCCGAAAGGCTGGCCAGGGCATCGGCAGCGGCCAGGGCCTGCAGGTCCTGCGGGCTCAGGCGGGCCCGCAGGGCCAGGTCTTCGGTATTGGCAAAGGCAGGGCCTGCGACGCGGACTTGCACCAGGCGTTTGGCAGCCTCTTCCTGCAGGCTGCCCACCAGCCGCAGGCCGAGGCGCACAGCAGGCTGCGGTAGCAGCGGCGTGGGCAGCCCCTTGGCAGGTCGCAAGTATTCGGCCGGACCTTCCAGCGTGCAATCGTGGTGGCTGAGGGTCACGTCGATGGGCAGCACGCGCACGCCGTGGCGGCGCGCGTCCTGCACCAGTTGTGAGGCGGTGTAGAAACCCATGGGCAGCGAGTTGAGCAGCGCGGCCAGAAAACACGCGGGCTCGTGGCATTTGAGCCAGCTGCTGGCATAGGCCAGCAAGGCAAAGCTGTGGGCGTGGCTTTCGGGAAAGCCGTATTCGCCGAAGCCCAGCATCTGCTGGAAGATGCGGTCGGCGAATTCGGCGGCATAACCACGGGCGACCATGCCGTCTTTCAACGGCTTTTCAAACCGGTGCACGCCCCCCTTGCGCTTCCAGGCCGCCATTGAGCGGCGCAGGTCATCGGCTTGGCCCGGCGTGAAACCGGCGGCATCGATGGAGATCTGCATCACCTGTTCCTGGAAGATGGGCACACCCAGCGTGCGTTCGAGCGCGTTGCGCAGCTCCGGGTACTCCAACGAAAAAGGCTCCTTGCTGCCCGCACTGCGCATCTGCCGCTCGACCTCTCGCGCCTTCAGGTACGGATGCACCATGCCACCCTGGATGGGCCCGGGCCGCACGATGGCCACCTCCACCACCAGGTCGTAGAACTTGCGCGGCCGCAGGCGCGGCAGCATGCTCATCTGCGCGCGGCTCTCGATCTGGAACACGCCCACGGTGTCGGCGGCGCAGATCATGTCGTAGGTGGCAGGGTCTTCGCGGGGGATGCCCTTGAGATCCCAGCGCTCACCCCGCAAGGCATCGCGCAAATCCAGGCAGCGGCGCAAGGCACTGAGCATGCCCAGGGCCAGCACATCGACCTTGAGCAAGCCCATGGTGTCCAGGTCGTCCTTGTCCCACTGGATGACGGAACGATTCTCCATGCTCGCCGGCTCCACCGGCACCAGGCGCGTGAGCTTGCCCTGCGTGAGCACGAAACCGCCCACATGCTGGCTCAGGTGGCGCGGAAAGCCTTTCAGGTCCGCCGCCAGTTCCAGCCACAGCTGGGCCGTGTGCCGGTGCAGCGGTGCGCCCAGGCTTTCCGCCAGTTCCTGCAGCCGGTCGGTGGCGAACTGTTCGTCAAACCAGTGGTGGTCCTTGGCGAAGGCATCGACCAAGGCCGGCGCCACGCCCAGTGCCTTGCCCACATCGCGCAGGGCACTGCGCGTGCGGTAGGTGGTGACCACGGCAGCGATGGCGGCGCGCTCGCGGCCGTATTTTTCGTAGATGTACTGGATGACCTCCTCGCGCCGGTCGTGCTCGAAGTCCACGTCGATGTCGGGCGGCTCCTTGCGCTCCTTGCTGATGAAGCGCTCGAACAGCAGGTTGGTGTTCTCGGGCGGGACGGCCGTGATGCCCAGCATGTAGCAGACCACCGAGTTCGCCGCCGAACCGCGCCCCTGGCACAGGATCCCCTGGCTGCGCGCGTAGCGCACGATGTCATGCACCGTGAGGAAGTACATCTCGTACTGGCAGTGCGCGATCAGATCCAGCTCCTTGCGGATCTGCACCCACACCTTCTCTGGCGCGCCTTGCGGGTATTCACCTCGCACGCCCGCATCCACCAGCCAGGCCAGGGCCTGTGCGGGCGTCATGCCGGCGGGCACGGTCTCCAGCGGGTACTGGTACTTGATTTCATCCAGGCGGAAAGTGCAGCGCCCCGCCACCGTGAGCGTGGCGTCCAGCAACTCGGGCGGGTAGATGCCCGCCAGCCGCACGCGCCGGCGCAGGTGGCGCTCGGCATTGGGCTGCAGCGCAAAACCACATTCACCCACGCTGCAGCCCAGGCGCACGGCGGTGATCACGTCCTGCAGCGGCTTGCGCGAACGGGCGTGCATGTGCACATCGCCCGCTGCCACCAGTGGCAAGCCCAGCGCCGCGCCCGCACGCTGCAGCGTGGCCAGCCACAGGCTGTCGTCCGGGGCCAGGTGCAGCTCGACCGCCAGCCAGAGATGGCCGTCAAAATATGAGCCAAATTGGCCTTTGGCGCTGGATAGGCAAGCGCTGACAGCTATCAAATCAGAAGCATCAAAGCCATGCCGGCAGGGGAACAGCAACAATTCGCACCCCTTCAAAGCCGCCCATGGGCTGGCCGCGCCCACGTGGTACTGCCCCTTGGGCGCGGCCGCGCGGGCGGCGGTGATGAACTCGCACAGGTTGCCCCAGCCCTCGGCATCCCGCGCCAGCACCACCACCCGCAGATCACCCCACACAAACTCGCTGCCCACGATGAGGTGCAAGCCGCATTCCAGGGCCGCCTCCCAGGCCCGCACCACGCCCGCGACGGAGCATTCGTCGGTCAGTGCCAGCGCCCGGTAGCCCAGCTCCAGCGCACGCGCCACGAGTTCCTGCGGGTGCGATGCCCCGCGCTGAAAGCTGAAGTTGGACAGGCAATGCAGCTCGGCGTAGTCCGGCAACCCGGCCACAGCGGCATTCCCTGGCATGGGCGAAGACATGGTGAAACTCCCTGGCGCCATCATCCGAAGATTCCATGCAGGAACCAGCGGTGGGGGCGCGCCGCGGCCCGCGCGCCCTCCGGCACGGATGCCAGGCGCTCGCGAAACACCCACACCAGCCCCGCCACATCGTTGTGCGCGACGAAGTAGTCGCGCAAGGCCAGGCCGGCGCAGGGATGGGCCGGGTCTGCATCGTCGCTGCCGGCCCCGGACCACCAGCCCGCCTCGAAACGGTGGGGACCGGCCAGCAGGCGCAGCAGGCCGTGGTGGCACGGGCGGTTGCCCTGCACGGCCAGGCGCCGTGGCGGGTTCAGCAGCCAGGTGGGCTGCAGCAGCCCGCCGGGCGTGGCGTCCAGGGCCGCGTCGGAAGCGCTGGAGGATGCACCCCGGGCCGCGGGGCGGGGGGGCGCCGCCACGCGCAGCACCTCGGCCGCCGGGCGCCACTGCTGCATGCGCTCGGGGCGGTGGTCGGCCTGCAGCACCGGCGCCTGCACATGCTCGGCCCCCAGCCGGGCGGACAGGCGCTCGAGCAGCTGGTGCAAGGCCTCGCCTTGCACGCCACCCGGCAGGCCCGGGTCGCTGCCCCCACGGCCATCCGGCGGCAGGAGGCTGGCGCTGCGGTGCGCCAGCGGGGCCGCATCCAGCAGGCGCAGCGTGATCTGGTTCGCTGGCGCGGCCAGCGTGGTCCGCGCCAGGTTTTCCGCCAGGAGCCGCCGCAGATGCGCCATGTCCTGCGTGGCCTGCGCCGTGCGCACCTGCAGCGCCTGCACGGGCGCGATCATCACGCCGTCGATGCGCCGCAGGTCGTGGCGCCACGCCAGCTCCAGCCCCAGCACACCTTGCTGGCGTGCCTGCAGCCAGCCATGCAGGGCCGCGATGCCACGGTGGGCGCTCCAGAGCAGCGCATCGGCCGACACCGCCAGCGCGGGCAGCTCCAGGGTCAGCGCGAACTGTTCGGGCAGTTCCAGCCACGCATGCGCTTCGGGGGCATCGCCAAAGGCCTGGTCCAGGGCCCGCAGCACCCCCACGCCAAAACGCCGCGAGACCCCCGGGCGCGGCAGCGCACGCAGCGCCCCCCAAGTGCGGCAGCCCATGCGCTCCAGGCTGGCCACATGCGGGCGCAAGGCGGTCAGCGCATGCAAGGGCAGCCCTGGCGGCCCCTGCGCAGGCGGCGCCCGGCCCGCCAGGGCCAGCCTCAGAAAGCCGTGCGCCACCAGCGCCGTGGGGCCGCAGCCCCACGGCGGCTGCGCACAGGGCCTGCTTCCTTCAGAAAAAACAGGCTCTCCCTGCCCGCCCGACGTGGAAGCCGCCACAGCCCAGGCCTGCAGCACCTGCGCCAGCAAGACATCGCGCCCGCCCCAAAGCCGTTCGGTGGAGGACACTTCCAGCAGCACGGCCTCATCGTCCACCAGCGCCACGCGCGGTGTAAAACGCAGCGCCCACCAACCCGCCGACGGCTCCATCGCCACGGCGGCTCCTGCCGGCGCCGTGGAACCGCCCTCCCCCTCATCCGGCCGTGGCCATGGCAGCGCGATCCAGTGCATGCCCCCTCCCCCCTGGCGATGCGGGCGCGGGCGCCCGACGCGGCACGGCGCCCCCGGCGGGGAGTGCAACGGCCAATGCGCCCCGGCCTTCCTCCATCATGCCCACCGCCGCGGCCTGGGCAGCACGCCGCCGTTCGGCCTGCGCCGCCAGCACCTGCGCCAGCAGAAGGTGGCATCCGGGCAATGGCAGCCCCTGCGCCAGGGGCGGCCCCCGGCGCTTGAGAATGTGCACCTGCATCCCGGGGAACACGGGCGTGCCCGCGGGCATGGGCATGCCCTGGACTTGCAGCCGCAGCAAGGCTGGCGACGCCTGGGGGGCCGCGCTGACGGGCCGAAACACCCACAGCAGCTGCTGTTGCTGGGCCGCGGCCAGCTGCAGCCGGCGCAAGGCCGCCGGCTGTGCCTGCGGCAGCCAGGCCATGACGGCCAGCACATCCCGGCACCGCAGCGCCTGCTCGGCGGCCCACAGCGCCGACATGGCCGTATCCGCCCGCACCAGCCCCAGCCGCCCGGGGGGCAGCCCCTGGGCCTGGAGCGCCGGGCCAAAAGGCTCGCACGGGGGCGCCACCACGACCACGGCCCCATGCCGCGCGGCCGTGGCCTGGGCCAGGGCGGGCAGCACCAGCTGCCATTCATGCAGGCCCGCCAAGGGCTGCAACACCTCGCTCAGCGCCCCGACAGGCCACCCTCCACCCGGTAGCTGCGCATCCAGCAGCGCATACCCCGTGGGTTGCGCCTGGTGCTGGCCCGTGCCCACCAGCCCGTCCGCGTGCCAGACGCCAGGCACGGCAAATGGCAGATCGGAGGCGACAACCCGCAGGGAGTGGCGTTGCGCAGGCATGGTGGGAAGAGAGGGTCCGAAAACACGAATACTGTAAATATAACCAGTATTTTGCCAGCAGCATGAAAACCTCGGAAAGGCCCGGGAAGGCCCTGCCATTCAAAGCTGGGCGGCACACGCCGCGCTCCCTACAATGGACCGCAAAAGGAAACAGAGGGAGTCGTTCAATGAAGGCAATCCAGTCGGCAGCAGTCGCCCTGCTGCTTCTCCTGTCGGGCAACACGTTCGCCGCCTATGCGGTCTACGTTTTCGAAAGTGGCGGCAATGTGGTCGCCAGCGGCAGCGGCCGCATGAACATGGCAGCCCTCACCCCGGCCGGCAACGGGCCTCTTTTCTCCGTGGTCATCCCCTCGGCTGCGCTGATTTTCACCGGCACGGCCGGGACGGTGGAGGCCTACATGGGCGTCTCCGGGCCTCCCATGCTGGGGGCGGGAGGCCCTGTCCTCGCCGATACATCGTCGGGCGACATGGTGGGACTGGACGGCATGATGGCACCGGGGTTTGTCTTCGCCCCCCTGGGCTACGTCTCCGGATCGGCGCTCGCTTCCTCGGCCACGTGGACGGGGACCTCGCTGGCCAGCCTGGGGCTCACGCCAGGCTCCTACACCTGGACCTGGGGCGCGGGCCCCACCGCCGATTCGTTCACGGTCCACGTGGGCATCGCGCCACCCGCCGCCCCGGCCTCCATTCCAACGCTGTCCGAATGGGGCCTGGCGATCCTCTCGGCCCTCATGGCGGGATGGGCGATGCGCCATCGCCTCCCGCGGCGCCGCAACAAGGCGGCCTGAAAACACGTTGACTCACGGGCCCCGGCAAGGCGCTTGCGCGCCCCCGAAAAGATCCTGAACAGGTTCTCAGAGCTTTCGGAGGGCCCAATCACACCAATCCGCCACCGCCCCATCCGCGGGCGTGGCGCGCTGCGCCAGTTGCGGCCAACGGCGGTGGCTGGCATTCAGGATGCTCTGGAGCTGCCACAGCGCCTCGCGCCCCACCAGGGCCACTTCGGCCATGCCCATGGTGTCGCCCCGCAGCTGCGCCATGAACTCGCCCTGCTGCTGGGGGTGCGAACCAGCTTCCGTCAGGGCTTTCTGAAGGGCCAGCAGGCGGGCATCGACAAATGCGAGGGCGCTCCCCGGCAGCGTCTTCGCGCTGGTTCCGGGGGGCAATGCGGCCTTGAGCTGGTCCCAGCAGGCAAAGGCCTCGGCGAGAAGGTCCATCTGGCGCGGGGCATCGTTGCCCAGGGGCATGAGCGCGGAGTCGCGGGCGACCTCCTCCTGCAGCAGGGGCAGGAGATGCGCCACCAGCGCCGATGGGAACTTGCGATGGTTCAGCCGCAGCACCAGTGACAGGCGCTGCGCGGGCATGTCGTCGTATTTCTCGTAGAACGCAGCCACCACTTCGGCCAGCAGCAGGATGCGGCCCAGCACCGAGATATCCGCACCCGCCAGCCCGCGCGGATAGCCGCTGCCATCCATGCGCTCGTGGTGTTCCAGCACCGCCACCTCCACCGGCCGGGGGTAGGCCTGGGTGTCGCGGATCATGAGCATGGCGGTGATGGGGTGCGCCACCAGGTGCTTGCGCTGCACGCCAACGACCTTGTGGTCGGGATCGCTCCAGGCCGGGTCCATGTGCAGCACGCCCAGGTCGTGCAGCAAGGCTGCGGCGGCGAGGTTGGCGCAGTCGCGCTCGCCCAGCTCGCTCTTGATGGCCAGAAACACGGCCACGGTCATCATCTGCAGGCTGTGCTGGAAAAGTTCAGGCCGCTGCTCGCGCATCACGGTGAGTTTGCAGGCCATGGAGGGAGGCAAGGGCAGCGAGCGCAGCGGCGCCAGCAGCCGGGCAGCCGAACCCAGCGTTTCGGCCAGCAGCCGGGGCAGCACCTCCCGCTCCACCAAGGCCTGCCCCGCAGCCAGCAAGGCAGGCACATCCACGGGATTGTCGATGGACAGGTGCCGGTCAATCGGCTCGCGCAGCTTGTGCTGCACCAGGCGGTCGTACAGGCGGCCATCGATGCGGGCCCCCTTCTCGACCAGCTTGATGCCGTTGTCGGTGTAGATGGCGGCGTCAGCGACCACCATGCGCCGATCGGCCATGTCGGTCAACGCGCGCAGGTAGTGGGGGCTGCCCGCGGTGTCGATGCCCGCAGGTACAAGAGAGTCTGTCATGCAAGAACACAAAGGGTTACCTTGGACTATATGACGTTCCCTCCCTGTGTATCGCCCCGGCCGCCTTGGGCATGCGGTACCTTGATGCAGATCAAGCGCCTGGCGGCAGTACGCGGATGCCGGGCGCAATCCTGGGGGCGCCACGTAGGCGGAACTCGCGCCAGCCGTCCTTCGCATGGGCATTGCCCCGGTTTCCCATCGTTCCTGAAAAACGCCCTACTCGCCAGGATTCGAGGCGCCAAAACCCCATTGCTGCCACAAAAATGTGGGTAAACCCTGCCTTTTCACACCCTCATTGTTTCCAATACCGGAACAGTTAGTTTGCGACCCGGTGGTTTTTCTTCGCGCCCCATCCACGTACAGTTCATCCCATCGATGAGCCGAACCCGCAAGGCGACTCACCGAACCCGGTTCAGAAATGGTTTTTGTCCCGGTTTTTCTGAGACGCTTTTTTCTTCCTGAAGGATTTCATCATGAACAAGACCGCCCGCTTCCTCTCCATCGCCGCCGTGGCCGCTTTCGCTTCTTTCGGTGCCCAGGCTGATGAAGCCGATGCCTCGCAGTTCGCCACGAAGTTCGAGACGAACCGCACCCGCGCCGAAGTGGCCGCCGAAGCCGCCACCGTGGCCCAGACCCGCTCCATCGAGCCCGCAGGTTCGCGTGTGGTGACCTACAAGTCCACGGCCGACCGCGCCGCCGTGCGTGCCCAGGCCGCCGATGCCGTGCGCACCGGCCAGATCCCTTCGGGTGAGCGTGGTTGATCAGCGTTTGATTCGCTGAATCCAGGCCCTCTCCTGCTGCGTATTTCCAAGTACATCGCCCTCATTTTTTTGAATTTCACCGGAGTTTCACCATGAACAAGACCGCACGTTTCCTCTCCATCGCCGCCGTGGCCGCTTTCGCTTCTTTCGGTGCCCAGGCCGACGAGGCCGATGCATCGCAGTTCGCCACGAAGTTCGAGACGAACCGCACCCGCGCCGAAGTGGCCGCCGAAGCCGCCACCGTGGCACAGACCCGCTCCATCGAGCCCGCAGGTTCGCGCGTGGTGACCTACAAGTCCACCGCCGACCGCGCCGCCGTGCGTGCCCAGGCCGCCGATGCCGTGCGCACCGGCCAGATCTCGGCGGGCGAAATCGGCAACGCCATGTAATTGCTGTGCGGCGGGGCGGCCATGCCCCCCGTTCCTTCCGCGCGGTGGTTGCCATGAAGGCATGAATGACAAACGGGCTCCTGCGGGAGCCCGTTTTGCCTGGAGAGACTGCCCGCGCCTCAGGGGGTCATCATGTCGTTGTCTGCACGTGCAGGCGGCTCGACTTGCAGCGGTGCAAGGCGTTGTAGTACTCCAGGCGGCGGCCGTTGGCGCCATAGGCGATGGACTCGATGCGCAGCAGCGGCTCGGGGCTTGCCAGCTGCAGCAGTTCGCAGGTCTCGGCGTCGGGCAGCACGGCGTCGATCCAGCGCTCGGCGCGCACCAGCCGCACCCCGTACTGGCGGCGCAACACGTCGTAGAGCGAGCGGTCGTCCAGGCGCATGCGGTGCAGGCCGGGCGCCAGGTCGGCGGGCACCACGGTTTCCACCAGCAGGCGCAGCTCGCCGTCCACGCTGCGCAGCCGCTTCAAGGCCACCACCTGGGTGTCGTCCGTGAGGCCCAGCGCGCTGATCTCCTGCGGCGTGGGTGCGCGCAACTGCTGACCAAGGACCTGGGTGCGCACCGAACGGCCCTTGCGCTCCATCTCGTCGGAGAAGCCGAGCACGGTGGAAACGAAATCCTCGTCGCGCTCGCGCGCCGCGACAAACGCACCACGGCCCTTGATCTTGTAGATCAGGTTGTTGCGCACCAGGTCGGCCAGCGCCTCGCGCACCACGATGCGCGAGATGCCGAACTGCTCGCCCAGTTCGGCCTCGGACGGCAGCTTGGCGCCGATGGCCAGTTCGCCCTGCAGTATCTGCAGGCGCAGGGCATCGCGGAACTGCGCCCACAGGGGCGATTCGGAGTTGCGGTCGAGCAGGGGCTGGAGTTCGGTCGGTGAATTCACGTCAGGACGGGCTCAGGGCCGGGTGGATGGTCAATGATGCATGGAAAGCCGGCGCTGCATCGGTGTGATCAGGGACTGCGGGAGCCAGGCGCACGCCATGGCGTTCGCGCAGTGCGGTGGTGCAATTGTGCAGTTCCTGCCGTTCGCGCCCCGCATCCCAGCCCAGCGCCCGTGCGGCGATGCCCGCCATCTCGGCCAGCGCCGCGTCCGTGACGAGGCCACGGATGGCCAGCAGCGTGCGGCGGATCACCAGGTCGTCGAGGTGGATCACGCCGGTGTCGGTGCACAGCCAGGCCACCTCCGCCGCCGAGTAATCGGGTGCATGCTGCAGCGGCAGGTCCCCCGCCACCTTGAAATGCGGGGCCATGCCCAGGGCCTGGGAGCCGTAGCGGCGCAGCAGTGCCTGGGCGCGGCCGCGCGCCAGGCCGGAATCCTGGACGATGCGGTCGATGAAGTGTTCGGTCGCCTGCTCGCCCTGGGGCATGTCGGTGCCGCCGCCAATGGGCAACTGCCGGGTCGAGGCCGTGCGCCCGCGCCCCAGCAGGCGCAGCACCTCGTCGGTGGCCTCCTCGGCCAGCGCGCGAAAGGTGGTCCACTTGCCCCCCACCAGGCCCACGACCGGGATATCGCGCGATGGGGACGGTGCATCGATCACCACCGAATGGTCGCGCGAGATCTGCCCCGGCTTGTCGGCGTCCGAGCGCGCCAGCGGCCGCACGCCCACATAGGTGTAGACCACGTTACCGCGGCCGAAGGAGAGGTTGGGAAACACCTCGCCCAGCACCTCCAGCAGGTAGTCCACCTCGGCAGGTTCGGTGGCGATCTGGTCGGGGTCGTCCACCGGAATGTCGGTGGAGCCTACCAGCACCCGGTCCAGGAAGGGGTAGACGATGCACACGCGCCCGTCCAGCGCCTCGAAATAGGCCATGCGCCCGCCCAGCGCGTCGCGCAGCAGGGGGTGGTCGAGCACCAGGTGCGAGCCCTTGGTGCCCATCACGCGCGGGCCGGGGCCGCCCAGCAGTTCGGTGCTGCGGTCCAGCCAGGCGCCGCTGGCATTGACCACCGTGTCGGCCGTCACCTGCACCACCTCGCCCGTGACTTCGTCGCGCAGCGTGAGGGTCTTGCCCGCGCAGCCCGTCACGCGGCAGTGGTTGACGGCCGCCGAGCGGGGCTGGTCGCGGCAGGCGTCGCGCACCAGCTCCAGCACCAGCCATTCGGGGTGGCTGATCCAGGCGTCGAAGAAGGTCGCCGTCCAGCGCACGGCCGCCCGGAACAGCAGGCGGTCGGCCGGCTGCACGCGGCTGATGCGGTGGTTGGGCATCACGCGCTGGCGCCGGCCTAGCAGGTCGTACAGGCGCAGCCCGGTGGCCACGGCCAGCAGGCCGCGCGTGCGCTGGGGCGGCGTGCGGCCCAGGAACTTGAGCGCGCTGCTCATCAGCCCGCCGAAGAAGCTCGACAGCGGCACCACGGTCTTGAGCGGCTGCACCAGGTGCGGCGCGTTGCGCAGCAGCAGGTTGCGCTCGCGCGTGGCCTCGGCCACCAGCGAGAAGCTGCCGCTTTCCAGGTAGCGCAGGCCGCCGTGGATCATGCGCGAGGGCGCGCTGCTGGCACCCGCACTGAAGTCGCCCTTGTCCACGATGAGGCAGTCCACGCCCTGCAGCGAGAGGTCGCGGAACACGCCCACGCCGTTGATGCCGGCGCCCACGATCACGGTCGAAAAATGGTGCCCCGACACGGCGGCCGGACGCACGAAAGGCAATGGTGCAGGCGTGCTCATGGCAAGGCCTCCACGCGCTGCGCGGGTGTGGGGGTGGGCGCAAGCGCTGGCAGCGGCGCAGCAATGCCCGGGGATGTGCCCGCCAGATGGCCGAATACAGGGGACATGGTGGCTATCAGTTCGTTGAAGTTGGCATTGAAGTCCGCATGGGCCCGCGCCTGGCTGGCATCGGGTTCGACCGTGTCGCAGGGCGCGCGCAAGGGGTGGGTGTCGATGCCTTGCGACATCGCCGCGTAGATCGCCGCGCCGCGCGCGCCGGTCTCGTCGTCGGCGCAGCGCTCCACCGGGTGCCCGAGCAGGCCCGCGAGCAGGCGCACCAGGCGCGTGTCGCTGGCGCCGCCACCGAGCACGGTGGAGGCCGACACCGGCAGCCCGCCGGCCGCCAGGCGCGCCGTATGGCGTGCATGCAGCGCCGCGACCGCATCGACCACGGCACGCGCCATGTCGCCGCGTGTGTGGTGGCTCTGAAGGCCGACAAAGCCGGCCGAGACGCCCGCACCGCCGTTCACGAAAGGCAGAAAGCGCAGTCCTCCGGCCCCGAACGGCACCGACATCGCCAGGTCGACCACGGCCCGCGCATCGGGCAGGCCGAGCACCCCGGCCAGCCAGGCGATATTGGCCATCGACGAGGGGCTGTTCTCCATGTACAGGCGCCGGTCGCCCGGCCCGAAATTCACGACGGCCACCACGTCGGGCCGGGGTTCCACCACCGGGCCGATGACGGCATTGACGCACCAGGTGCCCAACACCGAGACGGCGCGGCCGCGCTCCTCGGCACGGATGGCGGTCATCGACGCCAGCAGGTCGATGGCGCCCATGGCCACCGGGATGCCCGCTGGCAGGCCGTGCGCCTCGGCCGCCGAAGTGTGCAGCGTGCCGATCACCTCGCCGCTGTCCACCAGCGGCCCGAAGGCCTTCGGTGAAAGATCGGCGACGCCCGAGGCCGCAAAGGCCAGCGGCGACCATGTGCCGGTGGCCACCGAGAGCAGGCCCGCCGTGCTGGCGTCGCTGGCGTCGGTGGCGATCTCGCCCGTGAGCAGAAAGCCCACGTAGTCCTTGGCGAACATGAGGCGTTGCAAGGCACCGCTGCGCACAGCGTCGCTGCCCAGCAACTCGGCCGCGATCACGGTGGGCTGGCCCGGCCAGGGCTGGCAGCCGACCTCGGCGCGCAGTTGCAGGCCATGGCTGCTTGCCAGGGACTCGGCCCGCGCGCCGGCGCGCTGGTCGGTCGAGGCCACGGCGCGGCCGCCGGCCAGTTCATTGCGGGCATCCAGCGCATACAGGCCCGCTCCATGCCCCGTGCAGCCGATGGCACGGACATCGGCCACGCGGTCGCC
The DNA here is from genome assembly GCF_059418365.1 of Acidovorax sp. GW821-FHT09A11. Lineage (NCBI taxonomy): Bacteria > Pseudomonadati > Pseudomonadota > Betaproteobacteria > Burkholderiales > Comamonadaceae > Acidovorax > Acidovorax sp. GW821-FHT09A11. The sequence continues at coordinate 785,708 of NZ_JBWKPS010000001.1, forward strand.
GAGCTGGTGCGCCACATCGCGCAGCACGGTGGACAGGGCCGAGCGGATCATGGATGCCCCCACTTCGCAGCCACCACCGGGCAGGCGGTCGTGCTGCAGGGGCATGCGGGACAGGGCGACGGTGCGGCCGCTCGCGGCCTCCAGGGCCAGGGCTTTGAGGCTGCTCGACCCGAGGTCGATGCCAATCAGTAGTTGGGTCTTCATGTCATAACAGCTTCCACCGAACCAGCCGGCATATCCAGTAGTGTTTCCCCTAACTATCTGGCGCTTCGATCCAAGATTACATTCTACCTGTCATAACAACTGTCGTGACACCAAGCACCCCATCACAGCCCTGGAGAAAGCAGCAATCACACGCTGCTCCGTTCAACAAGAGGAGACATCAATGAGGCGTAATTTCCTGAAGTCCGCAGCCGCCGCCGGTATCGGCCTGGCCGGCACCAGCGCGTTCGCGCAGCAACCTGCAGCAACCCCCGCCGCCGCGGGTGGCCTGCGCGGCAACCCCAGCGACGTCTACGTGATGAACGTGATGGTCTCGGGCGTGGAGTACTGGTTTCCGGTCTACGAGATGATGAAGCAGCTGGGCCGCACGCTGGGTGTCCGCACCCGCTACACCGGCACCCCCGAGTACGACGTGAACAAGCAGCTGGCCTCGTTCGAGCAGGAGCTGGCACGCAAGCCCGCCGGCATCCTGCTGCACCCCATGAACCCCGACCCGTTCATCGAGCCCATCAACCGCGCAGCAGCCATGGGCATCCCGGTCGTCACCTTCGCGGCCGACTCGCCCAACTCCAAGCGCACCTCGTTCATCACCTCGGACAATGACCGCGAAGGCGCGCAGGCCGCCGACGCGATCGCCGCATCGCTGGGCGGCAAGGGCGAGTTCGCCGTGCTGGAAAACCCCGGCCAGGACAACCACGACCGCCGCATCGCCGCCTTCATCAACCGCATGAAGACCAAGCACCCGGGCATGAAGCTGGTGGGCCGCGCCGCGAGCAACCAGGACCCGAACAAGGCCTACCAGGCCGTGCAGAGCCTGGCGCAGGCCAACCCCAACCTGGGCGCCCTGTTCATGCCCGAGGCCAACTCGGCGCTCGGTGCGGCCCAGGCCAAGGTGGAGACCAAGAAGAACATCAAGGTGATGTGCTGCGACGTGAACGCCAAGATCCTGGACATGATCAAGTCCGGCGACGTGTTCGGCGCCATCAACCCCAACCAGGGCATGCAGGGCTACATGGGCATGATGATGCTGTTCCTGGCCAAGAACCCCGGCCTCATCGACCCGATGAATGACGCCAAGCGCAACGGCACCAACCCCATGGCCGTGCCCTTCCTGGACAACGGCCTGGCCGTGGTCAGCAAGGCCAACGCCGACGACTTCTACTGGGACAAGTACCTCGCGCGCCGCGGCACCAAGGGCATCAGCGAGTGAGCACCACCACCATGGGCGCCCCCCTGCTCACGCTGCGCGGCATCAGCAAGCGCTTCGGCGCTTCGCATGCGCTCTCGGGCGTGGACTTGTCGCTGCAGGCGGGCGAGATCCACGCCCTGTGCGGCGAGAACGGCGCGGGCAAGTCCACGCTGATGAACATCATCGATGGCATCCACCAGCCGGACGCGGGCGAGATAACGCTCGACGGCCGCGTGGTCACCATCGATGGACCGGCCCAGGCCATGCGCCTGGGTATCGGCCTGGTGCACCAGGAAATAGCCCTGTGCGCCGACGCCACCGTGGCCGAGAACATCTTCATGCCCGAGACCAATGCGGGCCGGCAGACCTGGATGGACTACGCCGACCTCAACGCGCGCGCCGCCAAGGTACTGCAGCGCCTGGGCCAGGACATCGCCCCCGCCGCGCGCGTGGGCGATCTGCCCATCTGCAGCCAGCAGCTGATCGAGATCGCCAAGGCGCTCACGCTTGACTGCAAGGTGCTGATCCTGGACGAGCCGACCGCCGCTCTCACCGACAACGAATCGGCCGCCCTGTTCAGGGTGCTGCACGACCTCCGGGACCAGGGCATCGGCATCATCTACATCAGCCACCGCATGGCCGAGATCTTTGCGCACTGCACGCGCGTGACCGTGCTGCGCGACGGGCGCAACGTGCACTCGGGCCCGCTGGCCGAGCTCGATGCCGACGGCCTGGTGCGGCGCATGGTCGGGCGCGACCTGGGCAACTACTACCCGCCCAAGCAGCAGGACGCAGACCCCGGCGAGCACGTGCTCGAAGTGAGCGACCTGGCCGACGGCGAGCGCGTGCACGGCGTCTCGTTCACCCTGCAGCGCGGTGAGATCCTGGGCATCGCCGGGCTCATGGGCGCCGGGCGCAGCGAGCTGGCGCAGACCCTGTGCGGCCTGCGCCCCGCCACTGGCGGCAGCGTGCGCCTCAACGGCAAGCAGCTTGCCATCCGCAAGTACAGCGACGCGCTGCGCGAAGGCATCGCCTACCTCAGCGAGGACCGCAAGGCCGCAGGCGTGTACCTGGACCTGCCGATCGCGCAGAACATCGCCTCCATGGCGCTGGCGCGTGTGAGCTCGCGCCTGGGCCTGCTGCAGCGTGCGACCGAGCACCGGCTGGCGCAGGAGCTGGGCGCACGCCTGAAGCTCAAGTCCGACGGCGTGCAGATCGAGGTGGCGAGCCTGTCGGGCGGCAACCAGCAGAAGGTGGCCATCGCCAAACTGCTGGCCACCAACCCGTCGGTGCTGCTGATGGACGAGCCCACGCGCGGCGTGGACGTGGGCGCCAAGTCGGAGATCCACCACATCCTGCGCGACCTGGCCTGCCAGGGCGTGGGCGTGGTGGTGATCTCCTCGGAGCTGCCCGAGATCATCGGCCTGTGCGACCGGGCCCTGGTGATCCGCGACGGGCGCGTGGCGGGCGAGCTGCAAGGCAAGGACATGACGGAAGAGGCCCTGCTGCGGCTGGCCTCGGGACTGGAACGACAGCAAGAGGAAATCGCATGAATCACCCCGCACAATTGGACGCCGGCTCCGTCGCCGGCCTGCAGCCGCCGCGCGAGGCGCCCGGGGGGCCGGGCAAGCCCGGCGCCCCCAAGCTCACCAGCATGCGCGAGATGGGCCTTCTGGTCATCATCCTCGCGCTGTGCGTGGGCATGAGCTTCGCGTCGCCCTACTTCCTGACCTGGGACAACATCCGCGCCATGCTGCTGTCCTTCTCCATCGAAGGCATCGTGGTCGTGGGCATGACCATCCTGCTCATCGTGGGCGGCATCGACCTGTCGGTGGGCTCGGTGGTGTGCTTTGCGATGGTGGTCACGGGCAAGCTGTTCCTGATGGGGTTCGATCCCTGGACGGCCGGGCTCATCGCGATCGCCGCCAGCGCGCTCATCGGCGCCATGATCGGCGGCTGCGTGGTGCGCATCGGGCTCAACCACTTCATCGCCTCGCTGGCCTTCATGGTCATCGTGCGCGGCCTGTGCCTGGCGCTCACCCAGGGCACGCCCCAGTCGCTGTTCTCGCTGCCGGCCTCGTTCAAGTTCATCGGCCAGGGTACGCTGTTCGGCATCCCGGCGGTGATCCTGATCTTCCTTTTCATCGTGGTGGTCAGCGATTTCGTGCTGCGCCGCGCGAGCCTGATGCGCCGCGTGTTCTACACCGGCAGCAACGAGAAGGCGGCGCTGTACTCGGGCATCCGCGTGGGCCACGTGAAGTTCTGGGTGACGGTGCTGTGCGCCGCATCCGCCGGCCTGGCCGGGGTGATCTACACCGCGCGCTTCGGCGCGGCCACGCCCACCTTCGGCGTGGGCATGGAGCTCAACGTGATCGCAGCGGCCGTGATCGGCGGCGCCAGCCTGAAGGGCGGCTCGGGCACGGTGCTCGGTGCCGTGCTGGGCCTGGCCCTGCTCTCGGTGGTGACCAGCTCGCTGATCCTGCTGGACGTATCGCCTTACTGGCAGGACGTGATCAAGGGCCTGATCCTGCTGGCCGCCGTGACCATCGACCACCTCATGAACACCCGAAAGACCCAACGATGAATGCCGTGATGATGAACGCAGCGATGAAGACCACCACCCTGAGCCCGTCGGGCATCCAGTGCTCGGCCATCGGCCTCGGTACCTGGGCCATGGGCGGATGGATGTGGGGCGGCCAGGACAGTGCCGCCGCCACCGACGCCATAGCCGCCTCGCTCGACGCCGGGGTGACGCTGATCGACACCGCGCCGGCCTATGGCCTGGGCGCCTCCGAAAACATCGTTGGCGCCGCCCTCAAGGGCCGCCGCCATGAGGCGGTGATCGCCACCAAGTGCGGCCTGGTGTGGCACACGCAAAAGGGCACGCACTTCTTCGACGAAGACGGCCACCCCGTGTACCGCCACCTGGGCCGCGAATCGATCTTCCACGAGGCCGAGGAGAGCTTGAAACGCCTGCAGACCGACTACATCGACCTGTACATCACCCACTGGCAGGACGCCACCACGCCGGTCGAGGAGACCATGGACGCCCTGCTCACGCTCAAGCAGCAGGGCAAGATCCGCGCCATCGGTGTGAGCAACGCGAGCCCCGAGACGCTGGCCGAGTACCTGCAGTACGGTCCCGTGGACGCGGCGCAGGAGCGCTACAGCCTGATCGACCGCGAGATCGAGCAGACGCTGCTGCCCCTGTGCAGCCGCCATAACGTGGCCATGCTGGGCTACTCCTCGCTGGCGCTGGGCCTGCTCGCCGGCCCCATCGACCCGGCGCGCGAATTCACGGGCGACGACCAGCGCGCGAGCAACCCGCGTTTCAGCGCGGCCAACCGCGCCAGGCTCAAGGCCTTCTTCGACGAACTCGAACCGGTGCGCCGGCCACTGGGCTGCTCCTTCGGTCAGCTGATGATCGCCTGGACGCTGGCCAGCGGCAATGTATCGGTGGCGCTGTGCGGTGCACGCACGCGGGCACAGGCCACCGAGAACGCCACCGCCGGCGCGCTGGACCTGCCCGAGGAGGCCGTGTTGCGCATCGACACGGCCGCCGCCCGGCACCTGAAGGCGCTGGCCTGACGAACCTCTTCCCCCTTTTTCTTACTCCCACCAACCAAGGACCTCTTCGTATGTCGAAGGACAAGACCGCACGCCTGAACCGCCTGCTGACCCACGGGCGCTGCCTGGACATCGCCCTGGACCACGGCGTGTGCAACGAACCCTCGTTCCTCAACGGGCTGGAGGACATGCCCGGCGTGATGGACAAGCTCGTGGCCGCCGCGCCCGACGCCATCCAGCTCAACTACGGCCAGGCCGACCTGCTGCAGGACCGCCCGGGCCGCAGCAAGCCGGCGCTGGTGATGCGCATCGACATGGGCAACCCCTACAACGCCACGGCCCACCGCGTGATGTGGGCCCTGCTGCAGAACGAGCACGATCCCGTGCTGCCGGCCGTCCAGCGCGATGCGGCCTGCGTGGTGGTCAACCTGTTCATGCTGCCCAATGAACCCGACCTGTTCCGCCAGTGCGTGCAGAACATCGCGCGCGTGCGCGCCGACTGCGACCGCTACGGCATGCCGCTGATGATCGAGCCGCTGGTGATGCGCCCGCACAGCGAGCAAGGCGGCTACATGGTCGATGGCGACGCCGAGAAGATCGTGACCCTGGTGCGCCTGGCGCGCGAGATGGGGGCCGACATCGTGAAGGCCGACCCCACCACCGACCCCGCCGAATTCCACCGCGTGGTGCAGGCAGCGCGCTGCCCGGTGCTGGTGCGCGGCGGCGGTCGCGAAGACCTGCAGCAGGTGTTCGCGCGCTCGCGCGTGCTGCTGGACCAGGGGGCCGTGGGCATGGTCTATGGCCGGAACGTGTACCAGCACGCCAACCCGTCGGCGGTGGTCAACGCACTGATGGCGATGATCCACCGCGGCGCGAGCGCATCCGAGGCCTGGGAGCTCTACACAGCGGCGTGAGATGAATCCCTGAAACCGGAGGGCCTGTGGTCGCCAGACGCCCACAGGCCCTTTTTTGTTGCCCCGGCGCAGGACGCGGCGTGTGCCGCCATGCGCCCGTCAACTGTTGCCAAAACTGGAACAGTTAGTTCGCGACCAGATGGTTTTTCTTTGGATACCCCAGGCGTACAGTTCAACCCATCGATGAGCCGAACCCGCAAGGCGACTCACCGAACCCGGTTCAGAAATGGTTTTTGTCCCGGCTTTTCTGAGACGCTTTTTTAACTTCAAGGATTTTCATCATGAACACGACCGCACGTTTCCTCTCCATCGCCGCCGTGGCTGCTTTCGCTTCTTTCGGTGCCCAGGCCGATGAAGCCGATGCCTCGCAGTTCGCCACGAAGTTCGAGACGAACCGCACGCGCGCCGAAGTGGCCGCCGAAGCCGCCACCGTCGCACAGACCCGCTCCATCGAGCCCGCAGGTTCGCGCGTGGTGACGTATCAATCCACCGCCGACCGCGCCGCCGTGCGTGCCCAGGCTGCTGAAGCCGTGCGCACCGGCCAGATCCCCGCTGGTGAAATCGGCGCGATGTAAAAGGCCACCGCCATGCGGTGCAGGCGCACCGCAGCCGCCACGCAAAAGGCCGGAGCCCCGTGAAGGGCTCCGGCCTTTTTGTCTTGCATGCCTGAAGGGTCAACCCGCCGCCGCATGCGGCGGCGCATGAAGCAACGCCTTACGGCAGCAGCGTCACGCCCGTCTTGCCCTGCAGGGCTTCGAAGGTGACGCCGGGTGCCAGTTCAATGACTTTGAGGCCTTCGGGGGTCACGTCCAGCACGGCCAGGTCGGTGATGATGCGGTCGACCACGCCCACGCCCGTCAGGGGCAGCGTGCACTGGGGCAGGATCTTCAGGTCTTCCGTACCGTCCTTCTTCTTGGCCACATGCTCCATGAGCACGATCACGCGCTTGACGCCGGCCACCAGGTCCATCGCGCCGCCCATGCCCTTGACCATCTTGCCAGGGATCATCCAGTTGGCCAGGTCGCCCTTCTCGCTGACCTGCATGGCACCCAGGATCGACAGGTTGATCTTGCCGCCGCGGATCATGGCGAACGACTGGTCGCTGCCAAAGATCGACGAGCCCTTGATCGTGGTGACGGTCTGCTTGCCGGCATTGATGAGGTCAGGGTCCACCTTGTCGTCGGTAGGGAAAGGGCCGATGCCCAGCATGCCGTTCTCGGACTGCAGCCACACTTCCTTGTCGCCCGTGAAATTGGCCACCAGCGTGGGGATGCCGATCCCCAGGTTCACATAGAAGCCGTCTTCGAGTTCTTGCGCCGCGCGTGCGGCCATCTGGTCTTGGGTCCACGGCATGGTCAGGCTCCTGCTTTCTCGGTGATGGTGCGTTTTTCGATGCGCTTTTCAGGGTTGGCGTTGAGCACGATCCGGTGCACGTAGATGCCGGGCAGATGGACGTCATCGGGCGCGAGCTCGCCCGTTTCCACGATGCGCTCCACCTCCACGATGCAGACCTTGCCGGCCGTGGCCGCGGCGGGATTGAAGTTGCGCGCGGTGAGGTTGAAGCGCAGGTTGCCGGACTTGTCCGCCACATCCGCCTTGATGAGCGACACCTCGGGTACCAGGGAGCGCTCCATCACATAGGTTTCGCCGTCGAACTCGCGCAGCTCCTTGCCGTCCGCAACGATGGTGCCCACGCCGGTCTTGGTGAAGAAGGCCGGAATGCCCGCACCGCCGGCGCGCAGCTTCTCGGCCAGCGTGCCCTGGGGCGTGAACTCCAGTTCCAGTTCGCCCGCGAGGTACTGGCGTTCGAACTCCTTGTTCTCGCCCACGTACGAAGAGATCATTTTCTTGATCTGGCGGGTCTCGAGCAGCTTGCCCAGGCCAAAGCCGTCGACGCCCGCATTGTTGGAGATCACGGTGAGATTCTTGGCACCCGAATCGCGCAGCGCATCGATCAGCGCCTCCGGAATGCCACACAACCCGAAACCGCCCACAGCCATGAGCTGGCCGTCTGCAACCACACCCCGGAGGGCCTCGGCCGCGGAGGGGAATATCTTGTTCACCACGATCTCCTTGTGAATTTTGGATGCGCTACGATACTACGTACCCGAATAAGTAGTATCCCCTAAAGATTTGCACTATGGACGTTGATTACCGGCTCGCTTTCGACATGGCTCCCGTGGGCCTGGTGCTGTCACGCAACCGCACCATGGTCGATTGCAATCGGCAGGTCTGCGAGATGTTCGGCGCCTCGCGCGAGGTGCTGATCGGCCAGTCCTTCCAGGTACTTTATCCGAGCGCCGACGAGTATGAGCGCCTGGGCGCCCACATGGAGCCCATCCTGAACGCCAAGGGCCACTACGCCGACAACCGCATCATGAAGCGCGCCAACGGCGAGGTCTTCTGGTGCCATGTGTCAGGGCGCGCGCTCAATCGCAATGCACCGCATGAATCGGGCATCTGGAGCTTCGAGGACCTGAGTTCCCAGCGCCCCGTGAAAGCGGAGCTGACAGGCCGCGAACGCGAAGTGGCGGCACGCCTGCTGGAAGGCCTGACCTCCAAGGAGATCGGCCGCACGCTGGAGATCAGCCACCGCACGGTGGAGATCTACCGCGCCCGCCTCATGCGCAAGTACAACGCGTCGACCGCAGCCGATCTCGTGCACAAGCTCCTGGCGGGCTGAAGCCTTATTTTTTCGGCCCGTCGATCACGTCGGCGGCCGTGCGGAAAGCCTCCACGGCGGTGGGCAGTCCGCAGTAGATGCTGGCATGCAGCAGCACCTCCTGGATCTCGGCCGCCGTGGCGCCGTTGTTGAGTGCACCGCGCACATGGCCCTTGAGCTCGTGCTGCTTGCCCAGCGCGGTGAGGAACGCCACGGTGATCAGGCTGCGCGTCTTCATGTCCAGCCCCGGGCGCTGCCAGACATCGCCCCAGGCATTGCGGGTGATGAACTCCTGGATCGGCTGGGTGAACTCCGTGGCATTGCCAAAGGCATTGGCCACGAAGTCCTCGCCCATGACCTGCTTGCGCGTGGCCAGGCCTTTGTCGAAATCCTTGGAGGATGGGGGTTGCGTCATGCGGGCTCTCCGGTTCGGTTTGGGGCCGCCATGGTAGCCGCCCTGCCCGCCCGAAAAGCACAACGCCACCAGCCCCGCCCCAAGGAGGCCAGGCCAGTGGCGTCGTCAGTCCGGGGGGCTCAGGCCTGTGCTGGGTGTGCCGCGGGCGCGAGATCAAAGCGGTCCAGGTTCATGACCTTGGTCCATGCCTTCACGAAGTCCTGCACGAACACCGCCTGCGCATCGCTGCTGCCATACACCTCGGCCAGCGCGCGCAGCTGCGAGTTGGAGCCGAACACGAGGTCGGCCACCGTGCCCGTCCACTTCGGAGCGCCACTCGCACGGTCCACGCCCTCCAGCACGCCGGCCTCGGAGGCCGATTTCTGCCACCGGGTGCGCATGTCCAGCAGGTTCACGAAGAAATCGTTCGTGAGCACACCGGGACGCTGCGTGAACACGCCGTGCCGGCCCTGCCCTGCATTGGCGCCCAGGGCGCGCAGGCCGCCCACCAGCACGGTCATCTCGGGGCCGGTCAGCGTGAGCTGGTTGGCGCGGTCGATCAGCAGCTCGGCCACCGCGCCTTCGAGGCCGGGGCGCACATAGTTGCGAAAGCCATCGGCCAGCGGCTCCATGACCTCGAACGAAGGCACATCGGTCTGCTCCTGTGAGGCGTCCATGCGGCCTGGCGTGAAAGGCACGACCACTTCCTGGCCTGCGCTGCGGGCGGCCGACTCGATGGCCGCAGCACCGCCCAGCACGATCAGGTCGGCCAGCGAGACCTTCTTGCCGCCGCTCTGCGCGGCATTGAAGTCCTGCTGGATCGCTTCGAGCTGGCCAAGCACCTTGGCCAGTTGCACAGGCTGGTTCACTTCCCAGTCCTTTTGCGGTGCCAGGCGGATGCGCGCCCCGTTGGCCCCGCCGCGCTTGTCGCCACCACGGTAGGTGGAGGCCGAGGCCCAGGCGGTGGACACCAGCTCGGGCACCGTGAGGCCGGACGCCAGGATCTTCGCCTTGAGCACCGTCACGTCCTGATCGTCCACCAGGCCATGGTCCACTTCGGGAATCGGGTCCTGCCAGATCAGCACTTCGGCCGGTACCTCAGGGCCGAGGTAGCGCACGCGCGGGCCCATGTCGCGGTGCGTGAGCTTGAACCAGGCGCGCGCAAACGCGTCGGCGAACTGCTCGGGGTGCGCGAGGAAGCGGCGCGAGATCTTCTCGTAAGCCGGATCGAAGCGCAGCGACAGGTCGGTGGTGAGCATGGTGGGCACGCGCTTCTTCGAGGGATCGTGCGCATCGGGAATCGTCGCCTCGGCGCCCTTGGCCGTCCACTGGTGCGCGCCAGCCGGGCTCTTGGTCAGTTCCCACTCGAAGCCGAACAGGTTCTCGAAGAAGTTGTTGCTCCATTGCGTGGGCGTGGTGGTCCACGTCACTTCCAGGCCGCTGGTGATGGCGTCGCCGCCAAAGCCGCTGCCGTGCTTGCTGATCCAGCCGAAGCCCTGGTCCTCGATGCCGCCGCCTTCGGGCTCCTTGCCCACCAGGGCCGCGTCGCCCGCACCGTGGGTCTTGCCGAAGGTGTGGCCGCCGGCGATCAGCGCCACGGTCTCTTCATCGTCCATGGCCATGCGGGCAAAGGTGTCGCGGATGTCGCGCGCCGCCGCGATCGGGTCGGGGTTGCCGTTGGGTCCCTCGGGGTTCACGTAGATCAGGCCCATCTGCACGGCGGCCAGGGGCTTGGCCAGGTCGCGCTCGCCGCTGTAGCGCTTGTCGCCGCCCAGCCAGGTGGTCTCTGCGCCCCAGTAGACGTTTTCATCGGGTTCCCACACGTCGGGGCGGCCGCCGCCGAAGCCGAAGGTCTTGAAGCCCATGGACTCGAGCGCCACATTGCCGGTGAGGATCATCAGGTCGGCCCAGGAGATCTTGCGGCCGTACTTCTGCTTGATGGGCCACAGGAGGCGCCGCGCCTTGTCCAGGTTGGCGTTGTCGGGCCAGCTGTTGAGCGGTGCAAAGCGCTGCTGCCCGGCCCCCGCGCCACCGCGGCCGTCCGCCAGGCGGTAAGTGCCGGCGCTGTGCCAGGCCATGCGGATGAACAGCGGGCCGTAGTGGCCGAAGTCGGCCGGCCACCAGTCCTGCGAGTCGGTCATCAGCGCGTGCAGGTCGGCCTTCACGGCGGCCAGATCCAGGCTCTTGAATTCTTCGGCGTAGTTGAAGCCGTCGCCCATGGGGTCGACGAGCGGAGAGCTCTGGTTGAGCGGGCGCAGGTTGAGCTGATTGGGCCACCAGTCCGCGTTGCCACGGCCCTTGGGCGCGGCGGCCTTACCGTGGTCGAAAGGGCATTGGGCTTCTGTCGTCATGGGTCTCTCCTTGTGTAAGCGGTTCAGGCACTTGGCGAGACCAATGGTAGGAAGCAATCCATGACACGTAAATTGAATCGATTGAATTCGATTGATAGTCAATATTTATCAAACCACAAAGGCCGGTAGCTTCACGGGCTTGGATGGATAGTCGCCAGCCTGCGCAAGGCACGCTGCAGGCGCTATCAATAGCGTAGCCTCCAGCGCCTTGCAGGTAAGCGCTAGAGGCCATTTTTGCTTGAAAATTTTGCTCACGAGCATGTCCCCCGCCCTGGCTACGCGGCTGGGGCGGCTGCCGCCTCACGGGCCAGCACGGCGAGCAGGTTCTGAGCCGCGCCCACGCCCATGTTCACGTAGGCGTCGCTCGTCACGCCGCCGATGTGCGGGCTGAGGATGAAATTCTTCTCGCCCTGGAACGGGTGGCCGGCCACCATGGGCTCCACCGCAAAGCTGTCCAGGCCCGCCGCCATCACCTGGCCCGAGCGCACGGCCGCCAGCAGCGCGGCTTCGTCGATGAGGCCGCCGCGGGCGGTGTTCACCACGATGACGCCGCGCTTGCACTGTGCGAGCGTGGCGGCGTTCAGCATGCCGCGGTTCTCGTCGGTCAGCGGGCAGTGCAAGGACACGGCATCGGCCTCGCGCCAGATCGTTTCGAGCGGAACGCTCTGCACGTAGTCGGGCAGGTTCTTGGCGAACGGGTCGAAACCGATCACGCGCATGCCCAACGCATCGGCCATCTTCGCAAAGCGCAGGCCGATGGCGCCCAGGCCCACCAGACCCACCGTGCGGCCGTAGAGCTCCAGGCTCTTGTGCGTGGCCTTGTCCCAGTGACCGGCGTGCATGCGTGCATCCAGCTGCACCACCGACTTGGCACAGGCCAGCAGCAGCGCCAGCGCCTGCTCGGCCACGGCCGCGGCATTGGCGCCCACGGCAGCCACCACCTCGATGCCGCGCGCCTGGGCCGCCACCTTGTCGATGGTGTCGGTGCCGCTGCCGTGTTTGGAGATCACCTTGAGCGAAGGCGCCGCGTCCATCACGGCCGGGCCCACCTTGCCGTAGCGCACGATGATGGCCACGGGGTCATGTTGCCTGGCCAGGGCGACCATGTCGTCTTCGGTCGGCGTCTTGCCAGCGTAGACGATGTCGTAGCCGGTGAGCAGGCCGAGCGCCTGCTGCGCCAGGTCGGCGCCCGTGACGATGATGGTGGATTTCGTGCTCACAGCGACTCCCCTTCCGCCAGGACACCCGCCGCACGCAGCGCGGCGGGCAGCCACTTCGAGGCGGTGTCGCCGCGGGCGATGGCGTCGATGCGGGCGGCTTCATCAGCCACCTTCTTGTCGGCCAGGGCCATCATGCCGGGGGCCTTGGCGCGCTCGATCACGACCACGCCGTCGGCATCGCCCACCACCAGGTCGCCGGGGTTCACCGTGGCGCCGCCGGCGGAGATGGGGTGGTTGATGCGGCCGGGCACGTACTTGGTGGGCCCGGCGGGGTTGAAGCCTGCGCTGAACACGGGGAAGTCCAGTTCCAGGATCTCGAGCTTGTCGCGGATGGCCGCGTCCACGATCACGCCGGCCAGGCCTCGCTTCTTGCAGGCGCTGAGCATCAGCGTGCCCATGAGGGCGGCAGTCAGGTCGCCCTTGCCGTCGATCACCAGCACGTCGCCCGGCTGGGCCAGCGCGATGGCGGCGTGGATCATGAGGTTGTCGCCGGGGCGCACTTCCACGGTGAAGGCCGGGCCGGCCACCTTCATGCCCTGGTGCACCGGGGCCACGCGGCCGTGCATCGTGCCGCGGCGGCCCGCCACGTCGGCCAGGATGGCGGCCTGGAAGGTCGCGGCTTTGCGCACGACGTCGGTGCTCACGCGGTCGATGTCACGGATGATGTCGGGGGGTTGGCTCATGGTGAATTCCTTGTAGAGAGCACGGAAAACGGTGGGGCCTGCGCGGCTGCGGCGGTGGCACGGCGTCAGCTGCGCAATGCCCATGCCGCAGCGCGACCGCGGACGTGGAGCGGCTGCAGGCAATGCGGTTGGAAAAAGATGGACGGGCGACGTGTGGGGCCCGGGCGTGGGGCGCGCTTGGCATTTCAACGGATCGCTGGGCGGGGAGCCGCAGGCAGTGCGGTACACGGCAAGGCTCCCCAAGGAGACGGGCCTGTTGAAGGCAATGCCCTAAATCAGTCCAGGCTGGCGCCCGAGTCCTTGACGATCTTGCCCCAGCGCGGCACTTCGGTGCGCAGCAGCTGGCCGAACTGATCGGCCGGGCCGCCCAGCACGTCGCCACCTTCGGAGCGCAGCTTGTCGGCCACTTCGGCGTGCTGCAGCGCCTGGTTGATCGCCTTGTTCAGCTGCGCCACGATGGGTGCGGGCGTGCCGGCGGGCGCCAGGATGCCGAACCAGGTCACGGCCTCGAAGCCCTTGTAGCCGGACTCGGCCAGCGTGGGCACATCCGGCAATTGCGACGAGCGCTTGGCCGACGTGATGGCCAGCACCTTGAGCTTGCCGTTGCGCACCTGGCCCAGCAGCGTGGGCACGGAGGACATGTACAGGTCGATCTGCCCGCCCACCAGGTCGGTCATGGCCTGGGCCGCGCCCTTGTAGGGGATGTGGCGCAGCTTGATGCCCGCCGCGTTCTCGGCCAGCTCGCCGGCCAGGTGGGCCACCGTGCCGTTGCCCGAGTAGCCCAGCGTGAGCGCGTCGGGCTTGCCCTTGGATGCAGCCACCACATCGGCAAAGGTCTTGTAGGGCGAATTGGCCGGCGCGGCGATCACGATGGGCGACGACGACACCAGTGCCACGGGCACCAGGTCCTTGATGGGGTCGTAGGGCAGCTTGGGGTACAGCGTGGGGTTGATGGCCAGGTTGCTGGTCTGGCCCATGACCAGCGTGTAGCCGTCGGGGGCCGACTTGGCCACGGCGTCCACGCCCAGGTTGCCGCCCGCGCCGGGGCGGTTGTCCACGATCACGTTCCACTTGTTCTGGTCCGTGAGCTTTTGCGCCACGGTGCGCGCGATCATGTCGGTGCCGCCGCCGGGCGGGAACGGCACGATCAGGCGGATGGGCTTGTTCGGGTAGGTGGCCTGCGCCAGGGCTGCGCCTGCGGGTGCGGCCAGGGCGGCAAGGCCCAGCGCCGCATGGCACAGGTGCGCGCCGACGGCACGCGAAAGCGATGAAAAAGCTGGCATGGATTTGTCTCCGTTTATGGTGGTGCTTCACGCCGGTCCGCAGAACCTGCAAGGGCCCGGCGCCGTGGCCGCGACTTTACGCAGACGTTTCAACCCATACAATGCAGTTGCATACAGTGAAACGAATGGCACCATGAGCAACAGCCCCCGCCAGCCCGCACACCCTCCGCTGCCCCGCGCGCCCCAGCCTGCCGCACCGGCCTCCGCAGGCGAGGCCGAGCCCTCCGGGGGCGTCATCGCCGTCACCCGGGCCCTGCAGGTGCTGGAGGCCTTTGCCCTGGGCGAGTCCAGCCTGCCGCTGGCCGAGCTGAGCCGCCGCTGCGGCCTGCACAAGACCACGGTGCTGCGCCTGGCGCGCACGCTGGCGCAGTCGGGCTTCATGGTGCAGCGCGAGGACGGCGACTGGCGCCTGGGCCCGGCCGCGGGCTGGCTGGGCGCGCGCTACCAGGCGGGCTTCGATGTGCAGAACGTGCTGGAGCCCGCGCTGCGCGAGCTGACCCACGCCACGGGCGAAAGCGCGGCCTTCTACGTGCGCGAGGGGAACGTGCGGACCTGCCTGGTGCGCGTGGAGGGCCCCCAGGCGCTGCGCCACCATGCCCGCATGGGCGAAGGCCTGCCGCTCGACAAGGGCTCGCCGGGCCGCGTGATCCTGGCGTTCTCGGGCGAGCCGGGCAAGGCCTATGAAGACATCCGCAGGAAGGGCTACCACTGGTCCATCGGCGAACGCGAGCAAGGCGTGGCCACGGTGTCGGCGCCGGTGTTCGGCATGCACTGGCGCCTGATGGGCTCGGTGTGCATCTCCGGCCCCGCATCGCGCCTGCCGGCCGAAAAGCTCGAAGCCCTGGCCCAGACGGTGATCGGCGCCGCGACGCAGCTGTCGTATGCGCTGGCGGGCAACACGGCAGCGCCCGCGCAAAGCCCCGTGCGCGCCACGCAGTGGCATCCCTGAATCCCGGATACTGATGCCTGCCACCTACTGAAAAATCGACAAGGAGACCCCTGTGACCCGCTACCCTGTGCCCTCGCTCGACAGCCTGCCCGAAGACATCCGTGTCCGCATCCTCGAAGTGCAGGAGAAGGCTGGCTTCATCCCCAATGTGTTCCTGGCGTTTGCCCGGCGCCCGGCCGAGTGGCGCGCGTTTTTTGCGTACCACGATGCGCTCATGCTCAAGGAAGAAGGCAGCCTCACCAAGGGCGAGCGCGAGATGATCGTCACCACCACCAGCGCCGCCAACCAGTGCCTGTACTGCGTGGTGGCGCATGGCGCCATCCTGCGCATCTACGAAAAGAAGCCTTTCCTGGCCGACCAGGTGGCGGTCAACCACCGCAAGGCCGACATCACGCCGCGCCAGCGCGCCATGCTCGACTTCGCGATGAAGGTCTGCGAACGCTCGCACGAGATCGAGGATGCCGACTTCGCCGCGCTGCACGCCCACGGCTTCGACGACGAGGACATCTGGGACATCGCGGCCATCACCGCGTTCTTCGGCCTGTCCAACCGCATGGCCAGCTTCGCGGGCATGCTGCCCAATCCCGAGTTCTACCTGATGGGCCGCGTGCCCAAGGCCAAGCCTGCCGCCTGACGCCATGCGCGCCGCGCCCGGGGTCTTGCTGCTGGCGCTCGCCTTCACGGCGGGTGCGGCGGGTTCGGGCCTCCCGCCGGAACGCTGGCCGTGCACCCACTGCCCTTGGCCGTGCCCCCCGGCGCGCTGTCGCCGCTGCTGTCGTCCACGCTCTACCGCAGCGGGGACGCGGCACCGGCCTACTACCTGGGCGCGGGCGTGGGCATACCACGGCTGCAGATCGCGGACTCCCCCGGCGCCACGGCATGGAAGGTGGTGCCTGACACGGACTGCGCCCACCTGGAACCGGTGCCCGTCGCAGCGCTGCAGGCACCGGCCGTGCAGCCCGTCATGGTGCGGCAGAACCCGCTGCCCATGGATTGCGCGGCCGCATTCGAGGGCAGTTGCACCAGCCGCGACGGCCAGCTGCGCATCGCCACCACGTTCCAGGGCACGCACCGCAAGGCCCGCGTGGGCGGCGGCTTCTTCGGCACCGAAGGCCGCATCGACAGCACTTTCTATACGGGCGTGCGCACCCTGGCCATCGAACACCGGCCAACGGGCCGGATGCTGCGCATGCAGGAAAGCCTGTCCGACACCAATGGCTACAGCGCACCACAGACCGCGGTCCGCTACCTGCCCGAGTTGCGGCGGGTGCTGCTGCTGGGCGCAGCGCAGGAGCGCGGCGTGCCGCTGGCCCACTGCATCGCGCTGCCGGCCGATTGAGCCCGCGGGCCGTCCGCCTCAGCTGACCAGCGCCCGCATCCAGTCAGGCAGTTCCGTGGCCTTCTGCTGCGGAAAATCCACCCAGATCGTCGTGGCGCCGCCCGCGGCGCAGACCACGCCCGGCTGGTCCGCCCGCTCCATCGTGCCCCAGGTCTCGAACGTGGTGCGGCCCGGATCGCTCACATAGAGCTTGAGCAGCACGTCGGCCGGGTATTCGAGCTGGCGGTAGAAGTTGCAGAAGGCGTTGACGATCACCGGACCCTGCCCGCGCGGGTCGGGGTTGCAGCCCACGGACACCATCCAGTCGATGCGCGCCGTTTCCAGGTAGCGGAAATACACGGTGTTGTTCACATGGCCCATGGCGTCCATGTCGCCCCAGCGCACGGGAAAGCGCATTTCATGGACGAGTTTCTTGACCTCAGGGATTTCGATCTTCATCGTTGACTCAGTTGTTTGCACGATCACGGCCTACGCAGCTGGCGCGCCCCACCCAACACCCGTGCCACCAGTGGAACTGGCCCTGCCAGACCGCGGGGTGGAGTCTCCCTCAGGGAGAAGGCGCGCAGCGACTCAGGGGGAACCTATACCGCAAAACCGTCGTCCGCCGCAATGACCGCGCCGTTGATGAAATGGCTCTGGTCGCTGGCCAGCATCACCAGCAGCGCGTCCAGGTCTTGCGCGTTGCCCACGCGCTTGCGGGGCAGCATGTCGATGAGCTTCTTGCCCTGCTCGGTGTTCCAGTGGTGGTGGTTGATCTCGGTGTCGATGTAGCCGGGGCAGATCGCGTTCACGTTGATGCCGAACTTGCCCCACTCCATGGCCATGGCCTTGGTCATCTGCACCACGGCGGCCTTGCTCATGCAGTAGGCGCCGATCTGCGGCAGCACCTTGAGTCCGGCCATCGAGGCGATGTTGATGATGCGCCCGCCCGTGAAGCTGCCAGGCGCGGCGCCGCGCGAGCGGGCCAGCATGCGCTTGCCCACCTCCTGCGCGACGAAGAACGCACCCTTCACGTTGGTGTCGAAGATGAAGTCGTAGTCCTCGGGCGTCACGTCCTGGATGCGCTGCGTGGTGCTCACGCCCGAGTTGTTCACGAGGATGTCGATGGAGCCCATCTCCGTCTCGGCATGCGCCACGGCGGACTTGATCGAGGCATGGTCCGTCACGTCGAGTTCGATCACATGGGCATCGCCGCCCTCGCCTTCGATGCGCGCGCGCAGTTCCTTGAGCTTTTCCACCCGGCGGCTGGCCAGCACCACACCCGCACCGGCACGCGCCAGCGTGCGGGCGAACTGCGCGCCCAGGCCGCTGGAGGCGCCCGTGATGAAGGCCACGCGGCCGGACAAGTCGATGCTGTAAGCCATTTAGAGTTTCCCCACTGATCAAAATAGAACGGTCGTTCGATTGTCTCTATTCCGTGAATACAATCAGTCGCCAGCCAGACAGGGCATTGCACCCTGCTCTGTAGAAAATAGCCCATTATCAAACGCCCGACGAGAAGCCCATGACAAACGAAGAAATCATCGCCCAGTATGGTCCCCGTGAATCGATGGAATACGACGTGGTGGTCGTTGGCGGCGGCCCCGGCGGCCTGGCCACCGCGATCCGCCTGAAGCAGCTGGCCGCTGAAAAAGGCCAGGATGTCTCGGTGGTGGTGCTGGAAAAAGGCTCCGAGCCCGGCGCGCACATCCTCTCGGGCGCCATCATGGACCCCAAGGCGCTCTCCGAGCTGATTCCCGACTGGAAAAAGCGCGGCGCCCCGCTGAACCAGCCGGTGACCGATGACGCCTACATCTTCCTGTCGGAAAAGTCGGGCTTTCGTGTCCCCAACGTCTTCCTGCCGCCGTTCGCGCAGAACCACGGTAACTACATCGTTCGCCTGGGCGACGTGACCAAGTGGATGGCCGAGCAGGCCGAGGCGCTGGGCGTGGAGATCTTCCCCGGCTTCGCGGCCGCCGAGGTGCTCTACAACGACAACGGTTCCGTCAAGGGCGTGGCCACCGGCAACATGGGTGTCGGCAAGGACGGCGAGCCCACCGAGAACTTCCAGCTGGGCATGGAACTGCTGGGCAAGTACACCGTGTTCGCCGAAGGCGCACGCGGCCACCTGGGCCGCCAGCTGATCGCGCGCTACAAGCTGGACGCAGACCGCGACCCGCAAAGCTTCGGCATCGGCGTGAAGGAGCTGTGGGAGATCGACCCCAAGAAGCACCAGCCCGGCTTCGTGATGCACACCGCCGGCTGGCCCATGGAGAACGACACCTATGGCGGCGCGTTCCTGTACCACCTGGACGACAACAAGGTCGCGCTCGGTTTCGTGACCGGCCTGGGCTACCAGAACCCCTACCTCAGCCCGTTCGAGGAATTCCAGCGCTGGAAGACGCACCCGAACGTCCGCTACTACTTCGAGAACGACAAGGGCGAGATCACCGCCAAGCGCCTGTCGTATGGCGCGCGCGCCATCAACGCCAGCGGCATCAACGCCCTGCCCAAGACCATCTTCCCGGGCGGCGCGCTCGTGGGCTGCAACGCGGGCTACCTGAACGTGGGCCGAATCAAGGGCAGCCACGCCGCCATCAAGACCGGCATGCTGGCCGCGGAGGCTGCCTACGACGCCATCGTGGCCGGCCGCCAGCACGACGAACTCAAGGCCTACCCCGAGGCATTCGAGGCCAGCTGGCTCTACACCGAGCTGAACAAGGACCGCAACTTCAAGAACTGGTTCAAGTACGGCCTGACCACAGCCACGCTGATGAACGGTTTCGAGCAGTTCGTACTGCGCGGCCACATCCCCTGGACGCTGCACCGCGACAAGCCCGACCATGCCTACTTGAAGCCCGCGGCCGAGTGCAAGCCCATCGTCTACCCCAAGCCCGACGGCAAGCTGACCTTCGATCGCCTCTCCAGCGTCTTCATCAGCAACACCAACCACGAAGAAAACCAGCCCGCCCACCTGACGCTCAAGGATGCGAGCGTGCCGGTCAACATCAACCTGGCCAAGTACGCCGGCCCCGAGGCCCGCTACTGCCCGGCGGGTGTGTACGAATTCGTGCCCGACACCGCCAAGGGCGGCGATGCGCAGCGCCTGCAGATCAACGCGCAGAACTGCGTGCACTGCAAGACCTGCGACATCAAGGACCCGACGCAGAACATCGTGTGGGTCACGCCCGAGGGCGGCGGCGGCCCCAACTACTCGGGCATGTAACTATAAAAATCATAGCGCCTTGCGCTTGATGGGCCTGCGCTGCAGGCCCTTATTTATTGGATTTTCCAAAATCAAACCGCTGCACGGACGAGCTGGAACTGCCCCATGGCCTGCGCCAGCCGGTGCGCCTGGTCCTGGAGGCTCTGCGCGGCCGCCGCGCCCTCTTCCACCAGCGCGGCGTTCTGCTGCGTCATGTGGTCGAGCTGGTCCACCGCCTGGCTCACCTGGCCGATCTGCGTGCTCTGTTCGGTGCTGGCCTCGTTGATCTCGGACATCAGCGCGGTCACGCGCTCCACGCTGCGGACGATGTCGTCCATGGTGGAGCCCGCGGTCACCACTAGCCTCGCGCCGTCGCTCACCTTGTCCACGCTGTCGGCGATCAGCGCCTTGATCTCGCGCGCCGCGTTGGCGCTGCGCCCGGCCAGGCCCCGCACCTCGCTGGCCACCACGGCGAATCCGCGGCCCTGCTCACCGGCACGGGCCGCCTCCACCGCCGCGTTCAACGCCAGGATGTTGGTCTGGAACGCGATGCCGTCGATGATGCCCACGATGTCGGCGATCTTCTGGCTGCTGGCATTGATCTCTTCCATCGTCGTGACCACCTGGCCGACCACCTCGCCACCTTTGCTGGCCACCCCCTTGGCATTGCGCGCCAGCGCATGGGCCTGGCCGGTGCTGTCGGCATTGGCCGCCACCATCTGCGCCAGCTGGGCAATGCTCGCCGCTGTCTGCTGCAGGCTGCTGGCCGCATGCTCGGTGCGCGCGCTCAGGTCGGTGTTGCCCGCCGCCACCTCGGAGCTGGCCACGTGGATGGAATCGCCCGCATCGCGCACCTCGGTCACCACATAGTGCAAGGACTCGACCATGGCATTGAGCGCGGTGAGCAACTGCCCGATCTCGTCCGTGCGGCGGGTCTCCAGGTGCACCGTGAGATCGCCGTTCGCCACCTGCGCGGCGGCCTCGCACGCCTGGCGCAGCGGCAGCACGATGGAGCGCCGCAGCAGCCACCCGCACAACCCCGACAGGCCCACCACCACCAGCACGGCGATGGCGCTGATCCATTGCGCGCGCAATGCGTCGGCGACCATGGTGTCGGCCGCCGCCAGCGATGACTGCTCCGACGCATCGAGCAACAGGTCGATCGCCTGCAGGTAGCGCGTGAGCGCTGCGGCATGGTCCTGCAGCTCCTTCTGGCTGATCACCTTGGACTCCAGGGCGTTCTGCACCAGCGTGTCGCGCAGTGCCGCGTACTGCTGGCGCTGCGCCTGGGCCGCCGCCCACAGGGGCTTGGTGTGCTCGGCGGTGGAAGCACCGGCCAGCGCCGCCTCGATGCGCCCGCGCATGGCGTCTTCATCCGCCAGCTGCTTGCGCAGCTCGGCCACCAGGGGGAAAACGTCGGACGACACCGTGGCGCGCAGCGCGATCTGGCCGATGGTGACGGACTGCGTCTTCCAGTCGCGCACCGAGCGCTCGATCGGCAGCTGCTCACCCGCAAGCAGAGCGGCCTGGCGGCGGGTGCCCTCGCCTGTCATCCAGGTCATCGCACCCAGCAGGGCCACCGCGCAGCCCAGCAGGCCAAAGCTGGTGGCGAGCTTCTGGCCCACGCTCAGGTTGCGCCGCCGGGGGGGCGCCGCGGTGCCGCCGCCGCCGGCGGTGCGCGCCGACGCCTGGGCCCGTGGCGAAGCCCTTGCCTGGGCGGGCAATGCCGACGCGGTGGTGGCAGGCAGAGAGCTCATGAAAATCCCTTCCCTGGTTCAACATGCGCCCCACGGGGGCGGCTGGCGTGCAGGAACGCAAGCGCCGTGCCTGCCCCTGGCCGCGGCGCTCCTGCCCCGGCTCAATGCGCCGCACATTCCCCATAGCCGCCGCCGCCGGGCGTGGAGATCTCGAACACATCGCCCGGCTCCATGAGCGCGGCGCCGATGTGGCCCAGTTCCTCAACCTGACCATTGGCGCGCAGCACCCGGTTGGACCCGGCGCGGCCCGGCTGGCCGCCTGCCATGCCAAAGGCGGGATTGAGCCGGCCGTTGGACAGGATGCTGGCGGTCATGGCCTGCAGAAAGCGCACGCGCCGCACGCCGCCATCGCCGCCGGCCCAGCGCCCGGCGCCGCCGGACCCGCGCTGGATCTCGTAGCTGTCGAGCACCACCGGGAAGCGGAACTCCAGCACCTCGGGGTCGGTCAGGCGCGAGTTGGTCATGTGGGTCTGGACCACGCTGGTGCCGTCGAACCCGCGCACCGTGCGGCCCGAGGCATCGAACACCGCGCCCGCGCCGCTGCCGCCGGCGATGGTTTCGTAGTACTGGTACTGCGCGTTGCCAAAGGTGAAGTTGTTCATGGTGGGCTGGCTGCCCGCCATCACGCCCAAGGCGCCGAACAGCGCATTGGTGATGCAGGTGGAGGTCTCCACATTGCCCGCCACCACCGAGGCCGGCGGGTTGGGGTTGAGCATGGAGCCCTGCGGGATGAGGACCTGCAAGGGCTTCAAGCACCCGGCGTTGAGCGGAATGTCGTCGTCCACCAGCGTGCGGAACACGTACAGCACCGCGGCCATGCACACTGCACGCGGCGCGTTGAAGTTGTTGGTCTGCTGCGCGCTGGTGCCCGCGAAGTCGATCACCGCGCTGCGCTCGGCCACGTTGACCTTGACCGATACGCTGATCTGCGCGCCGTTGTCGAGTGGCAGGGTGAATTGCCCGTCCTTGAGCTGCGTGATCACGCGGCGCACCGATTCTTCGGCGTTGTCCTGCACATGGCGCATGTAGGCCTGCACGACGGGAAGGCCGAACTGCTCCACCATCTTCGCGAGCTCCTGCACGCCCTTTTCGTTGGCCGCGATCTGCGCGCGCAGGTCGGCCAGGTTCTGCTCTGGGTTGCGGCTCGGGTACGCCGTGGTGCCGCCGCCCGTGGCCAGCAGGGTGCGCACCTCCTCTTCCAGGAAGATGCCGCGGTCCACCAGCTTCACGTTGTTGATCTGCACGCCCTCTTCGTCGATGCGCGTGGAAAACGGCGGCATGGAGCCCGGCGTGGTGCCGCCGATGTCCGCATGGTGGCCCCGGCTGCCGACGTAGAACGTGGGCTCCGCGCCTTCGGCCACGTACACCGGCGTGATCACCGTCACATCGGGCAGATGGGTGCCGCCATGGTAGGGGTCGTTGAGCATGAACACATCGCCGGGGTGCATCTTGCCGGTGTTCTCGCGGATCACCGTCTTGATGCTCTCGCCCATCGAACCCAGGTGCACCGGCATGTGCGGCGCGTTGGCGATCAGGTTGCCGGTGGCATCGAACAGCGCGCAGCTGAAGTCCAGCCGCTCCTTGATGTTCACCGAGTACGCGGTGTTCTGCAGCTGCAGGCCCATCTGCTCGGCGATGTTCATGAACAGGTTGTTGAACACCTCCAGCAGCACCGGGTCCACCGTGGTGCCGGCGGCGTACTGCACCTTGCGCGCGGTCACGCGGTCCAGCACCAGATGGTCCAGGTCGGTCAGGCGCGCCGACCAGCCCGGCTCCACCACGGTGGTGGTGTTCTTCTCGGCAATGATGGCGGGGCCGGGGACCACGTCGCCGGGGCGCAGGTCCTCGCGCACCACCAGGGCTGCGTCGTGCCACTCGCTGCCCGAATACATCTTCACCGTCTCGCGCAGCGGGTGCTTGCGGTGGGCGTGCACCGGCAGGCGCGGCTCTGCGGGCGCATCGCCGGCGATCACCGCCTCGACCGACACGGCTTCCACCACCAGGCCCTTGCCCACCATCAGGAAGGCAAAGCGCTGGCGGTACGCCGCTTCGAAGGCGGACTGGATGGCCGCCATGTCGCCGAAGGGCACGACCAGCGCCGAGTCGGTGCCCTCGTAGCGCACATGCACGTTGTGGCGCACCTGCACGGGGTTGGCGCTGACCTGCTGGCGCTCCAGCTCGGCCTGGGCGGCAGAGCCCAGCGCGTCCAGGCGCTCGGCGATCAGAGGCAGCACCTCGGCGGCCAGCGGCATCTCCACCGCCTGCTCGCGGATCACGTTCTGGTCCGCCAGGCCCATGCCGTAGGCGCTGAGCACCCCGGCCAGCGGGTGCACGAACACCCGCGTCATGCCCAGGGCATCGGCCACCAAACAAGCATGCTGGCCGCCCGCGCCGCCAAAGCATTGCAGCGTGTAGCGCGTGACGTCGTAGCCGCGCGCCACGCTGATCTTCTTGATCGCGTTGGCCATCTGCTGCACGGCGATCTGGATGAAGCCTTCGGCCACTTCCTCGGGCTTGCGCCGGGTCTGCGTGGCGATGTCCTGAAAACGTTCGCGCACCGCGTCGGCGTCCAGCGTCTCATTGGCGGCCGGGCCGAACACGCTGGGGAAGTAGCGTGGCTGCACCTTGCCGACCATCACGTTCGCGTCCGTCACGGCCAGCGGGCCACCCCGGCGGTAGCTGACGGGGCCGGGGTTGGCACCCGCGCTCTCCGGGCCCACGCGGAACCGCGAGCCGTCGTACGCCAGCACCGAGCCGCCGCCGGCCGCCACCGTGTGGATGCTCATCATGGGCGCGCGCATGCGTACACCCGCCACATGAGTCTCGAACTCGCGCTCGAACGCACCGGCGTAGTGGCTCACGTCGGTGGACGTGCCGCCCATGTCGAAGCCGATGACCTTCTCGTGCCCCGCCAGGCCCGCCGTGCGCGCCATGCCCACGATGCCGCCCGCCGGGCCGGACAGGATCGCGTCCTTGCCCTGGAAGGTGCCCGCATCGGTCAGGCCGCCCGACGACTGCATGAAGAACAGCTTGACCCCTGGCATCTCGCTGGCCACCTGGTCCACGTAGCGGCGCAGGATGGGCGAGAGGTATGCATCCACCACCGTGGTGTCGCCCCGGCTCACGAACTTCATCATGGGGCTGGTTTCATGCGATGTGCTGATCTGCGTGAACCCCACCGACAGGGCGATGCGCTGCGCCGCCTTTTCGTGCTGCGCGTAGCGGTAGCCGTGCATGAACACGATGGCCACGCTGCGCAGGCCGCGCCCATAGGCGGCCAGCAGGTCGCCCCGGAGCGTGGCTTCATCCAGCAGCTGCAGCACGTCCCCCCGGGCGCCCATGCGCTCGCGGGCCTCGATCACGTCGCTGTACAGCAGCTCGGGCAGCTGGATGTGGCGGTCGAAGAGGCGTGGGCGGTTCTGGTACGCGATGCGCAGCGCGTCGCGAAAGCCGCGCGTGGTGACCAGCAGCGTGGGCTCGCCCTTGCGCTCCAGCAGCGCGTTGGTGGCCACCGTGGTGCCCATCTTCACGCACTCCACTTGCGCTGGCGTGACCGGCTCGCCGGGTTTCAGCCCCAGCAAGTGCCGTATGCCCGCCACCGCCGCGTCCTTGTACTGCTCGGGATTTTCGGACAGCAGCTTGTGGGTGGTGAGCGACCCATCGGGCCGCTTGGCCACGATGTCGGTGAAAGTGCCGCCCCGGTCGATCCAGAACTGCCAGCGGTTGCCAGCCGGTGCGGTGGTCACTGTAGAGGGAACTTGCATGGTGATGAGACTCACTGGTTAACGTTGAAAGTAGTACGGAATGAAAATCTTGTTGGCCTCATTGCCGACGGACTGCACCCACTCGCGGGAGAAGCGTTCTCCCAGGCGCCGGAGTTCGGAGTCCAACTCGGCAGGGGCGCGGTCCACCTTGATGCCCCTGCGCTGAAGTTCGGCCACCGACTCTTCGGCCACCGCCGCGCTCAGAGCCCAGCCGCGCGCCTCGGCCTGCGCGGCGGCCTGGACCACCGCCTCGCGCACGCTGGCGGGCAGCGCATCGAAGGCCTGCTGGTTGACAAAAACGATGTTCTTGGGAAACCAGGCGTTGATGCCGTAGTACTGCCGGATCTGGCCCCAGACCTGGTTTTCCACCCCGGTCAGGGCCGAGGTGATCATGGAGTCGAGCTTGCCCGCCGACAGCGCCTTGTTGACGTCGACCATGGGCACATCCACCGGCGTGGCGCCCAGCATTTGCGCGATGCGCACCGTGGCGGGGTTGTACGTGCGCATGCGGGTGCCCTTGAAATCGGCCGATGAGCGCACGGGTGCAACGCTCAGGAGCCCCTGCGGCGGCCAGGGCACGGCGTACAGCGCCTTGATGCCCTTGGCCGCAAGGTGCGTGTCGATCAAAGGCCGCTGCAGGTCCCACAGGCGGCGCGCATCGGCATAGCTGTGCACCACGAAGGGCACGGCATCGGCCCCGGCGATGGGCATGTCTGCCACCAGGCTGGTCATGATGGTCTCGCCCGCCTGGGCCTTGCCGCCCTGCACTGCGGCCGGAATGTCCGCCAGCCTGGCCAGCGTGTTGTTGGCGTGCACCTCGATGCGCAGGGCGCCTGAGGATGCGCGCTCCACATCCTGCGCAAACTGGACGATGTTGCGCGTGTGGAACGACTCCACCCGGTAGCCGGTGGCCAGCTTCCACTGTGTCTGGGCGTGCAGCGCCGGGGCCACGGCGAGCGCGGCCAGCAAGACCATCTTCATGGCAAGCTCCTGTTGGGGGATGAGGGGCCGGCGCGGGGGCCGGCAGACACAGGGGAAAACGGGCCGACGCAGGCCGCGGTTGCTACTTCGGCTGGCCCATCACGAGGTCAGGGACGATGGTGACGATCTGCGGGAAGACCGTGATCAGGCCGATGCACACCACCAGGCACAGGAAGAACGGTATGGCCGCCTTGGCGATCAGGTTGCTGTCCTTGCCGGTCATGTTCTGCAGCACGAAGAGGTTGAAACCGACGGGCGGCGTGACCTCGGCGATCTCGACCAGCAGGATCACGAAGATGCCGAACCAGATGAGATCGAACCCGGCCTTCTCGACCATGGGCATCACGACCGCAGCGGTCAGCACGATCATGCTGATGCCGTCGAGCGCGGTGCCCAGCACCAGGTACACGCCCACCAGGCAGGCGATCAGCGCGTAGGGCGACAGGTGCATCGAATCGACCCATTCGGCCAGCTCGCGCGGTATGCCGGTAAAGGCCATGGTCTTGGTGAGGAACGCGGCGCCCGCCAGGATGAACATGATCATGCAGCTGGTGCGCGCCGAGCCCGCCAGGCCTTCCTTGAAGTTCTGCCAGGTCAGCGCCCTGCACCATGCGGCCAGTGCCAGGGCACCCACCACACCGTAGGCCGCGCACTCGGTGGCCGTCGCCCAGCCGGCCACCAGGGACCAGCAGATGAACACGATCAGCAGCGCACAGGGAATCAGGTTGCGCGACAGATACAGCTTTTCGCGGAAGGTGGTGGGCGGCTCGTCGGCAGGCATGAGCTGCTTGTTGCGCACGGACCACCAGGCGATGTAGCCCGAGAACAGCAGCATCAGCAGCAAGCCGGGCAAGAAGCCCGCCAGGAAGATGCGGATGATGGAGGCATCGGCCGCCACGGCGTACACCACCATGGTGATGGACGGCGGAATCAGGATACCGAGCGTGCCTGCCGTGGCCAGCGAACCGATCGCGATGCTCTCGTTGTAACCGCGCTTCCTGAGCGCAGGCAGCGAGACCTTGGCGATGGTGGCGCAGGTGGCCGCCGACGAACCCGACACCGAGCCGAAGATGCCGCAGCCCAGGATGGTGGTGTGGAACAGCCGGCCGGGCACACGGCTCAGCCAGGGGGCGAGGCCGCTGAACATGTCCTCGCTCAGCCGGGTGCGAAACAGGATCTCCCCCATCCAGATGAACAGGGGAAGCGCCGCCAGCTCCCAGCTCGCGTTGCTCTCCCAGAAGGCCGAAAAGAGGTTCAGCCCGGGCTGGCTGCTGGTGAAGAAGGCCTGGCCGACCCAGCCGCAGATGGCCAGCGTCATGGCGATCCAGACACCGCCGGACAGCATGAGCAGCATGAGCAGCAGCAGGAAGGCGCCGATGGAAAGAATGTCCATGGGGATGCTCCTTAAAGATCCGAAGAAAAGTCGCCCTTGGCGTGGCGCTCTTCCACCAGCCGCACAAAGGTAGGCACGCCGCCCTGCACCACGATCCACCACTCATCGACCACGGCGACGAGAAAGAGCACGGAGCCCAGCGCAAAGCTCATCTGCGGGATCCAGATGGGAATCGCCCACAGGCCCTGGGCCAGTTCCTTGAACTGCCAGCTTTCGTAGGTGAAGACACAGGCCCACCAGGTGAGGTAGCCGATGGCCACGGCCGCGACGGTCAGGCAGGCCACCTCGTACTTGCGGCGCGTGGCGGGAGACAGCTTCTCCAGCACCAGCGTCACGCGCACGAAATCGCCGTGCTTGAAGGCATGGGCCATGGTCAGGAAGGCCGCTGCGGCACACAGCCAGGCCACCACGTCGTTGATGGCGCCGGTCGGAAAGCCGAACTGGCGCCCGAGCGACTGGACCACCATCAGCACGCAGATGATGGCGATGCAGGCAGCCCCGACGGCGCCGGCGGCCAGGTACGCGCCGTCCAGCGCGCGCCGCAGCACGTGCGGCGGCATGGCCAGGGCCGGGGGCGCATCGCCCGCAATGGCCGATGTAGGAGGCATGAGGGACATGGCGGCCTGCTCACTTCTTGCCGTTGTAGGCATCGATGACAGCCTTGCCGTCATCGCCCGCGGTCTTGATCCAGTCGGCCGTCATGCGCTCACCCACGGTCTTGAGCTCCTTCTTGAGGTTCTCGGCGCTCACGTCCACCTGCATGCCCTTGGCGGCCAGTTCCTTGAGGTACTCCTGGTCCTTTTGCTCGCTCAGCGCCCAGCCGCGCTGCTCGGCAATCGCGGCCTGCGCCAGCACCGCGTCCTGCGTGGCCTTGTCCAGGCTGTCGAAGGCCTTCTGGTTCACCACCACGGCATTGCGCGGCAGCCAGGCCGCCACGCCGTAGAAGTACTTCACGCTTTCGTAGAGCTTGCTGTCCACGCCGCTGGCGCTGGAGGTGAGAAAGTTGTCCACGGTGCCCGTGGCCAGCGCCGCCGACAGCTCGGCCAGCTGGATCGTCACCGGCTGCGCGCCGATGAGGTTGGCGATGACCGACGTGGCCGGGTTGTAGGCCCGCATCTTGGTGCCCTTGAGGTCCTTGAGGGCCGTGACAGGCTTCACCGAATACAGGCTCTGCGCCGGCCATGGCACGGTGTAGAGCAGCTTCATGCCCTGTGCCCCCAGCGTCTTGACCAGCAGCGGGCGCGAGGACTGGTCCAGGCGCTTGGAGTCCGCATAGCTCGTGGCAAGGAACGGAATGGAGTCCACACCGTAGACCGCCGCCTCGTTGGCAGCGCCGGAAAGGATGAACTCGCCGATCGCCACCTGCCCGGACTGCACGGTGCGCTTGATTTCATTGGCCTTGAACAGCGATGCGTTGGGGTGCACCGTGATCTTGAGCTTGCCGCCGCTGGCCTTGCCCACGTCCTGCACGAACTGCTGCAGGTTCTGCACCTGGAAGGTGTTGACGGCATAGCCCGAGGGCAGGTCCCACCTGGTCTCGGCATGGGCCAGGCATGCGGCGGCCGCGGCGCACAGGCCGAACATCATTTTCTTCATGGGGAAACTCCTTGGTTAAAAGCTGGCGAGGTGGTGATTGAGAAGGTCGGTGACCAACATGCACCCTGGGGAATGGGTGATGCAGAACGCGGGCTGGGCGTTCAGGATGGCGGACTGTGGCGTGACGCCGCAGGCCCAGAAGACAGGTATCTCGCCCGGCATCAGCGGCACGGCGTCGCCGTAGTCGGGTTCTGCGATGTCCGCAATGCCGATGAGCGCAGGGTCGCCGATGTGCACCGGCGCGCCATGCACGTTGGGAAAGCGCGATGTGACCTGCACCGCACGGATCACGTCGGCCGCAGGCATGGGCCGCATGGAGACCACCATGGCGCCCCCGAAGGGCCCTGCCGGCTGCGTGGCAATGTTCGTGCGGTACATCGCCACGTTCTTGCCTTCGTTGATGTGGCGCAGGCTGATGCCGGCCTCCTGCAGCGCGGACTCGAACGAGAACGAGCAGCCGAGGATGAAGGTCACGAGGTCGGGGCGCCACAGGTCGGCGATGTCTGGCACCTCCTGCGTGAGCTCGCCGTGGCGCCAGACGCGGTACTGCGGCACATCGCTGCGGATGTCGATGCCGCCCCCGAGCGTGGGCAGCGCGAACTGGCCGGGCTCGCTCACCGCCAGCACCGGGCAGGGCTTGGGGTTGCGCTGGCAAAAGCGCAGGAAGTCGCCCGCCTGCACTTCAGGCAGGATCACCAGGTTGCCCTGCACCCGGCCATGGGCCAGGCCGCTGGTGTGTGATGCCCAGCCGCCTCGCCGGATCACGCTGCGCACATGGACGGGGTCGTCGATGCCCTCGGACCCAAAAACCGCCAGCGCTTTTTCTTGAACTGAATCCACCGTGTTTCCTTGTCGTGGGAAATGCCATTCGTCTGGCGTTGGGCGGATTGTGTTGGGGGGTGGCAGGCGCTGGCAAATTCAAAAAATTTTGCTCAGGTCATCGATTTTTTCGATGCACTTCATTGGGGCAAGGGGAACCAAGTTGGTGCCAAGGGATTACCCTGATATCCGCTTCAGGGTTAACCCCAGGGTGTTGTGGAGCGCCCGCCACGGGGACGGTTGCGATGGCGACACCGAGGCACTGCGGCATCCGCAGATGCATGGCCCTGGGCTGTGGAGTGGCACGCCTGTGCTCGGGTGCCCTGTGCCTCTCAGGACCGCGGGGCGCTGCTTCTTTTGCGGGGAGTGCGGGTGGGCCCCTTGGGCCCCGGCTGGATGTTCTCGATGAAGTCGATCGAGGAGCGAACGATGGCTTCCATCGCGGGCGAGGAAGGATCCTCGCGGTAGCTCACGTGGATGGGCAGGGGCTTGAGCACGGTGTCGCACGCCAGGGCGCGCAGGTCTGGAAACGCCAGCATGCGTTCCACCGCCAGGCGCGGCAACGTGGCCACGCCGAAGCCGCCCTGCACCAGCTGCACCATCGCCGAAATGGACGACACCGTGTGCACGCGGCGCGGCTCCACCTGCGCATTGCGAAAGGTGTCGAGCAGGTACACGTGCGGCTGCGAGCCGCGCTGGAAGGTGAGGATGTCCGTGTCGGCAAAATCATCGAGCACATAGCGGCGCTTGCGGTGGATATTGCCGTTGCCCACGAACACCATCTCCATGGGCGTCACCGCCTGGCTGCGCATGCCGTCGGCCGATGCAGGCAGCGCCGCGAACACGACGTCGAGCGAGCCCCGCCGGATCTGATCGAGCAGCACGGGCGTGGACTCGACCGTGAGCTCGAGCTCCAGCAAGGGGTTGTCCTTGCGCAGCTGCTCCACCCATGGAATGAGCCAGGAGTGCAGCACCGATTCGATGGCGCCCAGCCGGATCGACACCTCCAGCGGCCCGCCCGATCCCATCTCGGTCTTGAGCTGGCGCTGCAGCTCCAGCATGCGCTTGGCGTAGGTCAGAAACCGTGTGCCGGCCACGGTGAGCTTGAAGTGCTTGTCGCGCCGGTCCAGCAGCAACACACCCAGCTCCTCCTCCAGCGCGGCGATGCGGCTGGACATGGCCGACTGCGTGAGAAACAGCTTTTCCGCGGCGCGCGTGACACTTTTGAGGGAGGCCACCCAGTAGAAGGCTTCGACGAAACGCAGGTTCATGGCGAGGGGTCCCAGGGCATCACTGACGAATGGCTGACGGGGCGCGCGCACCGCCGTGGTGCGCAGGAGCGCGCCAGGCTGGGTGGCGTCATGCCGTCCGGTGCAAAAACGGCGCCATTCTGCAACGGCCGACTCCACAACACTTTTTGCCGGCAGGAAAAAAAAGGCCACGGCGCAACGCCTGGTGACCCAGGGCATGGCGCGCCGTGCGCGCCGCCAGCGCAGTGCATCGACGACACGGATCAGGACCATCGATGTCCGAACCCCTCCCTCTGCACTGCAGCGCCACGCTGAGGCGAATCAGCCCGCAAACAGTGGCAGGTCTGCCTTCTTGAGCGTGCGCAGCACGAAGCTCGAGCGGCTGTGGCGTATGCCCTTGATCTTGTAGAGCTTCTCGCGCAGCAGGCGCTCGTAGTCGCGCGTGTCCTTGACCACGATGCGCAGCAGATAGTCATAGTCGCCGGAGACCAGATGCGCCTCGATCACCTCGGGAATGCTGGCCAGCGTTTCGCCAAACTTTTCAAGCGTGTTGTCCGAATGGCTGTCCAGCGTGACCTGCACGAGCACCGTGTCCGCCAGGTCCAGCGACTGCGGGTTGATGCGCACGGTGTAGCCCTGGATGACACCGGCCTCTTCCATCTTCTTGATGCGGCCCCAGCACGGCGAAGCGCTCAGGCCCACCGCCTGGCCGATCTCCTGCAGGCTGGCACGGGCGTTTCCCTGAAGCACAGCGAGAATTTTTCTGTCAAGACGATCCATGGCCACAATTATTCATGAATATCACCATATGCAGCAAATTTTTCTGCAAATTTGAAAATTCAAGCGAAACATGGAAAGAACTGCTGCGCCTCGCAGCGCATACTTTGGACATCAAGGCGCTCTTACCGGAGCGCACAAACTGACAGGGCCCCGGACTGGTTACCGCCAGACCGGGGCGCTTGACAAGCAAGCACCTACCTTCGCGGCCGCCCGGCTGCCCCTTCCCCCCTCCCCCTTGCCTGGCCCAGGCCAGCAGCCTGCCTTTGTCGCCCCGGCGACGATTGCCTCCTTCCAGCGCGTTAATAAGCACGCTTACCAGCACAAACCCCGATGCTCGGGGCCATGCTGCAGCGCCATAATTTTCAGAACCGCCAACCCATGCTGCCAGCACCCTTTCCGCTGGTGCGTGCAAGGGGGCGCGGCAAGAAACATACTCACAGGAGACACCATGCAATTGACTTCCCTCGCTGCGGGCCTGGGCCTTGCGCTCGGCTTGATGGCCACCGCCAGCGCGCAGACCACCACGCTCAAGATCGGCTACGCCACGGCGCCCGATTCGCACTACGGCGTGGGCTCCAAGGTCTTCTGCGACGAAGTCGAGAAGGGCACGCAGGGGCGCTACAAGTGCCAGTACTTCCCCAACTCTGCGCTGGGCGGCGAGCGCGAGCAGATCGAGGCCATCCAGCTCGGCACGCAGGACCTGGTGAACACCTCCACCGGCCCCGTGGGCAATTTCGTGCCCGAAGTGAAGATCGTGGACATCCCCTTCCTGTTCCGCGACTACGACCATGCGCGCAAGGTGATGGACGGCCCCATCGGCCAGGACATCCTGACCAAGTTCCCGAGCAAGGGCATCATCGCGCTGGCCTGGACGGAGAACGGTTTCCGCCACATGACCAACAGCAAGCGCGACATCGTCAAGCCCGAGGACGCCAAGGGCCTGAAGATGCGCACCATGGAGAACAAGGTGCACATGGACGGCTACCGCACCTTCGGCATCCTGCCCACGCCCATGGCCTTCCCCGAGCTGTTCGGCGCCATGCAGCAGGGCACGGTGGACGGCCAGGAGAACCCCATCCCCGTGATCCTGTCGGCCAAGTTCTCGCAGGTGCAAAAGCACCTGTCGCTCACCGGCCACGTGTACTCGCCGGCGCTGCTGCTGCTCTCGCCCAAGGTGTGGAACAAGCTCAACGATGCGGACAAGAAGGTCTTCACCGACGCCGCCAAGAGCGCCTCGGTGGCCCAGCGCAAGAAGGTCAACGACGACGAGAACAACGGCATCGCCCTGCTGGAGCAGCAAGGCATGAAGGTCACCAAGACGGTGGACGGCGCGGCCTTCCGCGAAGCCCTCAAGCCCGCCTATGTGGGCTACGCCAAGGAGTTCGGCGCCGACAACATCAAGAAGATCCAGGACGTTCGTTAACTCTTTTGAGCGACTCACACAGCCCTCCTGGCGTCGTTGTTGCGTCTTGCCGTACTGGTTGTACTCTCTGCGACGCAACGCCTTACCAGGACCGCTTCGCTGGGCTGTATGAGCCGCTCTTGACCCGCGCCCCGCATCGCCCGGCCCACACAAGGCGCCGGGCGCTTTTGCTTTGACCCTGCACGCCCTTGTCCAATACCGTCCCGTGAAAACCTTCGAACGCTATTTTCTGGCCGCCAACCGCTGGGCATTGATCCTGCTGCTGGCGGCCATGTCCATCATCATCTTCACCAACGTGGTGATGCGCTACGTCACCCATAACTCGCTCGAATGGGCCGAGGAGGTGTCGCGCCACATGATGATCTGGCTGACCTTCCTGGGCGCCGGCCCCGTGCTGCGCTATGGCGGCCACATCGCGGTGGAGAACCTGCAGGATGCCCTGCCCCGCGCGGGCGCCATCGCCCTGCGTGCCGTGGTCGCGGCCTTGCTGTTCGCCTTCTTCGGCTTCATGGTCTGGTACGGCTGGCTGTACATGCAGCGCACCATGTTCCAGATGACGGCCGTGACGCAGATCCCGTTCGCCTACATCTACAGCGCCATGCTGATCGGCGGCGTGCTGCTGATCGTGCACTTTTTGTTCATCGTGCGCGGCTACGTGCTCGACCGCAACTTTGCGGCCGATGAACACTTCGATGCGAATGCGAGTGCCTCCCTATGAGCGCGTCCATCATCCTCATCGTTTCGGCCTGCCTGTTCCTGGCCATGGGCGTGCCCGTGGCGTTTGCGCTGGGCCTGGCCACCGCGGCCACGCTGATCCTGGCCGAGAGCTACCCGCTGATGGTGCTGCTCAAGGAAACCTTCACCGGCATCGACAGCTTTCCGTTGATGGCCGTGCCCTTCTTCATCCTCGCGGCCGAACTCATGAGCGGCGGCTCGCTGACTGAGGTGCTGCTGAGGTTTGCCGGGCAGTTCGTGGGCCACAAGCGCGGCGGGCTGGGCTACACCAACGTGGTCTCGCTGACCTTCTTCTCGGGCATCTCGGGCTCGGCGCTGGCCGATGCGGCGGGGCCGGGGTCGATGCTGATCCGCATGATGGACAAGGCCGGCTACGACCGTTCGTACGCGGCGGCTCTCACGGCCTCGACGGCCATCGTCGGGCCCATCATCCCGCCGTCCATCATCATGATCATCTATGCGCTGCAGGATGAAACGGTGTCGGTGGGTGCGCTGTTCGTGGCCGGCCTGCTGCCGGGCCTGCTGATCGCGGTGGCCATGTGCGTCGTGAACTTCCACGTCTCCAAGAAGCGCAACTACAAGGGCGACGGCCGGATGCCGCCGCTGGCCGAGATCCTGCAGACCACCTGGAAGGCGCTGCCCGCCATTTTGCTGCCGGTGGTGATCCTGGGCGGCATGCGCGCCGGCTGGTTCACGCCCACCGAGGCCTCGGTGGTGGCGGTGTTCTATGCGCTGGTGTGCGGCAAGTTCGTCTACCGCACGCTGCAGTGGAAGGCGCTGCCCGACATCCTGGCACGCTCGGCCCTGCTGTCGGCCTCGGTGCTGATCATCATCGGGCTGTCGGCCGCGTTCGCGTGGATCCTGACCATCGAGGGCATTCCGCAGCAGATGGCCGACTGGCTGGTGGGCATGAACCTCTCGCCGTGGATGTTCCTCATCATCGTGAACATCTTCCTGCTGCTGTTCGGCATCTTCATCGAGCCGCTGCCGGGCGTGATGGTGCTGGCGCCCATCCTCGCGCCCGTGGCCGTGAAGCTGGGAATCGACCCCATCCACTTCGCGATGGTGGTGATCTACAACCTCACGCTGGGGATGATCACGCCGCCCGTGGGCGGGCTGCTGTTCGTCACCTGCAACGTCTCGCGCGTACCGATGTCGCAACTGGTGCGCGAGCTGGTGCCCTTCCTTTGGGCGCATGGCGTGGTGCTGGTGGTGCTGACCTTCATCCCGCAGCTGTCGACCTGGCTGCCGAAGGTGCTCGGGTTCATCAAATAGCGTCTGCGCGGCTTCAGCCAGCGGATATACTGGCGACCGTCAGGAGAGAGCCCCTTCCTTCAACGAAAGGGGCCGCCGAAGGCGCAGGCAGCAGCCGAACGCTCAGGCAAAAGGACTGGCAACCGCCCGCAGTGATGCGGGCGTTCCCTTGCTGGAGAGAGATGGACCGTGCAGCACGGCACCCATCCACCGAAGGAGCAAGCCGCGCGGCCAGCCAGGGCGCTGCGGTGAATCTCTCAGGTAAAGCGGACAGCAGGGCAAATCCCGCGACCCATGGGGCCGCGGCCACCATTTGCCCCGGAGTCCGCCTTGACCACCCCTACCGCCCCGCTGCTGACCACCCCCCTCAACGCCCTGCACACCGAGCTGGGCGCCCGCATGGTGCCGTTTGCGGGTTACTCCATGCCCGTGCAGTACCCTGCCGGCCTGATGGCCGAGCACCTGCACACGCGCAACGCGGCGGGTTTGTTCGACGTCTCGCACATGGGCCAGCTCAAGCTTGTCGGCCCCGGCGCCGCTGCCGCGTTCGAAACCCTGATGCCCGTCGACGTGATCGACCTGCCCGTAGGCAAGCAGCGCTACGGCCTGTTGCTCACCGACGAAGGCACGGTCATCGACGACCTGATGTTCTTCAATCAGGGCAATGACACCCTGTTCGTCATCGTCAACGGCGCCTGCAAGGTAGGCGACATCGCGCACATCCAGGCACGCATCGGCCAGCGCTGCGACGTCATCCCCATGCCCGACCACGCCCTGCTGGCGCTGCAAGGCCCGCAGGCAGTCACCGCCCTGGCGCGCCTGGCACCCGGCGTCGAAAAGCTGGTATTCATGACGGGTGGCGACTTTTCCATTGCGGGCTGCGACTGCTTCGTGACCCGCAGCGGCTACACCGGGGAGGACGGCTTCGAGATCTCGGTGCCCGCGTCCCAGGCCGAAACCCTGGCGCGCGCGCTGCTGGCCCAGCCCGAGGTCAAGCCCATCGGGCTGGGCGCCCGCAACTCGCTGCGCCTGGAAGCCGGCCTGTGCCTGTACGGCAACGACATCGACACCACGACCACCCCGCCCGAGGCGGCGCTGAACTGGGCCATCCAGAAGGTGCGCCGCACCGGCGGCGCGCGCGCGGGCGGCTTCCCCGGTGCCGACAAGGTGCTGTCGCAGATCGACAACCCCGCCAGCCTGCAGCGCAAGCGCGTGGGCCTGGTCGCGCTGGAACGCGTGCCCGTGCGCGAGCACACCGAACTGCAAGGCCCCGACGGGCAGAAGATCGGCGAAGTGACCAGCGGCCTGCTGGGTCCCACCGTGGACAAGCCGGTGGCCATGGGCTACGTGGCGCCAGCCTTTGCCGCCGTCGGCACGCGCGTCAACGCCATCGTGCGCGGCAAGGCCGTGCCCATGGAGGTGGTGTCCATGCCGTTCACGCCTGCGCGCTACCACCGCGGCTGACCCTCTGCAACCGCCCCAGCCCGGCTAAAGTGGCGGCTGGCATCGGCACTTTTTCTGTTTACCCCTTTTTTTGGAGCTTCCCCCATGACCATCAAGTATTCCAAGGACCACGAGTGGATCGACATCTCCGACCACGAAGCCGCCACCGTGGGCATCACGCTGCATGCCCAGGACGCCCTGGGCGACGTGGTCTTCGTGGACCTCCCCGAGGTCGGCACGACCTTCACCCAGGGTGACGTGGCCGGCGTGGTCGAGTCCGTGAAGGCCGCGGCTGACGTATACATGCCTGTCACCGGCGAAGTGGTCGAAGTGAACGAAGCACTGCGCGCCGACCCCTCGCTGGCCAACAGCGATCCCATGGGTGCCGGCTGGTTCTTCAAGGTCCATGTGACGGACATGCTGCAGTTCGATGCGCTCATGGACGAACCCGCCTACGCCGAGTTCGCCAAGAACGCCTGACCCTCCGATGCCCCGCGGCCCGGCGCCTCCCCGCCGGGCCAATGTGTTTCCTTGCACTGTGCCGCCGCCGATGACCTCCCAAGCCCCCCTGCCCACCCTCGCCGCACTCGAGAACACCACCGAGTTCCTGCCCCGCCATATCGGCATCGACGCAGCCGACGAAGCCCACATGCTGTCCGTGATCGGCGAAGCCTCGCGCAGCGCGCTCATCGAGAGCATCGTGCCGCGCTCCATCGCGCGCAACCGCGCGATGTCGCTGCCCCGGCCCGCCACGGAAGCCGCTGCGCTGGCCGAACTCAAGGCAATGGCGTCCAAGAACAAGGTTCTGCGGAGCTTCATCGGCCAGGGCTACTACGACACGCACACGCCGGGCGTCATCCTGCGCAACATTCTCGAAAACCCCGCCTGGTACACCGCCTACACGCCCTACCAGGCCGAGATCTCGCAGGGCCGCATGGAGGCGCTGGTCAACTTCCAGACCATGGTGTGCGACCTGACCGGCATGCCGATCGCCAACGCGTCCATGCTGGATGAAGCCACGGCCGCCGCCGAGGCCATGACCCTGGCCAGGCGCTCGGTCAAGAGCAAGAGCAATGTGTTCGTGGTGGCCGGCGACGCGCACCCGCAGACCATCGAAGTCATCCAGACCCGCGCCAGGCCCCTGGGCCTGGAAGTGCGCCTGGCCAATTCCGCCGAGGAATGGAACGACCTGCTGGCCGGCGACTACTTCGCCGTGCTGGCCCAGTACCCCGCCACCAGCGGCCGCATCGACGACCTGCGCGCCGATGTGGACAAGGCGCATGCCAAGCAAGCCGCCTTCATCGTGGCCGCCGACCTGCTGGCCCTGACGCTCATCACGCCCCCGGGGGAATACGGCGCCGACATCGTGGTCGGCACCACCCAGCGCTTTGGCATGCCCATGGGCGCGGGCGGCCCGCACGCCGCCTACATGGCCTGCCGCGACGAGTTCAAGCGCAGCCTGCCCGGCCGCCTGGTGGGCGTGAGCGTGGACGTGCACGGCCAGCCCGCCTACCGCCTGGCGCTGCAGACGCGCGAGCAGCACATCCGCCGCGAAAAGGCCACGTCCAATATCTGCACTGCGCAGGTGCTGCCTGCCGTGATCGCCAGCATGTACGCCGTGTACCACGGCCCGGACGGCCTGAAACGCATCGCGCAGCGCGTGGCCAGCTACACGGCCATCCTGGCCAGGGGACTCACGCAGCTGGGCGCCCCCGTGCGCCCCCAGGGCTGCTTCGACACGCTCACGCTCAAAACCGACAGCGCTACAAAATCAATAGCTGCTCGCGCAGTGCAGATGGGCGCCAACCTGCGAATCTACTTCGAGAACTACCTCTGCATCTCGCTCGACGAGACAACCACGCGCGCCGATGTCGAACTGCTGTGGAAGATCTTCGCCCAGGACGGCCAGGCCCTGCCCACCTTCGAGGCGTTCGAGCACGGCGTGGAGCCGCTGATTCCCGCCGGGCTGCGCCGCGCCAGCAGCTACCTCACGCACCCGGTGTTCAACACCCACCACTCCGAAACCGGCATGCTGCGCTACATCCGCCAGCTATCCGACAAGGACCTCGCGCTCGACCGCAGCATGATCCCGCTGGGCAGCTGCACCATGAAGCTCAACGCCACGAGCGAGATGATCCCCATCACCTGGCCCGAATTCGCCGGCGTGCACCCGTTTGCCCCCGCCGACCAGCTCCAGGGCTACCGCGAACTGGATGAACAGCTGCGTGCCTGGCTGTGCGAAGCGACCGGCTACGCGGGCATCAGCCTGCAGCCCAACGCCGGCTCGCAGGGCGAATATGCCGGCCTGCTGGCCATCAAGGCCTACCACGAGGCCCAGGGCGAGGGCCACCGCAACATCTGCCTGATCCCCAGCAGCGCGCACGGCACCAACCCCGCCAGTGCCCAGATGGTGGGCATGCAGGTGGTGGTGACGGCCTGCGACGCCAATGGCAACGTGGACCTGGCGGACCTGAAGGCCAAGTGCGAGCTGCACAGCGCGCACTTGGCCTGCGTGATGATCACCTACCCCAGCACGCACGGCGTGTTCGAGACCCAGGTGAAGGAGCTGTGTGCCCTGGTGCACAGCCACGGCGGGCGCGTCTACGTGGACGGCGCCAACATGAACGCCCTGGTGGGCGTGGCCGCCCCCGGCGAGTTCGGCGGCGACGTGAGCCACCTGAACCTGCACAAGACCTTCTGCATTCCCCATGGCGGCGGCGGCCCCGGCGTGGGCCCCGTGTGCGTGGTGGAAGACCTCGTGCCCTACCTGCCCGGCCAGCCCGGCCGTGGCGACCAGCCCCTGGAGCCGGGCGCCGGCAAGGTCGGCCCCGTCAGCGCCGCGCCGCTGGGCAACGCCGCGGTGCTGCCCATCAGCTGGATGTACTGCCGCATGATGGGTGCCGAGGGCCTGCAGGCCGCGACCGAGACGGCCATCCTCAGCGCCAACTACATCAGCGCGCGCCTGAAGGACCACTACCCCACGCTCTACGCCTCGGCCAACGGCCATGTGGCGCACGAGTGCATCCTGGACCTGCGCGGCCTCAAGGACACCAGCGGCGTGATGGCCGAGGACGTGGCCAAGCGTCTGATCGACTACGGCTTCCATGCGCCCACGCTGTCCTTCCCCGTGCCCAACACGCTGATGGTGGAGCCCACCGAAAGCGAAACGCTGTTCGAGATCGACCGCTTCATCGACGCGA
Organism: Acidovorax sp. GW821-FHT09A11; assembly: GCF_059418365.1. Lineage (NCBI taxonomy): Bacteria > Pseudomonadati > Pseudomonadota > Betaproteobacteria > Burkholderiales > Comamonadaceae > Acidovorax > Acidovorax sp. GW821-FHT09A11. Next base: position 826,060 of record NZ_JBWKPS010000001.1, read on the forward strand.
TGATCGCCATCCGCGAGGAAATCCGGCAAATCGAAAATGGCGCGCTGCCGCAGGACGACAACCCGCTCAAGAACGCGCCGCACACGGCGCAAAGCCTGCTGGGCGCGCAGTGGACCCGCCCCTACGCCCGCGAGACCGCCGCCTATCCCGTGGCCGCCCTGCGCAGCAGCAAGTACTGGTCGCCCGTGGGGCGCGTGGACAACGTGTGGGGCGACCGCAACCTGGCGTGCAGCTGCATCCCGGTTTCCGACTACGCCTGATCCCAGCGGGCAGGCGCCCGGCGCCGTTCCTCCCCGCCCACCGCAAGCCTTCATGCAGCCTGCCCGCACGAAAGCTTTTTTATTGCCCGGCCCCCACCGGCGGCCCACGGGCAGCCGCCGGAACGCGACTAAGATCGCGGGCTGTCCGATACACCCACCTCCAAGGAGACCCCTTTGCGAAACCTTTTTTGCGCACTGCTTGCCGGCTTTGTGATCGCCCCCGCCGCCATGGCGCAGGCCAAGCCCGTCACCACGGCCAGCGGCCTGGTCTATGAGTCCCTCAAGGAAGGCACGGGCGAATCGCCCAAGGCCACCGACACGGTGAAGGTGCACTACAAGGGCACGTTCCTGGACGGCAAGGAATTCGACAGCTCCTACAAGCGCGGCGAGCCCACCGAGTTCCCGCTCAACCGCGTGATCCCCTGCTGGACCGAAGGCGTGCAGCGCATGAAACCCGGCGGCAAGGCCAAGCTGACCTGCCCGGCAGCGATTGCCTATGGCGAGCGCGGCGCTGGCGGGGTGATTCCGCCCAACAGCACGCTCAACTTCGAGATCGAGCTGATCTCGGTGCGCAAGTAAGAAGACCCATGCTGCTGAAGGTCGGTGACCTCGCGCGGCGCACCGGCCTCACGGTGCGCACGCTGCACCACTACGACGAAATCGGGCTGCTCAAGCCCTCGGGCCGGTCGGACGCCGGCTACCGGCTGTACAGCCAGGCCGACGTGCAGCGGCTGCATGGCATCCAGACCATGCGGCAGATGGGCCTGCCGCTCAGCGACATCGGCGACCTGCTGTTGGGCGACACCATGGCGCCCGAGCGCATCATCGGCCAGCAGATCCGCGCGCTCGACCAACAGATATCGCAAGCCACCGAACTGCGCGGCCGCCTGACCATGCTGCGCGATGGCCTGATGGCAGGGGCCGAGCCCGACATGGGCAACTGGCTCGAAGCGCTGGCGCTCATGACGACCTATGGCAAGTACTTCAGCTCGGCCGAGCTCAAGCAGATCTTCACCAACTGGAGCCTGATCGAAGCCGACTGGCTGGTCGTGAAGGACCTGGTGCAGAGCGCCATGGACCGCCAGCTGCCGCCCGACGCCCCGGAGGTGCAGGCGCTGGCGTACCGCTGGATGGCGCTGATGCTGCACTGGATGGGCGGCGACATGGACCTGCTGGAGCGCTGGGGCCACATGTTCCGCACCGAGCCCACCACCCACGGCCGCAACCATGCGCCGCCGGGCGAAATGATCGAGTACGTCGAAGTCGCCATCAAGCTGCGCATGAACCTGCTCGACAAGTACCTGACCCGCGACGACCTGCGCGCGCTGGGCCATGTGCCCCACACCCAGTGGGCGGCGCTGGAGGGCTCGGTGCAGCAACTGCTGGCGCGCGGAGTGGCCCCGCAGCACGCCGACGCTGCGGCGGCGGCACAGCGCTGGGATGCGCTGTTCGGCCAGCTGACACGCAACGACGCGGCGCTGCGCCAGAAGCTGCTCACCGCGTCGATGCAGGAGCCCTTGCTGCAGGCGGGCTCGCCACTGAGCGCGCCCGTGCGTGCGTACCTGCACGCTGCCCTCGCCCACGTGCATGCCGCCGCTGCGGGGCCAGCCGCGCCACCCATCCGTAAAAAAGCAGTAAAAATCGCTTGACCCTCACGCAACGTGAGGCTTGACAGTCGGTCTTCTGACAGACCGACCCATGACTGCCGACCCTTCCTCTCCCGTTCTCCCCGCGTCCCCTGCCGCCGCAGGGCGCCTGCACGCGCTGGACCACCTGCGCGCCACCATGATGTGGCTGGGCATCGTGCTGCACGCATCCATCGCGTACATGGCAGCCCCCTCGCCCCTGCCCTGGCACGACGACCTGTCCACGCCCGTGGCCGACCTGCTGGTGGCGGTGATCCACGCGTTTCGCATGCCGCTGTTCTTCATCCTGGCGGGGTTCTTCGTGGCACTGCTGGTGCAGCAGCGTGGGCTGGCCGGCATGGCCCGCCACCGCGTGCGCCGCCTGGGCCTGCCGTTCGCGGTGTTCTGGCCGCCGCTGTTCATCGCCACCACCCTGCTCGGGCTGATGTTCCTGCACCGCATGGCGCACGGCACCTGGGGTGTGGACCGCAGCCTGCTGCCCCGGGGCCCCAACGTGCCGCAAGGCCCGCCCACCATGCACCTGTGGTTCCTGTGGATGCTGCTGTGGCTGACCCTGCTCACCCCACCGGTGTGGGCCATGGCCCGGGCGCTGCCACAGTCCGCGCAGCGCGCCCTGCAGGCCATCGCGGCATGGCTGTGCGCATCGCCGGTGGGTGGGGTGGTGCTCACGCTGCCGCTGGCCTGGATCGGCGCGCACTACGACCACGGCATCGTCACACCCAGTGGGTCCTTCCTGCCGCCGCTCGCGGAATGGGTGCACAACGGCCTGTTCTATGCATTCGGCCTGTGCCTGTACGCCCAGCGGCGACGGCTGATGGCGCGCTACGAACGGCTGTGGCCGGTGTTCGCCGCCGCGGGTGTTGCGTGCTTCGTGGTGACCGGGTTTCTGTCGGAGATATTGGCCCAGCCCGAAGCATCGGCCTTTGCGCTGGTGCTGCTGACCGGTGGCTTCACCGACGTGCTGGCCGCACCCGTGTCGGCCACCCGGCACCTCCAGTTCTGGATGGCGCTGGCCTACAACGCGGCGTCCTGGCTGTGGAGCTTTGCGCTCATCGGCCTGTTTCTGCGGCATGTGGCGCGGCCCAGGGCCTGGCTGGCCTACCTGGCAGACAGCGCGTACTGGGTGTACCTGGTGCACCTGCCGCTGACGGTGGGCTTTGGCGCGCTGCTGTACGGCGTGCCGATCCCCGCGACGGCCAAGATCTTTCTCAACGTGCTGGCGACCACGGCCCTGTGCCTGGCCAGCTACCACCTGTATGTCCGCTTTACCGCGGTGGGCCAGTTGCTCAACGGCCACCGCCATTCCCGCCCCTACCCTGGAGAACCTGCCCATGCCCACTGACACCCCCACCCGCGACAATCCGCCGCCGCGCGCCGAGCACGCCCGGCCCGCACCGGCAAGCCCGGCAGGCCCGGACCAACGCGCCGCATTGCTCAAGGACCGCAACTTCCGCTGGCTGACCGGCGGCGCATTCCTCTCGATGCTGGGCGACCAGTTCACGCTCATCGCCCTGCCCTGGCTGGTGCTGCAGATGACCGGCGACACGCTGGTGCTGGGCACCGTGCTGGCGCTCATCAGCGTGCCGCGCGCGCTGTTCATCCTGATCGGCGGCGCGCTGGTGGACCGCCACTCGCCCAAGCAGGTGCTGATGATCACCAAGTACATCAACCTGGTGCTGCTGGCCGTGCTGGCCGCCCTGGTGCTGGCCGGCAGCCTGACGCTGTGGCTGGTGTACGCGCTGTCGCTGGGCATTGGCCTGGCCACGGCGTTCAGCATCCCGGCGGGGGTCGCGATGATGCCGCACGTGGTGGCCCGCCACCAGCTGCAGGCCGCCAATGGCGTGAACCTGGGCCTGCGCCAGCTCACGATGTTCCTGGGCCCGCTGCTCGCGGGCCTGCTCATCGCGCTGTTTGGCGACGCCGCCACGGCCGGCGCCGGCGGCCATGGCGGCACCCGCGCCAACGCCACCGGCATTGGCCTGGCCTTCGCGCTGGACGCACTGAGCTTTGTGCTGTCGGCCTGGACGCTCTCCAAGGTGCGCACCCACGGCGGCACGCCGCAGCCCGCGGCGGCCCCGCAGGCCGTGCTGTCATCGGTGGCGCAAGGCCTGGTGCATTTCTGGCGCGACGGCGAGCTGCGCACCTGCTTTCTCTACTGGAGCGCCATTGCCCTGTTCATCATGGGGCCCATCCACATCGCCATCCCGGTGCTGGCCAGCAGCACGCCGCAGCTGGGCGCGGCGGCCTTCGGCATCATGGTGGGCGCCCATGGCGCGGGAACATTGCTGGGCATGGTGGTGTCCGGCATGGTGCCCCGGCTGCGCATCGGCAGCCTGGGCATGACCATCCTCGCGTTCGATGCGGTCATCGGCGCCCTGTTCATGCCCATGGGCCTGATCACGGCCGTGTGGCAGGGCTCTGTGCTGATGCTCGCCATCGGCCTGCTGGGCGGCTTCATGCAGGTGAGCGTGTTCACCTGGATCCAGCAGCGCGTGCCTCCCGCGCTGCTGGGCCGCGCGATGAGCCTGTTCATGTTCATCTTCATGGGCCTGGCACCCATCTCCGCCGCCGTCACGGGCTGGGTGATGAAGAGCATCACGCTGGCCCAGCTGTTCGCGGCCAGCGGCGGCACGCTGGTCGTGCTGGCGGCGCTGGCCTTCGTGCTGACGCCCATGCGCCGCGTGAGCGATGCACCTGCGGCGGTGCGCTGAAACCCCAGAACCCGGCCGCACCCAAGGAAGGGGGCGGCCGGGAGGGTCGGTACACGAGGCCTGGGACAAGCTGCCTAGCGCAGGCGCACGCGGGAAACCCCGCCGGGCTCAGACCTCGGTCACGAACTGCTCGCGGGGGCGGCGCACCTTCTTCAGGCTCACCAGCCAGTCGCCCTCCTCGGCACGATAGCCCAGCGGGAGAATCGAGACGCTGCGCAGGCCGCGTGCACGCAGGCCCAGGATCTCATCGAGCGCGTTGGGGTCGAACCCCTCCATCGGCGTGGAGTCCACCTCCTCGAACGCGGCGGCAATCAGGGCCGCGCTCATGCCGATGTAGGCCTGGCGCGCCGCGTGCTGGAAGTTCACTTCCGCATCGCGCTGGGGGTAGCTGGAGAGCAGCATCTGGCGGTAGTTTTCCCAGCCTTCGTTCTTGAAGCCGCGCTGGTCATTGGTCAGGTCGAACATCATGTTGATGCGCTCGGCCGTGTAGTTGTCCCATGCCGCGAACACCAGCAGGTGGGAGCCGTCGGTGATCTGCGCCTGGTTCCATGCGATGGGCTGGATGCGCGCGCGCACGGCGGGGTCGGTCACCACGATGATCTCGAAGGGCTGCAGTCCGCTGGAGGTGGGGGCGAGGCGCGCGGCTTCGAGAATGCGCTCGACCTTGTCCTGCGGCACCGCCTTGGCGGGGTTCATCTTCTTGGCGGCATAGCGCCATTGCAGTTTGTTCAGCAGGGGCTGGGCGGCCGCAGTGGTATCAAGGGTGGTCATGGTCGAATCCTGTGGTGAAAGGGTATTTGCAGGGCATGGGTGACAAGGGCCCGGTGTAATGAACTGTAGGCAAACACCCCCGGTTCGGTAAGCCATCCCCGGGAAAAGCATTGTTCCCATTTGGCCAACAATCGGCCCTTGAAATGCGGGTTACCGGTCCGTGCCCGCTCGCGTGCGCCGCTTCGCGGGGGGTGCCCTGCGGCGGCTCCCTTGTGCGTCCAGGGGTTACGCCGTGGGCCCCCCAGGGGCCAGGCCTCACGGGCGTACACTTGCGCGCATGCGCCCCGGGCGGCCCCGGCTGGGCGCCCCACCACGCCCGCGCCTGCCTCTCCTTCACGTTGACGCCACGCCCCCTTCATGAGCGAACCCGACCTGTCCTTTCTGGATCCTGCCCGCCGGATGCCAGCCCATGCGGCGGACACCGCGGGCCCACCCGTCGTGCGGACGGCGCCGCCTGCCGCGCGGGAGGGCTCGCCGGCCGACAGCCTGGTGGCGGAGCTGCGGGCCTACCAGGCCGAACTCGAGAGCCAGAACAAGGTCCTGCGCTACAGCCAGACGGTGGCCGAAAGTGCCTACGAGCGCTTCGAGACGCTGTTCGCCAGCGTGCCGCTGGCCCTCATGGTGGTGGACGAGCACGATCTGGTGGTGCAGGCGAACTCCATGGCGCACCGATCATTCCAGCCCACCGAGCGCGACCGCCCTCTCTCGGCGCTGATGCCCTTCGTGCGCGCGCAGGACGCCAGGCGCGTGCGCGAGGCCTTCGCGCTGGCGCGGGACCTGGGCCGCAGCGAGGCCAAGGAGGTCGTGTTTTCCATCAATGCGGACACGCGCATCACCGGCGACCTGCACATCGCGCACATCGAGGCACCACAAAGCAACGGCCCGCCGCTGCCGCAGTTCCTGTGCGCGGTGATCGACCAGGGCCCGCTGCTCGCGGAACGCCAGGCGCTGCAGCACAGCGCGGCCACATTGCAGCAGCGCAACGAGCAGTTGCACGCGAGCGAAAGGCGGCTCGAAGCCGTCATCAACTCGGCGCTGGACGCCATCATCTGCGTGGACCAGCACCGGCGCATCACGGTCTTCAACCCCACAGCGGCCGCGCTGTTCCAGTGCAGCGCGAGCGATGCGCTGGGCAGCACCCTCGACCGCTTCCTGCCCGATGCCGCCCAGGCACTGGCGTTTGCGCAGCTCACCACGCAGGCCATGCTGGGCGAGATGACCGCCCTCACCGCCAGCGGCAAGGAGCTGGCCGTGGAAGTGAGCGTCTCGTTCGAGCGCCACGCCGAAGGCGAAACCACCACCGTCTTCGCCCGCGACCTCACGGGCCGCAAGAAGGCCGAGGCGCACCGCAACGAACTCGAGGCGCAGCTGCGCGAGTCGCAGAAGATGCAGGCCGTGGGCACCATGGCCGGCGGCATCGCGCACGATTTCAACAACATCCTGGGGGCCATCCTGGGCAACGTGGCGCTGGCCCAGGCCGACTGCGCGCCGGGCTCTCCCGTGCTGGTGAGCCTGGGGGAAATCGACAAGGCCGGCCGCCGCGCGCGCGACCTGGTGCGCCAGATCCTCACCTTCAGCCGCAACGAACCGCCACAGCGCTCAGCCGTGTCGCTGGCCGAGGTCGTGCACGACACCGAGCGCCTGCTGCGCGTGACCCTTCCACCCGCCATCGAGCTGCACATGCAGCTGCAGGCGGGCCTGCCGCCTGTTCTGGCGGATGCCACGCAGGTGGAGCAGGCGCTGCTCAACCTGTGCACGAACGCGGTCCACGCCATTGGCACGGAGCGCGGCAGCATCCATGTGGAGGCGGCCACCGTGCAGCCCGACCAGCGCCTGAGCGAACGGCTGGGCCTGGCCCCCGTGGACTACGTGGCCCTGTCGGTGCGCGACAGCGGCCCGGGCATGGATGCGGCGACGCTGGAACGCATCTTCGAGCCGTTCTTCACCACCAAGCCGGTGGGCCAGGGCACCGGCCTGGGCCTGGCGGTGGTGCATGGCGTGATGCGCACCCATGAGGGCGGCGTGGACGTGCACAGCGCGCCGGGCCAGGGCAGCCGGTTCACGCTGTATTTCCCGGTGGCCGCCGCAAGCGCCGCCGCCGAGCCCCCGGTGCCGATGCCGGCAGCGACGGCCACCGCCCCCGCCGCCGCGCCGGACACACCAGAGCCCCCAGGGTGCGAGCCGCCCCCGAGAAAGCCCCATGTGATGTACGTGGACGATGACGAGGCCCTGGTGTTCCTGGTGCAGCGCCTGCTGCGCCGCCGCGGCTACGAGGTCAGCGGCTTCACCGACCCGCACGAGGCCAAGGCAGCTCTGAACGCGGCGCCCGATTGCTACGACCTGCTCGTGACCGACTACAACATGCCGGGCTTTTGCGGCGTGGACCTGGTGCGGGAGGCCCGCCTCATCCGGCCCGACCTGCCGGTGGCCCTGGCCTCGGGCTACGTCACGGCCGAGATCGAACAGGCAGCGCTGGCCGAGGGAGCGCAGGCGCTGATCCACAAGCCCAACGACGTGGAAGAGCTTTGCGCCACCGTGCAGCGCCTGGTGGGCGGCGACGATGCCGCCCGGTGAAGGCCCCTCCGCGCCCGCGGCCCAGGCGTGCGCGCCTGGAGCCGCCGCCTGCCCCGCCCCACGGGCGCTGTACGAGGACGCGGACCTGCTCGTGCTCTGCAAGCCGTCGGGCCTGCTGTGCGTGCCCGGGCGCGGCCCGGACAAGCAGGATGCCTTGAGCACCCGCGCCCAGCAGCACTGGCCAGGGGTGCTGATCGTTCACCGGCTGGACCAGGCCACCTCGGGCCTCGTGCTGATGGCGCGCCACCTGGAGGCCCAGCGCCGCCTGAGCCGTGCCTTTGCCGAGCGCACGGTGCACAAGCGGTACCAGGCGGTGGTGCGGGGATGCATGGGCCAGGGCGCGGCCGACCCCGCGGCATGGCAGGAGATCGACCTGCCCATCGCCGCCGACTGGGCCCGGCGCCCGCTGCGGGTGATCGACGCCACGCAGGGCAAGCCCAGCCTGACCCGCTGGCGCGCGCTGAGCTGCGACCTGGCCGCCCGCACGACGCGGGTCGAGCTTGCGCCCGTCACCGGCCGCACCCACCAGCTGCGTGTGCACCTGGCCGCCGTGGGCCACGCCATCCTGGGAGACGCACTGTATGCCGACGCGGCCACCCAGGGCCTCGCGCCGCGCCTGCTGCTGCATGCCAGCCACCTGGCCTTTGCACACCCGGCCACCGGAGCGCACCTTGCCCTCGAATGGGCGGCGGATTTTTGACCCCGCGGCCGGTGCCGCCCGCCGCTACAGCCGCGCCGGCGCCACGGGCCGCGACATCGCCCATTGCACCGCCAGGATGCTGGCCAGCACCACCAGCATGCCGGCCAGCGACACGCCCGTCATGGCCTGGCCCAGCAACACCCAGCCCAGCAGCACGGCCGTGACGGGGCTGAGCAGCCCGAGCGACGACACCGCCACCGACGGCAGGCGCGCTATGCCGCGAAACCACAGCGCATAGGCCAGCAACGCGCCCGCGATGCTCAGGTAAAGATACCCGCCCACCTGGGGGGCGGTGAGCGCGGGCAGCGGCGGGTCCACCAGCCAGGCCACGGGCGCGAGCATGATGCCGCCGGCCAGCAGTTGCCACCCCGTGAACGCCAGCACCGGCAGGTCGGACCGCCAGCGCCGCGACCAGAAGGTGCCTGCCGCCATGCACACGGTGCCGACCAATGCCGCGCCGACGCCCACCATGTCCCACCGCGCACCGGGCGACAGCAGCAGTGCGGCCATGCCGAGCACGCCGGCCGCGCCTGCGCCCAGGGCCAGGGCGGGCGGGCGGCGGTGATCCAGTGCCCAGGCCAGGCCCATCACCACCAGCGGGCCCACCGCGCCCACCACGGCGGCCACGCCGCCCGGCAGCCGGTAGGCGGCCACGAACAGCAGCGCCTGGAAAACGCCGATGTTGAGCGCCGCCAGCACCATCAGCCGCCGCCAGCCCACCCAGTCGCCCCACGCCGGCCAGCGGCGGCACCACAGCACCAGCAGCAGGCCCGCGGGCAAGGTGCGCAGCAGCGCGGCGGTGAAGGGCCGGTCGGGTGGCAGCAGCTCGGTGGTGACGATGTAGGTGGAGCCCCAGATGACCGGGCCCACGGCCGTGGCGAGCGCATCCAGCCAGGGAGAGGTGCGGGTGCTTTGCATGGCAACTTATCTTCAAATCAAGATAAAAATACTCTACCATACAATCTTGAAATCAAGATAAATCGATCACAAAGCCCATGGCCACCCCACGCCAGCCCGACGCCGTAGACGCCATCCTGGCCCAGTGGAGCCGCGAGCGCCCCGACCTGGATGTGAGCCCCATGGGCCCCATCGGGCGCATCAAGCGCTGCGCCGCGCTGCTGCAGCGCAGGCTCGACGAGACCTTTGCCGGGTTCGGACTGAGCTTCTGGGAGTTCGACGTGCTGGCCACGCTGCGCCGCAGCGGCGCGCCCTACTGCCTGGCGCCGACCACGCTGTTCTCCACCCTCATGGTCACCTCGGGCACCATGACGCACCGTATGGGCAAGCTCGAGGCCCAGGGCTGGATCACGCGCCTGCCCAACCCCGACGATGCGCGCAGCTCGCTGGTGCAGCTCACCGCCGAGGGGCTGGCGCTGATCGACCGCGCTGTCGAGGCCCACGTCGCCAACGAGCACCGCATCCTGGCGCCGCTCAAGGCCGCCGACCTTGCGGCGCTGGACGCGCGGCTGTCGCTGCTGCTCGCGGCGCTGGAGCCTGCCGGAGACAGCTGAGCCGGGCGTCCCGCAGTACGATGGGGGGATGCCTCATACCCACCTCTACATCCTCACCGGCGCATCGCGCGGCATGGGGCTGGCCATGGCCCAGCAACTCCTGCGCAGCGGCAACACCCTCATCTGCATCGCGCGCAGCGCCAATGCGGACCTGGCCACCGAAGCCAAGGCGGCGGGCGTCACCCTCGAACAATGGCAGCAAGACCTCTCGCAGGGCGAGCAGGCGGCGCACAGGCTGCAAAGCTGGCTCGCGGCGCAGGGCCCGCAGGTGTTCGCGAGCGCCACGCTCATCAACAACGCGGGCGTGATCCCGCGCATCGCCCCCCTCTCGGGCAGCGATGCCGCCGACCTGGCCCATGCCCTGCGCGTGGGCCTGGAGGCGCCCATGCAGCTCACCGCCGCCTTCCTGGGCGCGACGGATGCCTGGACGGTGCCGCGCAAGGTGCTCAACATCTCCTCGGGCCTGGGCCGCCGGGCCATGGCCTCGCAGGCCGCGTACTGCGCCGCCAAGGCGGGCATGGACCATTTCACGCGCTGCGTGGCGCTGGACGAAGCCATCAAGCCCCAGGGCGCCAAGGTATGCTCGCTGGCCCCCGGCGTGATCGACACCGACATGCAGGTGCAGCTGCGCGGCGCCGCGCCCGAGGCGTTCCCGGACCAGCAAAATTTCGCCAACCTCAAGACGGGTGGCCAGCTCACATCGCCTGCCGACGCCGCCACCCGCGTGCTCGCCTGGCTGGAACGCGCAGACTTCGGCACCAACCCGGTGGCCGATGTCCGGGACGCCTAGAGCCCCAATACTCCTGTTTTTATAGCTGCCAGCTCTTTATGGACAAGCGCTAGCGGCCAATTTGATCTGAAACTCATCTGAAAGGACCTCCCCATGACCCGTGAAGTCGTCGTCGTTTCCGCAGTGCGCACCGCCATCGGCACCTTTGGCGGCAGCCTCAAGGACGTGCCCCCCACCGAGCTGGGCGCGCTCGTGGTGCGCGAATCGCTCGCGCGTGCCAACGTGGAAGGCAAGGACGTGGGCCACGTGGTGTTCGGCCACGTGGTCAACACCGAGCCCAAGGACATGTACCTCTCGCGCGTGGCCGCCATCCACGGCGGCTGCGGCGAAGGCACGCCCGCCTACAACGTGAACCGCCTGTGCGGCTCGGGCCTGCAGGCCATCGTCAACGCCGGCCAGTCCATCCTGCTGGGCGACACCGACGTGGCCATTGGCGCCGGGGCCGAGAACATGAGCCGCGTGCCCTTTGCCAGCCTGAACATGCGCTGGGGCGCCCGCATGGGCGACACCAAGATGGTGGACATGATGATCGGCGCGCTGCACGACCCCTTCCACAACATTCACATGGGCGTGACGGCGGAGAACATCGCCGCCAAGTGGGGCATCAGCCGCGAAGACCAGGACAAGTTGGCCGTGGAAAGCCACAACAGGGCCGAGCGCGCCACGCAAAACGGCCTGTTCAAGGACCAGATCGTGCCCGTCACCCTGAAAAGCAAGAAGGGCGACGTGTTGTACGCCACCGACGAGCACTTCCGCCCCGGCGCCACGATGGAGGACCTGGCCAGGCTCAAGCCCGTGTTCCTCAAGGAAAACGGCACGGTGACGGCCGGCAACGCCTCGGGCATCAACGACGCCGCCGCCGCCGTGGTGCTGATGGAAGCCGGCGCCGCCAAGGCCCGTGGCGCCAAGCCCCTGGCCCGCCTGGTGGCCTATGCCCACGCGGGCGTGGACCCCAAGTACATGGGGATCGGCCCCGTGCCCGCCACGCAACTGGCGCTGAAAAAGGCAGGCCTTACGGTGAACGACCTGGACGTGATCGAAGCCAACGAAGCCTTTGCCGCCCAGGCCTGCGCGGTGACCAAGGACCTGGGCCTGGACCCGGCCAAGGTCAACCCCAACGGCTCGGGCATCTCGCTGGGCCACCCCATCGGTGCGACCGGTGCGCTCATCACCGTGAAGGCGCTGCATGAGCTGCAGCGCGTGCAGGGCCGCTATGCGCTGGTGACGATGTGCATTGGCGGCGGCCAGGGCATCGCAGCGATCTTCGAGCGCATCTGACCCGTGCCGCCCGGCCTTGCCATCGCCAGTGGCGATGTTGCCACCCTGTATCGGCAAGGCCAGCCCCGCGCAGGATCGGCGATCATCCGCGGGTGCTGGCGCCAAGACCAGCAGAGCGGAGCGCGCCTGCGCGGCCGCCTGTCCATATTGAACCGACGGAGACATCTCTCACCATGATTCGCACCCTGCTTTCCTTCACCGCCCTCGCCTTCGCCATGGGCACCACCGCGCACGCCCAGGCCCCCGCACCGGCTGCGGCCTACCCCACCAAGCCCATCCGACTGATCGTGCCCTTCCCGCCCGGCGGCGGCACCGACATCCTCTCGCGCCTGGTGGCCACCAAGCTCACCGAGAGCGCCAAGTGGACCGTGGTGGCCGACAACAAGGCGGGCGCCGGCGGCACCATCGGCATCGGCGAGGCCGTCAAGGCGGCCCCCACGGGCTATGACCTCGTGATGGGCCAGAAGGACAACCTCGTGATCGGCCCCTGGCTCTACAAGAACCTGCCCTGGGACCCCACCAAGGACCTGACCGCCGTGGCCCACGTCGCCTACACGCCCGTGGTCATCGCCACCAGCGTCAACTCCAAGTACAAGACCCTGGCCGACGTGGTGGCCGCCGCCAAGGCCGCGCCCGGGACCATCACCTATGGCTCGCCCGGCAACGGCACATCCATCCACCTGGCGGGCGACCTGTTCGAGAAGGCCGCGGGCGTGAAGCTGAGCCACATTCCCTACAAGGGATCCAATCCCGCGCTGATGGATGCGCTGGCGGGCAATGTGGACCTGCTGGTCTCGTCCCTGCCCTCGGCCATGGGCCAGATCAAGTCCGGCAAGCTGCGCCCCCTGGCCGTGACCTCGGCCAAGCGCAGCTCGTCCCTGCCCGAGGTGCCCACCGTGGCCGAGTCGGGCTTCAAGGACTTCGACGTGAGCACCTGGTACGGCGTGTTCGCCCCCGCCGGCACGCCGGCCGCCGTGGTGAGTGCCATCAACGCCGAGATCAACAAGCTCCTGGCCACGGCCGACATGAAGGCCGCCATCCATGCCCAGGGCGCGGAGCCGGAAGCCATGTCCGCCGCGCAGTTCGGCACCCTGCTCAAGACCGACTACGCCAAGTGGAAGGGCATCGTCGAAGCCTCGGGCGCGAAGATTGAGTGACCCCCTGAGGCGCTTCGCGCCTTCCCCCTGAAGGGGGACGCAGCCGGTGGCCTGGCAAAGCCAGATCCACGGGTGCACCGGCGAAGGGCGTGCCTGTTCCACGAGCTGTGGAATGTGGGATGCGCTGGTGCGCGGCGCCATCGAGAACTGAAATGAAGAACGGCTCCTTTCGGAGCCGTTCTTCATGGGGGATGGCGCTCAGTCCCTCACGACCAGCACCGGGATGTGCACCACGCCCAGCACGCGCTGCGTGACGCTGCCCAGCACCAGCTTTTCAAGTCCGCGGCGGCCGTGCGAGCCCATCACGATGAGATCGGCGCCCGTGCTTTCCAGCGCGCGCAGGATGCCTTCATGCACTGCGTGGCCTTCGCCCACCACGGTGGTCACCGGCACGCCAGCCTCGGCCATGGCCTTCTTGGTGGCATCCAGGGCGCTGTTGGCCTCGGCGGTGGCCGCGTTGATGTACTGGGCCTGGCCGTAGGCGAAATCAGCCCCCACGCCCGTGAAGGGATAGGGATCGACCACGTAGACCGCCGTCACGGCGCTGCCAAAGGTCTTGGCCAGGGCCGCGGCCTTGGAGACCGCGAGCATCGAGGTGTTGGAACCGTCGACTGGAACCAGAATGTGCTTGAACATGGTGCTTCTCCTTGAGTTGAGTGTGGGACCTGGCTTGTGGCCCGGCCATGGACATCAGTTTGAACGCCCACCATACCGCGCATCTTGATTCGCATCAAATCGGACGCACTCCCTTGCCAGCGTTCAGCGGCCCGCAGGGGCCTGCCCGACCACATCCGCCCCCTGGAAACCACCCCGGCGGCAGGTGACCACGAGGGTGTCGCGATACCCCCCCTCGGCCAGGGGCTGGATGGGTGTGGATTCATGGATCATGCGCGCGTCGTCCAGCAGCAGCAGGGACCACGGCTCGGTCAGCGTGAAGCGCTGGCCGCTGGGGCCCACCGCCTCGAACACCCGCGTCTCGCCGCCCTTGATGCCCTCGCGCCCCACGAGGAACACGGCCACCAGGTCGACGCCGTCGCGGTGGGCGCCCTCGGGGGTGGGCCGGCCAATGCCGTCGGTGGTGTCGATGCGGAACTGGTGGGCCTCGACGAACCAGGATGCAGGCGCCTCGGAGCGCGCAAACACGGCATCGGACACCCCGGCCAGCGCTGCCAGCAGCTGCTGCCACACCGGCCGGGCGACGGTGGCGGGCTCCATGGGGGCAAACCAGCGCTCCATGCCGCCATGCAGCGCGTTGTACTCCACAGGCTGCCAGTGCGCGCGGTGCGGCACCTGCCGCACCTGCCCGTCCTGCACCACAAAGCAGGCATGGCGGCGGCGGCGGTAGCGCCCGCCGTCCTTGAGGAAATCATCGGGGGGCAGCCCCGCCCAGTCGCCGTTCAGGCCCAGCAAGTCCGGCAGGGCGCAGCCCGTCCAGCGGGCCACGTCCGCCGGCGACAGGACGGCAAAGCCGTTCTGCCGCAGCTGGCTGGCGACATCCTGGGGGGCGGTGAAGGGGGGAGAAAAAGTGACTTGGGCCATAGAGGCCCGAGCTTAACCGCTGGTGCCGGCACCGCGTCTGCGATGGCGCAAACGCGGTGCAGCGCGGCGCGGCCTTGCAGGGAGGTGCGCCGCGCGGTCCGTCAGTCAGTCAGTCGCGGTGGCCATGTCCATGGCCCTTGCCATTGTTGCCGCGGCCCCGGTCATGGTCGCGGTCCTGCTTGCCGCCGTGACGATGGTCGTCATCCCACCGGCGGTCATCGCGGCCAGGGCCCCGGTGCGGAGGGCCACGGCGTGGTGGCGGCTCCTGCACGAAGTACACCGGCTGGCTGCACGCGTTGTAGCGCGCACAGTGCTTGCCCCAGTTCTTGGCATGGCCGGGCGGCACGTAGAGGTAGATCGGCGAGCGCGGCACCACGACCGCGGGGCGGTGGATGATGACCGGCTCGGCATACAGCAGCGGCGGCGGTGGCGCATTGCCGATGTTGATTCGGCCGTACACGCCGGGGGCCAGCTCGCCGCCCACCGTGGCATTGATGTAGGTCTGCGCATGCGCGCCGCCCGCCGCGGCGAGCAGCAGCGCGGCCGCCGCGCCAGACAGGAGGAGACGGATCGTGGACATCGTGGTCATGGTTGTGGTTTTCATCGGGAACTCCTTGCTTGTACCGCCCGGAACAGCACACGATGTGCGGCTGCGGTGCGCGGACCCTGATTTGTAACAAAGCCCGCCCTACCCTAAACCCGAATCCGCGCAAAAGATGTAAGCAAATGGCGACAGAACCAGGCTGCCCGCCGCCGCCCCACGCCGCCTGAAGCAGGTTCATCCGGCGGCCCGGCGTGCCCGGCAAATGCGTGCAGCCGCCGGGCTTGGAGTAGCATGTGCCACCACCCGCTTCGGTCCAGGAGACAGCGATGCCCCACGAACGCCGCCACTTTGTCCGCGTCGGCTTTGACGCGCCGGCCTTGCTGACCACGTCCACCGACGCCTTCAGCGTCCACGTGCAGGACCTTTCGCTCAAGGGCGCGCTGCTGGTGGCACCGGCGCAGGCGAACCTGCAGACCGGCATGCTGTGCCAGCTCACCATTCCCTTGGCCGAAACCGGCAACCACATCGCCATGTCCACCGAGGTCGCGCACGTGGAGGGGCTGCACACCGGTCTGCTGTGCCGCGGGATCGACCTGGACAGCGTGACCCACCTGCGCCGCCTGATCGAGCTGCAGCTGGGCGACCCCGCACTGCTTGAACGCGACCTGGGCGAGCTGACCGCGGCCTCCTCCCTTTCCTGAACAAGCGACGGCCCCCGGCGCCGAAGCCGGCCGGGCTTGCGGCGGGCGCAGGCACAGGCACAGGCAGGCCCCGCCCTTGACCGCGCCGTGCCTGCCCGGGCTCGGCATGGCGACGGCATTCATCACGGCATCCCTCACGGCATCCATTCATTGACACTCATCAATTGACGTTCCGGCGGGACGCGCCATAATAGATTCATAAAACATGAATCTTTAAGCACCATGCAAGACCAAGCAACCACCGCAGCCACCATCGACGTGCGCGCAATCGCCCCCCGCGAGCGCCATCCGTCCATTTTTCTCGCCTTTGGCAAGCTGGCTGCCGGGCAGGCCATGGACCTGGTCAACGACCACGATCCCCGGCCGCTGTACTACCAGTTCCAGGAAGAACTGCCGGGCCAGTTCACCTGGAGCTACCTGGAGAACGGGCCCGCGCAATGGCGCGTGCGCATCCAGAAACAACGCGCCCCGGGCCACGGCAGCGGGCAATGCTGCGGCGCCTGCGGCGGTGCGTAGCCCGGGCCGGGGCCCTACCGCCATGGCACTCCCTATCGGCATGGAAGAACCGCGCCCCGCCCCGTCCCGGCGGTTGGCCCTGTTCGCGCTCGGTTTCCGGCCGTTCTACCTGCTGGCAAGCGTGTTCGCAGCGCTGTCCGTTCCCTTGTGGGCGCTGCAGTTCTCCGGCGCGCTGGGCCGCCCCTATCTGGCGGGCCCGCTCTGGCATGCCCACGAGATGCTGTTCGGCTTCGCGCTGGCGGTCATCGTGGGCTTTCTCTTCACCGCCGGCCGCAACTGGACCAACCTTCCCACCCCGACGGGATGGCGCCTGGGTGCGCTGGCCGCCCTGTGGGTGGCGGGACGGATTCTGGTGCTCACACCCTTCGCAGCCACGGCCGCCGTGGTGAACGTGGCGTTTCCGCTGGCCGCGGCGGCCAGCCTGGGCATTGCGTTCTGGAAGGCGCGGAACCAGCGCAACTATTTCTTTGTGGCGCTGCTCCTGCTGCTGGGCGCCGCCATGCTGCTTTTCCATCTGTCGCAGCTGGGCGTCTTTCCCGTCCCCGCAGGGCTCGGCATCCGGATCGCGCTGGACGTGGTTCTTTTCATCCTGGCCGTCATGGGCGGGCGCGTGATCCCCATGTTCACCAACAACGGCGTGGCGGGTGCGCAAGCAACCCGGCGGCCTGCCGTGGAAAAGGCCGCGCTGGGATCGGTGCTGGCCCTGCTCGCCGCGGACGCCACGGGCCTGAGCGGATGGCCACTGGCCACCATCGCGGCATTCGCCTGTCTGGCTCACACCTGGCGCTGGGCGCTGTGGCAGCCCTGGACGGCGCTGCGCGTGCCGCTGGTCTGGGTGCTGCACATGGCCTATCTCTGGATTCCCGTGCACCTGCTGCTTCGCTGCCTGGGCGACCTGGGCCTGGCGGCCTCCTCCCTGGCCACCCACGCCCTGACGGTGGGCGCGGTGGGCGGTCTCATCATCGGAATGATGACGCGCACCGCGCGCGGCCACACGGGGCGGCCCCTGCGCGCGGACCGCTGCGACACCGCCTGCTACCTGCTGGTGCTGCTGGCCGCCGCCGTGCGTGTGGCGGTGCCGCTCGCCAGCCCCGCGCAGACGGTGCACGCCAGCCTGCTGTCCGCCGCCCTCTGGTCGGCAGGCTTTGCGCTGTACGCCGTGCGCTACTGGCCGGTGCTGTCCCGCCCACGGGCCGACGGCCATCCAGGGTAGCGGCCGTGCGCCGCGCCGCCGTCAAGGCCATCTCCACTCCGGCGCCAGCCCACCGGGTCCGTGGTGCGTGCGTGGGCGCGTGCGCGCGGCTGGCCGTGCCCTCCCTCATGCCGGTGCGAAGAGGTAGTCCTGCAGCTCCAGCCGGCTTTGCACGCCCAGCCGTGTGTAGATCTGGCGGCGGTGGTAGGTGGTGGTGTTCTCGCTGATGCCCATCCGCGTGGCGATCTGCGCCTCGGGCAGGCCGCGCGCGAGCCAGTACGCAAGCTCGTGCTGGCGCTGCGGCAGGCCCAGCGCGCGCAACGCGGGCAGCAGCTGCGCCACGCGCGAGACCCGCTGGGTGATGTGGATGCCCGCCGCCCGGCCTTCGCCGGCCGCGGCGGCCATCAGTGTCGCGCGCAGCGAAAACGCGCCGCTGGCGTTGCGCAGGTCCAGCTGCGGCGGCGCGCGGACGCTGCCCCCCTGGCGGGCATGTTCCAGGCGCTGCAGCAGCGCCTGGAGCGCGGGCGGCAGTTCGGCACGCCGGTACCAGCGCGGCCCGAACGCCAGCGCCATCAGCCGGTCGGCCTGGGGCGATGTCCACAGCAGCTGCCCTTGCGGCGAGGCCACCAGCATGGCGCTTTCATGCACCACGCTGTCGTGCGCATCCACTTCGCCGGGCTGCAGGATGCGCGCCAGCCACGGCTCCAGCCGGGCCAGCAGGGCTGCGTCTTCGGCCCCGAAGCGCGGCGCCTGCGGCCTGCGATACAGCTTGAGCGCGCCCACGCCCGCCCCCTGTGGCGTGCGCAGCACCAGGCTCAGGCAGTCCAGCAGTTCCGCAGGGCGCAGCGCCAGGTTGTAGAAGTCGCTGCGCAGCAGCTCGCCCATCGGCACGGTGATCAGCTGCTCCATCACCTGCGGCCCATGGTCGTCGCGCACGGCGGCGGCGAAATCGTGGGCGCTGCGGCGGATCACCTTGTGCTCGCTCGCCCTCACCTGCGGCTCGAAGTACAGGTGCATCAAGTCACGCGCCAGCGATGGCTCGATGTACACATCCAGCGCGCCGTCGCTGCCAGGGTGGAAGTAGCCGCTCGTGTCGAAGGCGATCAGGTGGTGCAGCTCATGCAGCAGGGGTTCGATGAGCTGCGGACCGTTGACGTCCAGACAGGCCAGCTGTTGCAGGCGCGCCAGGGCGCGCCGCTGAATACGGGAAAAAGGCATGGAGTAGTTGAGTTATGTGCCACAGCGCATCCAGGCAATGCGTGGAGGCAAAGCTAGCACACCGGCCCCCCACAGCAACCCACCCCCAGGGGTGGGGCGCGGCGCCCCGGGGACGCATGGCCTCTGCTTTTTGGCGCCGGGCCCGTGGTGGCGCGGCGCCCCGGCCGGGCCTCCATGCAAGGTTTCAGCGCGGCCCGCCGCGTGTCTCTTTGGGGGTACCCGCCCCCCCGCAAGCCGCGCAGCATCCTCGCGGTTTCCTTAGAACAGGGATGAAGGTGACTGGCGTTCCCACTGGGGGGAAGGCTGCAGCTCGCCAAAATGGCTTGTCTCGGATTCAATCGCATCCTCGACCAGATGCAGCAGGTGCGCAGCCCGCAACTCGTCGTGCGAGTCGCGCACACCGGTGAAGTCGTGCCGCTCCACGCGGATGGACAGGCCTTCGAAGTTGGGATCGGTTTCTGGCAACCCCTGGGCCAGGGCCTCTATTCGCTCAAAGGCCTCGCGGGCGACCGTCGGCGCGACGGTGATGGTGATGGACATACCGCACCTTCCATTCTGGGCGCTGCGGTACTTACGGCGAACTGCCCAGCTCCGGTCGCAACCAAGGTTTGTCCCCATCATGCGCGGACAGGGCGAACAATGGTTTCCCCCATACCCCTGCGGACAGCGTGGTCGGCCTTCCAGAGGCAAGGCATCCACCGTCCGCTGCAAGCGGTCCCGCCCTGCGGACAGGCCCCGCTTGCTCTCGCTGATTGCGCGCCCCACCAAACCCGCTCCCGCCAGGCCTTCCCTTCGCGCCGCTGCGGTACATGCCCAGTCAAATGCTGTATATTTACACAGTATTCGTATTTCCCTGGAGCGAAAACATGAAAACCGCCGCGCTCAGCCACGCCCTCCCCTGCTGGCTTTTTGCCGGAGCCACGACGCCCCTGCTCGTGGGCCTGTTCGCCATTGCCCTCGTGCTGCGCAGGATTTGGAAATGGGCATGACCTCCGCACGCCCTGCCCTCCCAGGTCATGGCTTGTTGTGCGGCGCCTTGGGGTCGTCCTGAGCCTGGTGGACCGGGTTCACGCCCCGACGGACCGCTGAGCCCTGCTGCCGGCTCTGGCCGCCGGCCTGCTGTTGCTGGCCTGGCTGGCTGACTGACTGACTGACTGCCGCATGGCCAGGATGCTCCTAATTTGATAGCTTATGGCGCTTGATGCACAAGCGCCAGCGTGCCAAAACACCTCAGACAATATCGCCCACCGCCAGGCACTCGAGCAGCTCCGCCCGGCTCGCCACGCCCAGCGCCGCATAGAGCTGCCGCCGGTGGTAGACCACCGTGTTCGCGCTGATGCCCATGCACCCGGCGATGCGCGATTCGGGCAGGCCGCGCGCAAGCCAGTAGGCCAGTTCGCGCTGGCGCGGAGGCAGGCCGGTGCGGCCGAGCGCCTCCAGCAGGCGGGCCGCGGGGGCCACGCGCTGGGTGATGTGCAGGGCCACGGCCTCGCCGGGGCCGGTGGCCGCGGCCAGGGGCGCGGCGCGCAGGTGGAACGCGCCGTGGGCGTTGCGCAGCGCCATTTCCGGCGCGGGCGCACCGGGCAGGCGCAGGCGCTGGATGAGCAGCTGCAGCGCATGCGGCAGCGGCGCGCGGCCCGCGCCGCGCCAGCGCCAGCCCAGCGCCTGGGCCATGAGCGCCTCGGCCTCGGGCGAGGCCCACAGTGGCTGGCCCAGGGGCGTGGCGACGAGCACGCCCTCGCGCAGCACCTCGCCGCCCGCGTTCACGCCGCCGGGCCACAGCGTGCGCGCCAGCCACGCCTGCAGCCGCGCCAGCATGGCGAGGTCTTCGTCGGCAAAGGGCCGCGCCCCGGGAGGGCGGAACAGGAACAGCATGCCCACACCCTGGCCCATGCCCTGGCCTTGCGGCGCGCGCAGTGGCAGGCTGAGCCAGTCGGCCACGCCGGCGGGGCGCATCACCACGTTGTAGTAGTCGCTGCGCAGCAGCTCGGCGGCGGGCACGCGCAGCATCTGCGCCAGCGACTGCGGGCCGCGCGGGTGGCGGGCGATGTCGTCGCCGTGCTGCAGCACGTTGTGGAAGACCCGCGCCTCGCTCGCCAGGATGCGCGGGTCGAAGTGGTCGGGCACGGCGGCCTGCACGGCGGGGTGTTCCATGTGCACGTCCAGCTCGCCGCCCGCACCGGGGTAGAAGTAGCCGCTGGAGTCGAAGCCGATGAGCGCGTGCAGCGAGGCGAGCACGGGCGCGATCAGCTCCGGACCGCTCGCATCCAGGCGGGCGAGGTGGCGCAGGTGCGCAATGGCGTTCGTCGCCTGGTGGTGCGTGGGCATGGAGGGCCGAATCTATCGGCCCCGCGCGCCGCGCGGCCTACCCCAGGGGGGTAGTTGTCGATGGGGGTGGCAGCAGCCGCTCGGCCAGCCCCTGGCGGCCCTGCACGCCCAAAGCGTCGTAGAGCTGGCGGCGGTGGTAGGCCACGGTGTTGATGCTCACGCCCATGCGCTCGGCGATCTGCGACTCCTGCGCACCGCGCACGAGCCAGTAGGCCAGCTCGGCCTGGCGCCGGGGCAGGTCCTGCGCGCGCAGGTGGGCGAGCAGCCGGGTGCCGCGCGGCACCCGGCGGGTGATGTGGATGGCGGCCGCCTCGCCCGCCCCCGCCACGCCCGCCAGGCGCGTGGCGCGCAGCGAGAACGCGCCGTGGGCATTGCGCACCGCCACGTCGGGCAGCGGCGCCTCGCCGTCCGTGGCGGGCCAGAACAGGCGCTGCACCAGCAGGCGCACCACGTCCGGCAGATCACTGCCGCCGCCCGCGCGCCAGCGCGTGCCCAGGGCCAGCGCCAGCAGCGCCTGCGCCTCGGGCGACATCCATTGCAGCCGCCCATCGGGCGACACGACGAGCAGGCCCTGGCCGCAGACCTCGCTGTCGCCGCCGGCCTCGCCCGGATCCAGCGACTGCAGCGCGCGCGCCAGCACGGGTTCGAGGCGGCCCAGCGCGGCGGCGTCCTCGGGCGTGAAGCGCCGGTCCGCCTCGCGGCGGTACAGCCACAACATGCCGACACCCTGGCCCGCGCGCGTGTGCAGCGGCAGCTTCAGGCCATCGCCCACGTCGCCGGGGCGCAGCACCGCGTTGAAGAAGTCGCTGCGCACCAGCTCGGACAGGGGCACCTTGGCCATCTGCGGCAGCATCAGCGCGCCGCGTTCCACGCGCAGCGCCTCCTGAAACAAGCGCGCACCCCGGTGCATCACCCGCGCCTCGCTCGCCAGGATGCGCGGGTCGAAATAGTCGGGCATCGCGGCCTGCAACACGGGGCTCTCCACGAACACCTCCATCTCGCCGCCCGCGCCGGGGTGGATGAGGCAGCCCGCGTCGAACCCGATCAGGTGGTGCAGCTCGCCCAGCACGGGCGCGATGGCGTGCGGCCCGGTGGCATCCAGGCAGGCCAGTTGCCGCAGATGGGCGGCGGCTTGGGTGGCGCGGCGGGGCGTGGGCATGGTTTTTTTCACGAAAGCGCGAATGTAGCGCGCCGCGCCGCCGCACGACTACCCCGCCGGGGTGGGGCCGCACGGGCGGTGCGCCCCTAGCCTTGCGCGCATCCCCACGGCGGGCCGGCCCGGCTGCCTGGATACATCGACAGGACGTGCGCAAACAAGGATGCCACAGCGGCCTTGCCATGGTGCAAACGTCTTTCCGGAACCCGTTCTTGCGTAAATCCTCATCGAATTTGATAGCTGCCAGCGCTTGTACAGCAAGCGCTTCCGGCCATTTTTACTTCAAACCAAAACCTTGTCCTCGTGAACACTGCCATGCCCCTTGCCATCACCCACACCCTCGCCGCGCTGGCGCTGGTCGCCACCACCGCCAGCGCCTGGGCGGCGGGCGCCGCCGACCCGGCGCACTTTCGCCTCACGCCCGCGCTGCTGGACCGCATGGAAGCGGCGGCGGCCGAGCTGCGCAAGCTGCCGCAGGCGCCCGGGAGCAGCGGCGATGAGGACGACGACGACGCCGACGCCGAGTCGGTCGAGGACCTCGCCCGCAAGCTCGACGCCCACCCCCAGGTGCGCGCCGCGCTGGCGCGCCAGGGCCTGACCAGCCGCGAATACGCCACCGCCACGCTGGCCGCCCTGCACGCGGGCATGGCGCTGGCCGTGGAGAAGGCGCCCGGCGCCCAGCCCGCGCCAGGCTTCACGCCCGAGCAGCGCGCCAACGTGGAAGTGATGCGCGCGCGCCGCAAGGGGCGCCCTTGAGCACTCTATTTCACGTCCTGTTCCCAACGACAGCACATCCAGAGGAATTCTTCTTTCCATGCCCGGCCACAGCCAGCCCTGGTGGCGCGCACCCGACGCCCCCGTCACCTACCTCGGCGACGAGGACGAACGCTCCATCGCCGCCAAGGACCAGCGGGCGCGATTGGAATCACTCCTGATTCGATAGCTTCCAACGCTTGACAAATAAGCGCCGGTGGCACTTTTTAACCACAACCCATGACATACACCATGCACCACCCCCTGCGCCACTGGCTCGCAGCCGTGCTGGCCACTGCCGCGGCCTGCGCGGCGCAGGCCGCGCCGTTCGCCATCACCAGCACCGGCACCATCGACCAGTCCACCTTCGCCGAAATCCGCGATGGCGAGCGCTACGCCGTCACAATGGTCTACGACAACGGGGGCAATACCGCCCAAAGCCAGACATGGCGGCCCGCCGACCTCAGGTGCGTCATCTGGCGCATGAACAATGCCGCCAACGTGGTCTACACGCAGGCCAGCTTCAACGGGGCGCAGTTCTCGGGCCCCTTTACCGCCACGGATGCCAGCGGAGCGCTGCTGCCCAACGGCTTGAACATCACCAGCCTGGCCAGCAACAACAACCCCTACACCGTCGATGGCTTGGTGCTCGCCACCGCCCCGAGCTGGAATGCCGAGTTCAGTGGGAGCATCAATACTTTCAGCGAGGGCATATCGGGCGGTCGGAGCTTCCGGCAGCTCAATCTGGGCCTGCGCATAGGCACCGCCAACCCCGTCGCCGTCGCCAGCGACTGCGAGGCACCGCCGCTGCCGCCGGGCGTGCCCACCCAGGCCGCCGCCACGCCCGGCGATGGCGAAGTGGCCGTGCGCTGGCAAGCACCCGCGGGCGGCGCGGTGAGCGCCACGCCGGTGAGCTACACCGTCACCGCCCTGAACCTGAGCGCCGTCAGCGGCACCTGCACCGCGCCGCACCCCGCCACCAATTGCATCGTGAGCGGCCTGAGCAACGGCACCAGCTACCGCTTCCTCGTGAGGGCGGCCGCAGCGGACGGGTCCATCTCCCCTCCTTCATTGGCCTTCGCGACACCCAGCGCCAATCCCGCCCCTGGCGCCCCCACGGGCGTGACGGCCCAGCCCGGCAACGGCCAGATCACACTGAACTGGCTGGCACCCGTGGGCGGCACGCCGCCCGTGAGCTACACCGTCACGGCCAGCCAAGGCGGCGCCAGCTGCACCGTGCCAGCGCCCACCACCCGCTGCACCGTGCCGGGCCTGACCAATGGCACGGCCTACACCCTCTGGGTGACGGCCACCGGAGCCAATGGCAGCGTGTCCGCCAACTCGTTCCCGCTGGTCATCGCCACGCCCCGCGCGATGCCTCCAGGCCCCGGTGGTGTGCAACCCGTGCCCACGCTGTCGCAGTGGGGCGTGCTGCTGCTGAGCGCGCTGGTACTGCTGGCAGTCGTTTGCCGCCGTGCCATCCACTCCTGATTCGATAGCTGCCAGCGCCTTTCCAGAAAAGCGCTGGAGCCACTTTTAACCACAAAAAAGAGGATCTCACCCCCATGCACTCACCCACCCACCACCACCGCAGAGCCCTGCGGCGCCTGCTGCATGCCAGCGCGCTGTGCCTGGGCATGGCCGCCGCCCATGCGGGCTGGACCCCCATCGCGCCCATGGACGAGGCCCGCACGCTGCACACCGCAACCCAGCTGGCCGATTCCACCGTGCTGGTGGCGGGCGGCGACACCGGCAACGTGGATGGCGGAAACAACCCCATCGCCCTCGCCACCACCCGCCTGTACAACCCCGCGGCCAACACCTGGAGCAGCGGCCCCGACCTGCCCAGCCCCCGTTTCGGCCACACCGCCACCCCGCTGCCCGGCGGCAATGTGCTGCTGGTCGGCGGGCGGGAGGCCGGCCCGGTGAACAGCGCCAACGCCAACAGCCTCCTCTACAGCCCCCTGACCAACACCTTCGCCGCCAGCACGGGCCAGCTGACGCTGCGCCGCTCCCACCACACCGCCACGCTGCTGCCCAATGGCACCGTGCTCGTGGTGGGCGGCCGGGGCATCGCGGGGCAGGAGGCGCTGTCCTCCGTGGAAATCTTCGACCCCGTCACCGGTACCTGGTCCAGCGGCATCGACCTGCCCGCCCGCAGGCGCGAGCACACCGCCACGCTGCTGCCCGATGGCCGCGTGCTGGTGGTGGGCGGCTACGACAACGGCAACATCGCCGCCCAAAGCGCCTACCTGCGCGACCCCGCCACGGGCGCATGGACGGAGGTGCCCGTGCCCGCCCTGAACACCTTCTACCGTGCGCGGCACACCGCCACGCTGTTGCCCGATGGCCGGGTGCTGGTGGCAGGTGGCAATAGCCACGTCACGACCACCCTGGTGTTCAACCCCGCCGACAGCACCTGGGCGGCGGGCCCGAATCTCCCCGCTTTCGAGTTCGGCGGCAACAGCGCCACCCTGCTGCCTGGTGTCCCTGGCAACGTGCTGGTGGCAGGGGGCGACAGCGCGGGTGGCGCCAGCGTCATCGCCTCGACAGTCTCCTTTGCCTCCGGCCCGGGTCAAGCCACCCGGCAGCCCGACTTGGTCACCGCCCGCCGGGGCCACACCGCGACCCTGCTTGCTGGCGGCCAGGTGCTGGTGCTGGGCGGCGAAACCACTGGCAACGCCGTCACGAACACCGGCGAGCTGTACACCCACACCGCCCCCCTGCCCCCCGCCAACGTCACCGCCCAGCCCGGCAACGCCCAGGTCACCGTGCGCTGGCAACCCCCCGCAGGCACCGGAACCACGCCCGCCCACTACACCGTCACCGCCCAGCCCGGCGGCCGCACCTGCACCGCCAACTACCCCGCGACCAGCTGCACCGTGACGGGGCTGACCAACGGCACGCCCTACACCTTCACCGTTGTCGCTTCCGCCCTGGGCGGCATCGACTCGGCCCCCTCGGCGCCGCCCGCCGCCGCCACGCCCAGCGCGGCGGCCCCCGGCGGGCCGGGCAACGCACAGGCCGTGCCCACGCTGTCGCAATGGGGCGTGCTGCTGCTCAGCGCGCTGATGCTGCTCGCAGGCGTGCGCCTCCGCGCTGTGGGCTCCTGATTCGATAGCTGCCAGCGCAACCCCGACAAGCGCCGGCAGGGTTTCACAGGCCAGCAGCAGGGCGCCGGCAATTGCCAGCCCCCTCACGCACAAGGGCGGCCGTGGCCACCGCGCAGGACACGCCCGGAGGCTTGGCCAACCACCGCCGGTGTCGAGCAGACCCGCACTGGCCAGGCAGACCGGGCTCCCTGTGGGCTCTCTGTGGGCGCCTTTTCTTTTTGCCTGGAGGGAAGCGGGTGTGCAGGCAGCCGCAAATCTGCGCGGATCCCGCTCAAGAGGGCTGGGAGGGGAAGACGGTCAACCAACCGATCAGCGGTCAAGCGCTGGCCGAGAGGACCGGGGTGGAGTGCTTGCCAAAGGTGCCTCCCCGCACCGAGCGACGGCGCTCCGGGTGTCTGCGCTATAACTCCACTTTCCCCATCTCTTTGCATCGAGAGCCACCACCATGAACCGCGCCGAACTCGTTGACATCCTGGCCTCCAGGAACAACCTGTCCAAGACCGCTGCCAATGCGGTGCTGGAAACCCTGATCGAAGCCGTCCAGACTGCCGTCAAGAGGGGCGACGCCGTTCAACTGGTGGGCTTTGGCACCTTCAAGTCCGCCAAGCGCGCTGCGCGCACGGGCAAGAACCCATCGACCGGCGCGGCGCTGAAGATCCCTGCCAGCACGGTGCCCAAGTTCGTGCCCGGCGCCAGGTTCAAGGCGGTGGTGGATCCCAGGGCGGCCCAGCGCAAGGCTGAAAAGGCGGGCAAGTAGGCCTGCGTCCGTCGCGCTGGCCCGGGGCCGGCGCGGTCCTGTCTCTTCAGACGCCAGGAGTTTTGCGCGCAGTGCGCGCAACCCTTGCGCTTCCTTGTGTTGTGTGTCGAGACGACCGGACTCCTTCCATCCTGTGCCCCTTCCGATGAAGCTTTCCGCATTCCAGTCCATCCGGCGCGAGACCGCAGGTCTTTGGCTGGGGGTGCTGGGCGTGGCGTTTTTTGGCATCACGCTGCCCGCCACGCGCCTGGCCACCGGCACGGCCGATGCGCCGCAGCTGTCCCCCTGGTTCGTCACGCTGGGGCGCGCCGCGCTTGCGGGCATGCTGTCCGTCCTGTTTCTCGCGCTCACCAGGCCGCCCTTGCCCACCCGGGTTCAGTGGAAGCCGCTCGGGATGGCGGTGCTGGGGAACCTGCTGGGATATCCCTTGCTGCTGGCCTATGCCCTGCGCACCGTGACGGCTGGCCATGCGGCAGTGATCACGGCCCTGCTGCCCCTGGTCACCTCGGTGTGTGCCGCCTTGGTGCTGCGCCAGCGCGCGCGCCCGGGGTTCTGGGTTTGTGCCTTGCTGGGCAGCGCGCTGGTGGTGGCGTTCTCGGCGCTGCGGGCGCACAGTGCTGGCGGCCATGGGTTGGGCTTCGAGGTCGCGGATCTGCTCCTGGTCGGGGGCGTCATTGCCGCCTCCGTGGGATATGTCTACGGGGCGCAGGTGACTCCTGCACTGGGTGCCGAGCGGGTGATCTGCTGGGTGTGCGTGATGGCCCTGCCGGTGACGTTGCCCGCCACTTTCCTGTTGTGGCCCGCGCAATCCGTGTCGGCGACTGCGTGGGCGGGATTCGTCTATGTGGGAGTGTTTTCCATGTGGGCCGGGTTCTTTGCCTGGTACCGTGGCTTGGCGCTGGGGGGTGCGCTGCGCGTGGGCCAGGTACAGCTCTTGCAGCCGTTCTTTGCCATTGCGGCATCCATACCGCTGCTCGGCGAACCGGTGGATGCCACCACGCTGGGGTTTGCGCTGGCGGTGGTGGCGACCGTGGTGGTGGGGCGAAGGTTTGCGTGACACGGTCGCTGCCAGATGCGTCCCGGGCCGCCGGTGCAAGCCGGTCATGTCGTCAGTGTCGCGCCCTGCGGGGTGCGTGCAGATCACGTACCATCCGCCCATGAATTCCTTCTCGAACGCATTCCGGGCCGAAGTCGTGCGCATGGCGCGCAAGGAGCTCAAGCCTGAGTTGCAGAGCATGCGCAAGGCGATCACGAACCACCGCTCGGAGATCGCTGCCCTGAAACGCGAAGTCAAGTCGCTCGCTTCGCAGCTCAAGGCTGCGAAGCGTCAGCCCCCGGTGGCGGAAGAAACCCCGCCTGTTGCCAAGAAGGCCATCGCACAGGGGTCGAAGGCGGAGTTCCACCCCGAGGTCGTCCGGCAGATGCGCGCCGCATTGGGCATCACCCAGGCGCAGATGGCGCAGTTGCTCGGTGCCTCGCAGTTGTCCGTGAGCCGGTGGGAGTCGGGCAAGGCGCGTCCTCGGGCCGCGCAGCTGGCGCGCATTGACGACCTCCGGAGCATGGGGCCGAAAAACGCCCGGCGAAAACTGGGGCACGCCTGAAGTCAGTCGAGAACCTGCCTCAGCGCACGGTCTCCGTCTCCACCACCATGTCCAGCACGTAGGCGTAGGCCGATGCATCGGCCGGCACGTTCTGGCGCTTGAACCGGTTCACGCGCAGCACCGTGCGGGTGCCGCTCTCGTGGGCAAAGCCCTGGATCTCGTCGTAAAACAGGCTCCATGGGCCTTCCGACTGCTTCACGCCGTCAGCGGAATAGCGGATCTCGCGCACGCGCAGGCATTGAGCGCCCTTCATCACGCCGTGGCTGCAGGCCGCCCGCTGGGGCGCGACCTCCAGGAACAGTCGTTCGCCTGCGCTGCCGTACAGTGTCTGCGGCGTGGGCGTGCCCGCCAGCTCCCAGCGGCTGCCGTCGCCAAAGTGCAGGACCATGCGCGGCTGTGATGCCCCGCCGGGCAGCAGATCCAGGCGCTGGGCACCCGGCAGCTGGGCCAGCACCTGCTGCTCCAGGGCCATCAGCGCGCTGTCGGGGCAGGCGCGCAGCGTGCTGGTGGGACGCGCCAGCTGGATGCGATGGCCGTCGAGCTGGTATGCGGCTCCCACGGCATTGCAGAGGTTGCGCACCAGAAGCTGCCCCTTGTCGAACTGCAGCCGGACGGGCGCGCGGCCGTCCAGGCGCCAGTAGGCGGCCGCCCGCCCCTGGCTGTCCACCGCGGACGTCACATCCCACACATGGGACTGCACTGCGCCCGGCAGGCTGGCAGGCGGAAAAGGCTCTGGCATGGGTGCTTTTGGAGGTGGTGCAACCGTGGCACACGCCGACAGCAGCAGGGCTGCAGCGAAGGTGGTCGCAGCCCGAAGGGGTAGCCAGGGGTGATCAAGTCTCGTTGTCATTGCAAAGGGTTGATTTCTGATGGGTGGAGTGCCCGCACGCAAGCTGCGGGGCCGTGAACAGAGGCCATGCCAAGGGCGGCAAAGTACCTTCGATGCCCGCGCTTCCAATTGGTTCACGCCGGGGGGTGTCACGGCTTGCATGGCTTTGACCTGGTGGGCATCGGGAACACCTTTCGCGCCGCCCTGGCGCTGCTGCCAGCCGCCCGTCGCTTGACGGTCGGCCACGCCGACTCCTGGGCCCCACAACTTGCGCCAGGTGGCCAAGCCGGTGGGTGCCGCGTTATGCTTGCCCATCAATCGCCGAGGTCTGAGATGCGAAGCCTGAGCTCCTGGTCGTCGGAAAATCTGCCTGAATCCATGCGGTTGCGGGGCTGGCGCGATGCGCTGCATGCCGAAGTGCTGGAGATGGACGCCTTGCCGCTGCAGCGAGACGGTTTCTTCGGCAGCATTGAGCGCTGCACGCTTCACTGCATCCTGCCGCACCAAGCACGAGGTGCGCCGCAGAAGGTCCTGCGCTCCGCCGCAGAGATAGCCCGCGGCCCGCGCAATGCCTACTACCTGCTATCGCAGCCCCAGCTTCCATGGCGCGCCGTACACGTGGGCCGCACGAGCATTTTGCAGCCCGGGGATTCCATCCTCATCGACTCTCGCGAACCCTACGAGTTCGACTTTGGCGCTGGCCTGGACGACCTGTCGGTCGAACTGCCCATTGATTGGGTTGAACGGTGGCTGCCCGAGCCTTCGCGGCTCATTGGACGCCCGCTGCGGGGCGACGCTGGCTGGGGGCTGGCGCTGCGTGGCATCAAGGAGGCGTTGGTTCCTCGCGGCCTTGTGGATCGACCCTGCTCCCAGGACGAGTTGATCGAAGACCAGTTGGGAGGACTGCTGTCACTGCTGGACGATGTCGATGGTGCGCAGCGCCCCGCCATGCAGGTGGCCTACGAACGGTCCCTCCAGGTCATGCGCGCCCGTTTCATGCAGCCTGGGCTGACAGCGGCAGAGGTTGCAGCCGATGCCGGCTTGTCGCTGCGCACGCTGCACCGGGCGATGGCCGCGCAAGGCCAGGGATACCTGACCACGCTCATGACCCTGCGCGTGGAGGCCGCAGCGGGCCTGCTCGCTCAGCCGCGGTTTCGCCGGCTGGGGGTGGGCGAGATTGGCCGGCGCTGCGGCTTCACCGATGCGTCGCATTTCGCTCGCCAGTTCCATCGGCAACGCCAGATGACGCCACAGGCTTTCCGGGCGCATGCATTGCGCTGACAAGGCAGGCCGTCGCTGGCACATGGCGGCCAGAGACCTGGCGTGATACGGCCAGCCGCAGCGCACTTCGTTTCCTAGACTTTCCTCGCTGACGCCCGCAATGCTGCGGCGTTGAAGCGAGTGACTAAAAATTCCCAGGAGACAACATGAACATGAAAAATGCGCTCGACGAAATTCTTGCCGACGGCGTGAAACGAGGTCACGCACCGGGCGTACTGGCTCTCGTAGCCGATCGGGACGGCATCCTGTACGAAGGAAGCGCCGGTGAGCGCCAGTTGGGAGGCGGTGCGGCCATGGGCCCCGACACGGTGTTGTGGATTGCTTCAATGACCAAAGCGATTACTTCGGTAGCCGCCATTCAGTGCGTCGAGCGCGGCCTGCTGGACCTCGATGCGCCAGCTTCCCGTGTGGTGCCTGCCATTGGCGCGCTGGGGGTGTTGACCGGTTTTGACGCGCAAGGGCAACCGATCACCCGCCCACCGAAGCGCCCGATCACGCTGCGGCATCTGCTTTCGCACAATTCCGGCTGCAGCTACGAGATCTGGAACCCCGACATGCAAAAAGTGCAGGCGGCGCTCGGCATCCCCGGAACCATCGACTGCCGCTTGAAGGCGCTGGAACTGCCTCTGGTGGCCGACCCGGGCGAGCGTTGGGAGTACGGCATAGGCATCGACTGGGCCGGCCGCATGGTCGAGGCCGTGACCGGCCTCACGCTGGGCGAGTTCATGCACCAGAACCTCTGGGGGCCGCTGGGCATGACCAGCACGGGCTTCCATATCACGCCCGACATGCGCCAGCGCCTTGCCGGCGTACACCTGCGCGGCGAAGACGGCGCCTTTGCCCCCTTCCCTTTCGAGATCACTCAGGAGCCCGAGTTCCACATGGGAGGTGGCGCGCTCTACAGCACCGCAGGCGACTATGCCCGCTTCATGCGCATGGTGCTCAACCTCGGCCAACTAGACGGCGAGCGTGTACTGAAGCCGGAGACGGTGGTCAGCCACCTGATGCTCAACCAGATCGGCAACGCGCGAGTGAGCCTGCTCAAGGCTGCCATCGCGCTGACCGCTGACGCGGAGTTCTTCCCGGGCCTGCGAAAAACCTGGAGCTTGGCATTCCAGATCAATGAAGAGGAAGCCCCTACGGGCCGCCCCGCAGGCAGCCTCTCGTGGGCCGGCCTGGCCAACAGTTTCTTCTGGATCGATCCGCACACCGGCATCGCCGGACTGCTGGCGACCCAGACCTTCCCTTTCGCGGATGCAAGGGTCATGGATCTGTTGTACGCCTACGAGAAAGGCGTCTACGACGCCCTGCGCCGGACAAGGAAGGGATAACGGACAAGGTCATACCGCCAGCGCCACTCAACGGTGGCGCTGGCCAAGTAGGCAAACAGCAAACAGGAAATGCATGCCGCCGTTGGGAAGGAGCAAGGAGCAGGCGGTATGCACCAGGCCGAAACTGAAAAATCCACCCCTGCCGACGAGCCGCCGAGGCCAAGTCTTCGGCTGTGTTTTTTTGGGTCAGCCCTGAATGGCAGCCACCGGGAAAAGCAGCCCGTGGACTGCCGGGCTTTCACGACCACACTCCACCTGCAGCAGGCCGATCTCACCTTTGCAGGTGTCTTGAGAGCGCTCAGGACTGGCGGTTGACGGCAACGATGCGGTACACGCAACGCGTCGCGCCCTCCAACAGATGTTGCTCACGACTGACTCGGGCATCCGCACCAGCGACTTCCTGGAATAGCTGCAGTTCCGAACGGCAAAAACCCTGGCAGGTGCGCGCGGCGATGCAGATCGGGCAGTGGTCCTCGATCAACAGCCAGCCGCTCCGGTCACGTTCGACACGCGCCATGTAGCCTTCTTCGGTACGAACGGTGGCGAGCTGTTCAAGCCGCTCCTTCAGGGTCCGGCCTTTGCAGACCTGCAAATACGTGGCCCGCGCCTCGGCTTCGCGCTGCGCGATCAGCCGGTCCATCCCTTCTTCGCCAAACAACGCGCGCACCGACCCGATCATCTGTACGGCCAGCTGCGCATGCGTGTCCGGGAACCGGCCGTTGCCGGCCTCGGTCAGCACCCAGTTCTGGCGCGGGCGCCCCACGCCAGGCAGCGCTTCCTGCCGCCCCTCGATCCATCCCGACGCCACCAGTTTCTGGACTTGCTGCCGGGCCGCCTCCGGCGTCAGGTCCATCGCCGTCGCAAGCATGGCAGTGGATGCGGCGCCCTTGGACTTGATGAAAAAAAGGATGCGATCCGCCGTCGGCAGATCTGCCTTATTTTCAAAGTTTTTACTTGTATAAAGCATGGCACCCACCTAATATGCAAGGAATGACTTGGATTTTAAGCCATCCCGTTTTCCCTTCTCCGTGAATCCATGAGTTCTCCTGTGTCCCCTTCCCTTTCTCCTTCTGTTTCAACGGCCACCTGGAGCGACTTGTTCACCGGCACGAATGGCTGGCTCGCCCTGGCCCTCACCGGTGGCGTGGCGCTGCATGCGGTCAACGTGCACATCGTGACCACTGTATTGCCGTCGGTGGTCCGGGACATCGGAGGGCTGGACTGGTACGCCTGGAGCACCACGCTCTTTGTGGTGGCCTCCATCCTGGGGGCCGTGCTGTCGGTTCGGCTGCTCGGTGTGGCGGGGCCCCGCGACGCCTGCATGGCGGCGTTGGCGGTGTTCGCGCTCGGCTCGGCCATCTGCGCCGGTGCGCCGTCCATGCCGTGGATGCTGGCCGGGCGCAGCGTGCAGGGCCTGGGAGGCGGCACACTGGCCGCGTTGAGCTATGCGCTGATACGGATCGTTTTCGCGCCTGCGCTGTGGCCGCGCGCGGTGGCCCTGGTGTCCGGCATGTGGGGCGTGGCCACCCTGTGCGGGCCGGCCGTGGGCGGCCTGTTCGCGCAGGCGGGACATTGGCGATGGGCGTTCTGGACCCTGTTACCCGTGGCGCTGCTACAGGCGCTGCTGGCCGCCCTGAAGCTGCGTCCTGCACGCACCCAGGCAGCGGCCGTCCCTGCGCGGGCGGGCATCCCTTTGGCCCAGGTCGTGTTGCTGATGGCATCGGTGATGGTGGTCGCCGTGGGCGGCCTCTCGTCGGCACTGATGGTGCAGGGGGCGGGTGTCGCAGCGGGGCTGGCGTTGGGCGCCGCGGCGATTGCATGGGATCGCCGGGCATCCGTGCGCTTGCTGCCTTCGGGCGCCACGCGGCTGCGCTCACCTTTGGGAGCGGTCTATGCGAGCATCGCCTTGCTGCTTATCGGCACCACCACCGAGATCTTCGTGCCCTACTTTCTGCAGGTGCTGCAGGGCCTGACGCCACTGGCCGCGGGCTACCTCACCGCCGCCATGGCAGCCGGCTGGAGTGTGAGCTCGCTGGTGTCTTCGGGATGCACCGGAGCCCGCGCCGAGCGCCTGCTTCGCACGGGACCGATGCTGTGCGCGGCCGCCCTGCTGGCCCTGGCGGTGCTGGTGCCTGCCGGCGCCGGTCTGCCGGCGAGCGCAGGAATGGCGCTTTGCGGTGTGGCGTTGGCAGGCGTCGGCGCCGGCGTGGGCATGGGCTGGCCGCACCTGGTCACCCGCCTGCTGACACTCGCTCCGCCCGGTGAAACCGACACGGCGTCGGCCGCCATCACGACGGTGCAGCTCTATGGCATGGCGATCGGGGCGGCCATGGCAGGGCTTGTGGCCAATGCAGCGGGGCTCACCCGCCCAGGAGGCGCGGCGGGCGCACAGTCTGCCGCGCTGTGGCTGTTCGCCACCTTCGCGCTGCCGCCCGCAGTGGCCATACTGCTGGCGCGCCGGATCACCCGTCAGCAAGGAATTTCGTGATGGGGGCCGGTATGTCACAGGAGCTGTTCCTGGCGGTCCATGCCTTGGGCCTGGCGATCTGGCTGTCCATCAGCGTCATCAACAACTGCCACGCGCTTGGCGGCTCTACAGCTGCCATCGGCGCAACGATGTCGATGGCGCCGCTGAAGCAGCAGCCCGCGATCGACACGCCACTCCTTTCACGGGCCATCGATTCGCCCGCCGTTCACCGATTCGCGCTGCTGTGGGTGCTGGCGCTGCAGACCGTGGCGGCAGCCGCGTGCTGGGCGGGCTGCTGGCAACTGCTCGCCGTGGGCGACCTGGTCACCGCCCGGCCCTGGCTGAACCTGGCATTGAGCACCTTCGCTGCGTTCTTGTTGTCCATGCATCTCGGGGGGCTGTGGTTCGGCTATTGGATCCGGCAACAGAGCCTGCAACTGACCCACATCGCCCTGCTGATCTGGGTGGCTGCTGCCTTTGTTGTCTTCAATATGGCGTGGGCATAGGCGGGGCAGTGCCACGTGCTCCGCCCATCGGTGCCTGAAAACTGGGAAAGGCTCCCCAACAGAGTGCACGCCAGAAGCGGAGGTGACTGGCGGCCTGAAGGACGTTGAAGCGGTCGGGGGTACCTTACCGGAACCCCTGTCAAGTTCGCCACACCTCTGCCTCCACCCTGCCGACCTCTGGCCAGAACCCCTGGTACGCCGCCCAGCAGTTGGGACATGAAGACGTGGAGGTGTTCCGGACCTGCGGAAAGTTCATCCGCAAGGACTACCAGAAGCCCAAGGCCGAATTGCGCATTGTGGGAAGCGCCTGATCGGTGCGATTCGCGTGCGACTTCGGTGCGATTCTCAGCACCCTACGAAGACACTTCGGGGCAAAGAAAACCGCCACAGACTAGCGGTTTCCAGTGTGTGGCGGTGTCTTGGATGGGGCACGGGGGTACAAAACGATGGATGAGGGCAGCCGGCGGGGTACAGATTCCCCTATGGCGAACCCCCTTCTACAGAGTGTTGATTTCCACGCAGAAGTGACCCACTAACCCCCAGGATTTCCATCCAAATCTGATCCACGTACCAACCCTAACCTGCTGCTTTGTTGAGCAGCAGGAGACCAGGAGTGATAGACGTGGCAACACTGAGTGTCATCAGGCGCTGGGCCCTGCGAGAGCAGCTGTCCATCAGGGAGATCGCCCGCCGCACGGGCCTCTCGCGCAACACCATCCGCAAGTACCTGCGCGCTGGCGAGGCCGAGCCGCACTATGCCAAGCGAGTCAGTCCATCCAAGCTCGATCCCTTCGCCTTGAAGCTCGCCGGCTGGCTCAAGACGGAAGCTGGCCGATCCCGCAAGCAGCGGTGCACCGTCAAGCAGATGTACGTGGATCTGCAGGCGCTCGGTTATGGCGGCTCCTACAACCGTGTGGCGGCCTTTGCGCGCCTCTGGCACGAGCAGCGTCTGGTTGCACAGCAGACCACCGGCCGCGGCACCTTCGTTCCCCTGACCTTCGGTCCGGGTGAGGCCTTCCAGTTCGACTGGAGCGAGGACTGGGCTGTTCTCGCCGGCGTGCGCACCAAGCTGCAGGTAGCCCACTTCAAGCTCAGCCACAGCCGAGCGTTCTACCTGCGCGCCTATCCGCTGCAGACGCACGAGATGCTGTTCGATGCCCACAACCATGCGTTCGTGGTCCTGGGTGGCGTGCCCCGCCGCGGCATCTACGACAACATGCGCACCGCTGTAGACCGGGTGCGCCGTGGCAAGG
The DNA here is from genome assembly GCF_059418365.1 of Acidovorax sp. GW821-FHT09A11. Taxonomy (NCBI): domain Bacteria; kingdom Pseudomonadati; phylum Pseudomonadota; class Betaproteobacteria; order Burkholderiales; family Comamonadaceae; genus Acidovorax; species Acidovorax sp. GW821-FHT09A11. The sequence continues at coordinate 862,543 of NZ_JBWKPS010000001.1, forward strand.
AGCGCGACGTCAATGCGCGCTTTGC